>DASUVG010000180.1:0-4577 GCA_036379135.1 Longimicrobium sp.
GACAGTCGATCGTTCCCGTCCGATGAACCACCGCGGGCGACAGGCGGCGCACCGGTGGGAGGACTCGTTCAAGCAGTTCCGCTGCAGGGGGTACATGCCAAAGCACGGAAAGAAGTTCCGCGATGCGGCTGCCCGCGTGCCGGAGGGTGAGACGTTCGGGCCGACCGAGGCGGTAAGCCTCGTCAGGGACCTGAGCTTCGCCAAGTTCGACGAGACGGTGGAGCTTGCCGTCCGTCTGGGCGTGGACCCGCGTCACGCGGACCAGATCGTCCGCGGTGCCGTCGTCCTTCCCCACGGAACGGGGAAGACCGCCCGCGTGCTCGTGATCGCCCAGGGCGAAAAGGCGCGCGAGGCGGAGGAAGCAGGGGCCGACTTCGTCGGTACGGAGTTCGTCCAGAAGATCAAGGACGGCTGGCTGGATTTCGACGTGGCGGTCGCCACGCCCGACATGATGGGCCAGGTGGGCCAGCTGGGCCGCATCCTGGGTCCGCGCGGCCTTATGCCCACGCCCAAGGCCGGTACGGTCACCATGGACGTGGCCAAGGCGGTGCGCGAGATCAAGGCCGGCAAGATCGAGTTCCGCGTGGACCGCACGGGGAACGTGCACGGCCCGATCGGCAAGATCTCGTTCGAGCCCACCAAGCTCGAAGAGAACCTGAACGCGTTCATGGACACCGTGATCCGCGCCAAGCCTGCCGCCGCCAAGGGGCAGTACGTGCGGTCCGTTACGCTCTCCAGCACCATGGGGCCGGGCGTGCCGGTGGACGCCAACCTCTACCGGCGGAGCTGAGATGAGGAGAGACGAGAAGGACGTCGTCGTAACCGACCTCCAGCAGCGGCTTGACGGCGCCAGCGCGTTCTACCTTACGGACTTCACCGGGCTCAGCGTAAAGCAGATCACCGAGTTCCGGAGCCGCCTGCGCAAGCAGGGGGTGGAGTACGTGGTGGTGAAGAACACGCTGGCCAAGCGCGCGCTCGAGGCGCTGGAGCTCAGCGACGTCGCGGAGTTCTTCGCCGGCCCCACCGGGCTGGTGATCGGGCGCAGCGACGCGGTGGCCGCGGCCAAGGTGCTGTCGGACTTCGCGCGCGAGCACGCCGACCGCCCGGCCGTGAAGGTGGGCGTGGTGGACCGCAAGTCGTTCGCTCCCGCAGAGGTGAAGCGGCTCGCGGACATGCCTCCCCGTGAGGTGCTGCTGGCGCAGATCGCCGGCGGCCTGCAGGCGCCCATGGCGCGCCTTGCCGGGGGGATGAACCAGCTGATGGCCGGGTTTGCCCGCGCCGTGGACCAGCTGCGCCAGCAGAAGGAAGGCGCGGCGGCCTGACCTGCGCCGGACGAGCGTCTCCCAGGAGACGCCCGACCGCGCGGCGAACGACCGGCCGGCCCCGGTGCCGGCAACGAACCGATCTGGACAACCGTACTGAACCTGTAGATTTCAAGGAGCCCGACCAATGGCGACCACCCTGACCCGTGACGAGCTGCTCGACGCGATCGGCAACATGACCGTTCTCGAGCTCTCGGACTTCGTGAAGGCGTTCGAAGAGAAGTTCGGCGTGACCGCGGCCGCCCCGGTGGGCGTTGCGGCCGCCGGTCCGGCTGCCCCCGCGGCCGCGGCCGTCGAGGAGCAGACCGAGTTCGACGTGATGCTGATCTCGGCCGGCGAGAAGAAGATCCAGGTGATCAAGGTCGTGCGCGAGCTGACCGGCCTGGGCCTCAAGGAGGCGAAGGACCTGGTGGACAGCGCCCCCAAGGCGGTCAAGGAGGGTGCGTCCAAGGAGGATGCCGCGGCGATGAAGGCCAAGCTCGAGGAGCAGGGCGCCGCCGTCGAGCTGAAGTAACCGGGCGGTCCGGCGCGCGGATCGTAAGAGATCCGCGCGCCGGCCGTGGGCCGGCGCCGGTGCGCCGAGCCCCTTTCCCGGTCACTTCAGCCCGGCGGGCCATGACGAGCAGGACCATCATCAAATTCCAACGGACGGTACGCCACCCCGCCGAGCGCAATCGGTCGGGGTCGTTTGCGCTTTTCCGTATCCACGCACGCTGAGAGGGAGACCCACTTGGCAACGCTGAATAAACCGATCGTCTCTTTCGCCAAGCTGACGTCGGGGATGGACCATCCCAACCTCCTCGACGTGCAGCTGCGGGCGTTCGACACGCTTCTTCAGACCGACGCGGCCGCGCGCGAGCGCGAGGACGTGGGGCTGGAGCGCGTCTTCAACGAGATCTTCCCCATCTCGGACGTCAACGGGAACTTCTCCCTGGAGTTCGTACGGTACTCGCTGGGCGAGCCCAAGTACGACATGGAGGAGTGCATGGAGCGCGACATGACGTACGCGGCTCCGCTCAAGGCGACGCTCCGGCTGGTGGTGTGGGAGGACGTGGGCGACGAGCGCCGTCCCAAGGACATCATCGAAAAGGAGGTCTACCTCGGTGACCTTCCCGTGCTCACCCCGCTGGGCACGTTCATCATCAACGGCGCCGAGCGGGTGATCGTCAGCCAGCTGCACCGCAGCCCGGGCGTGGTGTTCGAGGAGAACATCCACCCCAACGGCAGCAAGCTGTACAGCGCGCGCATCATCCCCTTCCGCGGCTCGTGGGTCGAGTTCACCCTCGACATTCACGACGTGGTGGCGGTGCACATCGACAAGAAGAAGAAGTTCCCCGCCACGGCGCTGCTGCGCGCGGTGGGCTTCAGCCGCGACGCCGACGTGCTGGGCGTGTTCCTGGACCGCGAGAGCGTGGCCCTGGGCGCGCTGGAGACGGCGGGCACCCGCGAGGGGCGCCGCGGCGAGGTGTTCCACGGCTTTCTGGCCGAGGACGTTCCCGACCCCACCGTGCTGGGCCCCGAGGGCCCGGTGCTGTACCGCGACATCGTGCTCCCCTCCACGGGCGAGGTGTTCGAGCGCGGGCGGCGGCTTACGCGCGAGCTGTACAACGCGTTCCGCGAGGCGGGGATCGTTCACCTTCCCGTGGTGGGCACCGCGCTCATCGCGCGCGCCGGCGACGAGATCAACGGCGACGTGCTGGGCCGGCTGCTGCGCGGCGGCATCGAGTCGGTGCAGGTGTTCCGCGCCCGCGGCCAGAGCGGCACGGCGCTGCGGGCCACGCTGGGCAAGGACCCCACGCGCGGCACGCTGGACTCGCTGTTCGCCATCCACAACCTGGTGCGCCCGGGGACGGCCCCCGCGCCCGACGTGTGGACCGAGGAGGAGTTCCTGGCGGAGGGCGACGCCATCATGCACGTCGCCGACTTCCTGAACGCGTGGATGGAGCGCGGCGCGCAGCCCGTGGACCCCATGAGCCGCGAGGCGCAGCGCTCGGCCGAGGAGCGCATGCTGCGCTTTGCGCAGGAGCGCGGCATCAAGTACGTGTGGGAGAGCTTTCGCGACGACCGGGCGGAAAAGGGCGGCAAGCCCAGCCGCGTGCTCGTCTACGAGCTCAACCGCGTGGTGCAGGTGTATATCGCCGTCTGGCGCCTGCTCTTTCAGCCGCGCACCTCGCTGTTCGTGGCGGGTGAGACGAATGCCAACGGCATCGGCACGGTGGCGAGCAACGACTACTCGGAGTACACCGAGGAGTCGCTGAACAAGCGCTACGACCTGGGGCGCGTGGGCCGCTACAAGATCAACCAGCGGCTGGCCCCGGCCTTCGAGGCGCTGGGCTACACGGTGCCGCCGGCGGGGATGACGGCGCTCACGGCGCAGGACGTCCTGGCCATCCTGTGGCAGCTGGTGGAGCTGCACGAGGGCCGCGGCGACACCGACGACATCGACCACCTGGGCAACCGCCGGGTGCGCAGCGTGGGCGAGCTGATCGCCAACCAGTTCTCCGTGGGCCTGTCGCGCATGGCGCGGCTGGTGCGCGAGCGCATGTCGATCGTGTCGGACCCCGACAAGATCAACATCGACGACCTGGTGAACGCGCGGACGGTGAGCGCGGTGATCCAGCAGTTCTTCGGATCGTCGCAGCTGAGCCAGTTCATGGACCAGACCAACCCCCTGGCCGAGATGACGCACAAGCGGCGTCTCTCCGCGCTGGGGCCGGGCGGCCTGACCCGCGAGCGCGCCGGCTTCGAAGTGCGCGACGTGCACTACTCGCACTACGGGCGCATGTGCCCGATCGAGACGCCGGAAGGGCCCAACATCGGGCTGATCAACTCGCTGACCACCTACTCGCGGATCAACGACCTGGGCTTCATCGAGACGCCCTACCGCAAGGTGGTGCGCGCGGTGGTGAAGTACCCGGCCACGGTGAAGCTCGACGACGCGGTGCGGCTGGTGCTGGGCGAGCGCGGCAAGGTGTTCGCCAAGAAGGGCGAGGAGGTCGACGAGGCCCGCGGCCGCGAGGTGTTCCGCGCCATGATCGTGGGCGCGGAGCTGGCGGAGGACGTGGCGGACTGGAGCGCGCTCTTCCCGCGCATGCTGGCCGGCGAGATCGGCCAGACGGAGTGGGAGGACACGCTGGCCTCGCTGCCGGTGCTGGCCCGCCGCGGCGAGCGCATTACCGAGGAGCTGGCGGAGCGCCTGGCGGCGCAGCCGATCAACCTGGTCCGCGTGGTCTCCCGGCGCGCGGGCGCGGCGGC
>DASUVG010000181.1:0-5944 GCA_036379135.1 Longimicrobium sp.
TCGGCGAGGTGACCGGGCTGGAGCCCAGCGAGGCCGCCATGCAGGAAGACGGCTTCGGCGGCACCGTCCGTCTCGTCCTGCGCACCACTGCGCCGGTCGCGGAGGTGGACGCGGCGCTGCGCGCGGCCGGCGAGATCCGCGAGGTGGAGATCGCCCGCGGGCTGATGGACGCCCCGGCAGAGGCCGGCGACGCGGCGTCCGCCGGCCCGGGGGCCGCCGCGCAGGCCGGGGCGGCGGGGCGGGCGCGCAACATCCGCGTGGACCTGCGCCGCCTGGACGCGCTGGTGAACGGCGTGGGCGAGCTGGTCATCGTCCGCGACCGCATGCGGCGGCTGGCGGGGGGCGCGCAGCCGGAGCTGGCCGAGACCATCGACCAGGCCGCGCGCCTCATCGGCGAGCTGCAGGACGAGATCATGCGGGCGCGCATGGCGCCCGTGTGGCAGGTGTTCGACCGCTTTCCCCGCCTGGTGCGCGACGCCGCGCGGGCGCTGGGCAAGAAGGTGGACTTCGTCATCGAGGGCAAGGAGATCGAGCTCGACCGCTCCATGCTCGACGAGATCGGCGACCCGCTCGTCCACCTGCTGCGCAACTCGCTGGACCACGGCATCGAGTCGCCCGCGGAGCGCCGGGCCGCCGGCAAGCCCGAGACGGGGACGTTGCGCCTTTCCGCCGCCCGCGAGCGCAGCCGCATCGTCATCCGCGTGGAAGACGACGGCCGCGGCATCCAGCGCGAGAAGGTGCTGGCCAAGGCGCTGGCCAACGGCCTGGTCACGCCCGAAGAGGCGCGGGGGATGAGCGACGACGACGTGGCGCGCCTCATCACCCGCCCCGGCTTCTCCACGGCGGAGACGGTGACGGACGTGTCCGGGCGCGGCGTGGGGTTGGACGTGGTCGCGACGCGGGTGCGGGCGCTGGGGGGGATGCTGGAGATCGCCAGCCAGCCGGGGCAGGGCACGTCGATGACGCTGCAGCTGCCGCAGACGCTGGCCATCGTCCGCGCGCTCCTGGTGCGCCAGGGCGGCGAGACCTACGCCCTGCCGCTGACGCACGTGGGCGAGACGGTGCACCTGCTGCCGGAGGAGATCGGCGCGGTGAAGGGCCGTCCGGTCGCCTACCTGCGCGACGAGGTGATCCCGCTGCACTCGCTGCGCGCGCTGCTGAGCAGCAACGGGGTGCGTCCGGAGGGAAAGCGCGCCGCGGTGATCCTGGAGGTGGGGGAGCAGCGCGTGGGGCTGGAGGTGGACCAGCTGCTGGGGCAGCAGGAGATCGTGGTCAAGGCGTTCGACGCCACGGCGGACACGCTGCGCCTGTTCAGCGGCGCCACCATCCTCTCCGACGGCCGCCCCGCGCTCATCCTCGACGCCGGCAGCCTGCTCGGCGCGGCCGCTACGGTGGTCTGAGGGATTCCGTGCGGGGCACGAAAAGATGGGCCTCACGCAGAGTCAGCAGAGTTAGCAGAGTTTTCTCGTGCCGCGCCCGACGGCTCCGGAACGGGATCGAATTCTCCCCTTTCTCCCGCGCAGTGGGGGAGAGGGGCTGGGGCAGAGGGGGCGCCTCGGGCGCCGGTGGGATGGATGTCGCCGAGCCGGGATCGGCGGCATCATTCAACCTCCCCCAGGGGTTTTTGGGGGAGGTGGGCGAGTGGTGCGAGCCCGGAGGGGGCGCGGCCCTCGCGCGGCGGAGCCGGAGCGCGATCGAATTCTCCCCTCTCCGCGAGGAACGAGCGCGGAGGGGCTGGGGGAGGGGCCCCGCGCGGCGGGACGATGGTTGTAAGCGATGGCGGCACTCGAACTTGATCCACGGAATCAGCGTCAGATGACGATCGACTTGCGGGACCTGCAGGCGGTGCAGCTGGACGGCTTGCGCGAAGTGTCCAACATGGGCGCGGGGCACGCCGCCACGGCGCTGTCGCAGATGACCAACACCCGCATCATGATCAACGTCCCCCGGCTGCAGGTGGTGCCGCTGGAGGACGTCCCCGAGGTCATCGGCAACGCCGACGAGGTGGTCGCGGCCGTGCTGATGCACATGCTGGGCGACCTGACGGGGCGCACGCTCCTCATCTTTCCCCGTCCCGCCGCCATGCGCCTGGCGGAGATGCTGCTGCACCGGCCCAAGGGCAGCGCGCACGTCTTCGGCGAGCTGGAGCAGAGCGCCATCAAGGAGGCCGGCAACATCCTGAGCGCCGCCTACATGAACGCCATCAGCGACTTCATGGGGCTCATGCTCCTTCCCTCCGTCCCCTCGCTGGTGATCGACCTGTGCGGGGCGGTGATGACCACGGCGTACACCAACTTCGGGCACGAGCGGGACGTGGTGTTCTGCATCCAGACCGAGTTCCAGATGGACGCCGAGGACAAGGTGATGGGGCAGTTCCTCCTCCTCCCGGACGTGGAGTCGCTGCAGATCATCCTGCAATCCATCCGTCTGGCTTGACGTGACGGAACCCGCCGCCCCCGAAGCGGCCGCCCGGCCGCCCCACTCGGAGCGGGACCTCCGCATCCTCCGCGGCTTCGCCCAGCGCATCGACGCGGCCGACGCGGGCGCGCACAACAACCTTGGCGTCCTCTACTTCAACAAGGGGATGTACGAGGAGGCCATCGCCCAGTTCCAGAGGGCGCTGGCCATCGACCCCAAGATGCAGGTTGCCCAGCGCAACCTGGAGATCGCCTACTTCAACACCGGCTTCTACGACCGGCTCATCAGCGAGCTGCGCGAGCGGCTGCGCGAGGATCCCACCGATTCCGACGCGCGCCGGCGGCTGGCCCAGGCGTACCTGAACACCGGCGACAGCGCGGGCGCCGTCGCCGAGCTTCGCCGCGTGCTGGCCACCGACCAGGACGACCTCACCACCCTCATCCACCTGGGGCAGGCCGAAAAGGCGGGTGGCCACTTCGAGGCCGCCATGGAGTGGTTCGGCCAGGCGCTCAAGATGGACCCCGACAGCGCCGTGCTCCACTTTTCGCTGGGCGAGCTGTACTACAACCGCGGCCTGAACGAGGAGGCGCTGCGGGAGCTTACGCGCGCCATCGAGCTGAACCCCGAGCTGGCCGACGCCCACTACGTGCTCGCCTTCGTCTACGGCGACATGGGCGACATGGAGCGCGCCGGCGCCAGCAGCCGCCGCGCCACCGTGCTCAATCCCAACTACGCCAAGGCGCAGACCAACCTGTCGCTGGACCGCTACTCGTCCGCCCGCTACCAGGAGCTGGTCGGCGGCCGCGTGCGCCGTCCCGAGGTCGCCGCCGGCGAGGTGCTGGCGCACTACAACCTGGGGATCGCGTTCCGCCAGAAGGGGCTGTACGAAGAGGCGCTGCGCGAGTTCACCCGCGCGCTGGACCAGGGCGAGGAGCCGGCGCTCACCCGCCAGGCCATGGCGGAGGTCTACCTTCTCCAGGGAAAGGCGGGGCAGGCGCTGGACCTGTACGACCGGCTCCTGGCCGAGGACGAGCGCAGCCCCAAGCTGTGGAACGAGCGCGGCGTCTGCCTCCATCAGTCCGGGTCCATCAACGACGCCGAGACCAGCTACCGCCGCGCGCTGGAGATGGACCCGGCGTACTCGCTGGCGTGGAACAACGTGGGCGTGGTCCGCCTGCACCGCGGCGACCCCGACGGCGCCGAGGCCTCGTTCCGCGAGGCGGTGACGCTGCGCGCGGGGTTCACCGACGCCTGGTGCAACCGCGGGCTGATGTACCTGCGCCGCGGCCGCCACGGCGCCGCGCTGGACGCCTACCGCGCCGCCCTGCGCGCCAACCCGCAGGCCGCGGCCGCGTGGAACGGCATCGGCGCGGTGCTGATGGAGACGCGGCGCTACGAAGAGGCGCGCAACGCCTTCGTCCGTGCGGTGGAAAGCGATCCGGACCACGCGGAGGCGCGCTACAACCTCTCCTTCGTCCTCTCCAACCTGGGCGACTTCGAGGGCGCGCTGCGGGAGACCAAGCGGGCGCTGGAGCTGAACCCGTATTACACGACGCCGCGCTACAAGCTGGCCATCGACCTGCAGTTCGAGTACGCGGAGGTGCTGGCGCCGGAGCTGGACGCGGCGGAGCGCATCAGCGGCGAGGACCGCGGGGTGGAGAGCTTCAGCTTCGAAGAGGGGGCGCTCGACTCCATCTTCGCCGAGCTGCAGCCGAAGGCGGCGGAAGCGCCGGAGCCGGCGGCGGACGCGTTCGCCCTGGCGGAGGACTACCTCAGCAAGGGGCTGCTGGACCGCGCGCTGGCGGAGATCCGCCGCGTCGCCGTCGCCGGGGCGAATCCGGTGGAGGCCGCGCTCCTCACCGCGCAGATCTTCCTCCGCCAGGGGCTGGAGGGCGAGGCGCTGGAGCGCTTCGACGCCGCGTACGCGCGGCTGGAGGGGCAGGCGTGGACGCCGGACCACGCGCGCGCCCTGGCCGGCCGCGCCCGCGCCCTGCTGCGCCTGCACCGGCTGCAGGACGCCCGCGAGGCGGCGGACGAGGTGGCGGCGCACGAGCCGGATCACCTGGAGAACCTGCAGGTGCTGGGCGAGGTGCTGCTGCTGCAGGGCGACGCCGAGGGTGCCGTGCGCGTCCTCTCCCGCGCCTGCGAGCTTTCGCCGCGCGATCCCGGCCTGCTGCGCCACCTGGGCCGCGCCGCGCTGGCCGCCGGCCGGCAGGAGGACGCGGAGAAGGCGCTGCGGCGCGCCGTGCAGCTGGACCCGGACTTCGTCGCGGCGCGGGTGGAGCTGGGGCGGCTGCTGCTGGCCGCCGGCCGCGTGGACGAGGCGGTCGCGGAGTGCCGCGCGGCCCTGGACGTGCTCCCCACCTACTCCGAGGCCGCCTACCTGCTGGCGACGGCGCTGCGCCGCTCGGGCAGGCCCGGCGAGGCGGTGGATGCCCTCGTCGACCTGCTGGGGGGCGATCCGTATCACTTCGAGGCGCTGGTCCTGCTGGGCCAGGCGCTGAACGACGACGGGCGGCGGGACGACGCGCAGCGGGCGTTCACGCGGGTGCTGCGCTTCGACCCGGACCGGGCGGACGCGCACTTTCACCTGGGCGTGCTGGCGTCGTCCGAGCGGCGCTTCCGGCAGGCGATCGAGCACTGGCGCTCGGCGGTGGACGCGGACCCGCAGGGGCCGTACGCTGAGCCGGCGCGGCAGAACCTGTCGATGGCGCTGGACATGGCGCGCGTGTTCCACACCGGGGCCGGCGTGGGGGTGTAGCGGATGGCGATCGAAGGCCCGCTGCGCGAGCTGGCGCTCACGGACGTGTTCCAGCTGCTGGACCTGAGCCGCAAGACGGGGACGCTCAGCATCGCCCCCGAGGGCGGGCGGCACCGTCCGGCGCTGGTGCGCTTCGACCGCGGCGCGGTGACGGGCGCCGAGCTCGGCTCCGTGCACGACCGGCTGGGTCACCTGCTGCTGCGCGCCGGCAAGGTGACGGAAGCGCAGATCCAGACGGCGCGCCGCGCGCAGCAGATCGCCCCCGGGCGCGCGCTGGGCACGGTGCTGGTGGAGCAGGGGATCGTCTCGGAGGACGACATCCGCCGGCAGCTGCGCTTTCAGATCCAGGAGATCGTCTTCGAGCTCATCCAGTGGAAGGACGGCTACTTCCGCTTCGAGGAAGGCGCGGTAAGCGCCAACGGCAACGTGGCCGTGCGGGTGAGCACCGAGTCGCTGCTGATGGAGGCCGCGCGGCGGGTGGACGAGTGGTCCACGCTGGAGACCAAGGTCCCCCACATGGGCGAGATCCCGGTCCTGGTGGCGGACTCGCCGGACGGGCCCACGCTGGACCTGCACCCCACCGAGTGGGAGGTGCTGGCGGAGATCGACGGCACGCGGCCGCTCAAGCTCATCGCCTCCACGCTGGGGCGCAGCGACTTCGAGGTGGCGAAGATCGTCTACGGCCTGGCCTCCACGGGGGTGGTGGACATCCTGGAGGACGCGCCGGAGCCCACCTCGACCGTGCCCATGGAGCGCCCCCTGCGG
>DASUVG010000182.1:0-9078 GCA_036379135.1 Longimicrobium sp.
CGCTTGAGCGATGCCGAGCTGATCCGGCTCGCCGATGCGTACACCATCAACATGCTCGACGACCCCCGCCCGCTCCCGGGCGACGACGCGGCGATCGAGCACGGCACGCAGGTCTTTTTGCGATACATGCGCGAGTTCGGCTACGCCCACGCCGCGCGCCATCACCACGCCGTGCCGCCCGGGCTGCCGGCGGCGCACGGCCAGGCGGCGCACGGCCACGAGGGCGCCGACCACCTGTAGCCTCTTCCCGAAGCGCTCCCGGCGGGCGTCCGCGTCCCCGGGAGCGCACCCCGCAAAACCACCCGCCGCCAACGCTTCACGAGCGCTGGCGGCGGGCTCGCTTTGGAGCTAGACGGACAAACCAATGCGAGACGCCGCCACTCTTCCGAGCGGCGGCGTCTTCGCGGGTAGCCCACGATATTTGCGGGTAGCCGGCTTATTACCTCCGGCTAACCCCCCCACCGAACGAGGGCTTCCGCGGTTACTCCACCGTAACCGACTTCGCCAGGTTGCGCGGCTGGTCCACGTTGGCGCCGCGGAGCACCGCGATGTGGTAGGCCAGCAGCTGCAGCGGGATGCTCGCCAGGATCGGCGTCAGCGCGTCGTGCGTGCGCGGGATGCGGATCACGTGCTCCACCACCCCCTCCAGCTCCTCGTCGTCCTGGCTGATGACGCCGATGATGCAGCCGCCGCGCGCCTTCACCTCGTCGATGTTGCTGCGCACCTTGTCGTACACGGCGTCGCGCGGGGCGATCACCACCACCGGCATGTTCTCGTCGATCAGCGCGATGGGGCCGTGCTTCATCTCGGCCGCGGGGTACCCCTCGGCGTGGATGTAGCTGATCTCCTTGAGCTTGAGCGCCCCCTCCAGCGCCGCCGGAAAGTTGTAGCCGCGGCCCAGGTACAGGAAGTTCGTCCGGTCCTTGTACTGCTCCGCCAGCTTCTTGATGTCGCCGTCCATCTTCAGGATCTCGGCCACCTGCTCCGGCAGCTGCCGCAGCGCGCGCACGATCTCGCGCCCGCGCGACTGCGTGAGCGTGCCCCGCAGCCGGCCCAGGTGAATGGTGATCATCGCCAGCACCACCACCTGGCTGGTGAACGCCTTGGTGCTCGCCACGCCGATCTCCGGCCCCGCGTGCAGGTACACGCCCGCGTCCGTCTCGCGCGGAATGGTGGATCCCACCGCGTTCACGATGCCCAGCGTGGTGGCGCCCTGCTGCTTGGCCTCGCGCATGGCCCACAGCGTGTCGGCCGTCTCGCCGGACTGCGAGATGGGGATGGCGATGGTGCCGGGCTCCACCACCGGGCGCCGGTAGCGGAACTCCGACGCGTACTCCACCTCGGTGGGGATGCGGGCGATGTCCTCCAGCAGGTACTCGCCGATCAGCCCGCTGTGCCAGCTGGTGCCGCACCCCAGAATGACGACGCGCTTGGCGGCGGCCAGCTCCTCGTCCATCCCCGTCAGCCCGCCCAGCTTTACCCCGCCCTCTTCCTCCAGCAGACGGCCGCGCATGGTCTCGCGCAACGTCTCCGGCTGCTCCATGATCTCCTTGAGCATGAAGTGGTCGTAGCCGCCGCGCTCCACCTCGCTCAGGTCCCAGTCCACCCGGTTGATGGGCCGGTCCACGGGCCCGTGCTTGGGCCGGTGCACCGTGTAGCCACCCTTGGTGATGGTGGCCATGTCGCCGTCGTTCAGGTAGATCACGTCGCGGGTGTGGGCGATCACCGCCGCCGCGTCGCTGGCCACGAAGGTCTCGCCGTTCTCCCCCACGCCGATCAGCAGCGGGCTGCCCAGGCGCGCCACCACGATCTTGCCCGGGTCGCGCGTGCTGACCACCGCGATGCCGTACGTCCCCTCGATCTGCGTGAGCGCCGTCTCCACCGCGCGCTCCAGGCTCTCGCCGCTACGCCCGTCACCGGTGGTGTACACCTCCTCGATCAGGTGCACCAGCACCTCGGTGTCGGTGTCGCTGGTAAAGACGTGACCGCGGCTCTGCAGCAGCTTGCGCAGGGTGCCGGCGTTCTCGATGATTCCGTTGTGGACCACGGCGAAGTCGCCGTTCTCCGACAGGTGCGGGTGGGCGTTGCGCGTGTTGGGCGGTCCGTGCGTGGCCCAGCGCGTGTGCCCGATGCCGTACCACCCCTCCAGCGGCTCGGCCAGGAGCAGCTTCTCCAGCTCGGCGATCTTTCCCGCCTCCTTGCGCACCTCCAGGTGCCCGTTCTTGGAGACGACGATCCCCGCCGAGTCGTAGCCGCGGTACTCCAGCCGCTTCAGCCCCTGGATGAGCAGCGGAGTGACCTGCTGATCACCGATGTATCCAACGATTCCGCACATGGCTCTCGGTCCTGCGTGGAAGTGTGTGACGTTCGTGATGCAACTGATTGAAACAGCAAGATCTGGGCGTGTCCCTGCGGCGCGGGATCGAAGCGCCTCGATCGGCCCCGAACTGCGCCCGCGGGGGCCCCTCCCCCGGCCCCTCCCCGCTCGTTCCTCGCGGAGAGGGGAGAATTCGATCGCGCTCCGGAAGGTGCGTCGCACCTCCCTCCCCACGCTGTTTGTGGGATGAGGGCAGGCGAGGAACGAGCCGGGTGAGGGTCCGAGCCGGGTGAGGGCTCCTGCCGTTGCCCGCTATTCCCTATTCCCTGTTCCCTATTCCCTGCCGTTCCCTACCTGGATTCCCTGCCGTTCCCTACCTGGGCAGCGCCGCCCGCAGCGTCTCCACCAGCGCCGACGCCTCTTCCCGCGTCTGCGCCTCGCAGATCACGCGGACGATCGGCTCCGTCCCGGACGGCCGCAGGTGCGCCCACTTCTTCTCCGCGCGCCAGTCCAGCCGCAGCCCGTCCTGCCGGTCGGCGTCCGCCTCGGGAAAGCGCGCCGCCAGCGCGTCGTAGACCGCGTCCAGCGGCTGCGACGGCCGCGCCACCTTCTCCTTCACGATCTCGTAGCGCCCGATCCCGTCCGCCAGCGACTGCAGCGACTCGCCCGTCTCCGCCAGAAGCTGCAGCACCAGGGCCGCCGCCACCGGCGCGTCGCGGGTCAGGTGCACGTCCGGCAGGATCACCCCGCCGTTCCCCTCGCCGCCGATGGTGGCGTTCTCCGCTTGCATCCGCCGCGCCACGTTGATCTCGCCCACCGCCGCGCGGATCAGCGGGACGCCCGCGCGCTCCGCCACGTCGTCCAGCAGGCGGCTGGTGGACAGGTTGGTCACCACCGCCCCCGGCCGGTGCCGCAGCACCAGCGTGGACGCCAGCGCCAGCGTGTAGTCCTCGCCGATCGCCCGCCCCTCCCCGCTCACCAGCGACAGCCGGTCCACGTCCGGGTCCGTCGCCAGGCCGACGGCCGCGCCCGTGCGACGGACGAGCGCCTCCAGCTCCTTCAGGTTCTCCGCCACCGGCTCCGGCTCGCGGGGAAAGCGGCCGTCCGTCTCCATGTTGATGGCGTCCACCGTGCACCCCAGCGCCTGCAGCAGCGCCGGAAAGATGGTCCCGCCCGCGCCGCGCACGCAGTCCAGCGCCACGTGAAAGCGCTTCGCCCGGATCGCCTCCACGTCCAGAAAGGGGATGGCCAGGATGCGCTTCAGGTGGCGCTCCACCGCCTCCGCGTCCTCGCTCCACCCGCCCAGCTGGTCCCAGGTGACGTGCCGGGGGGCGTCGACGAACGCGCGCATCTCCGCGCCTTCGGCCCCGTCCAGGAACATCCCGCTGGGGCCGATGAACTTGAGCGCGTTCCACTCGATGGGGTTGTGGCTGGCCGTAACCGCCAGCCCGCCAGCCGCGTGCAGGTCCTCCACCGCCAGCTGCACCGTCGGTGTGGGGACGATGCCCACGTCGACCACGCTGCAACCCACGGACTGCAGCGCCGCCGTCGCCGCACGGGCGAACATGGCCCCGGACACGCGCGAGTCGCGGCCCAGGACAACCGTGTTGCCCGGCCCGCGACTGCGCGCGTAGGCGCCGAACGCCGCCGCGTAGGTGGCGATCACCTCCGGCGTAAGTCCGTCCCCCACCCGTCCCCGCACCCCGGAGACGCTCACCATCAACCTGGACGTATCGATCACGGCAACCCGCTGCTTGGAAAACGCTTCGTCACACCGGCGGTTCCGGCCGGGGCGGCAATGTCTCTCCCGTGCGGGAGCGCGTCAAGCCGCGCTTCGCCGCTCCCCCGCCCGTTCCTCCGGCGGCGTCCCGGGCTCCGGCGCGGCCGCGATCGCTGGCTGCGGGCGGTTGCCCAGCGTGATCACCGCCACCGCCGCCACGATCACCGCCGCGGCGGCCAGCACGCGGCCGCTCAGCGGCTCGTCCAGCAGCGCCCACCCCAGCAGCACCGCCACCACGGGGTTCACGTAGGCGTAGGTGCTCACCCGCGCCGGCGTGCTCACCCCCAGCAGCCATACGTACGCGCTGAAGCCGATGAGCGAGCCCACGACCACCAGGTAGGCGAAAGCCAGCACCGAGCGGGTGGTGAAGGCCGACGGGTCCAGCACCCCCAGCTCGCCGCGCAGCGTTCCCGCCAGCAGCAGCCAGAGACCGCCCCACGCCATCTCCATCCCGGTGGCCACCAGCGCGTTCCGGGGCAGCGCCGCGCTCCGCGACCAGATGGAGCCAAAGGCCCACGCCAGGGCGCCGAACGTCACGATCCCCGCGCCCACGGGGTCCACCCGCTCCCCGCCCGCCAGGCTTCCCGGCCCCACCAGCAGCACGATCCCCGCGAACCCGATCACCAGGCCGACGACAGTGCGCCCCGCGGGCCGGGTGCCGCCGGGGCGCAGCCACTCCAGCAGCACCATCCACATGGGAACCATCGCCACCAGCAGCGCCACGATCGCGCTGGGCACCGTGCGCTCCGCCAGCGTCACCGCCCCGTTGCCCAGCGTCGGCAGCAGCAGGCCGATGAGCGCCGTGGTCCCCCAGTGCCGGCGCTCGGGCGCGGGCTCGCCGCGCAAACGCATGATTGCGTACAGCAGCGTGCCGGCAAGCAGGAATCGCGCCCCCGCCATCAGGAGCGGGGGCATGGTGTCGATGGCGATGCGGATGGCCGCGTACGTGCTTCCCCACGCCAGGTACACCGCCGCGAACGCGGCAAGCAGCAGCGCGCCGGAGGGGCGCGCGGTCCTCGTCTCAGTCATCCTCGTCTCCTCGGGCCGGCGGCGGCAGCACGGCGCTCTCCTTTACCGTGTGCAGCACGATGGTGGAGCGGGTGGAGCGGATGGTCTCGATCGCGCCGAACTTCTTCTGCAGCAGGTCGCCCAGGGCGCGGGGGCTCTTCACGCGCACCTTGGCCAGAAAGCAGTCCTCGCCCGCGACGTGGTGCACCTCCTGCACTTCGGGGATCTCGGCCATGCGGTCCGCCGTCGTGGGCGCCCCCGCGCGCTCGTCCGCGCGCACGAAGACATAGGCCGTAAGCCCCACGCCGTACGCCTCGGGGTTGATGCGGGCCGAGTACCCCTGGATCACCCCCCGCTCCTCCAGCTTGCGGATGCGCTCCAGGATCGCCGACGGCGCCATCCCCACCTGCCGCGCGATCTCCGCGTTGGGCGTGCGGGCGTTCTGCTGAAGGATCTCCACGATCCTCACATCCATTTCGTCGATCATTCTTGCGCTCTCCTCCCGCACCGACGATAATTCGCCACAGGGATGATGTCAACGCCCTTCGTTCGGCGGATCGCTGGATGCGCTGAACATCCGTCGCAAGCTGCAACACTGCGCAGAAGCAGCGCCGCCAAAGCGACCCGATCGGCCGAAGCGGGATCGAATTCTCCCCTCTCCGCGAGGAACGAGCGGGGAGGGGCCGGGGGAGAGGCCCCGCGCGGGCGCAGTCCGATGCCGATCGTAGGCGGGGATCGAAGTTCCCCCGCCGTTGCTCCGCCGTCGGACGGGGAAGTATCTTGCCGCCCCTTTGCCGCATGGGTCAGCCGCGGCCGGGCCGGAAAGCGCCACCCATCACACGCGTTACGACTGATGAAAGACGGAAACAACACGGCCGGGCTGGGGATCGGGACCATCGCCATCCACGCCGGCCAGCACCCGGACCCCACCACCGGCGCCATCATGACGCCGGTGTACCAGACGTCCACCTACGTGCAGCCGGAGCTGGGGCGGCACCTGGGATACGAGTACGCCCGCACCCACAACCCCACCCGCGAGGCGTACGAGCGCAACGTGGCCGCGCTGGAGAGCGGCACCCACGGCATCGCCTTCGCCTCGGGGCTGGCGGCCACGGACACGA
Source organism: Longimicrobium sp. (assembly GCA_036379135.1). GTDB lineage: Bacteria > Gemmatimonadota > Gemmatimonadetes > Longimicrobiales > Longimicrobiaceae > Longimicrobium. The sequence continues at coordinate 6,227 of DASUVG010000182.1, forward strand.
TGGTCAAGCTGCTGAGCGCGGGCGACCACGTGATCTGCGGCGAGGGCGTGTACGGCGGCACCTATCGCCTGTTCAAGCAGGTGATCGAGCGGATGGGCATCGAGTTCAGCTTCGTCGACAGCAGCAGCCTGGAGGACATCCACGCCGCGCTGAAGCCGAACACCAAGCTGATCCACGTGGAGACGCCCACGAACCCGATGATGCAGCTGACCGACATCCCCGCCGCCGCCGAGATCGCGCACGCGGCGGGGGCGTGGCTCAGCGTCGACAACACCTTCTCGTCGCCGTACAACCAGCGGCCGCTGGAGCTGGGCGCCGACATCGTGCTGCACTCGGCCACCAAGTACATCAACGGCCACAGCGACATGGTGGGCGGCATCATCGTCGTCGCCGACGACGAGCTGCACGAGCGGCTGCGCTTTCTGCAGAACGCGGCCGGCGGCGTTCCCGGCCCGTGGGACTGCTGGCTGGCCATGCGCAGCACCAAGACGCTGCACCTGCGCATGAAGGCGCACAACGCCAACGGCCAGCAGATCGCCGAGTGGCTGAACGCGCACGCCAAGGTGCAGAACACCTACTACCCCGGCCTTCCCGCGCACCCGCAGCACGAGTTGGCGAAGAAGCAGATGCGCGGCTTTACGGGGATGATCAGCATCGAGATGGGCTCGCTGGAGAAGGCCGCCGCCTTCGTGAACCAGGTGCGCATCTTCGCGCTGGCCGAGTCGCTGGGCGGCGTGGAGAGCCTGATCGGCCACCCGGCGATGATGACGCACGCCAGCATTCCGCGCGAGCGCCGCTACGCCATGGGCCTCACCGACGGCCTGGTCCGCCTTTCCTGTGGCGTCGAAGACGTCGAAGACCTGATCGCCGACCTGGACCAGGCCCTCGCCCACGTCTGATCGTCATCAGGGATGTAGATGGAGAAGCCGCTCCGGAGCCCGTGCTCCGGAGCGGCTTCTCGTTCGATACGACAGCCCGCCGTCAAGCGAACGCGTGGATGTATCCCTCCCCATACCTGCGCTCGAGGTCTGCGAGCACGCGCGCCCCGAGCGCCGGATCAGGGGGAATCTCCCTATGGCGGCGCGCGTCCATTACCCTGTGCGCCTCGTCCCAGAGCGGCCGTACTTCCGCGTCCGTCAATTGCGCGAGCGGTTTGCCCGCCCGCGCTTCGAGTTCCTCGATCAACTGCCCGGCCGCGTCCACGGATTCGGGGAACGTTGGATCTCCGGGGCGCAGCGGGAGCCAGTGCCGCCAGTCCGGATACCGGAAACGCTCGCTGATGCGCAGTCCGGCGAAGTAGATCGCCTCCGTCGCGACCCCACGGGGCACCTCGTTCAGCAACTCGAACATCGTCACACCTTCAGTTCGAGGATGTCGAAACATTCTCGCGGCCGCGGGTTCACCTTGTACTCGATCGACAGGGGGTGCGCGCGCTCCTCGACCGAAGCCTCAACAACCGTGCCTTTAACGCGATCGTACGGAATCACATAGAGCACGGGTCTGAACGCCTGGAGTGGCGAGGTATCGACCGTCTGCTCGATCGCGTTCCGTTCCGCGTCACCGATCATTCCCTGAGCGAGACGCGCGTCAGCACCACGGAGCAATCCTTTCCGCTTCTCCTCGAGCACCGCGCCGTGGAGTTCACCACGCTCCACTTCGTCCCGGAGCAGGCGGTACAGGTCCGCCGGACTTGAAATGGGTGGGATGTTCACGTGTGCGTCTGCCTTGGTCCCATCGCAGACGGGACTGCACCAGGCGAAGTGAACACCGTGGTAGTACCTTTCCGCGATCGCACAGGCGAGCCACGTATTCGTCGAGTAAAGTACCAGAGGTTCCTTCATCAAAGCGTCCACCGGATTCGTGCGTGTGCGGCCCGGATGCAAGTAGACGCAGTATACGAACGCACCATTCCACCTTCCAAACCGCGACCCGCCAACACGCGGACCTGCGTTCCGACACCGTCGGCGCCCGATCCACATCCTCGGAAATCCATGTCCCGCATGGCGATCCTGTACTCCACCAACCTCGTGGGCTCGGTGCGGGCCGCTCTTTTCCAGCGCCTCGCGCCCGGGAACCGCTCCCGACGTGCCTGGTGCCCTCCGGTTGATCCGGGATGCCTCGGCGCGTATCATCCCGCGTGCGAACGTGTGTACCAGTGGAGACGGGGCGATCTTTGAAGATCCTGGTGGTGGGCAACGGGGGGCGCGAGCACGCGCTGCTGTGGAAGCTGCGGCGCGACGCGCCGGAGGCGGAGCTGTTCGTCACCAGCGCCAACGGGGGGATGCAGGGGCTGGCCACCTCCGTCCCGCTGGGCCCGGGCGAGATCCAGGCGATCGCGGGGTGGGCGGAGCAGAACGCAGTCGACCTCACCGTGGTGGGCCCCGAGGCGCCGCTGGCGGAGGGGATCGTGGACCACTTCGCCAGCCACGGCCTCTGCGCCTTCGGACCCACCCGGGCCGCCGCGCAGATCGAGGCGTCCAAAGCGTTCGCCAAGGCGCTGATGCAGCGGCACGGCATCCCCACCGCCGCCTTCCAGACCTTCGACGACCGCGCCGCCGCCGAGGCATACGTCCGCGAGATGGGCGGGCCCCTGGTGGTCAAGGCGTCCGGCCTGGCCGCCGGCAAGGGCGTGATCATGTGCGACGACACCGCGCAGGCCCTGGCCGCCGTCGCGGAGATGATGGAGCACGCCGCGTTCGGCGACGCGGGGGCGCAGGTGGTGATCGAGGAGCGGATGACGGGCGAGGAGCTCTCCGTCTTCGCCCTCACCGACGGCGAAAACGTCGTGGCCATGCTCCCCGCGCAGGACCACAAGCGCGTCGGCGAGGGAGAGACGGGGCCCAACACCGGCG
>DASUVG010000183.1:0-3979 GCA_036379135.1 Longimicrobium sp.
TGCTCGCGGAAGCAGATGCGGCACAGGCCGAACTTGCGCAGGAACGCGCGCGGGCGGCCGCAGCGGTTGCAGCGGTTGTACGCGCGCACGCCGAACTTGGGCTTGAGCTTGGTCTTCTCGATCAGGGCCTTGCGTGCCATGACGTCAGTCTCTGTGTTCCAGTTCTACCGCACCGGAGCGTAAGTGCCCAGTGCCAGGGTTCAAGTGCCCAGGTGCCCAGATTCGCCCCCACTGGGCCCCTGGCACTCGGCACTTGATACTGCCTTCCTTACTCCGCGTCGGTCTGCGGGCCGGCCATCGCCTGCACCGGGGACTCGCCGCGGAACGGCATGCCCAGCTCGCGCAGCAGCGCCAGCGCCTGGTCGTCCTTGGTGGTGCTGGTCACGATGGTGATGTCCATCCCGTGAATCTGCTCCACCTTGTCGTAGTCGATCTCCGGAAAGATCAGCTGCTCCTTGACGCCCAGCGTGTAGTTGCCGCGCCCGTCGAACGAGCGGGTGTTCACGCCGCGAAAGTCGCGCACACGCGGCAGCGCCACGTTGATCAGGCGGTCCAGGAACTCCCACATGCGCTCGCGGCGCAGCGTGACCGACGCGCCCACCGCCTGCCCCTGGCGCAGGCCGAAGTTGCTGATGGCCTGCTTGGCCTTGGTGACCACCGCCTTCTGCCCGGTGATCTGGCCCAGCTCCGACACCACGCCGTCCAGCAGCTTGGGGTTCTTGCTGGCCTCGCCGAGCCCCACGTTGATCACCACCTTTTCCAGGCGGGGGATCTGCATGGGGCTGCTGAAGCCGAACTCCTGGTGCAGCTTGGGTTTGACCGTCTCTTCGAAGTACGTCTGCAGGCGGGGCTTCCCCGCGCCGTTCTGCTCAGCCATGTGATTTTCTCCGTTCCGTATCCCTCGGCGTCCCCTGCGGGACCCTCGGGGCGGTCGCGAGTCTAAGGGAAAGTGTCCAGTACCCAGGTTCAAGGGGTCCAGTTCAGCGACTGGACACCTGAACCTGGATCCTTGAACCTGTCAGTGCTTCGGAATGACCTTGCCGGACTTCACCGCCACCCGCTCGCGCTTGCCGTTCTCGCCCACCTGCCGGCGAACCCGGGTGGGCTCGCCCGACTGGGGGTCGATCAGCATCACGTTGCTGGCGTGCACCGGGGCCTCGAACTCCACGATGCCGCCCTCGGGGTTGGTCTGCGAAGGCTTCATGTGGCGCTTGCGCCGGTTGATGCCCTCGATGACCACGCGGTTCTTCTCGGGCTCCACCCGGAGGACGGTGCCCTCCTGGCCCTTGTGGTTGCCGCGGATGACCATCACGCGGTCACCGCTGCGGATCTTGAGGCCCGCCATCAGATCACCTCCGGGGCAAGCGACACGATCTTCATGTAGCGCTTGTCGCGCAGCTCGCGGGCAACAGGCCCGAAGATGCGGGTGGCGCGGGGCTCGCCCGCGTCGTTGATGATGACGGCCGCGTTCTCGTCGAAGCGGATGTACGAGCCGTCCTTGCGCCGGACGTTGCGGGTGGTGCGAACCACCACGGCCTTGGCGACGTCGCCCTTCTTTACGGTGCCGTCCGGCAGCGCGTCCTTGACGGCCACGATGATCCGGTCGCCAACCGAGGCGTAGCGCCGCTTGGACCCGCCCAGCACGCGGATCACCAGCGCCTTCTTGGCGCCGGAGTTGTCCGCGATGCGTACGATGGATTCCTGCTGCAGCATTGCGTCTGCTCCCTATGGTCTATCCAATGCCGCGCGCGGCGGAGGGCGGATGGTCCGCCCCCGTCGCGCCGGCCGCCGATGTCAGCGGGCCCGCTCGATCAGCTCGGACACGCGCCAGCGCTTGAGCTTGCTCAGCGGGCGGGTCTCGGTGATGCGGACCACGTCGCCGACGTGGAATTCGTTGTTCTCGTCGTGCGCGTGGTACTTCTTGGTACGCGTCACCTGCTTGCCGTACAGCGGGTGGGCGTAGCGGCGCTCCACCTTCACCACCACCGTCTTGTCCATCTTGTCGGACACGATGGTGCCGGTGCGGGTCTTGCGCGCGTTGCGCTCTTCCTGCGCGTCCACGGCCTGGTTGTTCTCGGCGGCCATCAGCGGGTCCCCCCGTTCAGTTCACGCTCGCGCTGCGCCGTCTTGAGGCGCGCGATGTCGCGGCGGATGGTGCGCAGCAGGATCGGGTTCTCCAGCTGCTGCGTGCCCGACCGAAAGCGCAGCCGGAAGCGCTCCTCCTGGAGCTGCTCGATGCGATCGGCGATCTCCTGGTCCGTCAGCTCGCGGACTTCGTTCCCCTTCACGCCGCACCTCCCTCGGCAACGGTGGCGGCTGCCGCCGGCGCTTCGTGGCGCTCGCGGACGACGAACTTGGTCTTCACCGGCAGCTTTGCGGCCGCCAGCTGCATGGCGCGCTTCGCCACCTCGGGCGCCACGCCCTCCAGCTCGAACATGATGCGCCCGGGCTTGACCACGGCCACCCACGCCTCGGGGTTGCCCTTGCCCTTGCCCATGCGGACCTCGAGCGGCTTCTTGGTGATGGACTTGGCCGGGAAGATCCGGATCCACACCTTTCCGCCACGCTTGATGTGGCGCGTCATGGCGATACGGGCGGCCTCGATGGTCCGGTTGGTGATCCAGCCGGGCTCCAGGGCCTGCAGGCCGTAGTCGCCGAACGCCACGTAGTTGCCGCGCGTGGCCTTGCCACGCATGCGGCCCTTCATCTGCTTCCTGTACTTGACTCTCTTCGGCGCGAGCATGGCTCCCTCTCCTTACGCGTCGGTCGAGTAGGTCCGGCCGCGCCGGTTCTCGACAATCTCGCCCTTGAACACCCACACCTTCACCCCGATGGTGCCGTAGGTGGTGCGGGCGGTGGACTGCGCGTAGTCGATGTCGGCGCGCAGCGTCTGGAGCGGGATCCGCCCCTCCTTGTACCCCTCGGTGCGGGCGATCTCGGCGCCGTTCAGACGGCCGGCCACCTGCACCTTGATCCCCTCGGCGCCGGAGCGCATGGCGTTCTGCACCGCGCGCTTCATGGCGCGGCGGAACGAAACGCGCTGCACCAGCTGGTGCGCGATGCTGTCGGCGACGAGCTGGGCGTCCACCTCGGGGCGCTTCACCTCCTCGACGTTGATCGCGACCTCGTTGCCGGGCGAAAGGCGGCTCAGCTCGTCACGGAGCTTGTCCACCTCGCTGCCGCCCTTGCCGATCACCACGCCGGGGCGGGCGGTGTGCAGGGTGACGATGGTCTTTCCGGGCTTGCGCTCGATCTCCACCTCGGAGATGCTGGCGTGGCCCAGGCGCTGGTGCAGGTACTTGCGGACGGTCTCGTCCTCCATCAGCAGCTTGGGAAAGTTCCGCTCGGCGTACCAGCGGGACTTCCAGGGGGCCACGATCCCCAGCCGGAACCCTCTCGGATGCGTCTTCTGTCCCACGGTGTTACTCCTTGTGGTCGGCGCGGTCCACGACGATGACGACGTGGCTGGTGCGCTTGAGGATCGGCGTGGCGCGCCCCATGGCGCGCGGGCTGAACCGCTTGAGGGTCCGGCCCTCGTTCACGTAGGCCTCCCGGACCACAAGGTCGTCCACGTCCACGAAGGACCCTTCCTTCTCGGCCTTCTGCGTGGCGTTGGCCACGGCCGAGCGCAGGGTCTTCTCGATGGGCGTGGTGGCCGCCTTCTTCGAGAACTTCAGGATGGAGTAGGCCTCGTTCACTCCGCGACCGCGGATCAGGTCCACCACCATCCGCATCTTGCGCGGGCTCATCCCGACGGAGCGGGCCATTGCGCGAGCTTGCATTTTCTTATCTCCTCTCGCGCTCAGCGCGCCTTGGCGCGCTTGTCGACGAGTTTGCCACCGTGGCCCTTGAAGGTCCGCGTGGGGGCGAACTCGCCGAGCTTGTGCCCGACCATGTTCTCGGTGAGGTACACCGGGATGAACTTGTTGCCGTTGTGCACGGCCAGCGTGTGTCCGATGAACTCCGGCGTGATGGTCGA
>DASUVG010000184.1:0-2581 GCA_036379135.1 Longimicrobium sp.
GAACTCGGCCACCGCCACCTCGTTGGCGGCGTTGAACACCGCGGGAGCCGTGCCGCCGGCCCGCCCCGCCTCCACGCCCAGCGCGAAGGCGGGAAAGCGGTCCGTCCGCACGGCCTCGAAGGTCAGCGCCCCCGCCGCCACGGGATCGAAGCGGCGGAACGCGTACGGCAGCCGCTCGGGGTAGCTGAGCGCGTACAGGACGGGGAGCTCCATGGTGGGAAAGCCCATCTGCGCCAGCACCGACCCGTCCACCATCTCCACCATGGAGTGGATGATGGACTGCGGATGCACCACCGCCTCGATGCGCTCGTACGGCACGCCGAACAGAAAGTGCGCCTCGATCACCTCAAGCGCCTTGTTGGCCAGCGTGGCGCTGTCGATGGTGACCTTGGACCCCATGGCCCACGTGGGGTGCCGCAGCGCGTCCGCGGGGGTCACCGACTCCAGCAGCTCCGGCGGCATCTGGCGAAAGGGGCCGCCGGAGGCCGTGAGCACCAGCCGCCGCACGTCCGCGGGGCGCGAGCCGGCCAGGCACTGCAGGATGGCGCTGTGCTCGCTGTCCACGGGAAGCAGCTCTCCCCCGCCCCGCCGCGCCGCCTCCATCACCAGCGGCCCGCCGCACACCAGCGACTCCTTGTTGGCCAGCGCCACCCGCTTCCCCGCCTGCAGCGCCGCCAGCGTGGGCTCCAGCCCCGCCGCGCCCACCAGCGCGTTGACGACGACGTCCGCGTCGGGGTGCGTAGCGGCCTCCAGCAGCGCCTCGCGCCCGGACGCCCACCGCGTGGGGCCCTCGCGCCCCGCCGGCGCCTGCGCGTCGGAAAGGACGGCGAGCGCGGGGCGGTGGCGCAGCACGAGCGCCCGCAGCGCGTCTACCCTGCGGTGCGCGGTGAGCGCGACGGCCCGGAAGCGGTCGGGGTGCTGCTCCAGCACGGCCAGCGCGCTGGCGCCGATGGAGCCGGTGGCACCCAGAATGGAAACGCCCTTCATGCGCCGCTCAGATCTGGACCACGACGCGCAGAAAGACGTACCCCAGGGGGAGCGTGAAGAGAAGCGAGTCGAAGCGGTCCAGGGCGCCGCCGTGGCCGGGAAGCAGGGTGCCCGAGTCCTTGGCGCCCGCGTCGCGCTTGAACAGAGACTCCGCCAGGTCGCCCACCTGCGCGGCCACCGACACCAGCAGCCCCAGCAGGGCGCCCTGCACCAGCGTGGGGCGGTAGTACTCCAGGTACGGCTGCACCAGCGCCGCGTACGCCGCGCCGGCCAGCGTGGCCCCCACCACCGCCGAGACCGCGCCCGCCACCGTCTTTCCCGGGCTTACGGACGGGATCAGCTTGCGGTTTCCCCACGCCCGCCCGCCAAAGTACGCGCAGGTGTCGCTGATCCAGGTGAGCACCACGGGCCCCAGCACCAGCAGGGTGCCGTCCAGCGCGTCGACCGAGCAGGTGGGGGGACGTTCCTCGTTGCAGGGAAGGTGGCGGATGAAGACGGCGTACTTGAGCAGCGACGCGTACACCGCCGCGAACACCGTCACCGCAACCGAGACCAGCGGCGCACCCTCCACGCCGTGCATCCAGATGGAGGCGGCGCAGGCGGTGAGCGTCAGCACGCTCAGGATGAGGGTGGCGTAGCCGTTGGTGGGGCCCGTCCACGGCGTCAGCCCGTACACCGTCACGATGCCGGCCGCCCCCGCCGCGCTCAGCAGGGCCAGAGGGCGGACGCCCTTGCGCGCGGCCAGCCGGCAGAGCTCGTGCGCCACCAGCGCGGCGATCAGCCCCATGAACGCGGCCAGCACCCAGCGCCCCCGGTACACCGCGAAGACGGCCAGCGGAATGCCCGCCGCGGCCACCGCGACGCGGGTCAGCGTCTCCGAGCCGCCCACGCGCGCGGCCATCAGCCCGCCAGCACGCGTCCGAAGCGGCGTTCGCGCCGCTGGTAGTCCAGGATGGCGCGGAACAGGTGCTCGCGCCCAAAGTCCGGCCACAGCACGTCGGAGACGTACATCTCGGTGTAGGCCAGCTGCCAGAGCATGAAGTTGCTGATGCGCAGCTCACCCGAGGTGCGGATGAGCAGGTCGGGGTCGGGGTCGCCGGCAAAGTACAGCTGACCGGCGAACAGCTCCTCGTCGATCTCGCCCGGCATGAGCGTGCCCTCGCGCACCCGCTCCGCCAGCCGCCGCGCGGCGTTGACGATCTCGTCGCGGGCGCCGTAGCTGATGGCCAGGTTCAGGCGCAGGCGCTCGCAGCCGCGGGTGTGGTCCACGATGGACTGGATGGCGGCGCGGGTGCGGGGCCCCAGGCGGTGAAGGTCGCCGATGGCGCGCACCTCTACCCCCTTTTCCTTGAGCTCGCGCCGCTCCTTGCGCACGTACAGCTCAAGCAGGGCCATCAGCGCGGCCACCTCGCCCTGGGGGCGGTGCCAGTTTTCGCTGCTGAAGGCGAAGAGGGTGAGCACCTCCACCCCCGCGTCGCCCGCGGCCTCGACGGCGGCGCGTACGGCCGTCATCCCGGCGCGGTGGCCGAACTCGCGCGGGCGCCCGCGCTCGCGGGCCCAGCGGCCGTTGCCATCCATGATGATGGCCACGTGC
>DASUVG010000185.1:0-2708 GCA_036379135.1 Longimicrobium sp.
TGAACGGGTGAACGGGTGAACGGGTGAACGGGTGAACGGGTGAACGGGTGAACGGGTGAACGGGTGAACGGGTGAACGGGTGAACGGGTGAACGGGTGAACGGGTGAACGGGTGAACGGGTGAACGGGTGAACGGGGGACAAGGGGACAAGGGGACAAGGGGACAAGGGGACAAGGGGACCGAGCCAGCCAGGGCCAGGGCGGTGGTGCGCGAGAAGGGCACGGGCGAAATCGTCCGTGCCCTTTGCACCTGCCAAACCCGCACGATCGCGGATTCGTCCGCACATTGCTGCCAGAACGTTACCGCGCGCCGACTTGCGCGTGGAACAGGTGGATGATCTTCGGGACCGGGGAACCGATCACCGGAGACTCTGCCAATGACCACCTGGATCATCCGCCTGCACCATCACGACGAGCGGGCGCTGCACGCGATGGTGCTGCGCCGGCACCCTCGGCTGGACCGCGCGATGCACCGGGTCACGCACCTGGGCGACGCCGCGGTCACCATCGGAGTGACGCTGGCGCTGCTGCTCGGCGCCGTGCCGGCGCTGCGGGCGGCGGGACCGCGGGCGGCGTTCGCGCTGGTGGCGTCGCACGCGGTGGTGCAGCTGCTCAAGCGCACCATCACCCGCGCGCGGCCCCGAATGCCGGAGGGCTTCGCCGCGCTGGTGCAGCCGCCGGACCGCTTCAGCTTTCCGTCCGGACACGCCGCCTCGTCACTCTCCGTCGCACTCGCGGTGGCGGCGGTACTGGCGCCGCCCGCGTCCGCGGCGCTGGTGGCGCTCGCGCTGGTCGTCGGCCTGTCGCGCTGCTACCTGGGCGTCCACTACCCCGGCGACGTGATCGCGGGATGGATGCTGGCGCTGCTCGGCGTGCTCGCGGCTGGCCCGGCAGTGGCGATGATCGGGTGATGCGGCCGGCCTGATCCGCTCGGCCGCCACCGATCCGCGCAGGTGCGGTCGATGTCGATCCGCATCAAGATCCGCCGACGTCATGTCCACCGCAGGAGCGAACGACGACGCGGATCAAACCTCCGCAGGGGTCGATCGACCGGGTTGCTCCGCGACCGCGGCGACGCTACTCATTCAACGCGCGAGTGTGCCACTTTCGCACTCTCGCACTTTCGCACTTTCGCACTTCTTTTCCGAGGCGCCTCTGCGTACCGCCGCCATCTCCGGAATCCGCCAGGCCGCGCACCGCGCGCGCTGAGGGGAACGGAGCCGCTGCACCCGGGCACACCGCCCGGCCACATCCTGGTCATCCCTCTCCTCAGGGCATCGCGGCCGCGGTCCTGGCGTGGTCACCCGCGCCGTCCGGACACCGCCGGCGGCCCAGCCGTGCCCATGCGGGCCGCGCGACGAACTCGCCGCGCCCGCGGACCAGGAGATCCATCAAGTGACAACCGACATTTCGCCGTTGATGAACGGCGTGAACGCGCAGCTCGCATCCTTCGGCTGGGACGAGGCTTTCGCGCGCGATTTCGATACCCTGCGCGCGCCGGGCACCGTCCCCGCGCGCGTGATCGCCGAGCACCGCGACCGCTGCGTCGTCCGCGGCGCGGCGGGGGAGCGCGCGGCGGTGCTCTCCGGCCGCCTGCGCCACCAGGCCCGCACCCGCGAAGACCTGCCCGCCACCGGGGACTGGGTGGCGGTGGATGAGGGAGATGGCACCGCCACCATCCACGCCGTGCTGCCGCGCCGAAGCCTGTTCCGCCGCAAGGCCGCCGGCGAGGCGACGGAGGCGCAGGTGCTGGCCGCCAACGTTGACGTGGCGCTGGTGGCCGCCGCGCTCCCGGCGGACGTGAACGCGCGCCGCATCGAGCGCTACCTGGCGCTGGCGTGGGAGAGCGGCGCCGTCCCCGTCGTCCTGCTCACCAAGGCGGACCTGGTGGATGACGTGGATGCGGCCGTCCGCGGCGTCCGCGCGGTTGCGCCGGGGGTGGACGTGGCCGCCGTCTCCGCCCTCACCGGCGCGGGGGTGGATGCGCTCGCGCGATGGCTGCAGCCGGGACGCACGGCGGTGCTGCTGGGCTCTTCCGGCGTGGGCAAGTCGACGCTCACCAACCTGCTGCTGGGGGCGGATGCGCTGCGGACCGGCGACGTGCGGGAGGACGGCAAGGGCCGCCACACCACCACGCACCGCCAGCTCGTTCAGCTGCGCAACGGCGCGCTGCTGATCGACACGCCGGGGATGCGGGAGCTGCAGCTGTGGTCGGCGGATGCGGGGCTGGAATCCGCCTTTGCGGACGTGGAGGCGCTGGCCGCGCGCTGCCGCTTCGGCGACTGCGCGCACGAGTCGGAGCCGGGGTGCGCCGTGCGCGCGGCGGCGCAGTCCGGCGCTCTGGACCCGGCGCGGCTGGAGAGCTGGCGGCGGCTGCGGCGGGAGCTGGACTGGCTGGAGATCCGCCAGGACGAAGCCGCCGCGGCCGCCGAGCGGGCGCGGGTAAAGACCCTCCACCGCGCCCACCGCGCCCACACCCGCCGCAAGTACGGGTGAGGCGATGATGTGCGCAGCCGCCCGGGACACTCTCCGGGCGGCTGATACCAATCCGGGAAAGGAATGTGATTTCCTGAGAGGGTGTTGCTAAACCTCTGGACTTTGCAACACGAGCGTTGACTTCCTGAGGGAGGCGCTGCTCCATAGCCTGCTGGTACGAAATGCCTTGGCGCCGACTGAAGGACCTCGTCAGCAGAACTGTGGGGCCGGATT
>DASUVG010000186.1:0-4005 GCA_036379135.1 Longimicrobium sp.
ACGGCCACCAAGCTGGTGCTCAACATGATCACCACGGGCGCCATGATCCGCCTGGGCAAGGTGTACGGCAACCTGATGGTGGACCTGCGCGCCACCAACCAGAAGCTGCGCGACCGCAGCGAGCGCATCCTGATGGAGACGCTGGACCTGGAGCGCGAGGACGCCCGCGCCCTCCTTGCCAGAAGCGGCGGCAGCGTAAAGACGGCGATGGTGATGCACTGGACGGGGACGGACCGCGAGCACGCCGCCGAGGAGCTGGCCCGCGCCGGCGGCCGCCTGGGCGACCTGGTGAAGATCGACGCGGGATGACGGCCGATCCGCGCACCCTCCCCGCGCGCCCGCCCAGCGAGGTGGAGTGGGAAGACCTGCTGGTCCGGCTGGAGATCATGCCGCGCGCGCTGCGCGTCGCCATCGAAGACGCCCCGGCGGACTCGCCCGCGCTGGCCCGGGCGCTGCGCGACGGCGTGCGGGCCGAGGCCGCGCTGCAGGCCATGCTGGAGTCGATGGTGGACGGGCGCGAGATGGCGGCGGACGCCGGCGACGCCGCGGGCGAGGTGCCGGACGACGCGCCGGCGCTGCTGGCGGAGTACGCGCGGCTGCGGACGCGGAGCTTCGTGATGGTGCAGCGGCGCGGGCTGAACGTGTGGGACTGGCAGGTGCGCGGCGGACCGTGCTCCGGCGCCACGGCGTACCAGCTCTTCCAGGCCGCGGCGCAGACGGACGGCGCGCTGCTGGCGGCCGTCCGCGGCGCGGGGCGCGCGGGGACGGGCGCGTGAGGATCGTCGGGCTGATGTCGGGCACCTCGCTGGACGGGGTGGACGCGGCGCTGGTGGACGTGGGCGGCAGCGGGACGGAGGACGTGTCCGTCGACGTCATCCACTCCCTCACGCTGCCGTACGACGAGGCGCGGCGGACGGCGATCCACGACGCCATCGTCGCGGGGTCCGCCGAGGCGCTGTGCGGGCTGCACGGCGACCTGGGCGAGTGGCTGGCGGAGGCCGCCCTGGCCGTCTGCGCGGAAGCCGGGGTGGACGTGGCCACGGTGGACGCCGTCGGCTCGCACGGGCAGACGGTGTGGCACCGGCCGCCACTGGAGGGAAGGCGCGGCGCGACGCTGCAGCTGGGAGACGCGGCCACCATCGCGGAGCGGACGGGGCGGCCGGTGGTCAGCGACTTCCGCACGCGCGACGTGGCGGCGGGGGGGCAGGGGGCGCCGCTGGTGCCCTGGGTGGACCAGCTGCTGTTCGCCTTGCCGGACCGCGCGCGGGCGCTGCAGAACCTGGGCGGCATCGGCAACGTGACGCGCGTACCCCCCCGGGGGAGCGCCGAGCCGGTCTGGGCGTTCGACACCGGGCCCGCGAACTCGCTGATCGACGCGGCGGTGGAGCTGGCGACGGAGGGGCGGCACCGCTACGACAGGGACGGGCGACTGGCGGCGCGCGGGACGGTGGACGAGGCGCTGCTCGCCGACCTGCTGCGCCACCCGTACTTTGCCGCGGAGCCGCCCAAGTCCACCGGCCGCGAGGAGTTCGGCCGGCCGTTCGTGGAGCGCCTGGTGCAGGCCACCCGCCCCGAGGGCGACCAGGACTGGATGGACCTGGTCGCCACGCTCACGGAGCTGACGGCGCGCACGGTGGCGGACGCGTACGCGCGCTGGGTGGTGCCGCGCGGCGTGGACGAGGTGGTGCTCTCCGGCGGCGGGGCGCGCAACCCCGTCCTTTCCGGACGCATCCAGACGTTGTTGAATCCCCTGCCCGTCGTCGACGGGACGACGCTGGGGGTAGATCCCGACGCCAAGGAGGCGGTGGCGTTCGCTGTGCTGGCGTGGGCGCACCTGCGCGGCATTCCGGCCAACGTCCCCGCCGCCACGGGCGCCGCCGGTCCGCGGGTGCTGGGCTCGCTCACCCCCGGCGCCTGATCCACATCTCCCGATCCCCTACGATGCAGCCGATCCGCATCCACTCCCTGCTTCGCACGGTCCGCGGCGCGCTGGCGCTGGCGGGCCTGGCGTCGCTGGGAGGATGCGTGCTGCTGCAGCCCGCCCCGCCGCCGCGCTACGGCAACCGGCTCTTCGTGAACCAGGTGGTGCGCATCCTGGACGTGGACGAGCCGTCGCCTGCGTTCTACCGCGAGCGCGCGCGGCTGGAGGTGATGGGGCCGGAGCTGGACGCGGTGCTGATCGGGCTGGTGGAGGACGAGTCGCAGGACGACAACGTGCGCGCCAACAGCGTGATCCTGCTGGCCGAGCGCCGCGCGCCGGGATCCATGCAGCTGCTCCGCCGCCAGCTGGCCTCCAGCAGCAGCGACCTGGTGCGCGCGGCGGCGGTGCGGGGGCTGCAGCACGGCTTCGCGGCCGACTCGGCGGGAGCGCGCAACGCCCTGCGCGCGGCGGTGGGCGATCCCAGCGCGCTGGTGCGGCTGAACGTGCTGCAGAAGCTGGACGTGGAGGACGCCGCCCTGATCCGCGCGCTGCTGGCCCGCGAGGACGACCCGCGGGTGCGCACCATCGCCCGGCAGCTGCTGGAGCTCCTGGAGGCGCGGGGTGCCCGGCTGCTGCGCGACCCCCGCGGCGACCTGCGCACGTCGGGGCGCGAGGGCGCGCCGCAGATCGTTTTTCACCCCACCTGGCGCGACTCGCTGGGCGGGGTGGAGATCGGCGGGCTGTGGGTGGAGATGCCGGGCTCCACCACGCTGGTGCCGCTGGCGCAGGAGGTGGAGGTGGTAGACGACCTGGTGCCCGCCTTCTTCAACGTGGAGCGCACGGTGGTGGCGTACGAGGCGGGGGGCGAGATCCGCATCCGCGACCTGCGCGGCGGCGGCACGCGCCTGGTGGGCGCCGGCGCGGCGCCGCGGGTGATCCCGTTCACCGACCACATCGTCTACGTGCGCCCGCAGCCCAACGGGTACAAGCCGGTGGGCGACGCGGCCACGGTGACCTACGACGTGGTGCGGGCGTCGCTGCTGGCGGGCGCGCCGGAGGTGATCGGCCAGCTGGAGGCGCGCATCCGGCCCAGCGTGCACGCCGGCGCCTCGCCCGTGCGGTGGATGGTGGTGGGGGATTCGCCCAACGGCTTTGTGCTGCGCGGGCCCGGGGTGACGACGTTCGTGCTCCCCGGGCCGTTCGAGACGCCGGCGCCGCAGCGGTGAGACGGCAGGGAACGGGGAAGAGGGAATAGGGAAGAGCCTGCAACGGCCTGTCCGCCGGTCCGGCGCCCCTCGCGCGGGACCGGCGGTGGCGTAGGCGCTGCGGACAAGCTGGTGCGGGATGGTGGGCGGCCCCCCATCCCCGGCCCTTCCCCCACAAACTGCGTGGGGGAAGGGTGACGCGAGCTCGACGTCCGGAGCGCTCCGGAAAGCAGGCGCGGCCGCAGTCTGTTGAAACGGGATCGAATTCTCCCCTTTCTCCCGCGCAGCGGGGGAGAGGGGCCGGGGGAGAGGGGGCGCTGTCGGGCGCAGTGCGATCCCGTTCGCCGAGCCTCCGATCCAGCGCTTCGGATGGGGCGGCGCGGGATGGTGGGCGGCCCCCCATCCCCGACCCTTCCCCACAAACAGCGTGGGGGAAGGGTGACGCGAGCCGAAACGTCGGAGCGCTTCGGGAGCAGACGCGCAGCGAACGGTCCGGAGCGGGATCGAATTCTCCCCTTTCTCCCGCGCAGCGGGGGAGAGGGGGCCCTGTCGGGCGCCAGCTCGATGCACGTCGCCGAGCCTCCGGTCCAGCGCTGCGGACAAGCTGGTGCGGGATGGTGGGCGGCCCCCCATCCCCGGCCCTTCCCCCACAAACTGCGTGGGGGAAGGGTGACGCGAGCCGGATCGTCGGAGCGCTTCGAGAGCAGACGCGCAGCGAACCGTCCGGAGCGGGATCGAATTCTCCCCTTTCTCCCGCGCAGCGGGGGAGAGGGGCCGGGGGAATAGGCGCTAACTTAAGACTTGTTCCGGGGCAGAGGTCCGCGTATTGTTCGGCATGAAAGCCGACCTCCTTGCGGAAGAGTGGGGCGTGATCACGCG
>DASUVG010000187.1:0-28452 GCA_036379135.1 Longimicrobium sp.
CGTTCACCCGTTCACCCGTTCACCCGTTCACCCGTTCACCCGTTCACCCGTTCACCCGTTCACCCGTTCACCCGTTCACCCGTTCACCCCCCCGCCCGGTTCACGATCACCAGCTTCTGCCAGATCTTCGCGCAGAGGCCCGTCGTCAGCATCTCCACCTCGTCCACGGCGGCCAGCACCACGGGGTCGTCCAGCGTCTGCGCGTAGAGGGCGGCCAGCTTGCTGTTCAGGGCCAGCATCTCGCTGCAGTAGTCCAGGTAGCGCGAAAGCTCCCAGCGCGTGAGCGTGCGCCGCGGGGACGACGGCGTGTCTTCGCGGCCGGCCTCGATCACGCGCTCGGGGTCCTTGGTGAGCTGGTGCATGTCGACGATGTGGGCCAGCGCGCGCAGCTCCCGCAGCGAGGCCAGCGCCTTGCGCCGCTTGATGCGGCTTTCCGTGGTCGCCAGAAAGAGGATGGCGGCGCCCAGCAGCAGCAGCTCGTTGATGGCCGCGTCGACGGCCTGGATGACCTCGGCGAAGTGCATTCCCCCCGGCACGTTCACCCGCATGGCGACGCCCGCCACCAGCGCCACGATCAGCAGGATCACGAACCCCACCGCGGCCCGCACCCACAGGATGGGCTTCTTTACCCACTCCACCCGCGCCAGCGTGTTCTGCGCGATGGCCAGCTGCTGCTTTGCCACGCGCGCCAGCCCGCTCTGGGGAAAGCGCTCCTCGATGCGCGCCCCCAGCGCCTGGATGGTCGCGATGATCCGCGCGGGATGCAGGTGCGGATCGATCGAAAGCATGGGCTCGTCGACCGGGAGGGCGGCGGGCGGGGCGGGCGGGGCGCGGTCCAGGAGGTCTGACATCGATGGATGGCGGGGAGCGGGATCGTCGTGCTGCATCAGGATAGGCGCGCGGGGCGGCCGCGGGCAACGGCGGCGCGGATGATGAAGGGGATGGGACTGACGATCGTCATCCATCCCACGCCAAGGGAGAGCCCGATGCAGCACGACCGAAAGCACGACCTGAACGCCGAGGAGACCGCAGGCGTGTCGGCGGAGGACCATTCCGGCGAGCGGAAGCCCGGCCTCGCCGCCAGGAGCCTGGCGGCGCGCGGAGAGGCGCCGGACGGCAGCGAGGACGGGACGGCGGACGAGCGGGCGGAGGGAGACGGCGAGGCGTGACAGCAAAGGCCGAAGCCCGAGACGTCAAAGGTTGGTGGAATCATGATTGCAAAGCGCGGCGCCCGATCGGGGACCGCGCAACGTGTGATTCGGGAGGGGCGGAGCATGAAGATGACGGGGATGATGGGGCTGCTGAAGGACACGTTCAAGGACTTTTCCGATGACGAGTGCCCGGTGCGGGCGGCGGCGCTCTCGTACTACATCGTGTTCTCGCTGCCGCCGCTGCTGATCCTGATCCTGCTGATCGCCAGCGCCGTGTTCGACCCCGCCGAGGTGCAGCGGGCGCTCATGGAGCAGATGGGCGGCTTCATGGGCCCGCAGGGCGCGCAGGAGATCGGCACCATCATGCAGGAGGCGGAGCGTCCGGGCGGACGCGGCCTCAAGGCGGTGCTGGGCATCGCCGCCATCCTCTTTGGCGCCACGGGGTCGTTCCTGCAGCTGCAGAGCGCGCTGAACCGCGCGTGGGAGGTGGAGCCGGACCCCAGGGAGGGCGGCATCAAGAACCTGATCTTCAAGCGCATCCTGTCGCTGGGGATGATCCTGGGAGTGGCGTTCCTGCTGCTGGTGTCGCTGGCGCTGAGCGCGGCGCTCTCGGCGGTGGGGGGGATGATCGGGCGGCTGATCCCCGGCGGGTCGGAGGTGGTGGCGCACGTCTTCAACTTCCTCCTGAGCTTCGTGGTGATCACGGGGCTGTTCGCCGCCATCTACAAGGTGCTGCCGGACGCCAGGATCAGCTGGAAGGACGTGCGCGTGGGAGCGGTGGTGACGGCGCTGCTGTTCACCATCGGCAAGTTCCTGCTGGGGCTGTACCTGGGGCGCAGCAACCCGGGCGAGGCGTTCGGGGCGGCGGGGTCGCTGGCGCTGCTGCTGGTGTGGATCTACTACTCGTCGATGATCGTGCTTCTCGGCGCGGAGTTCACGCAGGCGTGGGCCATCCGCAAGGGGAGCGGCATCGTCCCCAAGGAGGGGGCGCGGCGGATGAACGACGAGATCGGCGATCCCACCCGATCGCCCCTTGCCGCCCCGCAGCCGCTGCCGGGGCAGAAGCCGAAGTAGGGGCCGGGTCCCCGCCGCCCCCCCTCCCAAACAGCGCGAGGAGAGAGGGAGAACGGCATCCGGACGTCGCCGTCGCGGGCCGCTACCGCGTATTCTCGCGGGAGCGCGACGGCGGGTCCGGACCCGGAGTTCGCGTGCTACCGGAGCGAGTTCGCGCCCCGGCCTACCTCCATCTGCATTTCCGATTCAAGGGCTGTCTTCTTCCCCGCGGACGACCGCAACGCTGCCGGTCAGGGTGCTCTCCAGAAAACAATCACGTCGCGGCGGAGAACTGCCGAAGCCCGCCTCTCTGGAGGCCCTGAAGATCATTCATCAGAGCGGGTGTCCGCTCTTCGCGGATCTCGAATCAAACGACGTGCTTGCGCCATTCCATTGATACGCTCTACGTAGGATAGTTGTCCGTGCCGCAGGTTGACGACCAGGCCCGGCGCCGAACGTTGATGGAGGCACCGATAGTGGAAGCGCGATTCGTCAAGGAGACGACCCCATGTCGGTCCGGGCTCGCCGGCGACGGCTCCTGACGTTCGCCGTTCTGCCATCCGTCGCGGCGCTCGCGTGCGGAAGGACGCCGGCGAGCGTCGGCTTCAGCCCCGACGGCGAATACCTCGCGGCGGCGGGGAACGGATACCTGACGGTGTGGCGGCTTCCCGCGGGCCAGGTGCTCCTGCGCACGCCGCAGCGTGGCCGCGTCCACACCGATCCGCTGGCGTTCTCACCCGACGGACGCACCGTCGCCGTCGGAGCTCGCGGGATCGCGGTCGCCGTGCTCAAGCCCAGCCCGCGCGCGTTCAGCCTCAACGCCTTGATCGAGGTCGACGACCTCGAGTTCTGCCGCGACGGCCGGGTAATCGCCGCCCGCGTACACGGAATTTCCGTCTCTCTGTACGACGCGGACTCGGGAGCGATGCTCCTGAGCTACGTCGGCGGCCGCTGGCATCGCGGGCTGTACCTGCCTCCGTTCCCGACCGGGCCCGTGACTGCACCGGTCGCGTTCACCTGCTCGGGCCCCCTGCTGGTGATCGCGCGGCATACCGGAGCGGGATCGCACGCGGCGCTGTTCGACATAGACCGCCTGCTGCGGTTTGCGGCGCGACAGACCGCGGGGGCAGACCCACCCGTCGCGACGCTGCTCGATCCGGAGCCGAGGGGAATGGGCGTCCGCGATATCGCCGTCGTGAACGAGTCGCGCGTGGCGCTGTGCATGAACAACACGCTGCGGGTGGTAGACGTTCGCGCCGGTCGTGAGATGGCGCGGCTGCCGTTACCCGGGTGCCGCGCGATCACCGCGGCACCGGCGCGTCCGCCGCGGATCGTGGTGCTGGACGACACGAGCGGGCTCACGCTCTTCGATCTGGACGCCCGTTCCGCACGACCGCTCGGTTCGGCGCTCCGTGCCCGGTCCATCGCGCTGAGGCGTGACGGCGGCGCACTCGCGGTGGGCACGGCGCAGACGGTGAGCGTGTGGGGGATCGGCCCGGCGGGGCTCACGCACCGCGGCCGGCCGCTCAGGATGTGAGCCGGTCTCCCGAAAAGGCGCGGGTCGGTTGCAGCGCACCGGGAAGAGGAGAAAGATCCATGTTGATGCAAGCCTGTGACTTCGATTTTCTTTCGTCCGCGCAGCCCATTCTCATCCCTGTCGGCTGCGGATTGCTGCTGGGCGCCCTCTGGTTCGTGATGAAGGAGAGCGAAGCACGCCGACGGCGGCTGGGATGGCTGCTCGGCTTGCTGGGACTGGGCGTGCTCGCCGCAGTCGTGATCAATTGGACCGTCCCGCGGCTCGCAACCGTCCCTGCACTCGGCGGACTGAGCCGGGAGCAGGCCGAGGAGCGACTGGTCGGCAAGTCGCTCGTCCCGAACGCGCGGCCCCAACACGCAGACGGCGTCGAAGCGGGACGGGTCATTACCGGCTCGCAGTCGCCGGCGCCCGGCCTCCCGGTGGAGTGCGGGACGACGGTGTCGTTCGCCGTCGCCGTCGGCGGCACGGCGCCCGCCGCCGAAGCGGGCGCTCCGGGCCAACCGCCGCCGGCGCAGACGGTCGAGTTGTTCGAGCCGAGAACGGGTCAGCGCGCGACCATCACGCGGCGCCCCGACGGTGTGGGGAGTCTGACCGCGAGCGGTGTATGGCGTGGCAGCGACCGACGGATTCGTCTCCTTCTGTGGATCAGACCTGTGAAGCCGCTCTCGGATCTGCCTGGATGGTATCTGCAGCGCCCCCCGGGGAACGGGATCAGCGAGGGACCGGACGGCACGTGGAGTGGCGTCGCGCAGATCGGGAGCGCCCAGTATCCGCCGCACGAAGGCGACGTGGTCGACGTCGCCGTATCGGTCGCCGACTCCGCGACGGTAGCTCGCCTGATGGCTGAAGGCGGCGTGGTCGTGCGGCCCGAGCCGGTGGGCGTCGCCACCGCCCGCGTGACCGGCGTGGTGCTCGCTTTCCAGTGACGGGGACGCCAGAATACCATCGACGCCGCGGTGATCGGGCGGAAGTCGAACACTTCGAGCCTGCCAGGGGTTGTTCTGGCGGGCTCTCAGTTGCGTGCTCGATTGATTCAGCAGAGGGCTCGGTTTTGGCGACGGTGGACGTGCGGGTTGCGTCGCACATCGAGGAATTCCGCCTCTCCGAATCATCTTGCAGCGTTTTGAGCTCAACTACGAAATCCGCGAGTCCGCCGTTGTTGCGGCGGCTCCAACCGCTCCCGCGCGGGCCCGGACGGACTCGCGGCAGCAATCCTGCGAAGGTGGCAGCGACCGCACCATCGCACCCGGCCTCCCCCATGGCGCGACAAACCGTCTCCTCTACCCCGTCACACACCCGCGCGGCGCCGCTGCATCCGGCGCGGCGCCCGCCCCGGCGCGTCCACTGGCGGCGTGCGGGAGCGGTGCTGGGCGTGCTGGCGGGGCTGCTGGCGGCGGCGGCGAGCGCGCTGCCGCCCCCCGGCATTCCGCCGGTCCGGTGGGCGCAGGCGGGGCCCGCCGAGGTGGTGGGCGCGGTGGCGACCCGCTACCGGGCCGGGCCGCTGCACCGGTACGTCATGGGCGACGGGTACCGGGAGGTGTGGGCCACGCCCATCCACGCGCCCGTCGTGGACCTGCGGGGGTTCGCGGGCGGGCTTACGCCGCTGCGGCGCGGCGGCGGGCGGCAGACGCGCGCGCTGCGGCTGCGGGGTGCGGACGGGCGCGAGTACGTGTTCCGCTCGCTGGACAAGGACCAGGCCACGGCGCTGGACCCCCTGCCCCGCTTTCTCAAGGGGCGCTTTCGCCAGGACCAGGTGAGCGCGCTGCACCCCGGCGCGTCGCTGGTTGCGGCGGGGCTGCAGGACGCCGCGGGCGTGCTGAACGCCACGCCACGCCTGGGGGTGATGCCCGGCGCGCCGTCGCTGCCGGAGGCGTTCCGCGCGGACTTCGCGGGGCTTCCCGGAACGCTGCAGGAACATCCGCAGACGGGGTTCGCGGGCGCGGAGCGGGTGGTTGCCACGGACTCGCTGTGGGCGGCGCTGCGCGCCGCGCCGGGCGACCGGGTGGATGCGCGGGCGTACCTGGTGGCGCGGCTGCTGGACGTCTACATGGGCGACTGGGACCGCCACGAGGGCCAGCTTCGCTGGGCGCGGATGGTCCGCGGCGGCGCGGGCGAGTGGGTGGTGATCCCCCGCGACCGCGACTACGCGTTCGCCGACTACGGGGGCGTGCTTCCCGGGCGCGCGCGGCGGGTGGATCCCAAGATCGTGCGCTTCGACCGCGAGTACCGCGACCTGCCCGGCCTGCTGGTGAAGTCGCGAGGTCTGGACACGCGGCTTCTCTGCGGCGTTTCCGCGGCGGCCTGGGACGCCACGGCGGCCGCGGTGACGCGCTCGCTCACCGACGGCGCCATCACCGCCTCCATCGGGCGGATGCCGCGCGAGTGGGTCGCGCGCTCCGCATCGCTCGGCGCCACCCTGCGCGCCCGCCGCGACCGCCTTCCCGACGCCGCCCGCCGCTTTCGCCAGCACCTGCACGCAGACGGCGGGTGCGGCGCGCAACGCTGATCATCCGGCCACCGCTCGTACGTCACACGATCGCGCGAGAAGCTGATCTCCTTCGGTCGGCACCGCTTCATCGCCTCGGCGGGTGGGGCGCGGCGCCTCCCTGAGCCTCGTACCGGATCACGGAAAAACAACATCGGGAGTACAGAGGGACAGAGAACAGCCAGAGGAACAGAGGACAACGTTTTCCTCTGTATCTCTGGCTTTTGTCTGTTCCTCTGTACCCCTCCGCTTTTCCCTGGGCCTGCATAATACCGGGTGGTTCCGCGTATCCGGATCGGGAAGTCAAAACTCCGGGTTCTTCATCAGCGTTGTAGCGGCTGGCGAAGGGGATTAGCTTCGACCGAGGGCCTCCATCATCCCGCCTTTTTCATCTTTACGCCGAGCGCGACACCATGCCAAACGAACCCGGCTTTTCGGGCAGGATCGACCACGTGGTGGTGCTGATGCTGGAGAACCGATCGTTCGACAACCTGCTCGGATGGCTGTACGACCCGCAGAACGCCGACCCACGCTTTCGCGAGCCGCCGCGCGGGCAGTGCTTCGAAGGGCTGGCCGGCACGCCGAAGTCCAACCCGCTGCCGGACGGCGGCACGGCGTACGCGGAGCGCGGGCACGACATGACCATGCCGTACCCGGACCCCAACGAGGCCTACAACCACGTCTACGCGCAGCAGTTCAACGTGCACCCGGCCCCCGCCGAGGGCGGCGTTCCCAACACGACGGACGAGCCGTCCATGCAGGGCTTCGCCATCGACTACGCGAACGCCATCGAGACGTACAACGCGAAGCACAATCCGAAGCTGGCCACCCGGCCGCAGGACATCATGCACTGCTTTCCGCCGGACGCGGTGCCGGTGACGGCGGGGCTGGCGCGGGCGTACGCCGTATGCGACCACTGGTACGCGTCCGTGCCCACGGAGACCTTTCCCAACCGCTCGTTCGTCCACGCGGGAACGTCGTCCGGCTACGTCTACAATTCGTGGGGCAAGATCACGCACCTGGACTTCGGCGTGCTGATCAACCGCACCCCCACCCTCTACAACGTACTGGAGAACGCGGGCGTGTCGTGGCGCGTGTACCATGGCGGGCCGCGCTTTCTGTGCGCCACGCTCGTCTGCCAGGAAAAGCTGTGGGACTACGCGTTCACCGACCACTTTGGCGACATGTGGCAGTTCTACGCCGACGCGGCCACCGGGCAGCTTCCCGCGTACACGTTCCTGGAGCCCAACTTTCTCAACAGCCGCGAGTACGGCCCCGAGAACGACATGCACCCCGACTCCAACCCGAAGCTTCTGGAGATGGGGATGGGGATCTCGAACGTGCTGAACGGCGAGGTGCTGCTGTACCAGGTGTACCAGGCGCTGCGCAACGGCCCGGCGTGGGACCGCACGCTGCTGGTGATCACCTTCGACGAGCACGGCGGCTGCTTCGACCACGCGCCGCCGCCGCAGACCGTCTCTCCGGACGGCGTGGTGGTGCCGCCAAGCCAGCCGGGGGGGAGCGGATTCGACTTTCAGCGGCTGGGCGTGCGCGTGCCGTCGATCCTGGTCTCGCCGTGGATCGAGGAGGGGACGGTGTTCAACACGACGCTGGACCACACCTCCGTCATCCGCAGCGCGTTCGAGTGCTTCGACGTGCGCGGCCCCGGCGGCGAGCCGGCCACGCTGTTGCGGCGCGAGGCGCAGGCGAGCTCGCTTGCCGGTGTGCTGACGCGGTCCGAGCCGCGAACGGATACGCCCGTCCTGCATCCCCGCCCCATCCCTCCGTTCGACGCGGGGACGGCGGACCAGGAGATGGGCTATTTCCAGTCGTCGCTGGTGCGCGCGGGGCACGCCCACGCCGCATACCACTCCGCCCGCCACCCGTCGCTGCACGCGCTGGGTGACCTGCTCCGCGCCGCGGAGGACCGCATCGAGACGCGCCAGGACGCCGTTTCGCACTTTGGCGACGTCGAGGAGCACATCCGCAAGCACCTCTGATGCTGATAGCGAATCCGGCTAAACACTTCGCGTGAGCAGATGGTAGCTTTGTCTCACACGGAGTCAACGGAGTCAACGGAGTCAACGGAGTTTTGCCCTCCCTCCGTTAACTCCGTTGACTCCGTGTGAGGCCATTCTTTTTGAGGATTCGGTAAAATCCACCGTCGACGATTCAAGCGCAGGGTATGCGGAAAAAAGAGAGTACGCAGAGGAAATCCCTCCTCCGCGTACCCTCTTTTACCTCTGCGTACTCTGCGTTCGAAAGCTGCCGTTTCCGAACGGCGGAGGTCAGTGACTGCGCACCGACTTCGCGACCAGGCCCAGGCCGCCGGCCAGCAGCGCCAGCATCATCAGCGTGTTGAACAGGCTGGTGGGCTGAAAGTAGATGTTCATGTTGGCGATGATGCCGGCCAGGATGATCACCGCGCCCACCACCACCAGCATCCATCCGAAGAACGAGCGGCCGTTGAAGAAGATCATCCCGATCCCCAGCAGCAGCGGGATGAGCGTGAGGCCGAACGAGTTCTGCCCCCAGAAGTTCCAGAACCCCGTGGTCACCGTGACGCGCGAGGTGAGCAGGTACGCGCCGGCGCAGGCCAGCGCCACGCCGATGACGAACTCCAGGATGCCGCCGGGGGTGCCGCCCGCGCCGCGAGCCGTGTGGGAATCGTCCACGGAAGAACTCCTGACAGGGAGGGAAACTGTTGGTGGGCCGGCCCCTAGTATCCGCCGGCCCGCCGCGCCGCGCAAGGCGTGTGGGCGTAAACTGTTTCCCTGCCACGCCTTCCGCAGGTCGTGGGATGCTGATACGGACGCGGCGCGGCAAGGTTTCGACGCCGGCGCGTTCCGCGGGTGTGGAGCTTTTCCCCACACCGGTATCCGCCCGGTCCCCGCCTTTGCCGCCCGCCGCCCCCGCTACACTTGGTGCGTGATCCCGGCGGTCCCTTGCCGACGGGCAAACGCTCCGCGGGAGGCGGTGGACCATGGACGCGATGATGACGATGCGGACGGGGGTGCGCGCGGTGGTGGCGGCGGCGATGCTCTCGGGCTGTGCGACGGAGGCAAACGCGCAGCAGGGGGCGCTCCCCTTCTCCGCCGGCGAGACGTGCGTGTACCGCGGCAGCAACGTGCTGGGGCGCATCGGCACGGGGACCATGGCGGTGGAGCCGGCGGACGGCGGCACCGTGCTGCTGCGCTTCGACTTTCGCGGCCGCGTGGGCCCGGCGGGGATCGAGGACCGCAGCCGCTCGTGGTTCGACACGGCGGCGCGCGGATCGCGGCGCTTTACGAAGCGCGAGCGCTCGCCCATCGCCACGCGCGACGAGGACGTGCGGATGAACGGCGCCGCGCGCACCTGGTCTGCCGCGGCCGGCGGCGGCGGCGCGATGAACACCGATGCGCCGCTGGACGAGCTCTCTTTTCTCTACTACGTGCGCACGCTGCGGCTGGCGCAGGGCGATACCTACTCACTGGCGCGCCACTACGACGCCTCGCGCAACCCCGTGCGGGTGCGCGTGGTGGGCCGCGGCGTGACGGACGTGCCCGCGGGCCGCTTTCGCACCATCCAGCTGGAGATGCGCGTCCGCGATCCCGTCCGCTACCAGGGCGAGGGCGTGATCCACATCCACCTGAGCGACGACCCGCGGCGGCTGCTGGTGCGCATGGAATCCAACATCCCCCGCGCGGGGCGGATGGTGCTGTCGCTGGAATCCGGCTCCGGCGGATGCGGGACGGCGTCCGCCGCGCGGCGGGCGGATTGAGGTGAACGGGTGAACGGGTGGAGGGGGTGCGTTTCCGCCGGGCCCTCTCCCCCGCCGACTTCGCCGCTCGTTCCTCGCGGCTCGCGGCGACCCCTCCCCCAACCCCGGGGGAGGGGTTGTTCGTTGCCTCGCCAATCGTGCATGTAAACAACCCCTCCCCCGCAGTTTGGGGGAGGGGTCGACCGTCGTTGCGAGGAACGAGCAAAAGGCTGGTCGGGGGAGAGGGCCCCTGCGGAAACGCGACTTCACCCGTTCACCCATTCACCCGTTCACCCGCTCACCCATTCACCCGTTCACCTCTCACGCCACCGGCAGCGTGAACTCGAACGTCGTCCCGCGCCCCACCTCGCTCCGGGCCGTGATGCGGCCGCCGTGCGCCTCCACCACGCCGCGGGCGATGGCCAGCCCCAGCCCGGCGCCGGCGCGGCGGGTGCTGCGCGCCTGCCAGAAGCGGTCGAACACGTTCTCCAGGTGCTCCGCCGGGATCCCCGGGCCCGTGTCCGCCACCGCCACGCGCACCTCTTCCCCGTCCAGCATCGCGCTCACGCGGATGCTGCCCTCCGCGGGGGTGAACTTGACGGCGTTGCCCACCAGGTTCGACAGCACCTGGTGCAGCCGCTCCCGGTCCGCCCAGACGGCGGGAAGGCCGGCGGCGACGCACGACTCCACCGCCAGCGCCTTTTCCCCCGCCATCCCCGCCACCGTCCCCAGCACGTCGTCCACCACCTCCGCCAGCGCCGTCTCGCCCGGCTCGAAGCTCAGGCGGCCAGCCTCGATGGCGGCGACGTCCAGCAGGTCCTGGCGCAGGCGATCCATCTGCTGCGTCAGGTGGCGGATGGCCTCGGTGCGCTTGCGCGCCTCCGCGTCGCCGGGGGGAAGGGTGCGCTCCAGCACCATTGCGTGGATCTTGACCGCGCTGAGCGAGTTGCCGATGTCGTGCGCCACGATGCGCAGCACCTCGTCGCGCGCGTTCACCGCGGCCTCGGCGGCGGCGCGGGCCTCCTGCTCGTTGCGCAGCAGGCCGGCGCGCTCCGTCTCCATCCGCTTGCGCTCCATGGCGTAGCGGATGGCGCGCGCCAGCGTTCCCCCATCCACCGATCCCTTCACCAGGTAGTCCTGCGCCCCCGCCTGCACCGCCTGCACCGCCACCGTCTCGTCCGTCAGCCCCGTCAGCACGATGATCGGCACGTCGGGCGCCGCCTGCAGCATCCGCGTCACCGTCTCCATCCCGTGCGCGTCGGGAAGTGACAGGTCCAGAAGCACCACGTCCGCTGGCGCCGTGCCGATCGCATCGAGCGCCTCCGACAATCGCGCCGCGTGCACAAGGTCGAAGCGCAGCGACTCCGCCTCCGCCAGCGTGAAGCGCAGCAGCCGCGCGTCGCCGGGGTTGTCTTCGACCAGGAGGATGCGGACGGGCCCGTCGGTCACGGCCGCGGCTCCGAGGGCAGCTTGACGATGGTGAACCAGAAGTCCTCGATGGACTTGACCACGGTGATGAACTGGTCCAGGTCCACCGGCTTGGTGATGTAGCAGTTGGCGTGCAGCGCGTACGCCTGGGCGATGTCGCGCTCCGCATCGCTGCTGGTGAGGATGACGACGGGGATGTTGCGCAGCGACGGGTCCGCCTTGATCTCCTCCAGCACCTCGCGCCCGTCCTTCTTGGGCAGGTTCAGGTCCAGGAGGATGACGTCCGGCCGCGGCGCGTCCGCGTACTTTCCCTCGCGGCGCAGGTAGGCGAGCGCCTCCACGCCGTCGGGCGCCACCGAGAGGTTGTTGCGCACCTTGCCGTCGCGCAGGGCTTCGCGCGTGAGCCGCACGTCGCCCGGGTTGTCCTCCACCAGCAGCACCTCGATGCCTTCGGAGCCGCGTCCGCTCATCATTCGCCCCCGTCTCCCGCAGGAAGGGTAAAGAAGAAGGTGGAGCCCTCCCCTTCCGCCGACTCCACCCAGATGCGGCCGCCGTGGCGCTCCACGATCTTCTTGCAGATGGACAGGCCGATACCCGTGCCCTCGTACTCGGCGCGGGTGTGCAGGCGCTGAAAGATGACGAAGATGCGCTGCGCGTATTCCGGCGCGATGCCGATCCCGTTGTCCCGGACCGAGATCACCCACTCGTTTCCGCTCCGCCGCGCGCCCACGTGCACGCGCGGCGGCGCCTCGCCTCGGAACTTGAGGGCGTTCCCCACCAGGTTCTGCAGCACCTGGCCGATCTGCACCGCGTCCGCCGTAACCGTGGGCAGCGGGTCGCTGGTGACTTCCGCGCCGGCCTCCTCGATGGCCGTCTGGAGGACGTCCGTCGTGCGCACGAAGAGGACGTTCAGGTCCACGCTGTCGGGGGTGACGCCGCGGCTGCCGACGCGCGAGTACGCCAGCAGGTCGCTGATCAGCGACTGCATGCGCCGCACGCCGTCCACCGCGTAGCCGATGAACTCGTGCGCGTCGTCGTCCAGCTGGCCGCCGTAGCGGCGCGCCAGCAGCTGCGTGTAGCTGGCCACCATCCGCAGCGGCTCCTGCAGGTCGTGGCTGGCCACGTAGGCGAACTGCTCCAGCTCCGCGTTGGACCGCGCCAGCTCGTCCGCCTGCTGCGCCAGCGCCTCTTCCGCGCGAAAGCGGTCCGTCACGTCGCGCAGGACGGCGGTGTAGATGCGCCGGCCGCCGACCTCCAGCTTGGAGATCGAGGCATCCGCCGGGAACACCTCGCCGTGCTTGCGGCAGCCGGAGATCTGCCCCCGCTCCCCCATTCGCCGCGCCACCACGGGCGATTGGCCGAAGCGGCGGACGTGCTCGGCGTGGCTGGCGCGGTACGGCTCGGGGATCAGCATCTCCAGCGGCTGGCCGATCGCCTCGTCCGCCGTGTAGCCAAAGGTATGCTCGGCGCCCTGGTTGAAGAAGACGATGCGCTGCTCCTCGTCTACCGAGACGATGGAGTCGCTGGAGATGGAGATGATGCCGGCGAACTTGGCCTCCGACTCGCGCAGCGCTTCCGCCGCCCGCTCGCGCTCGATCACGCGGCCCACCTGCGTCCCCACGTTGTCCATCACCCGCAGCAGCGCGGGATCGGGGTCGAGCGCGCGGTCGGAGAAGAACTCCAGCACGCCGGCGACCTCGCGCCCCACGCGCACGGGGAACGCGACCGCGGCGCGGATCCCCTCGTCGATGCCGACGGTGCGGACGAAGCCGGGGTCCAGCGCCACGTCCTGGATCCACGCGGGCTCGTCCGCCTGCATCACCCGCCCCGCCAGCCCCTGTCCCGGGCCGAAGCGGCTGGCCTGCGTAGCGACGCGAAAGCGTGGGAAACCCTGGGGATCGGCCGGGTGCCAGACCCCGCTGGAGACCATGGTCCCATCGTTCTCGCGCAGCCACGCGTGCCCCAGCAGCCAGCCGGTGTGCTCGCAGACGGCGTCCAGGCAGGTCTGCAGCGCGCCGTGCACGCTGTCGGACTCGTTGGCGGCGACGGCCACCACCTGCAGCAGCCGGACGAGCGCGGGCTCATGCGCGGCGGGATCGGCGTTGATCGGGTTCTGCGGCTCGGACATGCGATCAGGGACGTGGTGGATGACGGACGTGCGCCGTCAGGCAATCAGCTGCGGGTATGCGGCTCGATGACTCGTCAGGTGCTCGTGATCACTCATCATTCCCGAACCTTTCCGCCCTTCCAGCGGCTGAATTCCTGCCAGAGCCAGGCGGCGATCACCGAAAGGCCCAGGACGCACACGATCGCGATGAAGGTTGGCATCGACCTGTGGCCACGCTTCGCGGCCTCCCAGTTTGCGCGCATCCACTCGAAGGGGATCAGGACTCTGCCCCGGCTCTTCATCTCCCAGACGACGTACCCCTCCGCCGTCTGCTCGACGAGAACCGTCACCTGTGCGCCGGGAGGAAGCGGCGTCAGCCCCTCCAGCGCCTGGCAGAGCGCCCTGTTCCATGCCGTGACCCGCCCGCGCTCCGTATCAATGCGCAGGAACAGCAGCAGGCAGCTGCCCTTCTCGGTGTAGACCCGCATCCTCTGGACGGTGCCGTGCATCCGGACGAAGTCTTCGGGACGCGGCGTCGGTTGGTCGAATGGTGCTCTGGACAGCGTGCGGGAGCCCAGCGCCACGACCATCACCACGAGGGCGGCCCCGGTCTGCGAGCGCCACCAGGAAATGTCTTTCGCGCTCATGCGGCGGCGCTCCGCGCTTCCATCGAAGCTCTCATCATCCGGCACGTGGAGGGGCCAATCCCACCCGCACGGCCAGGAGCCTAACCACTGCTTCCGCCGCGGCACAAGGAGACCCCGCGTGCTTCTGCCTCCCCATTCGTTGATTTCCTGGGGAAGGCGCCGCGCTGACCAGCCCTCACCACAAGCCCGAGCGCCGATCGGAGGACGGCCACAATCCGCGAAGGCGGATTTCGTGATTTTCCAGCCGCGGTTTCAACCGCCGACGTGGAGCCGGCTTCACGTCGCGATGTCGGCCCCGACGTGTGGGGCAGACGAGATCCTTCGGTCGCGCGCAGGCGGTTGGGTAGCCTCTGGTTCTGCGTGGGCGCTCCCTCAGGAAATCACGGTTGTTACGGGTGATACGCGAGAGGCGCGGAGCGCGGAGCCGTTTCTCCGCGTCCTCCGCGCCTCCACGTGAGACCCGTCGTTCCAGCATCAGGCCGGCTTGAGCATCCCCGTCTGGAGCGCCAGGTGCACGAGCTCGGCGCGGTGGGTAAGGCCGAGCTTCTGCATCATCCGCGCGCGGTAGGTGTCCACCGTCTTGGGCGAGAGGAAGAGCTTCTTGCCGATCTCGGCGGAGCTGTAGCCCTCGGCGGTGAGCGTGAGCACCTCGCGCTCGCGCTCGCTCAGCTTTTCCAGCGGGCCGGCCTCGTGCGGCTCGCGCGACTGCTTGTACTGCTTCAGCAGCACGCGGGTGGCGCTGGGATACAGGAACACCTCGCCGCCCGCCACGGCGCGGATGGCCGTCAGCAGGTCGGTGTCCGCGCTGGTCTTGCGCACGAACCCGCTGGCGCCCGCCTCGAGCACGGGGAGCAGGAACTCGTCCTCCGTCTGCGAGGTGAGCACCAGCACGCGCGCCCCCAGATCGAGCGCGATGACCTGCTTCGTGGCCTCCAGCCCGTCCATCACCGGCATCGCCAGGTCCATCACCACCACGTCGGGGCGCAGCAGGCGGGTCTTTTCCACCGCTTCCTCGCCGGTGGAGGCGTGCCCCACCACCTGCACGTCGTCCTCCAGCCCCAGCAGGGCCTCCAGGCCGCTGCGCAGCACCGGATGGTCATCGGCAAGCAGGATGCGGATCTTGGCTGACATGGTGGTCGTCTCCCGGTTACGTGGATCGTCTGGCCGGATGATAGCGCCCGCGGGGGTTCCCTGCGTCGGGAGATCGAAATCATTCCTGACGGGAATTTCCCTACACGACGATGCAGACGCCCTGCCAGCGCCGCGGAAAAACGGGATCGATTCAGGGAATCCATGGGGTGTGCGCCCGTCCGGTACGCCATGTGCGACTGCCCCGCGCCCGTTCGCATCAACCGGATGCCGCCACCGCGGCGCATCCCCCAGGCCCGGTCCGGAGTGGAGAAACCATGAGCAACGTCCGTCTCGCCGTCATCTACTACAGCACCTACGGAACCAACCACCGCATGGCCCAGGTGGCCGTGGAAGCCGCGCAGGCCGCCGGCGCCGAGGTGCGGCTGCTCAAGGTGCCCGAGACGGCGCCCGCGGGGGTGGTGAACGGGCAGGACGCGTGGCGCGCGCAGGCGGAGCGCACCGCCGACATCCCCGAGGTGAGCCACGCCGACATGGAGTGGGCCAACGCGTACCTGTTCAGCGCGCCCACGCGCTACGGCGTGTCGGCCAGCCAGCTGCGCGCCTTCATCGACACGCTGGGGCCGCTGTGGTCGCAGGGCAAGCTGGCCAACAAGGCGGTTTCGGCGATGACCAGCGCGCAGAACGTGCACGGCGGCCAGGAGACCACGCTCATCGGCCTGTACACGACGATGATGCACTGGGGCGCCATCATCGTGGCGCCGGGCTACACCGACCCGGTGCTCTACGCGGCCGGCGGCAACCCGTACGGCACCAGCGTGGCCGCCACCGGCGAGCCGCTGAGCGCCGAGACCGTCGCCGCCATCCAGCACCAGGCGCGCCGCCTCGTCGAGTTCGCCGGCAGGATCGCGGGGTGACGTCCGGCGCGGGGGACGGAGAAGCCGCGTCCCGGATCGATCTGGGACGCGGCTTCTCCGTTCGCCCTGCGCGAGGCGGCCTCAGCCGCCGGCGGCGCGGTTCGGATGGACCCGGTCCAGCGTTTCGGGATCCGCGGCCTGCCAGCCGTCCGACGCGCTGAAGTGGGCGCTTCCCGCCCCCTTCATGAACCGGTTCTGCCGGAATACGCGGCCGTTCTGAAGCACGCTCTTGGCGATGACGTAGCGCACCTCGCCGTGGGGGTCCAGGATGACCGTCGCCCCGCCGCGGAAGAAGATCTTGTGTTCGTCGACCCGGCGGAGCTGCGTGACCTCGGCCACCAGGTCGAAGACCACCTGGCCGTCGGGCCCCACGCGCCGCGAGGCGCGGACGGAGTGCACCTCCGGAAGCCCCACCTCGTCCCCGTCCAGGTCCTTGTGACCGGGCCGGGCCAGGCCGAACGCCTCCGGGTTCTCCACCACGACGGCCGCCAGCGCGCACGCCTGGCGCCGCAGCTCCCGCGTTCCCGCGGGGCGCGCGGGGTCGCCCTCGAAGCGGAGCCGCTTGAAGGATAGGTGCTTCACCGGCTTGAGCTTCTGCTCCGGCGGCAGCCAGCGAAGGTCTTCCTCCGCCAGGCTGCGCACGCCGGGCGGATAGATGCCGTGGCGGGCGAACGCGTCGATCCACGCCTCCCGGTACCCCCACGGGTCGTGCGGCACCAGGTCCAGGTCGGCGGTGATCACCGCGCGCAGGAACTCGCCCAGCTGCAGGTCCACCGGCGGGCAGTAGTCGATGGCGCGAATGGCCACGTTCAGGAACTGGCTGGCCAGCTGGCTGGCCTCCTCGGCCAGCACGGACTGCAGGTCCGCGGGGATCTCTCCCTCGGGCAGCACCCCCGTGCCCCCCGTGGCCAGGCGCACGTACCGCTCGGTCTTGCGGGTGTAGACGGTGATGAAGGCGTCGAACACCGCCGAGATGAACACCTGCCCCATCTCGTGCGCGTCCAGGGTGGGGTGGTAGATGCGCGGCTCCTGCTTCGCCTCTCCCCCCTGATCCGCCTCCTGGACCAGAGCCACCGCGGTGCGCAGCGGCGCGCCGTTGCCGATGGCGTGCCCGAACTGCGTGGCCAGCGAGGTGATCAGCTCCGCCTGGGAGAGCGCGCCCCGCGAGCGGCGCACCGCCGCCTTCACCACCTCCGGGTAGCTGAAGTGCTGCAGGATGGCGATCAGGTCGGCGAACCCCTCGTGAAAGCCCAGCACGTCGGCGCTGGTGGGATCGCTGAAGTGCGCCCGCAGCCCGTCCAGCAGGGCGTGCGTCACCTCGTGGGTCACGATGTCGTGCGACACGCAGCTGAAGACCCGCGCCCTGGGCGCGATGCGGCCGGTGACCTCCTCCGATGCCTCGAAGAAGCCGAAGCTGACCTCGCCCTTGCGTCGGTTGTATGTGGCGCCGGGGTGCGAGCCGCCGTGCGGGCGAAGGGCCAGCCGGGTGCGCCGGGTGTCGCGGGGGTTCTGGGAATCGAACCCCCAGGCCACGTGCCGCCCCAGCGCGCGCCGGAACGAGGCGTACAGCAGCGACGACACCGCGTACACCATCTGCTGGTGAAAGCGCGGATCGGCCGGCGACGGCGTGTAGCCGCTGGACATCAGGATGAACGGGTCGTCCAGGTCGGCGCCGTTGGCCGGGTCGCGGTCCACGGGGAGGACGCGAAAGACGTGTCCCGTGAGCCCGTTCTTCAGCGGCTCGTACGGCACGTTGACGATGGCGGTGGCCCCGTCGGCGCTGCTGGTGCCAGGGTCCAGGGTGTAGATGCGCAGCGGCCGGTACAGCGGGTCGCCGGGCTTGCGCTCGTACGGCAGCCCGCGGGCGCCCCGCCCCACCCCGTCGCCGATGATGAAGTGCTCCCCGGGTACGCAGCGTGGCGGGCGGCGGCCGTCCTCGCCACCGCCGCTCCCATCCCCTCCGCCGTTCCCGTTCCCCCCGCCGTTCAGGTAGGGGGCGTCGACGCCGCGGTTCTGGGCGACGGTGGCCGAAGACTCCGTGGTGTTGGGGATGGCGGGATCGAGCAGGTCGGTCATTGTCGGTGCTCCGGGTAACGGTTCAATCCTGCGTCTGTCCGGCGCGAAGGTCATTCATGCGTCCACGGGGCCCGCGGCTGGCGCAGCGTCCTGCACCGCCCCGGGGCGTAACGTCCTCCGAGGGGCCCGCGTGCCGATCGGCCGCGCGCGCGGAGAGGAAGCCGTGCCCATCGTGTGGCGCAGAGAAAGGGATGGGCGTGGACCGGGCATTTCGCACGCGCCGGCCGGCGGGCGCGGACGGCGTACGGAGCGTTCACCGGATTCCGTCGGAACCCGGACGACCAGGAATGATCGTGCGCGGGATGCCGTGCGGCAACGACCGCGCGTCACCCCGCGATCAGGGTCTCGATGCCGGCGCGGTAGGTGATGGACGAGGTCAGGCGGGTGCCGTCCTGCAGCACCACCACGAAGGTGCCTTTGGCGAACGGGTGCACCTCGCGCAGGCGGCCCAGGTTCAGAATGGTGGATCGGTGGATGCGGAGAAAGACCCTGGGGTCCAGCCGGTCCGCGATGCTGGTGATGGAGGCGCGCAGCAGGTGCGTCCTGGCGCCCGTGTGCAGGCGCACGTAGTTGCCTTCGGCCTGGATCCAGTCCACCTCGCCCACGGGGACGAAGTAGATGCGCGTTCCCGTGCGGATGACGAACCGCTCCAGCGCCGGCCGCTCAGCGGTGGCCAGGCTCTCCAGCAGGCGCCGCAGCCGCGCGTCCGCCGGAGGCGCCGCGTTGCGCTGGGCCAGCTGCGCGCGGGCCCGGTCCAGCGCCACATGAAAGCGCGGACGGTAGAACGGCTTGAGCAGGTAATCGATGGCGTGCGCCTCGAACGCCCGCAGCGCGAACTCGTCGTACGCCGTCACGAACACCACCACGGGGGCGCGCGCGGGGTCGATGGTGGACAGCACCTCGAAGCCGTCCATCTCCGGCATCTGCACGTCCAGAAACACCAGGTCCGGCCGCAGCCGCCGGATCTCGCGCGCCGCCTCTTCGCCGTCGCCGCACTCGCCGACGACGGCGAAGTCCGGCTCATCCGCCAGCAGCTCGGTAATGCGCTGCCGCGCCAGGTCCTCGTCGTCGACGATCAGGGTGCGGACTTTCATGACGGGCCGGTACGGGGCGCGGGATAACGGTTTCGGGGGTGCGGGGCGCGGCGCCTTCGGCCCGGGATGATGGATGCGACGGGCAGCCGGTCCGGGCGTGGAGCACCACTCATCGGATGCGGGGGCGCGGGAAACGGTTGGCTATCGGCGGATGAGGAGAGGATGAGGATCAGGCTCCACCCGGGGCGGATGCCTCCCGGCCCGCCGCGGGGGCCGGCTCGCGCGCGGAGCGGCGGAAGGGGATGCGCACCTCCACGCGCGTCCCCTCGCCGGCGGAGGAGTGCAGCGCGAAGTCGTGCCCGGCGCCGTACAGCCGCTGCAGCCGCGCCCGCGTGTTGGCCAGCCCCATCGCCCCGGCGCGCGGCGGGCCGGAGATCCCCCGCCCGTCGTCCGCCACCGACAGGAAGAGCCTGCCGCCCGCCGCCGTGCCGGTGATGCGGATGCGCCCCGGCGCGCGCCGGGGGCCGATGCCGTGCTTGATGGCATTCTCCACCAGCGGCTGCAGCAGCAGGTGCGGCACGCAGGCGTCCAGCGTCTCCTCGTCCACCCGCATCTCCACCGTCAGCCGCTCCCCCAGCCGCGTCTTCTCGATCTGCAGGTAGGGTTCCAGCGTGGCCAGCTCGTCGCGCAGCGTGACCTCCTGGTCGTGCTGGTGCGCCAGCGTGTTGCGAAGCATCTCGCTCAGGCTGGCGATCACCTGCTCCGCCCGGTCCGGGTCCGCGTGCACCAGCGTGCTGATGGCGTGCAGGGTGTTGAACAGAAAGTGGGGATGCAGCTGGGCCTTGAGCGCCTGCAGCTGCGCCTGCACCAGCTGCGTCTCCAGCTGCGCGCGCGCCAGCTCCCGCTCGCGGATGGTGCGCGCGTAGGCGAAGGCGTGCGCCACGCCCACCAGCAGCGCGTACGTCAGCAGCGACTCGGCGCACAGGGCCGCCAGCGCCACGCGCAGCGGCACCTCGCGCCGCAGCACGCCCAGCGCCTGCCCCGCGTAGTGGTAGACGGCCACCTTGGCCACCACGATGGCCACTC
Source organism: Longimicrobium sp. (assembly GCA_036379135.1). GTDB lineage: Bacteria > Gemmatimonadota > Gemmatimonadetes > Longimicrobiales > Longimicrobiaceae > Longimicrobium. Next base: position 20,350 of record DASUVG010000187.1, read on the forward strand.
CCCACGCCAGGTGGATGAGCACGTTGCGCGCGAACGTCGCGCGGTCCAGCGGAAAGCGCCAGGTGAGGAGGAACGCCGCCAGCGTGGCGGGAATCCACACGATGCCGCTCACCAGGCTCTCGCCGAACACCCGGTCCATGGGCAGCGTGCGCCCGGCCACCAGCCCCGACGCGTACGTCGACATCGCGAGCACGACGGCCACCGCCAGCCACGCCAGCGCCACGGCCGTAGCCAGCGTGCGCAGCGGCATTCGCCCGGCGGAGGTCGCGCCGGGGTCGCCCGGGGGGATGGGGGGAGTGCGGATCACGTGCGGAGGCGGGACGGGTAGAGGGGAGAGGGTGCGTGAAACGTAAGGGGGCCTGCAAGCCTCCGGAACCTTCTCGACGGCCCGGATCGATCCGGGCCCCTTCAGGATCGGAAAAACGGTCCCCCGCCGCGACCCATTCCACACCGCCGATGGTACATCCGGCGCCATCATCCCGCGTGATCGGACCGGAACGGGTGGCCAGGCCATCGCGCCGCGACCGGACGGAGTGAAGGGATTTGCCTGACAGAGGCTTCGGGGCGGTCCCTTCCCCGCACTGAGCGCGGCTCGGGTAGATTGGGTCTCACGCGGCGGATATCGGCGCCGCGGCGCAGCTTACCTCGCGATTCGATCAGAGCAGCAGCGATGACCAGAGCATCAGCCGCCCGCGCCATTCACGGCACCACCGTCCGCGACGTGATGCGCATCCAGATGGTGACCGTCGTCCCCGAGATGACGGTGCGCGAGCTGGCGCACACGCTGCTGGAAGGCGGCGTCCGCGCGGCGCCCGTCCTGGGGCCCACGGGCAAGATCCTGGGCGTGGCGTCGCAGGTGGACGTCACCCGGCTCACGCTGGGCGAGTGGCCCGTTTCCCACGACGCCGGCTCGAACGGCAACGGCGGGCATCCCGCTGCATCCCCCGAATCCAGCGGCGCGGAATCGCCGCTGGACCAGCTGCGGGTGCGCGACGTGATGTCGCCCGTGGGACCCACGGTGTCGCCGGACGAATCGGTAAAGAAGCTGGTCAGCCGCTTCGTTCGCGAGCGGCTGAAGCGCGCGCTGGTGGTGGAGAACGGCATGCTGCTGGGGATCGTCGCGCCGATCGACGTGCTGGGGGCGATCGACGAGGTGGGGTGATCAGACGATTCGGAGGAAGAAAAGAAGCAGCGCAGCGGAAGATGGCTTCCGCCGCGCTGCTTCTTTTTTTCCGTCCGGCGGCGGCTTACGCCAGCGAGAAGATGGCGAAGCGGGCGCCCTGGGGATCCAGGCAGTGGGCGGACTGTCCGCCGCCCGGAACCGGCATCGGCCCCTCCAGGAGCCGGCCGCCGTTCTCGCGGATGCGGCCCAGCGCGCCATCCATCGAATCGACGTTGATGTAGTAGAGCCAGTGCGGCGGCTTGCTCTCCAGCGCCGCGCCGTCGAACATCCCGCCCAGGTACCCATCCTCCGGATCGGCCGGGTGACGGAAGATGCGGTAGCTGCCCGGCGCGCCCATGTCGAACGTGCTCACTTCCCGCCAGTCGAACAGGTCGCGGTAGAAGGGCCATACGCCGTCGTGATCCGCCGCGTGCAGCTCGCGCCAGCCGACGGCGCCGACCAGCTGGCCGTCCGGGACCGCCGCCCGGGCGTTGGGGCTGAACAGGGAGAAGGATGCGCCCTGCGGATCGGCGACGATGGCGAAGCGGCCGACGTTCGGGATGTCGGTGGGCGGCGACTGGATGCGGCCGCCCAGCTCCTCCGCGCGCCGGGCGGCGGCATCGACGTCATCCACCGAGATGTGCGCCATCCAGTGCGGCGGCGCCGGGGGATATTCCAGCACGCCTCCAACCTGCGTACCGCCCGCCAGCCACAGGGCGTATGCCTCGGGACCCTCACCGAACGGCTGCACCGTCCAGCCGACGACGACCGTGTAGAACGCCCTGGCCGCCTCCGCGTCCGTGGTCAGCAGGTCGTACCAGACGAAGCGGCCGCGGGTGCTCGCCGCCGGCTCCTGCGCCGCGCCGGAGGAACCGGCCGGGAAGAGCGTCTGGAGGTTGTCGAGCGCGCTGGACCATCCCTCGCGGTGGCCGTCGCGGCTTTCGGGGGATGGGAAGCCGGCCTGCGTCAGCACCAGCCGCGTGCCGTCGGCCTCGGGCGTGAGCTGCACGGTCAGCACCGTCTCCGCGCTGCTGCCGCCGACGGCCTTCCAGGCGTGCGTGTACTCCAGCCGCTCGGGCGCGTCGATCCGGCGGTAGGTGCCGAACGCCTCGTGGCGGGTTCCGTCGGGCTCGGCCATCACCACGCGCCATCCGCCGCCAACCCGCAGGTCCGTGGCGCCGTCCTGGATGGTCAGCCCCTCGGGCGCGGACCAGCGGCGCAGCAGCTCCGGCTGCGTCCAGGCGGCGAACACGCGGTCGCGCGCGGCGGGGATACTTCGTTCCAGCGTCAGCTCGTTCATCATGGCCTCCCGTGTGTTGAACCCTGTGCCGGCCTGAGCCCCTCCAGGTAGCCGCACACCGCCTCCGCCGCCTGCAGCATCAGCGTGGCGTCGCGCGAGCTCTTGCCGGTGCCCCAGATGCCCATCTGCGAGGCCACCAGCAGCGCCGCCGCGCCCTCCGGCGACGCCTGGGCCCGCACGGCACCTGTCTCCATCCCCTCCCGCAGCGCGGCGGCGAACGTCGTCCGCCACCGGCCGTACAGCGCGTCGATGCGGCCGCGGAAGCCCTCGTCCAGCGGCGACATCTCCTGCGCCAGGTTGTTCAGCGGGCAGCCGTCGGCAAAGTGGCCGCTGTCGATGTCCTCGCCCGCGAAGCGGCGAAAGGAATCCTGCATGACGGAGATGGGGTCCGCGGCGCCCTTCAATCCACCGAGCCAGCGGCGCATCAGCAGCGGCTCGATCACCTCGTCCACCACGGCGTATCCCAGCTCCTGCTTGCCGGCGAAGTGGTGAAAGAGGGCGCCCTTGGTCACGCCCGCCGTCTGGACGATGCGGTTGAGGCTGCCGCCCTGAAAGCCGTGCCGGTAGAACTCGGCAAACGCGGCCTCCAGGATCTTCTGCCGGGTGACGTCCGGCTGCCGGAGTCGGTTGATGCTGCTCATGGGATGATAATACCGACCGGACGGTATGCAGTCAATCCCCCTCCTGCGGCGCGGAGACTCCGATCCGGAGAGCCCTGAAACCGGATCCCGATACTGTCAGATGGGATCGGGCCGAGCCGCCGTCGGGCGGGCGCGGACGGGTCGGCGGGTTATCAACAATCTGGCGCGTACTGCCCAACCGCATCATAGTTGGGAGGTACCCTCTACCCTTTCGCGGGAACGCATCAATCGGCTGCCGGGCGGCATCCCCGCCCGCGGCCTACCGGGCTGCGCCCCGGATCGTCCGATTCAGCCCCTGCCACACACCAAACAGTCCAGATACGGTCTCGGCATCGCCCTCGGTCTACAAGGGGAGGTTGATCATGGCCCGATTCGAAGCGCTGTTGAAAGGAAAGACACTCGGGGACCGCTACCTTCTCGAGGCGTGGATCGGCAGCGGAAACATGGGCGCGGTGTTTCGCGCCCGGGACAAGCAGCTCGGCCGGCTGGTGGCGGTTAAGGTGCTGAGCTTCGCCTCCGGCCCGGACCAGGTGGACGAGCGCCTGCGCAGGTGGTTCCGGCGCGAGGCGAAGGTCGCTTCGCAGCTCGACCACCCGAACGTCGTGCCGATCTACGATTGCGGGGTCGACGCGCGGCTCGGGCTGGACTACCTGGTCATGAAGCTGCTCTCCGGCGCCGACCTGGCAAAGTACCTGGCCGACCGGGGCCCGCCGCCCCCCGAGGTTGCCCTGGCGCTCTTCCGTCAGGCCGTGCGCGGGGTCGCCGCGGGTCATCGAATCGGGCTCGTTCACCGGGACATCAAGCCCCAGAACCTTTTCGTCACGGCGGAGGACGGAGAAGAGCTGCAGCTCTTCGTCCTGGATTTCGGCATCGCGCTCGCCACCTTCTCCAGCGATACGTTCACCCAGCTGGAGCCCGGCGTTCTGGGACCGTGCTCGCCGGGGTACGCTGCCCCCGAACAGCTCACGGACGCGACGGTGACGGCTGCGTGCGACGTCTTCAGCCTGGCGGCGACCGCGGTGGAGCTGTTCACGGGATCGCGCATGGCCCCTCCGGGGGAAGTGGCCGGAAGCGAGCAAGCGATCCGCAGGGCCCACGACCTTCTGGCCGCGCACGCGCACGCCATCCCCGCGGGCGTCGCCAGGATCCTGCACCGTGCGCTGTCGTTCAGCCCGGCAGCCCGATTCCCCGACGCATCCGCGCTCGCCGCGGCGCTCGACTGCGTGGCGGCCGCTCCCCCGGCGCCGCGCTGGGTCGCCGCGGCCCCCGCCGAAGCGCCGCGTCCGGTCGCCCCGGAGCCCGCGGGGACCCTTCCGCGCGGAGGCCCGGCCACGGTGCCCTCCATGGAACCGGCCCGTCCGCGTACGCGCCGCATGCCGCGGCGGCTGGTGGCCGGGGTCCTGGTGGCCGCGGTGCTGCTGGGCGGCGCGTCCCTGTGGCAGAGCGGGTCCGGAGACACGGCTCCAGAGGTCCAGGCGCCGATGGCTGCCTCGATCGCCGCGACGGCGTCCGCGCTGATGGAGGACTCACCCGACACGGCCGGGCTTCAGACCGCGTTCGCCACCCCCGACTCGCTTGCGGCACCGGTACCCGACTCTGCTTCTGCACCCGTACGGGAATCCGATCCCGCACCCCCGGAATCATCCGCAGAGCGTCAACCGGCGACCGCACCGGCCGCCAGTGCCCCGGTTCCGGCGCCGGTGGACTCCTCCGCCATCCATTACGACCGCGGTTCCGTGTTGCTGGGTCAGCGGAACTATGCCGAGGCCGAGCGCAGCTTTCGCGCGGCGATCCGCCTTCAACCGGACAACGCCTCTTATCATTCCAGGCTGGGCCACACGCTGGAGCGGCAGCAGCGCTACGCCGATGCGGAAAGCAGCTTCAGGGAAAGCGCCCGGCTGCGGCCGTTCGATGCCGCCACCCACCAGAGCCTCGGCCGGCTGCAGTTCCGCCAGGGACGCTATCGAGAGGCCGAAGCGAGCTATCGGGCGATGGTTCGCCTGCAGCCGGGCTGGGCGGAACACCACTGGAACCTGGGCGAGACGCTGTCGCGGCAGGAGCGGTATCCCGAGGCGGAAGCCAGCTACCGCGAGGCGATACGGATCTACCCGACGGCCCACTATCATCACAGCCTTGCCCTGGCGCTGGTCAGCCAGTATCGCCACGCGGAGGCGGAGCGCAGCTTTCGTGAGGCGGTTCGGCTGCGGCCCGCCGATGCATCGCTGAGACATTCGCTGGGTCAGCTTCTGGGGATCATGCGGCGGTGGGACGAGTCCATCGCGCAGATGGAAGAGGCGGTGAGGCTCGAGCCCGGCAACGCGCAGTATCGGGAGGATCTCGGCACCACCCGGCGCGCAGTCGAGCGCTCCCGCCCCCGCCTTGGCCCTCGTGTCAGCTGCAATCGTGTGGAGGTGCAGGAGAAGGGCTGCGTGGTCATATTCGACCGCGACAGCGGACGCACCCGACCATAAGGATGCCGGCGCGGCACGGGTGCCCTTCGCATGCGCGGCAACGCAAGGCGGCACCGGGAGAACGCTCCCGGTGCCGCCTGCTTCTTTCGCCGCGGCGTCACGCCGCTCAGGCGTTTCCCGCCGGGGCCGGGAGGGAGGCGATGATCTCGGTGGTGCCGAGGTCGATGCTGTACAGGCGCACGGGCGGCACCACCAGGGCGGCGCAGGGGGCGCGGCGCAGCACGGTCTCGGCCACGCTGCCCAGAAAGACGCGCCGGACGCCGCGGCGGCCGTGCGTGCCCAGCACGATGAGGTCCGCCCCCCAGTCCTCCGCCTCGCGCACGATCTCGTACGCGGGGTCGCCGGTGCGCACGCGGTGCTCGGGGGGCGCGGGCGGCACCTCGGCGGCCAGGAACGCCTGCAGCTCCTCGTCCGCCGCGGGCGAGTACGCCTGCGCGGGGAGCGCCCCGTCGCCCAGCTCCGGCGGCTGCACGAAGAGGGTGCGGAACTCCGGCTCCGGCCCGCCCAGAGAGCGCGCCAGCGCAAGCCCGCGCGCGTGGGCATGGACGGAGTGGTGGGACAGGTCCGTGGTCAGCAGCACCCGCAGCGCCCGGTCCGGCAGCGTGCCGCGCGCCACCAGCATGGGCGTGCGCGACGTCCGCAGCACGTGCGTGGCGGTGGTGCCCAGCACCGCGCCGGCCAGCGCGCCGCGGCGCGTGGCGCCCAGCACCAGCAGGTCGGCAACGCTGGCGCTGGAAACGTCGCGCAGCAGCCGCTCCGGGTCGCCCGTCAGGGCGCGGCACAGCACGCGGCCGGTGCGGGTGACGCCCGGCGACACGCTCTCCACCACGGCGCGCAGCGCGCTGGTGCGGCTGAGGGTCACGGGGGCGCCGGGGTTGGCGTCGCCGGCCTCCACGTGCAGCAGGTGCAGCTCGGCGCCGGTCCGGTTGGATATGGTGAGCGCCGCCGTGAGCGCGGGATCATCGGGCGTGAGGGTGGCGACTCCCGCCACCATTCTGCGCAAGGGTTGGTTCATGGGGAGCCTCCGGGGAGGGGGATGAAGATCGGCTGTACCACGATACCCGTGGCGCCCCGCCGCACCCATGGGGAATGCACCCCTTCCGCCTTCCGCCGATCCCGCCACGCCTGTCGGGAGTTTGCCGATCGGCCCCTCCCTCTCCCCCGCCGGCGGCGCCCCCGGGGACGCGTAGAATTCGTCCTCCGCATCCCCCATCAACCGGGCCTGGTCCTGCGCCGGTCAGAGGCGCGGCACCAGACGGCGCGGCTCGAGATCGGCGGTGGAGCTCCACGGCTCCGCGATCCGCACCGTGGGCTCCGGCAGGTGTGCGCGGACGGCGGCGGGCGGGATGACGAGCGCGCTGCAGGGCGCCTTGCGCAGCACCGTCTCGGCCACGCTGCCCAGAAAGAAGCGCGGCAGCCCGCGGCGGCCGTGGGTGCCCAGCACCACCAGGTCCGCGTCCCAGTGGCGCGCGACGCCCAGGATCTCGTGCGCCGGGCTCCCCACCCGCACCGTGCCCGCCGTCGGAGCCGCGCCGAGGATGGAGGCCAGAAAGACGGCGAGATCCGCCTCCGCCTGGTCGATCTGGGTGGCCACCACGGCGCGCGCGTCCGTATCCACCTCCGGCACCTCCACGAACAGCGGCAGCAGCACCGGCTCCTCCGGCGCGGCGAGTGCCGCGGCCAGCTCGTGCGCCAGGGGGACCGCGCGGGCGGAGTGCTCGGAGAGGTCGGTGGGAAGGAGGATGCGGCGCGCCGGCCTGTCGGCCAGCCCCTCGCGCAGCACCAGCACGGGGACCGACGCCGTCCGCAGCACGCGCGACGCCGTGGTCCCCAGCACGGCGCCGGCGGCGCCCGCGCGGCGGGTGGGCGCCAGCACCAGCAGGTCTGCGCCCACCACGCGGGCGTATCCGGACAGCACCGCGCCCGGCGTGCCGGCCAGCACCACCGACTCTACCCGGTCCGAGCCGGAGAGCGCGCGGACGTACCCCGCCAGCCGGGACTGGAGGAGCGCCGGAAGGATGGCCGGCCGGGACATGGCGGGCAACGGCACCTCCAGGTTCCACTCCTCCTCGGCTTCCTCTACCGGGTACACGTGCACCAGGTGAAGCTCGGCGCCGGTACGCTCGGCAAGGTGGATGGATGCGGCGAGCGCGGGATCGTCCGGCTCCAGGGTGGCGATCCCGGCGACGATGGTGCGAAGGTGACTGGTCATGGCGGCGGCCTGGGCGAAGGGTTCACCCCCAATCCTGCTTCGCGCCGCCTTCGCACGTGTCGGGCGAACCCCGCCGGCCGCGTAGGGGTCGCCGCTGTCATCGGGATCGGAATCCGCCGCGCCGATCCGGGCGTTTCCCGAGCACGAAAAATCCGGTTCATCGCGGATTTGGTTGAACGCCACGCCTGGCGGGAAGCGGTGGCGGGTTCACCATGCGCGACCACCGTGTCCTGCGCGTCGGCAGGGGCGGGGCACACCGGGCTTCCCTGAGGACGTCGGGAACTGCAGGCAGATGGACGCCCGGCAGGGAGCCATCC
>DASUVG010000188.1:0-152162 GCA_036379135.1 Longimicrobium sp.
CCCGGCGGGGCTTCACCTGCTCGTGTAGGCGGAGGCCTGCGCGCAAACGATCGCGCCGGAGTGCGGGCGCGGCCCACGCGAGCGGGTGAAGCCCGGTTTTGCGAGGAACGAGCAAAGACCGGGCTTGTCGCTGTCCCAGCAGCGGATTCATCCGCTCATCGCCCCGGGTCTGCCGCTCCTCACCCGTTCACCCTTTCACCCTTTCACCCTTTCACCCTTTCACCCTTTCACCTTGTCCCCTCCCCAGCCTCTCCCGCAGCCACTCCGCCGCGTAGTCGATCGCCGGCGCCGGAAGAATGTGCCCCGCGTTCCACCACTTGAGCTCCTTGGGCTCACCCGCGGCGTCGAACAGGCGCTGCGCCTGCTCGGGGCGCATCGTCCGGTCGCCGGTGCCGTGCACCATCAGCAGCGGGCGGCCGCGCAGCCTGCGCACGGCGCGGACGGGGTCCGCCACCGCGCGCGCGACAGCGCTCAGCGGCGTTCCCGCGGGAAGGTCGCCGCCGGCGGCCAGGACCACGGCGCGCACGGCGGGGTCGTCCGCCGCCGCCATCACCGCCAGAAAGGAACCCAGCGAGTAGCCGGCCACCGCCGTGCAGTCGCGGTCGATCTCCGGCCGCGCGCGCAGGTAGCCCAGCGCCAGCCGGCACTCCTCGAGCGCCGTTCGCCAGACGCCCACGACGGCCAGCGGGTTGCGCGCGGCCTGCGCCTGCAGCGGGTCTGCCCGCGTGCCGTGCAGCGGCAGGTCGATGGACAGGCTGGCGATGCCGTGCCGCATCAGCGAGCCGCCCACCCCCTCGGCCACGTGCTCCTTGCGCGACGAGTAGCCGTGCAGCAGAAGCACGCCCGGCGCGGGCACGGGCTCGCGCGGCAGGAGAAGGATGCCGGGGATGGCCTCGCCGCCGGCGTGGAACTCCAGCACGATGCGGCGCCCGGCGGGCACCGCCTGCTCCGAGTGCAGGGTCTGGTGGATGCGCGTCGTCATGGCCGCGCCGCGGGGCAGAAACGATGCCGCCGCCCGGGGAGCGGACCCGATTGCGGGACGGCAGGGTAACCGGCTATCCTGAGTGGATTTCCGCAACTTTCCAATCCATCGACTCCATGCGCGCCATCCACCGGTCCGCCCTGCTCGTTCCCCTGCTGGCCGCCTGCGGCACGGGCCCGCTGGACCCTGGCCCGTACTCGCTCGAGGGCGCCTGGCTGGGCCGCTCGTACCCGTTCGAGCTGTCGTTCGACCTGCGGCAGGACGGCGACAACCAGGTCACCGGCACCGGGCGGCTGCTGGGGCTGGAGGAGGTGCTGGAGACCGTTGTGATCGGCACCGACCCCACCGTGCTGGACACCGTCTCCATCGACACCGTGGTCACCGGCTCCGTGGAATTCGACGTGGACGGCGAGTGGGACCACCCCAACTTCGAGCTGCGGCTGACCAGCGAAGGGTTCTCCGAGGCCTCGTACGACGCCGCGTTCACCGACGCGGACTCGGTCCGCGGCACGCTGCGGGGGTCCGGCTTCACCAACCCCGCCATCGTCATCATCCGCCAGCCCGACGGAACCTGAACCGTGACTTCCCCGCGAAGCTGGATCACCGCCGCGGCCCTGGCCGCGCTGGCCGCCGCACCGGCCGCGGCGCAGGACACCCTTCCCACCCCCGCGCCCGTGGACGTGCCGGCGCCGGAGCCCGCCGCCCTGTCGCTGGCGGGCTCGGAGTGCCAGGGGGTGGCGCGCTACCTGAACGTGCGCAGCGTGCTGAGCGCGCAGCTCTCGCCCGACGGCCGCGAGCTGCTGTTCATCACCTCCACCACGGGAGAGCCGCAGCTGTGGGTTGCGCCGGTGCGCGCGGACGGGCCGGCGGCGCCGCGCCAGATCACCTTTGGCGCCAACCGCGTGCAGTTCGCGCGGTGGAGCCCGGACGGGCGCTGGATCGCGTACGGCACCGACCGCGGCGGCAACGAGCGCACGCAGTTCTTTCTGCTTTCGCCGGACGGCACGCGCGAGCGGGAGCTCACCCCGGCGGACGACTTCTTTCGCCTGTTCAGCGGGTGGTCGCCGGCCGGGAGCCGCATCTCCTACGTGAGCAACGAGCGCAACGGCAGCGACTTCGACCTGTACGTGATGGACCTGGATTCCGACGGCCGCCCCGGCGCGCCGCGGATGGTGATGCGGGGCGCGGGAAACCTGGGGGTGGAGGCGTGGCGTCCGGACGGCGAGGCGGTGGTGCTGAGCCAGGGGCGCGGCGAGGCGGACAACGACCTGTTCCTGCTGGACCTGCGCACGCAGAAGCTGGACACGCTCTTCATCCCCGAGCAGATGTCCAGCTACCGCGGCATCCAGTGGACGCCGGACGGCCAGGGCTTCTTCGTCGCCACCAGCCACCAGCGCGACTTCGCCGGGCTGGCGCACTACCACATCCCCGAGCGCGCGCTGCACTGGATGGAGGAGCCCGCGCACGACGTGGAGTCGGTGGCGGCGTCGTCCGACGGCAGGTGGCTGACGTACACCATCAACGAGAACGGCTTTTCGCGGCTGGTGGCGCGCGAGCTGGGCGGGCGCGGCATCGTCCCCATCCCCGGCCTGCCGAACGGCGTCGTCACCTTGCTGGAGTGGGCGGAGGACGCGCCGCGCCTGGCCATCGGCATCAGCGGCCCCGGGCTGCCGGGCGACGTGTGGATCTACGACGCGGCCACGGGGCAGACCACCCGCGCCACGGAGAGCACGCTGGCGGGGCTGGACGCGGCCGCCTTCGTCTCTCCCGAGGCGGTGACCATCCCCGGCTTCGACGGCGTGGACGTCTACGGGCTGCTCTACAAGCCGCGCGGCGCGGAGGGAAGGCGCCCGCCGGTGGTGATGATGCTGCACGGCGGCCCCACCTCGCAGGCGCGGCCGGGGTTCGATCCCGTGAAGCAGTACCTGCTGGCGCGCGGATACGCGGTGCTGGACCTGAACTTTCGCGGCTCCACCGGCTTCGGGCAGCGCTTTACCCAGCTGGACAACAAGCGCCTGCGCCCCAACGCCGTGCGCGACATGCAGAGCGCGGTGGAGTGGCTGCGGGCTCGGACGGACGTGGACGGCAGCCGCGTGGCGGCCATGGGCGGCAGCTACGGCGGATACATGACGCTCGCCGCGGTGGCGCAGCTGCCGGAGTACTTCCAGGCCGGCGTGGACTTCGTGGGCGTGGCCAACTGGATCAGCGGCCTGGAGGACGCGTCGCCGCAGCTCAAGAACTCGGATCGCATCGAGTACGGCAACATCGACGACCCGCAGGACCGCGCGTTCTTCACCGAGATCTCGCCGCTGAGCTACGCGGACCGCATCCGCAGCCCGCTGCTGGTGGTGCACGGCGCCAACGACCCGCGCGTGCCGGTGGGCGAGGCGGACCAGATCGTCCGCGCCGTCCGCCACCGCCGCGGGGACGTGGAGTACCTGCGCTTTCCCGACGAGGGCCACGGCATCGCGAAGCTGCAGAACCGCATCACCGCGTACCAGCGGATCGCGCGCTTTCTCGACCGCGTTCTCGGGAACGACGCGATGGTGTGCAGGGGAAGGTGAACGGGTGAACGGGTGAGCGGGTGAACGGGTAAGGATCGCGGCGCTTCAGAGGGCTCGGCGCGGGATGGTGGGCTGCCCCCCATCCCCGGCCCTTCCCCCACAAACTGCGTGGGGGAAGGGTGACGCGGGCCACGGCGTCCGGAGCGCGATCGAATTCTCCTCTCCCCCATGGGGTTTATGGGGGAGAGGCCGGGAGAGGGGGCGGCGTCGGGCGCAGTTCGATGCCCTTCGGAACGCGACACTCGCGCGGCCACAATCCGCGCAGGCGGATTTCGTGACGTTTCAGCCGCGGTTTCAACCGCCACGGACCGGGCCGGACGGGCTCGCCGGTCCCTGCGCCAGGACGGAGCTGGACGTCTGGATCCACACAGCAACAACCAGGGAAGGACCAACCGAATGCGCATTCGCAACACCGCGCTGCTGGCGGCGCTGCTCGCTTCCACGCCCGTGGCGGCACAGGACGCCTGGACGGTGCGCGCGCCCGCGCCGCCGGGGCTCACCCGCGCCGACGCGCAGGCCAGCACCCTGCGGCACCTGCAGAACCTCATCCGCATCAACACCGAGAACCCGCCCGGCAACGAGATCCGGACGGCCATGTACTTCGACTCGGTGCTGAACGGCGTTCCCGGCATCGAGAAGCGCATCCTGCGCGTGCCGGAAGACAGCATGCGCGCCAACTTCGTGGCACGCCTGCGCGCGACGAACCCCCGCCAGCGGCCGGTGCTGGTGATGGGGCACATGGACGTCGTGGGCGCCGACACCACCAAGTGGGAGACGGACGCCTTTACGCCCACGATCCGCGACGGCTACCTGTACGGCCGTGGGGCGATCGACGACAAGGGGATGCTGGCGGCCACGCTCACCTCGCTCGTCCAGCTGGCGCAGCAGCGCGGCCGGCTGGACCGCGACATCATCTTCTTCGCCACGGCGGGCGAGGAGGGCGGGCCGGTCGTGGGCGTGGACTGGGTGATCGAGCACCACCGCGACCTGATCGGCGACGCGGAGTTCGCGCTGAACGAGGGCGGCCGCATCCGTGTGCAGGACGGCGCCGTGCGCACCGTCAACATCCAGACGACGGAAAAGGTCTACTACAACGTCATCGCCACGGCCACGGGCACCAGCGGCCACGGCTCCGTGCCGCTGCCGGACAACGCGCTGGCGGCGCTGGCCCGCGCGGTGAACCGCGTGCACGAGTGGCGCGCGCCGGTGCGGCTGATCGAGACCACGCGCATCTACTTTCAGCGCCTGGCCGCGATCGAGGACGACGCGGAGATGAAGCGGGCGATGCAGGAGCTCAGCGCCGAGGGCGCCTCGCGCGAGCAGATCGACCGCGCCGCCGCCGTCCTCTCCCGCGACCCGCTGCACAACGCGGTGCTGCGCGCGGGCGCCTCGCTCACGCTGCTGAACGGCGGCTTTCGCGCCAACGTGATCCCCTCCGAGGGGCGCGCCACCTTCAACATGCGCATCGTTCCCGGCGAGGACGCCAACGAGCTGGTGCGGATGATGAACGAGATCGACGGCGAGCCGCAGGTGACCTTTGCGCTGGAGCAGCCGCCCGTGGAGGCGCCTCCGCCGTCGCCCGTATCCACCGAGCTGTTCCAGGCGATGGAGGCCGCGGCGCGCACGATGTCGCCCGGCGCCACGGTGCTGCCGTTCATGTCCACCGGCGCCACCGACGGCGCGGCGCTGCGGGCCATCGGCATCCCCACCTACGGCATCCTTCCCATGCCGCTGCCGATGGAAGACGAGCTGCGCATGCACGGCGACAACGAGCGCGTCCCCGTGCCCGCGCTGGGGTGGGCCACCGAGTACATCTACCGGGTGCTGCGCCAGGTCGCCAGCTGAGGCGGATCTCACGCGGAGGGCGCGGAGGGACGGCGGAGGGACGCGGATGACGATCTCATCCGCGTCCGCCCGCATCTCCACGTGACCGTCATCCCGGCGTGCGGCAGGCCCGCTCGATCGACGGGCTGGCGCGCGGACGCGCCTGGCCGCATGTTTCTGCCTCTCCCTCACACCTCTGTCATATCGGTCCGCGCTCACGCGTTGGAAATCAGGGTCCCCCTCCAGTCACACCGTCCCGTCCACCGTACCATGCCCATCCGGAAGCTCCTCGCCTGCGCGCTCCTCGTCACGCTGGCCTCCTGCGAAGACGTCTTTTCTCCCCGTCCCAACACGAGCGCGGTCAGCTCGGTCACCTTTGGCCACGCGGCGTTCGGCGGGCGCCCGGCGGGCACCTACAGCGCCATGGGCGAGGTGCCGATGGAGAACGGCGGGTTTCCGCTGGGCGACTGGGCGTTCGCGTACCCCACGGGTCCCGCGCCCCAGCCGCTGGTGGTGGAGGCCTCGCGCACCGCGGCGAACGGACGGTTCGACGTGGTGACCATGTTGCTGCCGCGCGGCGTGCAGGCGGGGCAGACGGTCCGCTTCGGGCAGATGTGCGAGACGCTGTCCTGCGCGCAGATGTCCGTCGACTTCGGATTTCACCCGCACGTGGACGCGCCCGAGATCGCCTGCGCCATGCGCTCCGGCGAGCTGCGGCTGACCACGCTTTCGGACCGGCGGGTGGCGGGCACCTTCAGCGGCACGGCGGCTTGCTCCGGCACGCAGAGCGGCGAGACGCAGATCCAGCGCGGCGCCTTCGACGTGGCGCTGATCGTCCCCACCTGACGCGGGCCCGCCGCGGACGACGATCGGCATCCCCACCTGCGGCATCCTCCCCATGCCGCTGCCGAGCCTGTCCCCGTGCCGGGATGGGCCACGGAGCACATCTGCCGGGTGCTGCGCCAGGTCGCCGGCCGAGAAGACGGCAGGATCGAGTGCCCAGGATCAGGTGCCCGGTACCGGCTCACCGGTGCCGGGCACCGCGTTTATGCGTTTCGCACTCCACCGCCGCCACGCGTGGGACCCCGCTGTCTCGATCCTGTCCCACACGCGCCTCACGACCCGTCCGGCGCGTTGCCGGCCTTCTGCGGGACTCTCCCCTAACCAGCGTCGTCCGAAGGGTTTGCGTGCCGTCGGCGGAACGTCGGGCGCGTGGCGTGGCCTATGCCTGATCGCACGGTTGCCGGTGATGCTTTCCGTACCGGCACCTCCGGGAAGATCGGCCGCCACCCGGCCGTTCCTTCCACCCGAGCCTCCCCGGCTCCGCTGACTCCTCTCTTCGCGCGCAGGCCTCGGCGCGCACTCCCCGACGACGTTCGGATCCGGTTCATACCGCCGCCGCGTGCATGCGCGGGGCACCTTCATGCGACGCGCTCAGGCGTTTGTCGGACGACGGGCCCATCCCTCCGCCCCGTCTCCGACACCTTTCACTCCCGGAGGGACAGGGCGATACCATCATGAGCAACGTTGATATTCCGCGTGACAGCAGTCCCAGGGCCGGCGCGGACCACGTCGTGGTCCCACGGAAGGACGGGTGCGCAGCCGTGATTCGCGAGCAGGACGAGCGGCTGCGGCAGCGCTGCGGGCGCAAGGCCAACCTGCTTTCGTGCCGGTGCAGCACCTGCGAGGGCGGCGACCGGTACCCCGTCATCCTGTCGGCGGCGGATGCCCCGCTCCTCAACACCGCGTACGACGGCAGCGGGGGCACCCTGTCCAGCGGCGCGGACCCGCGGTGGGAGGTGGGGCAGGGCAACATCAGCGGGCCGGCCAGCGTGGGGTCCTGGAGCCCGGCGCAGGTGGTGGCCGCGCCCAATCCCGCGTGGGTCGTGAGCCCCTACGGAAACGCCGGCTGGATCGCGAACGTCGCGGACCCGGGCAGCGGCGACGACCTGTACTTCCGCACCCGCTTTAACCTGGCCTCGGCCGCCGACCCCGCGAAATTCGCGGTGGAGATGAAGTTCTACGCCGACAACCGGGTGTGGGAGATCTACGTGAACGGCGTGCCGCAGAGCACGCAGCCCAACGCCGCCGGCGTGCTGCCCCAGTTTCCCGATCCGCCGTCGGTGCACACCCCGGGGTTCATCGAGGGGCACGAGGTGAACATCCGGCTGGACAACCACTGGCGGCAGTGCGGGAACGAGATCGTGGTGCACGTGAAGTCGCCCGGTGGTCCCATCGGCTTCCTGGCGCAGAACGCGGTGGAGGTCTCGGGCGAGGAGGCCGGCTGCGACTGCCGCTGCGAATGCACCGAGGTGGAGTTCCCCCGCATCCAGCCCTGCATCACGGTGTCGTGGGGCGACACGAAGTGCGACTGCATGGAGACCAACGACTTCGAGGTGCTGTGCATCACCGTGTGCAACTGCTACTCGAACGTCACCTTCGGCACTCTCACCATCGGCCACGTGCAGGTGACGGACGCGGCGGGAAAGCCGGTGCCGGCACTGCCGGACGGAACCCCGTCGGTGCAGGTGGTCCCCTCCGGCCCCATCTGCTTTGGAGACATCGGGCCGTGCGTGGACCGGGCGCGGCCCTCGTGCGTGTCGCGCGAGGTGGTGCTGTACACGCGCGGCGCCGTGGGCAAGCGGTACCGGCTCTCGTTCAGCGCCATCTGCTTCAGCGTGTGCCACCACTACCAGCACGAGCAGTGCTTCACCTTCAAGCTCTGCCAGGACTGAGCGGGCGCTGACGCCCGTCGGCCAGTCACCACCAGGGCCCGCCGCAACCGCGGCGGGCCTTCGCGCATCCAAGGATGGCGCGCGGGAACCTGCGTGGGGACTCCGTGGTTCCAGGCAGGTCGCGCGGCGGGCGGGTGCCGCGCGGTGCATCACCCATCAACGGAAGGGCGAGAGACGATGAGAAACTGGATCGCGGCGCTGGCGATAGGCGCCATGACGGCGGGCGGGGCGGCGCCGGCTGCGGCGCAGCCGGCCATTCCGCTGGCCTTCGAGGTGCGCCTGGACGCCGGCATCCCCGTGGACGACAGCGGCGACGTGTACGATACCGGCGTGGGCTTCGGGGTGCGCGCGTCGCTGGACGTGGCGCCGACGTTCGCCATCTACGGCGGCTACTCGCAGTTCAACTTCGAGCTCGACGACGATATCCTGGGCGACGGCGAGGAAGAGATCAGCGGGTTCGAGCTGGGCGGGCGCGTGGGGATGGGGAGCGGGCACGGCTCGGCCAGCCCGTACTTCCTTCTCGGTGCGCTCTTTCACGAAGACGAGACGGGGATCGAGGCCGGCCTGGGCGCCGACTACGCCGTCAGCTGGCAGGTTTCCGTGACGCCGGAGGTGCGGTACCGCAAGGTGGATGAGCTGAGCTACCTGACGCTGGGGATGGGGGCGCGGTTCCGGTTCTGAGGTGAACGGGTGAACGGGTGAACGGGTGGGGCGCGTCGCCGGATGGTGTGGGCGGGCGCCCCAGGGCCCCGGCACACCATGGGTGAAACCCGCGGCCCCGGTACACCACGGGTTGAAACCCGCGGCTGGAAATGCCATAAGCCCCGTCTCGGCTCGCTGCGCTCGCCGAACGGGGCTTCACCATCTCGTTCCGGCAACGGCCGGCGCGCGTGGACGGGGCAGCGTGGATGAAAGCGCCCCAGTCGTATATCCGTGTCGGCGGCGCGGAACGAACCGGTGCATCGAGAATGGCCTATCGGAGAGCCGCGTGGCCCGACGCCCGTACCGACGTTCACCCGTTCACCCGTTCACCCGTTCACCCGTTCACCCGTTCACCCGTTCACGCTAGGTCCGGGCGATGCGCTTGCCGCGCTTCTGGACGTACATCTGCTGATCGGCGTATTCCAGCAGGGCCTCGATGCTGCGGGGCGCGGCGGGATCGAACCGGCTGAAGCCCAGGCTCAGGGCGAGCTGAAAGGGGCGGTCCGAGGCGGCGTTGTGGCGCGCGAGCGCGTCCATCAGCCGCGCGGCGGCGGCCTCCACGGTGGCGGCGCCGCCGGCGGACGCGTCGTCCATCACCAGCACCGCGAACTCGTCCCCGCCCAGCCGCGCGACCACGTCCCCGTCCCCGAAGCTGGAGCGGATGAGGCGGGCGGCGTCGCGGATGGCGCGGTCGCCCTCCGGATGGCCGAGGGTGTCGTTGATCCGCTTGAGCCCGTCCAGGTCCGCGAACACCACGCCGAAGCCGCGCCGCTGCCGCTCCGACTCGCGCACCAGCGGCTCCGCCTGGGCCAGCAGACCGCGGCGGTTGTACAGGCCGGTCAGGTCGTCGTGCAGCGAAAGGTCGCGCAGCATCTCTTCCCGCAGCGTGCGCTGCACCATGCGCACGCGCAGCCGGTGCGCGGCGTACGCCAGCGCCAGCGCCGCGGCAGCCAGCAGCAGCACGAACCACCACGTCTGCCAGAAGTACGGCCGCAGCCGGAGCGCCACGCGGGCGTCGCGCGCGCTGGGGACGCCGTCCTCGTTGCGGGCCTGGACGTGAAAGACGTAGCGCCCCGGCGGCAGGTTGGTGTAGTACGCCGCCCGCCGCGTGCCGCCGTCCACCCACCCGCGGTCGTAGCCCTCCAGCCGGTACCGGAAGCGAAGCTGCTCGGGGGCCACGAAGCTGGCGGCGGTGAAGTGGAACTCCAGGCTGCGGGTGCCGGGCGCCGCCTGGATGGGCGCCTCGGACTCGTGCACCGCGTCGTCCACCACCACGCGCTCGATCAGCGGGATGGGCGCGCGGGCGTTGCGCCGCAGCCGCGAGGGGTCGATGACGGCCAGCCCCGCCGGCGTGCCGAACCACAGCCTGCCATCCGGCCCCCGCCACGCGCGCGAGATGGACGACGCCTCGCCCGCCATCCCGTCGCGGCTGCCGAACTGCTTCATCGCCAGCGTGCGCGCCCGCCCCGCCGCCACCGCCTCCAGCTCCGCGCGCGGCACGTGGCCCACGCCCCACGACCCCGTGAGCCACAGCCGCCCACGGCCGTCGTCCAGCGCCTGGTAGACGGCGTTGCCGGGAAGCCCGTGGCGGGTGTTGAAGATGAAGACGCTGTCGCCCCGGATCCGCGCCAGCCCCCGCGCCGAGCCCACCCAGAGCGTGCCGTCGGCATCCTCCAGCATGCGAAAGACGGGCTGCCGCGCCAGCTCCCGCGGGCCGGGGACGAAGCGGCCGTCCCGCATGCGAAAGAGCCCGTCGCTCTGGGTGCCCACCCACAGCGTCCCGCGCCGGTCCTCGAAGACGGAGAGGATGTAGGGATCGGTCAGGCCGTGCTCGCGGCCGTAGCTCCGGAAGCGGCCGTCCCGCAGCTGCGCCAGGCCGTTGTAGGTGCCCGCCCACAGCGTTCCGTCGCGCGCCTCGAACAGCGCGCGCACCCGGTCGTCCGGAAGGCCGTCGCGCGCCCCCAGGGTGACCGCCCGCCCGTTGCGGATCCGCGTCAGCCCGCCGTTGGTGGCCACCCACAGGTCGCCGTTGCGGCCGCGCACCAGGTCGCGCGCCACGTCGTCCACCAGGGCGCCGCCGGCCTGGGTGAAGAGCTCCACGCCGCGCGCGGTGCGGTGCGCCACGCCGCCGTGGGTGGCGATCCACACGCCCCCCGCGCCGTCGCCTTCGATGGCGGAGACCAGGTCGTGGGGCAGCCCGCCGGCGCGGCCGACGGTGGCCACCGCGGTGGGGCGCAGGCGAAAGAGCCCGCCCTGGCGCGATCCCACCCACAGGTTTCCCTCCTCGTCCTGGTGCAGCGTGGAGGCCTGGGCGATGGGGCGGCCGCCGGGGAGCGGCACGGGCACGGCGCGGCTCCCCTCCATGCGAAAGAGGCCGTTCTCCGCGGCCAGCCAGAGCGTTCCCTCGCGGTCGCGGAGGATGGAGTTCACGCGCCGCGGCGCGCCGGCGTCCTCCCCGGCCAGGCGGGTGGCCGCGCCGCCGCGCATCCGGCCGACGCCCGGGTCGAAGGTCCCCACCCAGACCGTGCCGTCGCCATCCGCGAACAGGGAGGTGACCTGGTCGGCCGGCGGGCCCACGCGCTCGTACCGGCCGTCGCGGTACCGCACCACGCCGCCCGCCGTCGTCCCGATCCACAGGTTTCCCGCACGGTCGCGCGCCAGGTCCATCACGGCCAGCTCGTCCATCCCGGCCGGCGCGGGGAGCGGCTCGATGCGCCCGTTCCGCACGCGGCTCACCCCGCCGCGGGTGCCCACCCACAGCACGCCGCCGGTGTCCGGCAGCAGCGCCGTCACCCGGTCGCTCTTCAGCCCGTCGCGCGTGCCGAAGACGGTCCAGCGGCCGTCCGCGTAGCGCACCAGCCCGTCGCGCTCGCTCGCGGCCCACAGCGCGCCGGCGGAGTCCACGTCCACGCGCCAGAAGCTGGCGCGGCCCAGCCCGGGGATGTCGGACTCGTTGAAGACGCGGAACGCCACGCCGTCGAAGCGCACGATCCCCTCGTACGACGCCAGCCAGAGGTAGCCGTCGCGGGTCTGGGTGATGTCGAGCGCGATGTTGGAGGGCAGGCCCTGCTCCGTCCCCCAGCTGGCGAAGGCCAGCCCCGGCGCCTGGCCGTCCGCGCGCGGCGCCCACGGCCCCGCGGCCAGGCACGCGGCGGCCAGCGCCGCCACGCGGCGGCGCCGCGCCGGGCCAGGGGTTCTGCGCACCTGGGGGAGGGATGGCTGGATGCTGGACATCGATGCTTCGGGAAGGCCGCGCCGGGCTGGCGCCGTCTCAAGCTGCGGCACCCGCGGCCCCGCGAGCAAGGGGAACGTCGGCGGACGGGGCGCGCCGCGCTTCGTTCGCGCCCTCGCGGCGGCCCGCCGTCCGCCCGGGGGGACGATGCGGGCCGCGGCGCATTCCGACGGCACCCTCACCTTGACCGTCACGATCCGCCGGAATAATCTTTTGTTTCCTTTCCCGCTCCCCCTTCGATGCCGCCGGCCGTGCCTTTGCTCCACTCGATGATCCGCGCCGTCACCCGCTCGCCGCGGCGGCTGGCCCTCGCGGTGCTGTGCCTTCTGGTCCTGGCCGCCGGCGGCGCCCGCGCGGTGCGGGGCGGACCCACGCAGACGGTGGAGGTGCTGGGTCCGCTCAACGTGCGCTCGGGGCCGGGGAGGGAGCACCCTGTGGTGACCCACGCGGGCAAGGGCGCGCGCCTGCGCATCGCGAAGCCCGACGCGCGGGGGTGGGCCGCCGTGCGCCGCGGCCGCCGCACCGTCGGCTACGTGCGCGCGCTCCCCGAGTACGTGCGGACGGAGGGGGATGCGGGCGGATTCTCCCCGGCCTGGTGGCTGCTGGCGGCGCTCGCCGCGGGCGGAGCGTGGGGGGTGGTGGCGCGCGGCCGCGTCCGGAGCGCGCCCGCATCCATCCCCATGGCGCCACCCGCGGACGTGGCGCCGGAGTGGGACCGCACGCTCACCGCGCCGCGCTTCGAACCCGTCGTGCCGGTGCAGGCGCCGCCGCCGGCACCCGTCGCCGCACCGGCCGCCGGCCAGGAGGAGACGGAGGCGGAGCGCAACGGGCGCGACTTCGAGAAGTGGGCGGCGGTGCGGCTGGGCCGGGCTCCCTTCCACCTGAAGGAATGGCGGGGCGACAAGTACGTGGACGGCGTCTACGCGGAGTCTACGCTCGCGCCGGACCTGCTGGTGGAGTACCGGGACGGCGGCGAGCGCGTCCGGTTCGCCGTGGAGTGCAAGTGGCGCGGCCGGTACTGGGACGGCGGCGTTCGCTGGGGGGAGTGGAAGCACCTGAACCGCTACCGCCGCTACGCGACCGAAGAGCGGATCCCCGTCTACCTGCTCGTGGGCGTGGGCGGAAGCGGCGCGGAGCCCCGCGACGTCTACCTGGTCCCGCTGGAGGACGTGGAGTATCCCATCCTCTACCCGCGCGTGCTGCAGGCCAGCGACCGCGCGGAGGGCGAAGGCGTCTTCGTGTTCGATCCGCGAGGGCGCAGGCTGCAGCTTCTCCCCGTCGGCGGCTGACGCACGGCCGAAAGCCGATCCACCACGGCGGGTTCTCTGCATCTGCGGAGGACCCGCCGCTCGTTTCTGCCGCGCTGGTCCATTGCATCCGGGCGGCGGTCCGGCGTACCCTCCGTCCCTCGTCATCCACGTCCGTCTCCTTTCGAGAATCCAACGTGTCCGCTTCGTCTTCCCGCCCCCTGGACGCGCACCCGCACCGGTGGCGCGTGCTGGTGCTGATCGCCGTCGCCGAGCTGCTGGGGATGGGCGTGTGGTTCAGCGCCAGCGCGGCGTCGCCGCGGCTGCAGGAGCTGTGGGGGCTCACGGGGTCGCAGGCGGCGTGGCTGACGGGCGCCGTGCAGCTGGGCTTCGTGGCGGGGACGGCGGTGGCGGCGCTGCTGAACGTGGCGGACCTGCTCCCCAGCCGCTGGTACTTCGCCGCGAGCGCCGTGCTGGCGGCGGCGGCCAACGCGGGGCTGGTGGCGGTGGATGGATACGGCGCCGCGCTGGCGCTGCGCTTTCTGACCGGCGTCTGCCTGGCCGGCGTGTACCCCCCGGCGATGAAGATGGTGTCCACCTGGTTCCGCTCCGCGCGCGGCATGGCGATCGGCACCGTGGTCGGCGCGCTGACGGTGGGCAAGGCGACGCCGTACCTGCTGCGCGCCTTTCCCTCACTGGGGTGGCGGGAGGTGGTGCTGGCGGCGTCCGTGGGCGCGGTGGCGGCGGCGGTGCTGATCGGGATCGGCTACCGCGAGGGGCCGTATCCGTTCGCGCGGCGGCCGTTCGCGTGGGGGCTCATCCGCCAGGTGGTGCGCGACCGGCCCGTGCGGCTGGTCATCGCCGGCTACCTGGGCCACATGTGGGAGCTGTACGCGATGTGGGTGGCCGTGCCAATATTTTTTTCGGAATTCTTCCGCGCCCGGGGTGCTTCCGATCTCCACGCACACGCGCTCTCCGGCACCGTTGCCTTCGCCGTGATTGGGGCCGGCGCCGTGGGCTCGGTGCTGGCGGGGCGATGGGCCGACCGGTTGGGCCGCGAGCGGATCACCATCTGGGCGATGGCGGCGAGCGGTGCCTGTGCGTTGCTCATGGGCTGGCTGCTTTCCGCGCCCGCCTGGCTCGCGGTAGGCGTAGGTCTTGTCTGGGGTTTCTCCGTGGTGGCGGACTCGGCGCAGTTCAGCGCTGTCGTCACCGAGGTGGCGCCAGCGCATGCCGTCGGAACCGCACTGACCCTGCAGACTGCGCTCGGGTTCTTGCTGACCTCATTCACCATCGCCGCCGTTCCACACCTGCGTGACGCGGGCGGATGGCCGCTGGCGTTCGGTGTGCTGGCGATTGGGCCGGGCCTTGGAATCCTGGCGATGCACAGACTGAAAACATTTAGATTCGGAGCACACCGCGAGCACGATCTGCCGGCCTCGTGACAATTTCCGTGACAAAATCGCTGCGTGGCTTTGCTGGTGGCCGGCAGATCTGCGTTGTTCTTGCATCTCGGATTGGTGATGTTCGGAGTATACAGGAAGCCACGCAACTAATAAGACGCCAGGATCCAATTAGGATCTGTGGACCGCTACATCAGAAGTTTCGCACCCTCATACTGCCGCACTAGACCGAATGGAAAACATCAGGCGGAAGCCCCTCAACGCCGATCCTAGCCGGCAGGCTGTGGATACGTTGCGAGGGTACGCATATCAGATCTGGCGGAGCGTCGATAGGTGGGTTTCCCTCCCTCCTGGCTACGTCCTATACCTGGAGGGCGCGGAGGATGTAGATCTTCTGGGACCTGGGGTAAGCGAGGCGGAGCAGATCAAAGCCCTCTCCGGCACCGTCACGCTCGCGTCTGCGGACATTCTTGAGTCGGTTCTCAACTACTGGTCGCATCAGCAACGGAATCAGGCTCTGGTCATTGATTTTCGCTTTTTGACGACAGCCAAACGTGGTAAGGAGCGAAGCAAGGAACTGGGAGCGGAACGGGGCCTCGATCTGTGGGATCGATGCCGAGAGGCGGATTGTAAGCCGGATGCACTCCGCGCCTTTCTGGCTGCCCGGGTACTCACGTCCATCAAACCGGTTCCGCAGAAGAAGGAAACTCAGGTTCGTCGCGAAGCGAGAGAGAAGCAGAATGCAATCGCAGAGGACCTTCACCGGTTCCTAACCCAGTCATCTGACGATGAACTGCGAGAGAGGCTGCTTCGCCGGATAACTTGGGATACAGGTAGTTCTCCGCAGCCGGAGATCGAAGCGAGAGTTCTGCAGGTCCTCCGAGAATACGGTGCCCGTACACATAGCGCGCCGCCGTCAGAGTCTGACAAGGTGCTCGCCCATCTCTTGAAGCATGCCTGGGATGTGGCGTGCCGTGAGCAAGATCGCTGGGTCAGCTATGCGGATTTCCTAAAAATCTTTGAGTCCGTGGTCGCGGTTTCCGTTACTCGGGTCGAATACCAACGGCTCCGGCAATTGGAGGCATCGGTCCAAGGCGGTGATGCCATAGCTGGAGAGCCGCCCGCTACCGCAGCGTGGTATAAAGATGTCTTGAGGGGAACGAATCGCGCTGCTCGGGACGCCTTTGCCGCGGGGGAGTTGGACGACGCCGAGACCACCTGGACACGGCTCCTCGACGAGGTTCGTCGGACAGCCCCAGTCGGCCCGGAGCGCCGGGACTTCGAGCAAACACTGCTTCTGTCGCTTGCACAAGTCGCTCTGCGGAGAAACCAGCACCGAAGAGCCGAAGGGTACCTTCGAGAAGCCGAGGGGATCACCGCCTTCGGAGGACGGAACCGCTACATGGCGGGCTGGCTCCTAATAAATCTGGGGCGAAACGCAGAGGCGGTGGCACAGTTGGATCCGCACGATGGGACGCCGGAATGGCGCTCGGCATTAGGAATTGCACTCTTGGCAACGAACGATGAGACGCGATTCCGGGTGGTGTGCGGCGATGAGAAGGATGTCGAGGAGCCGGATCTCCTGTTAGCCCTCGTGAGATACCACGTGGGTCGTGGAGAGTCTGTTCAGGCGGATCACGCTGCAAGGCGAGCAGTGCGATGCGACGAGGCCACTCCGGAATCGCGTTTCCGAGCAATCGAGGCCGGGTTCCTGGTTTTCAATCACTTCGCCTGGTCGGACAAGCGCCCGCCCCTCAATGGGGCGTACTGGATTGCGGAACTGCGCCGGCTTTTTGCTGATTCGGATACTGTGCTTACGCTTGGCGCACCGGTTTTCCGCCATCTTGTTCTGCGCCGGCGGCTTGAATTTCATCGCGCTCTACTTGAGACGGAACCTGCGCTGCGGGATTTTCATTCACTTGTCACAAGCGATCCTGCTGACGCCGCTCACATCGCAGCAGTCGGTATATCTGGTGCTGCTTCGGACGACCTCGCGCTCGCGGCTGAAGCCGCAAAAGACCCGGTGGAGCGAGCGCTGATCGATGCGGAGAGGCTCGCGACTTCAGGAGAGTTGGCTGCAGCGGCAGTTCGCCTTGAGACCGTAGAGACGCTGGCGGACAACTCGCTTCGGAGCTTGGTCCTCGCTATGCGGCTCGAGTTACGGGCGGCCTCGGCGCCGGAGCAGCCGCTGTCGCTAGAGCCGCTGGATTCCATTGAGGACCCTGTGAGCCGCGCGGTCGCCAAGGGTGCAGTGCTTAAGCAACAGGGCGACTGGAATGGGGCACTGGCGATGGTGAACTTCGCCCTCAATCAATACCCCGACAGTCTTCGCCTGCTTCGCGTGGCTCGCCTGTACACTCACTTGGCGAGAGCGGACGACGAATTCACCGGCTCACCTGACGCGGTGCTTGCCTCGCGTGAGGTGGCGCTTGCAGAAGCTTTGGTGCGTCGTCTACCGTGCCCGGAGCACTTGATTCTGCTGGCGTGGGCGAAGGCTGCAGCAGGAGATCTCGAAGCAGCGTTGACACAGGTGAGGGAGGTGGAGGCTGCAGGTTACAGAACCCATGGAACAACTCGTCTTCTAGCTCGTCTCACTTTAGCTCTCCGTCGGTTCTCCGAGCATGCCGAGGCAGCGTGGGCCCTGCATGAGGATTTCGACTCGTCCTCCCGTGCTGCTTTGACTGCAGCCGAAGCATCTGTTTTTGCGCGTGACTATGGGCGCGCAGAATCTCTCCTCAAGCGTCTCATCGAGAGCGATGATCGCGAAGTTGCAACCCGAGCATACATCGTCCTGGCGTTCGCCACTGAAGCACAGGGGCGCGGAGTTGCTGCGGCGCGTGAAGAAGCCGTGCGCATCCTCCTGGCCGGCTACGATCGCCTTGGAGGGCCGGTAGAGCTTGCGGGACATATGCTTCTGAGGTCGCTGGAGACGCGCTATGCTCGCGAAGTTGGCGAGCGGATCATCCGCGATCACGGATCATTTGCAAGTCTGCCGGGCGTGGTGAGTCTGCCGGCCGAGGAAGGCTTGGAGATGATCCGACAGGAGCAGGAAGGTAACGAACTGAGGACCAAGATGTTCGCGGCCGGCGCAATTCCATTCGAGACGTATGCTAGTCTGGGACCTCGGCGCAGTGCCTACCTCTGGTTTGCATACCGCGAAAATCGCGTGCTTCTCCTCGTAGACCCTCCATCGTTCTCATTGCCACGTCAGGGCATGCCCACCGATGAGTCCGGTAGCTCATTTCTGCTCGATCGCACGGCATTGCTCACTCTTGCCGAAATTGAACTGATCGATGAGGTACTCCAGTCACCTCTCCATCTGTGGCTTGGCCAAGAAACTTTCGATTGGCTCACTCGTGAGCAAGCTCAATTGGTTACCGACTATCGTCCGGGGGAGCACGAGCGGCTGCGTCGGGTGATCACAGCGGTCGAAGGAGAAGCGAACCTGGCTTGGACTCTGGATACGGCTGTCGCAGAAGAGCAGGTGAAGGATTTTCAGGAGAAGCTTAATTGGGGCGATGCCTACGAACTGGCACTCGCGTGCCGGGACAACCTGCTGTGGGTAGATGATTTCGTAGAGCTCGAGAAGGTTCCTCCGGCGCATAGGGACCGCGTAATTCGGTCTGCAGATCTACTTCTGGCGTTAGTTACTGCCGGCCGCGTGAGTTTTGGGCAGGCCGACGAAGCGGAACGCGAACACCCGAGCACTTTTAAGAATTCCGACGGACGTCGGCTCGCTCCACTGGACCAAAGGCTCCTGCTTTCGTGGGGACCGCTTGAAGCTTGGGAAGGATCAAACCTGCTCACTACCTTAGCCCGGACTGTTCCACAGCTGGTGGTAAGTCCACTCGCCGAGCGCCAGGTTCGCCAAGCCTTGGCTGAGCAGGAGGCCTATTCGGCGGCGCTTCGAGCCTTGACGCTGCTGGTAGAACGGATTGTACCGGCCGTGGAGGCTGGGAGGGTCAGATTGCTGGAAGCCAGCCAAGACGTTGTAATCGATGAGCCGGAAGACGACGCGTTGGACCCACTGGACTCGGTGGTACCCGAAGACAATGAAGGGGAGCGCGAACGTCTTGTCCGCAGCCTCCTCGCGCCGCTCGATCGCTTGTACGCACAGGCGCGGTCAGTTGGTGCAACGGTTTGGTCTGACGATGCGGCAACACACCTGTATCGCGATCTGCTTGGGCCGTTGCTGCCAAACAACCCTGACGTGCAGGAATGGGCTGCTGCTCTTCGGGAGAGACACCCGAATATCGCAGTCGTTGGGACGCGCGATGTTTTGCGGTGGATGGAGGGTCGATTCATCATCACTGCAGAGAGACGCCGCTTGGCGCTAACGGACCTTGTTGGACATGGACGCGCTCTTCTAATCGATAGTGATCTCCTAGTTGCGGATGTTCATTCGAATGCGGATGAACCTGGGCCCGTACTGCGGCTTCTGTCGTCCCTCCCGGCTATTGTGCCGACTGGATCCGGCGCACGGTTTGTTGGTCCTGTGATGCTCGAGGTCGCTCCCGCAATTGCTCGTCTTTGGACGGAGAAGAACGAATTCGAGGATGAGGCGCTACGGACCGACGCCGTCATTCGAATCCTTGATGCCCTTCAGCCGTGGTTTGCTGCTGATCAGCCGTTTTCGCGGTTTTCTGCCGATACTTTCTGGTTTACGCTTACCCGGACATTGAGGCATCATCTGCAGAGTGATCCTGCTGGGCTGATCCGTGCTGTCATGAAGCATTCAACGGAACGCGCAGATCTCGAAGCTTTACTGGGGGGGGTCTGGCCGGCCCTGGAGTCTCTCGACGCGAAGTTTGTCTCGTTGCCGATACCTGCTAGGCTACTCTATGCAAGGGTCTTCAGCGCGGTTGCTGAAGGTGCACAATCATTCGAAGTCCGCGGCCGGCCGGTGCTCCCTTTCGAAGTGCTCAGGATCGCTAGCCAACGGTTTGGTATCGACTTTGAGTGGCGGGGCACGTTGGAATTACAGACGAGAGCAGGACTCGTTCAATATGGATACGCTCTAAAAGATGCGGAACGGCGGGCGGCTGCGGATCTAGAGGCAACAATCGCGGCAGCGGGTCAGGAACTGGCCAAAGGCGTGCCTGCTCAAACGTTTGCAACGACCCTCGAGGTTGAATCACTGGACGGAGCTATTGAATCCGCTTCTGTGGAAGTTGACCTCCTCTACTTGCTGGACCAGGTGAATCCGACGGCGAGAAGCGTCGTGATTGCCAGTCTTGCATTGTACTACCGCGAAGTGGGTGCGCCCGAACTCGCGGAACTCATGGAGTCGCACGCGGAGGTACTCGGCACAGAAGATCCACAGTCGCTCGACGCTGCGCTGGATTCACTGTTTGGGGGGATACTCGGCTCCCCGCGTTTCTGGGCCAACCACGATCCATACCAGGCGTTTACACTTCTGCGTGACGCCAGGTTTGAGTATCTACTCACGATGGCGGGTTCACCAGAGCGATGGCTTCCTGGGGAAAGCCTTCTGGAACGCGTCACACGCCTCTGTCCGACCTCTACCAGCTTGGAAGAATGGCTCGGTGCCGGAGCGGGACGCTGGGGGCCGTTCCTCGCCTCAGTCCTTCAGTGGCGTGCCTTCCTGCAGATGCGAAACATCAGTGATGTAACTGATGAGGAAGGCGAATGGCTGCTGCTGCAGATCGTGCATGGAGAGACTCCCTACACGCAGATCACTGCATACGGGTTTCTTCTCGGGCTACTCCACCGCTTCCCCACGTTTCGGGAGAAGCGGGTGGGCTCACTGACTCCTGATGTCGCGAAGCGCCCCAACAGCCCTGACCTGGTGTTCGACGGCACATACCTGGAGTTCTCAAGCAGCATGTTGGCAGCTTGGCTCCAAGCTGAGTTGGAGCCGCCAGTTCTGAGCGAGGACCCCGGCCCCTGGTTCCAGCGTGCTGAGACTGATCCGCTCGGTGTCATTGCCGACATGCACCACCACTGGGCGCGACTCCATGCGCTAGTCACTCGCTTGGTTTACCGTGCGGTGTTAACCGATCAACACTTCCATGAAGCTGCGGAACGCATGGTAGATGGGTCCGCAGCCGACCCCGTAGCGGAGTTGCTTCACGTGGGTCACCGGTTGGTTGATGCGATGTATATCCCACTCCTGGATCAGGCACGTAGCCGCGGTATCACGGCTGTCATTCGTGAAGTTGAGCGGATTTCAGTGCAGCACCCCCTGTCCGAGCCGCGGATCGTCGCGGACGAGCGGTTCACCCCGGAAGTCATCGGAGTGGGGCCTGATTGGGTGAACCCATACCTGTCATACCTTTTTGCAATGCTTGAGGTTGATCATTCGCTGGCAATCCAGACTGCGGCTATTTCCGCGACGAATCCAGTTGATCCCCCCAGCCAGGTGACAACGGAATCAGGACACGGCAACGACGTGCTAACTGGTTGGCGGTCAGCGGAAGTGATGGAGCGGCTGCGCACGCTGGCAGCGCGGCCTTCACCCAGCGTCCTAGCTTATGTTGAGAACGTTAGTGAGCACCCGAATGTTCAGGATCGTTTTCAGAGCCTGCTTACTGAAGGTATCGAGGTACGAGCGCAGCGACTGCTCGTGTTCTGCGAGTAAGAGAGAACAACTGGGGCACGCCTCCCAGGGCGGGTCTACCCGGTCAGCTGCTTGGACTGCTGTTTGGATTGTCAGTTCCAACCGGCTCTGCTGTAGTGCAGCATAGCCTCAACACGAGATTGGAAAGTGTGAGTTCGTTCAGCGCGCGCGGAGCGCGGCCGCCCGCGCCCTCACCTCATCAGGTGAAGGGAGCCGGATGTAGTTCCGATGCTTCTTCGGCATGAACGGCGGCCGAAGGTCCATGTAGATGTCGGTCGCTCCGCCGCGCGCCGTGCTGTGGCCCACGTACTCCTTGAGCGCTGCGTCCGAGATCCGGTCCTTCGCGAGCGACATGTGCGTGGCGCGAAGGATGTGCGTGGCCTTGTGCGGGAGCTTGAGGCCGGCGCGCTTCTCCACCGTCGCAATCCGGGCTCCCCACGTCTTCTTGCTGCTGCGCGTCGTGGGCTGGCCGCGCCTGGTCTGGAGCACGAACGTGTCCGGTGCCGGCGATCCTCCCTGCTGAGCCCGAAGCATCCTGAGCCAAGGGCGTACCGACCGCTGGAGCGGCATCCAGCGGGGAGCACTTGTCGTCTTCGTGCCGATCAGGAGAATGGCTCCTTCCCTGGGGTAGATGTGCTTCCAGCGGATGAACGTCTCTTCCTCGTTGCGCGCTGCGCAGGCGATGGCTAGCGCCAGTGCCGCGGCGGTATTGGGAAAGTAGGTGCAGGCGAGGTTCGGGCGCCCAAGGACGTCTTCATCGTACAGCATCGCGTGGGCGAGCAGATCCAGTATCTCGTCCGGCGTGTACGACGTGCGGCTCACCAGCCCCTCGATGTCGCCGGCCTCCGCGGCCGCGCGCCGGGCCAGCTGCGTTTCCGGCTTCTTTAGCTTGATCCCGGCGAAAGGGGCCGGCTCGTCCTCATACGTGTGGTGCCAGAGTGCCAGAAGCGCGCTGCGGACGTTGTCTTTGGTCCGGTGCTCGGCGGGAACCAGGGTTGAGTCGCCCGTGCCCCGCGTCACCACTTTCAGATCGTTCAGGAAGGTGCGCACCTCCGCCTTGGTCAGCGCCAGGAGCGGCTTCTGACCGAACGCGGGGATGACGTGCACGTTGAACGTGCTCCTGCGGTTCGTGAGCGTGTTGTGCCCTGTCCCAAGCGTCTTCTCGAGGTGCTGCAGGTAAGCGTCGACCGCTTCCGCCACCGTAAAATCCGAGTTCGGCCCCTCCTCGACGATGCGTGCCCTGCGCTCCAGCCAGGGTGCATAGTAGGTGCGCACCCATTCCTCGGCGACGGCGGCGTCCGAGGTCGTGCGGCCCCGGTCAGGCCAGCCTTCGTCCTGGCGGCTTCGAACCGTGAGGAAGCCAGATTTCCCTGGCCGGATGCGGTCCCACTCCTTGCCTCGGAGGTCCAGGACGTACACGTCCTTGCGCTTGCCTTCGCGGGTGTTGAGGCGTTCGACCAATCGTCTGGCGAATGCCGCGCTGGGATCCTCCTGCTTCTTCCGCTTTGCGCGTGCGCCGCCCATCGGTTCTGATGCGCTTGGGGGCATCGGAGCCCGTGTCCGCGGGGACGCTCCCGTCCCCCGTAAAGGCGGACGAAAACGCGGCACCGCGGGTGCGCCGGGCGGGCAGCCTGGGGGAATCACCACACGAGGGAGCTGCGGCACGGGCTACTCCTCCGGCGAGGGCATCGGCGGGAGATGTCCTGCGGACGTGAGGAAGGCGAGCATCGCATCCGCCGAGGCCATGCGCGCGCCGTGGTCGCGGCCGTCCGGCTTGGTATGCGAAGCCAGGCGGCCGTCATCCGCGGCGCGGAGAAGCTCCCGGTGGGAGACGCCGGGGAGCATGCTTGCCCATTCTTTGAGCTTCACCCCGGATTCTCCATGCTCCCGCCGCACCCACTCGACGACCGCGTCCGGGCTCCACTCCGCCGCGGGCGGCGCGGGGGAAATGGGGGCGGGCTCGGCACGTTCCGGGATGGTGATCCGGAGCACTTCCAGCTGAGTTCCGGGCGGCGCAGCGCGCAGCAGCCATTCAATTTCTTCTACCAGCATCAAGTTGTTTCCTCCTTCCAAGTCAGGTTTTCGCGAGCGCCGGGTTCACGGCATCTGTGCCCGTACCTTCCTAACCGCTAGACTGGCGAGTCCGGTAAAGCAGGGGCGCCCTCGCATGCACGAAAGCACGACGGCCCGCCTGCATTGCAGGCGGGCCGTTGCTGGATGTTCTTGGTTTGAGTCCGGATTACTCCAGCCGGACCCGTTCACGCGGGAGGAGTTGTAGTTCCGTGAGCCGCACCAGTGCCTGGCGGATCCCGGAATCGGAGAAGGCAGGGGTCCTGGTCTTGTACTCCCACTCGGGTACCTGAGCGATGGCGGCTCTCGTCTCGGGCACGCCCACCACCGCGTGGCCACCGTTAATCGCCTTCTTTGCCGCCCACTGCACGGTCGCCAGCACCTCAAGCTCCTCGTGGCTAAGCGCGCTGAGGAAATCCGCCAGTGCCTCGGCGGCGCGGAGAGGCAGGCGGCCCACGAGCGACTCCGCAGCTAGGGCGGGGGATGCGCCGGGTCCGAAGTCTACCTGCGGGTCGCCGGTCACCACGACCCACCCCTTGGCTTTTGCCCGGTCCTCGCCGCGGTACAGGCCGGGAGAGAACGGCCCGCGGGCACCGGGGCTGAATGCCGGGACCAGGTTGGGCTTGAACGCTTCCTCTACGAAGTACAGCACCTTGTGGATGACGAGTCTCGTCACCGCCGTAGTCGCCTGCTTTGCCACGCCCAGCGCCCAGGTGTAAGCGTTGGCGGAAGTCTCGACGGCGTCCCCGGTCGCCTGAGGGGCTGTCGTTTGAGCTTCGGCGCGCGCCTCGGCGATCAGCGCACCGACGTTCTCGGCCCACGCCCCGATGGCGTGCGGCCCACTGAGCAGATGGCGGCGGGCCGCGTTTCGCCATAACGAGTCCGGAACCTGCGTGTTCGGGACGTCCGGGTCGTATCCAAGGGTCCGGATGAAGCTCCGGATTTCCTCGGCATACTCGGGATGGGCCGCGAGCCAGATCTCTGCATCAACATCCCCGAAAAACTCCTGATCCTCCAGGATCTCCTCGCGGATGCGATCGAGTTCCTCATTCATCTCTTCTTCCTTCACGATTCGCCTCCGTTGGGGCCAGCCGGCTGACTGGCCGGCGGGAGCGGTCTACCTTGCGCTTCGAGCAAGCGGAGGACTTCGGGGTTCTTTCTTATCTTCGCCAACGCCTTTTGAACAAAGTCGTAGACTGCCTGCTTGCTCTTGATCTCGAGCAGAGTCTGAATCGACTCCCGTGGGCCGCTGTCCCCGGACTGCGGATGTCCATCCAGGAATAGCTCGAGCACCTCTCTTTGGCGGAGGGTGAGGCTCTCCATGGCTGCGTCCAGAATGGGTGTCCTGGCGAGACCGCGGAAAAACTCCTCCTCAGGGTCGCGGAAATCCGCAGGTTCCGGGACACTTTCGTCGTTCACTGACCGAATCACCAGCTCGTGCTTGTCTTTCCGGCGCGCCGTCCGGAAGGCGTCGTTTGCTCGAGAGCGCGCACGCAGCACGAAGTTCTTCTCCCAGTGCCGATGCTCCGCCTCGAGTGAACGTAGCTGTTGCCTGAACAGGTCCGCGAACACGTCGACGAATCGGTCCCGCTGATGGATGTCGGATCCCAGCTTTCGGGCGAATCGGTCTAGAATACGGTCGAGCAGGAGCGCATCGGGATGTCCCATGCGAGGATCCATCAGCAGAGACTCGGCACGTTCTCGTACTTGCTCGCTGATCTCGTCCGGTCCCAGCCTGCGGATCAGGTAGACCAGCGTTTCGGCCATGTAGCCCTTCAATTTAGGCCGGATATCCCGGAGCCCCGCTTCGGACGTAAAATCGGGTAGCTGGGCAATCTCCCGTGATGCGCGCTTCGCACGGCTTTCCCCCCGGGGCTGTGCCATTCACGCCGGCCTTCGTTGTTGTTCAAGCTCAGTATCCGCCGTTTCCCGGCTGATGTGGAGCCTGATCATAGTCGCGGCAGGGTGGCGCCGAAAGGCCAATTGGTGAGGTCGGGAACCACCGCTTTACTGGAATGGCCAATTCAGCGGTTACGTGAGTAGAGGGACCGGCAGTCGGTCCCCTTCACCCGCTGTGATGGTCGCCATGAAGATCGCTCCCGGTTTCCGTTTTCCTCCACCACCCTGTTCTTCGCCCAGTCATTTTCTGGTTTTGCCTGGAGGTTCTGGCCAGAGCGAGACACGGTCTCCGCTCATCCTCCTGTTTGGGGGTGCCGTCCTTTCGTCCGCCAAGAGGGAGGGACTGAACGCGGAGTGCCTGTCGGCCACCCGGCTGATGGAGCCGGTTGCGCAGGCACATGGCTCCCGGATGAACAACCGGACGGATCAAGATGGATGGATTCGGAGGTTCGGGACAGGCGCGTGCGGCGGAGACTCCGCTGCTGTCCGTGCTGGAGCGGCTGGCGGCAGCGTGGCGCGAAGAGGCGGCCGGGCTGCGCCGGCGCTATGGCATGAGACAGCTGGCGAGCCTCTGCGAGGCGCACGCGGCGGAGCTGGAGGAGGCGCTGGCCCGGTCGGATGGGCGGCTGCTGACGCTACGGGAAGCCTCGGCCGAGAGCGGCTACAGCGTGGCACACCTGAGGGTTTTGCTGGCTTCGGGTGCGCTCACGCAGGCGGGCCGGCGTGGCGCGCCGCGGGTGCTGTCGTCCGAACTGACGCGGAAGCGGGAGGCACGGGTAACTTTCGATCCGGCGGCAGCGGCACGACAGGCGGTGCGCGCGTCGAGCGCCGCTGCGCGCAAGGAGGCCAGCGATGCCTGAGACCACGGGAGGCGCTACCGAGTGCGCAGAGTGCGTCGCCGTGGTGGAGGCCTTCGGGTTCGCGGTCAGCGTGGTGCGATGGCCGGGCGAGAGGCGCCTCCACCTGGAGGCGGTCATGAAGGGGGCGACGGGCCCCGTGTTCCAGGCTGACGCCGGAACAACCGATGTACCCGCGGCGGAGGCGAACGCAAAGGGCTTCGCTGCCGGGCTGGCCGTAGAGCTCGCTCCAGCCGAGGATTTCGGGCCGTCACTCGTCCGGCCCACGTACCAGCAGCTTCAGGACGAGGTCCGTCGCCGCGGGAAGGACGTGGACGGGCTCCTCAGCAGGCTGCGGCTATTCATGCGCACGTTCGGGCTGGAGGAGCAGGGGCAGGTCGGGCCGGAGTTCGGGGTTGAGCTGCCGAAATTCCAGGAGCAGTTCCGCGCGGAACTCATGCGGCAGGGAAAGTCGGCGGCGACGATCGGCCCATACCTGTCAAAGGTGAACAGGCTCGCCGAGATCGCCGGGTCCATCACCGTCTTCGAAGGGGATGGGCTGACGTTCGGCGAGACCATACGGCTAGCGGCGGAACGGCGAGGCCTTTCGGTATCCGAGTTGGCGCGGCGGGCCGGCATGTTCGGGGCTACCCTCCAGGGCTGGGTAACGGGAAAGTGCATGCCAGACCGGCGGGGCCGCGGCGTTTTGCCGGTCATCGAGAGAGAGCTGGGGCTTCCGCAGGGCACCCTTACAGACCTCGCCTGTGCCCTTCGCCCGATGGCTCCGCTCCGCCAGCGCGAAGGGGCGGCGGCGTTCGCTGCGGCACTGCGGGAAGCGCTGCGAGCGGAGAGGATGAGCGCATCGCAGCTGGCCCGGGATCTTGGGTTACCGAAGCCCACGGTGCACCACTGGGTCGATGGCAGAGCCGTCCCGGGTAAGGAGAACATGGCCGCGAAGCTTCCGCTGGCGGAGGAGCTCCTGCGCCTGCCACCGGGCGGGCTGGTGGATCTCGTGCCGCGTACCAGCCGACGCCCCGAGCCCTACTCCTGGCGGATGACGGCGGAGCAGAACCGGGAGTGGGAGCGGCTCAAGGCACACAAGACCAATCGGACTCCGGCCAACCGGAGTACCCGGGCAGGATCGTTCTGGAAGGTGTACGAGGATGGGGAGTGCCCCTCCGCGGAGCGCGTCCATGGCGATATCCGGTATTTCTTCGGATTCCTTGCGTTGCCGGCGGATGCGGCCGACCCGTGCAGGCGCGGCCGCGGCAGGGACGGTACGACACTTTCGCTGCTCGACCTGGCCAACCCGGAGCTCATTGAGGCCTATGTCTCTTTCCGGGCCCGGAGGACTGGCTACAACTCGGGTATCCTTTCTTTCCTCTGGTGGCTCCGCGCGCTGCTGTACGAGAGGAAGGGCTACTTCTGGCAAGGCTGGGGTGTTGAGTGGAGGACGTTCCCACCCGAGCTCCTCCTGCTCGATGACGGGGTGGAGCCCGACGGAACACTCGAGCAGTGGCGCTCTCACTGCGTTCGGATGAGGGAGTGGATCGACGAGAAGCTGGAAGATCTGCAGGACTCGATAATCCAGACGCGCGACTACAGGCATATCCAGGCCATCCTCGATCTGGATCATCCCGTTGATGCGCTCAAGCTCCTGCTCGAGCGCATGGAGGCGGACTACCGGGCCAGGCTGGTGTACTTGTCGCCGGGGTCCCGCGCGTTGCTCACCCGGGATCTCCTGTTCGTCTCCATGCTTGTGCGCAATCCGCTCCGGAGAAAGCACTGGCTGCGCATGACGTGGCGGCCGGACAACACTGGGCAGCTGCGTAGACGCAAGGATGGGAACTACGAGATCTTCCTCCCCAGGGTGCAGTTCAAGGCATTGGCCGGCTTCCGCGATGAGGACTATCTCGCGCGGGTGGACCCGGCGCTGACACCGCTCATCGAGGAGTATCTCCTCTGCTGCCGACCCCTGCTGCAGGACGCTGACAAATGCGACCTCGTCTTCAGACCGGGGACGGTTGGGCGGCGGCAACAGGTGATCGGCCCGGTGCAGAACAGCACGTGGCTATGCAGGATCGTTGCGCGCCACATCCCGGAGTATGCGCCGCGGGGCTTCTCGCCCCACGCGGTGCGACACATCATCGCGACTCACTTTGTGCGTAGCTACGAGGATGGGATCGACCGCGCGGCTGACGCCCTTCACAACACCCGCTGGATGATTCTCAAGACATATGGGCATCTGCGAGGGCGGGACCTGACGGACAGAGCCCAGCGCATCATCTGGACGGAGTTCGACCGGTAGCTGGCTTCAGGACAGGAGATCCTGGCGCGGAGCCCTCACCCGAGTGTGGTGGGGGCTCTTCGTTCATTTATGCCGCCGCGGGAGGGGGCGCGGAAGGATCTCGAAAAACCAGAGATTTTGGCCTCGATTAGCACTTCTGACAACGCGTGCTGTCAAACTACGTCTCCACAAAGACTTACAGCACAGCCGTGCATGGGTAATCTGCTAACGGAACTCCTCCTTGGGTACTGTTGTATGTTGGCAAATACTAGCGAAAAACGCGGAATTCGTGTTTCGTCCCTGACAAGCTTTGCCCCCTGCTTTACCCTCTCTTGATCCTTCCCCTCTACCCCTGCCAGCTTTCAGGCCTGCGCCTTCTCTCGCCCTTCCCCTCCGTCTTCTGGTTCTTGTCGTCAGATCCGGCGAGGTGTCACCTAGTGGCCGCGCTTGCTGAAAACCTATCAATACCCGATGATGGAGGAACGTGGCTTGGAATGTCTCCACGGTCCTGCACGGTCAGCAGTCACTAGCGGGACACGTCCGCTGCCGATCCCCACTCATACCGCTTTTCCTCCAATGAGAACTGCGAACGATATCATCCAGGTGCTCACCGGGACCGAGTTCAACGAGATGAACCGTCACGGCGGTAAGGACGTGGACGACCACAGCAGGGTAGTGCTGGCGCGGATCATGTCACAGGATGCGGACCTGCCGCCGCATGAGCAGGAGAAGCTCATGCGGTGGGCTGAAGACCTGATGAGCCAGCCAAGCGTGAATGTCACCCTGACCGAGCGGGAGCGTGCGCGGCTTTGGGAACGGCTCCAGGAAACCTTCAAGGGCGATCGTGGGGCCGTGTTGGGCTTCACAGAGGTGGACCGCGACCTGGCTGCCAGGTTTGGGGTCCAGATCCAGCCGCCGAAGGGTGAGTTTACGATCAACTACACCGTGGATGAGTGGCCGGACCTGAGCCTGCCGAGGGGGCCAGCGCTGACGTTGCCTCCGAAGTCGGCAGAGCGCATCGCAGAGGAGCGGGACGAGGTGCGGAGGAAGCTCGAGGATGCCGCCCGGGTTCTGGAGGACGTGGTGCACCACGGGTTTGGAGATCAGGATCCCGTGCAGGCGGGTGCGGTTGCGAAGGCGCGTGACGCGCTGCCGGCGGTGGAGGCCGGGATCGCTCTGCTGGAACAGGCAGATTTCGAGGCCCGCGGCATCGCACCGGACGAGGTGGAGACCCGGAAGGTGATTCACCTCGCCGAGTATCGGGCGCGCCGTGAGGCGGAGCCGGGCCCACCAGTCTGGAAGCGACCCGTGTGGGCTGCGGATCGGGAGTTCCGGGATCGTTTTCGGCTGCGGAAGGAAGCGGTACGGACCCGATCCACGATCCCGTTGGAAGGACGGACGGCCATGGAGCCGGTGCCGACTACACGGGAGGAACTGGCCCGGCGCGCGCGGATCGAGGCGGCTGCGGTGGCGTTGCTCCAAGTGCTGAGGCCGCAGACGGAGGTTCCAGCGGAGCGTCCATCGGAAGTTCTGCTCATGCTGGAACAGACGATCATCAAACGGTATGACCCGCGGGCGTCGCTGCAGGACTACTACTTGGATCTGCCGCCTAAAGCCGTTGCTCCTGCGCGGGAACTAGTCGCGGCAATCCGCGGCATTGATATCCTCACGGCCGAACGGGCGGCTGCGATGCTCCGGGTGGTGCTGCGCTGGATCTGCGATCAGGCCGTTTGCTTCTCGTGCAGGCAGTACGGGCAGGATTGCAGATGCGAACCGACCGCGCAGCCGCCGCGAGTTGACGGGGTGGGCCTGCTTGGTTCAAGCGGGAACTGAATGTGTTAGAGAGCGTCGTGCCTGAGCCCTCCCTGCTGAAAATCCGGAATTCACGGGAATGAGAGCGGAACAACGCCGGACTCGAGAGTCGCTTACCCGAACCCTCGCGCGTATCGCTGGCCGGCTTGCCGCGGCGCCGTCCTGCAGGGTCGAATGGAACGACCGACGCCTGTACTCGCGGGAGACTGCCGAGGTGACCGCGAAGAGCCTCTGGGTGGCCGGTTCCTATGCACGGGGCGCGACTGAGTGTGGTGATCTGGACCTCATTCTGGAGGCAACGATCAACGGGGTTCATCCGCCAAGCCGAACCATTGCCAAGGGCCTCTATGGCTCCGCGCAGGATACCTCCCTGTACATCGGGACCCCGGAGCTGAACTCGGCGAATGTGGCCTTCCCCGAGGCTCGGCTCGTCTGGTCCGAGGAGCGGCCTGACTGGAAAGCGAACCTGGAGGCACTTGAGGTTGACCCGGAGGCGGGTCGATTTCCTCGTACCACCGATGCACTACCACTTCGTCCAGATCAATTATCCGCGAGCATCGACGAGCTCGAACGACTCCTGGAACTTCGGGACAGCGGGGTCCTAAAGTGGGAATTTCTTCAGGCTGAGGACATCGCGCAGGCCCCCGGCGCGCTGGAGCGCGCGGACATCTATGCTGAGCACTACGGTGCAAAGACGCGCGATGCGCTACGGCTCGCGATAAGCCATCATATCGCGGTGGGGCGTGGAGGCGAATGGGTCCAGGCGGATGGAAGCGAGCGCACCCGCTTCCGCTGTGGCGGCACCTTCTTTCTCACTGCCTATCCGTCGATTCCGCTAGACCAACTCGACCATCCTGCGTGTGACCTGCTCGCCCTGGTACCGCACCGGTCTCGGCGCGGCCCTAACGGAATCTGGTTCATCACTCGCGGCCCCGAGCACCCGGTCGAAAAGCTTTTCGCCAAGTGCCAGGCCTTTTACGTGACCTACCAGGGCAAGCCGATGCTGTTCTCGGACGAGAGCCACTCTCCATACCGGCCAGCTACGGGGATCGAGTTGTTCCGGTTGCAGGAAGACGCCCTTGAACATGCCGAGATGGAGCGTGACTTCGTGGAGGACGAGGGCAACGTGGAGCTGGCAAGCGCAGCTGGTCCGGAGCTTCTCCAGCTAATTGCAGGATGTGACCTCGTGGTCGTGGATGGGATCAGCATCGCCATCTCTCGAAGTGGGCAGTTGGCAATCGAGCATGACCCGGAGGAGAAAGCTGAAATCTCGAGTGCGGCTGAACTTGCTGCGGCACTGGCCGGAGATGAAGTAGCCGAGGAGATCCCGCCCGACTGAGAATTCCCCCGTGCTTCCAATAGAGGCGGCGCTGAGCGGCCCTCGCGACCATCACGCTGCAGGCGTTCGGTCGCTCGAGGCTGCGCTGACCGACCTGTAAACGTGCGGGCGAAGCGCCACCGAGCGCGCCGAGAAACCACGCGCGCTGGATCGGGCGCCACACGCGCGCAGGCGCTGCGGGAACAGCTGATCGCCGCTGAGCGCCTATCGTGTTACGAACGCTACCGAGCCGACGTCCTCCCTCGCGGAGGGCGCCGGCTCGTTCTCCGGTGAACGGCCGGGTCGCGGCAGTGAGGTAGATGAGGGAATCGCTGCCCTCAGCGCCGAAATCAGCCTTAGAAAGAAGTTCCAGGCTGAGATGTCCGTCCAGCTTGACCCGACATTGTAAAGCACAACGACCCATGCCGGAGGGCCAAGGTGCGGAGGCCCGCACGCACTTCCCTATCGCGGCAGGGGCGACATGCCATGTCCACCGATCGAGCTCGTCCCGAGCTTGGCCCCGATGTCGATCGCCGCAAGCATGTCCGGGCTCAATCGTGCGCCATGCACCTGGACTCGACCAAATCCGGCCTCAATCTCTTGCATGTCGGCGGCGGTCAGCTGGATGTTGAGCGCGTCCGTGTTTTCATCCATGTGTTCCCTTGTGGTCGGCCCTGGAATGGGCACAATCCACGGCTTGCGGGCGAGCAGCCAGGCGAGCGCTATTTGACCGGGCGTCGCCTGCTTGCGTGCGCCCACCCGCTGGAGCAGTTCCACGACGGGCCAGTTCGCGCGACGCGCCTCGGGGGTGAAGCGGGGCAACGCAGCCCTCACCCTCAAATCAGCGGGGCCAAACACCATGTGCGGGGTGACCGTGCCGGTTAGATAGCCCATTCCGAGCGGACTCCACGGCACGAAACCGATGCCCAGTTCTTCGCAGGCCGGGAGGACTTCCGCCTCCGGATCGCGCGTCCACACGGAGTATTCGTTCTGCACCGCCGTGACCGGCTGCACCGCATGCGCGCGGCGGATCGTTGCGGCGCCGGCGGCCGACAGGCCGAAGTGACGGACTTTGCCCTCGCGGATCAAGTCCCGCACCGTCCCGGCCGCCTCCTCGATGGGCGTCCTGGGGTCCACGCGGTGTTGGTAATAGAGATCGATGTAGTCGGTCCGCAAACGCCGGAGCGACCCCTCTGTCACCCGCCTGATGACCGCCGAGGTGCTGTTGTTTCCCCGATTCTCTCCCTCAGGAGTGAGGTCGAACCCGAACTTGGTGGCGATCACC
Source organism: Longimicrobium sp. (assembly GCA_036379135.1). Classification (GTDB taxonomy): domain Bacteria; phylum Gemmatimonadota; class Gemmatimonadetes; order Longimicrobiales; family Longimicrobiaceae; genus Longimicrobium. The sequence continues at coordinate 32,777 of DASUVG010000188.1, forward strand.
ACTTTGTCCCGCATCGGAGCCAGGGCCTCGCCCGTTATCTCCTCACCAAGGTACGGTCCATAGACTTGAGCGACATCGAAGAACGTGACACCCCGGTCATAGGCCGCGCGGATGATCCGGATCGCTTCCTCCCTGCTGGGCGGTGGACCATACATCCCGGCGAAATTCTGGTTTCCCATCCCCATGGCAGAAACTTCCAGGGAGCCAAGCATGCGGCTCTGGGCGCTGATCGGGCGTGACCTCGGGGAAGCGGGTTCAATCGTTCCCCTTTGCGCCCCCACGGCTCCCGTTTGCGCCCCTACGGCTGAGAGAGGGAGCAAGGATGCTGCGACTCCTCCCAGGCCTGCCATAAGGAATCCGCGACGGTCCATCGCCTGACCATCGGAATCGGCTGCGCTGTGGATTGTGTCTTCCATGCTGCTTCTCCTTCTGCAGGATCCTGGTTCGTGTCCCCCACGAAGAAAGGTAAACGAACCCGGCGGCTGAGATCCTGCCCATTTCTCGCCGATGCTTGCCTATTCCTTCCAAGAATCCGCACGGATATCGGCGCGAGTCACCCCAATGCGCGGCGGTTCCACCCGGTGATCTTCCCCGCCGCACGGGCGGCAACGAACCCGCTCCAATACGTCCCGCCGAGCGTGATGGATGCCTCCTGAGTGTTGATCCTGCGACAGCCCCCGGGTTGTGACGGCGTCTCGCCGACTGGCGTGCAAGCGAACGGGCGGCGGGCGGCGGCATCGGGGCGGGGTTCGCCACCAGCGCTTCCCACCTGGCAGGCGGCTCACGAGTCACCTCTGCAAACCGCAGGAGCCCCAGGGTGGTTTCGCCGACGTACTTCTACACAGATCTCGGAACTGCTTGGCGGCCGCGGTGGCCTTCCGAGGGGCGCTCGGGCCTCCCGGGCCGCCGACCTCGCGGAGCTTCTCCGCTTTGCCGCAGGCCTGGCAGCACCCGAAGCAGTTGTCGGGTGCGAGAACCGGTACAGCTTCAACTGCGGAATCGCCGTCTCGTGCTGACCCTCCGACCCGGCCCAGCGCTGGAGGAGCCCCAAGAGCTCACCCCGCGGGGTCTCGAGCCGAGTCGCCTCCGCCCACTGTTCCTCGGCCGGTCCCGGGTCCCTGATTCGCGATGGGGGGGAAGTCATCGCTGCCATCTTCTGCTGAGAGGTGCTCCTGCTCGAACGCCCGAACGATACACGCCGCCGCCGGACCTTTCGTAGGTGTGAAGGATTAGGCAAGGATCGGATTGCTTTGGGCATAAGTCGTATGGGCAGAGCCGGTTAGTATTGTTCCACGGCAGATCACCTACGCCGAGACAACCCGGTAGCCCGTTGCTGCATGGAAGGGGGTGAGCGGCAAGAAGGTTGGGAACCCCGGCGAAGCGCCCGGGATCTGCTCGTCCAGGCCGACCCCCCACCGGGAGCTGTCTGCATCGCTGGCATACGACGCCGAATGGGGAGCCCGGGATGTGCGCCTACTCGTCTGAACCACACCTTCGGAGGAAACTGGTCATGGAAACGAACAAGCACGCAGCCGGGGCAGGCCTTCCTGATCGCGGCCCCCGCAGCCGACGAAATCTCCTGTTGGCCGCTACCCTCATCGGAACGGTGATGGCCGTAGGACCCCTGGCGTGGGCGGCGAGCCCCAGCCCACTGAACGCGACCGCTAACCGGATCTACGACGTGAGCGTCTCGACGCTCGAGAATCGCGTCGTAAGGCAGAACGTGCGGTTCGACAACGAGGGCATCGAGATGGCCGGGCACCTCTACCTCCCGGACGGGTTCGACCAGACGCGGAAGTACCCCGCCATCGTCGTCGTCCACCCGGGGGGCGGCGTCAAGGAGCAGACGGCCGGCCTGTACGCCCGGAAGCTCGCCGAGCAGGGCTTCATCACCCTTGCCTTCGACGCGTCGCACCAGGGGGAGAGCGGAGGTATGCCCCGGCTTCTGGATGACCCGATGAATCGGGTGGGGGACATCTACAGCGCCGTAGACTTCCTCACGACGCTTCCCTACATCGCTGCCGACCGCATCGGCGCGCTCGGAATCTGCGCCGGCAGTGGAGCGACGGTTAAGGCCGCCATGACCGAGCGGCGCATTGTCGCCCTCGCCACCGTCAGCGCCGTAGACGTTGGCGAGGCCACCCGCAGGGGTTGGGACGGCACCGCCTCCGAAGCTCAGCAGATCGCGACGCTCGAGGCGGTCGCCCGGCAGCGCACTGCCGAAGCCTCTGGAGCGGCGCCGATCTACGTCCCCTACGTTCCGGAGGTTGGGGACACCACTGCGCCCCGGGATCTGCAGGAGGCAGCCGAGTACTACCTGACCCCGCGCGGGCAGCATGCGACGGCGCCCAACAGCATGTTGCTGACCAGCGTGAGCTACCAGGTGTCGTTCTATGGATTCGAGGGGGCTGAGACGCTGCTTACCCAGCCCGTGCTGATCATTGCCGGGAGTGAAGCGGGCTCGCTCTGGCACAGTCAGGATCTGCACAAGCGGGCAGCCGGACCGAAGGAGCTGGTGCTCATCGACGGCCTGACGCACATGGAGATGTACGACGGGGCCGGCGCGGACACGGCCATGGAGCGTTTGGCGCCGTTCTTCCAGCGCATCATCGGCGGAGCTCGCGGTGACTGACCAGCGCAACCGCTGACAGCTCGGAGCACGATGCTAATCTCGGTGTGGTGGCGGGCGGCCTCGGCGTCGTCCGCCATCGTCATATACGCCGCCAACGACACCTGACTCGAAGGGACTCTAATGAAGCTGAGCGGAACCGTCGCAATCGTCACCGGAGCGAGCAGCGGCATCGGTGAAGCGACTGCCAAAGAGCTTGCCGGACAGGGCGCGACCGTCGCCGTTCTTGCCCGCCGCAAGGCCCGCCTCGACGCGCTTGTCGCTGACATCGAAGCCGTCGGCGGAACCGCGTTCGCTCTAGAGACCGACGTGACCGTTCGCGCCCAGGCCGAGCGCGCCGTTCAGCTCGTAGTCGATCGATTCGGCCGGCTCGACATCCTCATCAACAATGCCGGGCTCATGCTGCTCGGGCCAGTGATCGACACCGACGTCGAGGAATGGGAGCGGATGATCGACGTCAACCAGAGGGGCCTTCTCTACATGACGAAGGCTGCGCTACCGCACCTGCTCCAGGCGGCGGAGGACGAGCTGCGCGGGGTCGCCGACATTGTCAACATCTCGTCGATCGCGGGGCGTCAGGCATGGGCGAACTTCGCCGCCTACAACATGACCAAGTTCGGGGTCAACGGCTTCACTGAGGCGCTGCGGCAGGAGGTCACCAGGAGGGGAGTGCGCGTCGGCGTGCTCGAGCCGGGGGCCGTCGCCACCGAACTCGTCTCCCAGAACAGCCAGCAGGTCCAGGACGAGCTCGCCGCCTCTTCCAGGTCCGCGATTCCGGTGCCGCTCCAGCCCGAGGACATCGCGGAGAGCATCGCCTTCATGGTGACGCGTCACGCCCGCTCCTCGATCGCCGAGCTGTGGGCCATGCCCACCTCGCAGGCGTGAGCTATCGAATCGCCGGAGAAGAGCGATCATCCTCATACCGGAACGGAGGACGACCGTGAAATACCGTAATCTCACTGGAACCGGCACCAGTGTCTCGAACCTTGCCCTCGGCACGATGGGATTCGGTACCGAGACCGAAGACACCGAAGCCTTCGCGATCCTGGACAGGTTCGTCCACGCCGATGGCAACCTTATCGACACCGCCAACGTCTACGGCGGGGGAGCTTCCGAGGAGGTCCTCGGCCGCTGGTTCTCCAGCCGCCCGGCTGACGTCACCGAGCGCGTAGTCCTCGCCACCAAGGCCCGCTTCGGTACCGGGCCTGATACCAACGAGAATGGCTCGTCCCGCCGCAACCTCGACCGCGCCCTAAGCGCATCTCTGCGTCGACTCGGCCGTGAGAAGGTCGACCTGTACCAGCTCCACGGCTGGGACCCGCTGACCCCGATCGAGGAGACGCTGAGCTTCCTCGACGATGCGGTGCACGCGGGCAAGATCACTTACATCGGCCTGTCGAACTTCACGGGATGGCAGATGCAGCTCGCGCTCTCGACCGCGAAGGCGATGGGCTTGCAGATGCCCGTCACGTTGCAACCGCAGTACAGCCTTGTCTCTCGCGAGATCGAGTTCGAGATCGTCCCAGCCGCGCTCCACAACGGAATAGGCGTGTTGCCCTGGTCGCCGCTGGCTGGGGGGTTCCTCAGCGGAAAGTACCGCAAGGGCGAGGACGCCGGAGACGATACCCGCGCCGGGTCGGGCAACCCGATGATGGAGCACATCTTCGGGGACCTCATGGCGAAGGATCAGAACTGGGCCATTCTCGACGCGGTCCGCGGCATCGCCAAGGAGAACGGCGCCACGCCAAGCCAGGTCGCGCTGAGCTGGGTCGCGAACCGCCCGGGCGTGGTGGCGCCAATCGTCGGGGCGAGAACCCTTGACCAACTCGAAGAGGCCCTGGTGGCCGGGGACCTCGTGCTGAGTGAAGCGCAGACGTCGCGACTCGACGAGGTTAGCGCACCCACACCCAACGACTACCCATACGGGCCATTCGGGGTGAAGCAGCGCGACCGCTATGTCGAGTCCAGTGAGCAGGCCATCGGCGAGATCTTTTAGGGCGTGTTCAAGAATCTGGCGTAGCCCGTCAGAGCGGGCTACTCTGGCGGAGCTACCTAACCGACGTGACCGATGCCGAATGGGATCGAATCAAGGTACGTGGATAACCAGGCGATCAGTGAATCAGATCGCGAACACCAGCGGTTTCGCAAACATGTTCGACATCCCGGCGGGGGGGATGACCGAAAAGTCTGGCGTACTCGCGAGTGAATTGCGTTGCGCTTCCGTACCCCACCTCATGGGCGACGGCCTCCGCGCTGGGTGCCCCTGACACCAGCAGCCGACGAGCCTCCTGAAGCCGCAGTCGCTTCTGGTACTGGATCGGACTCATCGCGGTCACCGCTTTGAAATTCTGATGCAACGCCGATGGGCTCATGTGGACATTCTTCGCCAGCGCTTCAATAAGCAGTGGCTCCGCGAAATGCTCCTTGATCCATAGGATGGCCCCGGACACTCGCCGCAGGCGTCCATCTCCGATCGCCATCTGGGCCAGGCGTCCGTACCGCTCGCTCTGCAACAGCCGATAGTGAATCTCTCTCAGGATCAGAGGCGATAGCACAGGGATCTCTTCTGGCGCATCGAGAAGCCGCAACAGGCGCACGAGCCCATCGAGGAGCGGTGCCCGTACCGGGCTCACGTACAGCGCCCCACCATCGTGATCGTCGCGGGGTGCGTGCTGGTCTGTCTCCACGATCAGTGCTGCCAACTCGCGTGGGTCGACGGCGAGCGTCAGACAAAGGCAGGGCTCTTCGTGGCTCGCATCGGCAATCTTCGCGACCACGGGTGCATCGAGCGAGACGGCTAAGTACTGCGAGCAATCGTAGAGATAGGTCTGATTGCCCAGAATTACCTCTTTTCGGCCCCGCAACACCACGTAGACCGCTGGCTCCTGGAGCAGATGCGTCGGCTCGGTCGGCTGCGAGAACCGATAGAGCTTCAGCGCCCCGATCGCCGTCTCATGCTTCCCGTCCGAACTTGTCCAGCGGTTGAGAAGTTTCAGCAGTTCTTCGCGCAAAGCCTCGACGCGAGCGGCCTCGCGATCGCGCTGCCCTCCGACCTCGGGATGTTCCGGTATTCGCGTCATCCCCTACGGCTCACTTCTGAGTAGGCGGCTTACCCCTGCCTTCACACACGCTCCCGGCAAGTCTTACCAGCCTCGTTGGAACACAGTCCAGGATTAGGCACGGCCTGCTACCTAAGCGGGAGGATCGCGTGGTCACGTGCCTACGTGCCCAGACAAGCTCGATTACCTCGAAATGCCGGCGGCCTTTGGAGGCCACCGCGGAGTCGTGCCCGTTCTCTGTGAACTCCCACGCGTAGCGCGGGAGTACGACGCGGGGGTGTGGCTGGGGGAGGTGATCGACCAGGACATGATCACCGTCCCGGTGTCGGAGCAGATCCGGCTGATCGTCGGAATTCTTCGCGCGCCCCGAGGGGCGCCTGGACATCACCGTGAGCAACCGGCCCGCGGACATTGTAAGGCTTTCGCGGGGCGGGAAGCAGCTGGGCGTAAGCGGCGCGGGGGTGAGCCAGGCGCTCCGCCGGCCTGGCATTCGCCACCGCGACGAACAAGCGCGAAGAACGAATTAGCCCCGCAATGGAGCACTTCCATCGCGGGGCTAAATGTGCATGGCGGCATGCGTCGGGATCAATGGATCGGCGCTCCACTAGCCGAGGCGTCACGCACGAGCTCGGTGTCTCGCCTGGGCGGCTGACCGAAGAGCCGGGCGTATTCGCGGCTGAACTGCGACGCGCTCGCGTACCCCACCTCGTAGGCGACCGAGTCCGCGCTTGGCGCCCCCGACAGCAGCAGGCGGCGAGCCTCCTGAAGCCGCAGCCGCTTCTGGTACTGGATGGGGCTCATCGACGTGGCCGCCTTGAAGTGGTGGTGCAGCGCCGAAGGGCTCATGTGCACACGGCTCGCGAGCGCCTCGATCTGCAGCGGTTCCGCGAAATGCTCCTTGATCCAGTGGATCGCCCCCGAAACCCGGCGCAGGCGCCCGTCTCCGATCGCCATCTGGGCCAGCCGCCCGAACTGCTCGCTCTGCAGCAGCCGATAATCCACCTCCCGCAGGATCAAGGGCGCCAGCACGGGGATTTCTTCCGGCGCGTCGAGCAGCCGCACCAGTCGGAGAAGCCCGTCGAGAAGCGGCGTCCGCAGGGGGCTCACGTAGAGTGCCCGGCCGTCGTGGTCGTCGCGGGGCGCCGGCCGGCCCGTCTCCACGATGAGCGCCGCGAGCTCGCGCGGATCGACCGTGAGCGTCATGCAGAGGTATGGCTCGTCCGGGCTCGCCTCCAGGACGTTGCTGAACACCGGTAGGTCGACCGAAACCGCGAGGTACTGCGACTGGTCGTAGACGTAGATGGCATCGCCGAGCGTCACCTGCTTCCGGCCCTGCACCACCACGTACACCGCCGCCTCCTGGAGCGCGTGCGCCGGCTCGGTCGGATGCGAGAACCGCCACAGCTTCAGCGCCGGGATCTCCGTCTCGTGCCCTCCGTCCGCGCCCGTCCGGCGCTCGAGAATCTCCGCGAGCTCGCCCCTAAGCGCCTCCAAGCGGAGGGCCTCCGGATCGGGTCCCGCGGCCGAAGCGGGTCCATCGGAACCGAATGTCATCGCTGTGCTTCCCTGCCGGGTGAACCATCTCCTGAACGCAACGGAGGATACCTCCTCTTCGACCATGTATCCAGTGTCGTGCAGGAATAGGCAAGCATCGTCCACGATTGGGCAGAGGCGGCGCAAATGGGGTGGCTTATCTTTCCTCCACGAAAATCACGGGAGCCGCGTCGACAGCCACAGCATCAGGAGGGACGACATGTCAGATGAGAACATGCAGGGATCCCGCATCGAAGCCGGGGGAGATCTCAGTCGCCGGCACTTCCTGGCGAACACAGTCGTCGCTGGCGCCGGCTTGGCGCTCGGAACACTGTCGCTGGCCGCGTGCTCCAACGATCGCGAGGCCGCTACCCACCGCGGCGGCGCCCGGACCGCCGAAGGAAACCGCACCATGACGACGCGGCGCCTGGGACAACTGGAAGTCTCGGAGTTCGGCGCCGGGGCAATGAGCATCAGCGCCAACTACGGTCCGCCCGCGGACCGTGCGCAGGGCATCCGCGTGTTGCGCGAAGCTCACGAGCGTGGCGTGACGTTCTTCGATACGGCCGAGGTCTACGGTCCATACACCAGCGAAGATCTGGTTGGGGAGGCGCTGGCCCCGGTGCGCGACGGGGTCCGGATCGCGAGCAAGTTCGGCCTCGTTTCGCACGCCACCGGCAAACCCGGCGTGACGGACAGCGACCCGGCGAACATCCGCGCCGCAGTCGAGGGCTCGCTTCGGCGTCTGCGGACCGATCGAATTGACCTCTACTATCAGCACCGCGTCGATCCGAAAGTGCCGGTCGAGGAGGTGGCGGGCACGGTGCAGGACCTGATTCGGGAAGGAAAGGTCCTCCATTTCGGCCTCTCGGAGGCCAGCGCGGCGACCATCCGCCGGGCGCATGCCGTGCAGCCGGTTACGGCGGTGCAGACCGAGTACTCGCTGATGGAGCGTGGCGTGGAGAGGAACGGTGTGCTGGCGGCCTGCGAGGAACTCGGGATCGGCTTCGTCCCCTGGGGCCCGGTAGGCATGGGCTATCTCACGGGGAGGATGGATGCGCGAACGCGGCTGGATCCCAACACCGACCTCCGCGCCGGTTTCGACCGCTTCACCCCCGCGAACCTGAACGCGAACATGCCGATCGTGGAGGCGCTGAGGGGGTTCGCCGGGAAGAAGAACGCCGCCCCGGCCGCGGTGGCGCTCGCGTGGCTGCTCGCGCAGAAGCCATGGATCGTTCCGATCCCTGGCACGCGCAACACCGCCCACCTGAACGAGAACCTGGGCGGGGCCGTGCTGCAGCTGACGCCCGAGGACCTGGGCGAGCTCGAGAACACGATCTCCCGCCTTACTGTGCACGGCGGTCGCATGAACGTGATGCAGATGCAGATGGTCGACCGGGCGGCGTGATCCACTCCTGATCAACGGTGGGTGCCCGCGAACGATGCGCACGGAAAACAACGAGGGAATGGGGACCTGATGACTGACAAGAAGATCTGGTTCATCACGGGCGCCGGCCGGGGAATGGGCGTTGATTTCGTCCGGGCGGCCCTGGCCGCCGGTCACGGGGTGGTGGCCACCGGCAGGAACCCCGACGCCGTGACGAAGGCGCTGGGGGCATCGGACGACCTGCTCGTCGTGAAGCTCGACGTCACCAGGCCCTCCGATGCCGAGGCCGCCGTCCACGCCGCGGTGGAGCGGTTCGGCCGCATCGACGTGCTGGTCAACAACGCCGGCAACTTCTACGCGGGGTTCTTCGAGGAGATCACCCCCGAGAATTTTCGGGCACAGGTCGAGACCAACCTGTTCGGTCCGGTGAACGTCACGCGCGCCGTGCTCCCCGTCATGCGCGCCCAGCGCTCGGGGCTCGTCGTGACGATTTCCTCCGCCGCCGGGATCACCGGGCAGGAGTTCGTCTCGGCCTATGCCGCGTCGAAGTTCGGTGTCGAGGGGTGGATGGAGTCGCTCGCCCCCGAGGTCGCGCCCTTCGGCATCCGCACGATGCTCGTGGAGCCCGGGTTCTTCCGCACCGAGCTGCTTACGGAGGGATCGACGAACTACCCCGAGCCTTCGATCGACGACTACGCCGAGAAGACCCGGCAGACCGTCACCGCCTGGAAGGGGATGAGCGGCCGGCAGGGCGGGGACCCGGCCAAGCTCGCCCGAGCGCTGGTCAAGCTCGCGGGGCTGGATGAGCCGCCGGTTCGCTGGGCCGCCGGCGCCGACGTCCTCGGTGCCCTGGAACAGAAGGGTCGGGACCTGCTCGCCCAGGCCGACGCCTACCGGGAGCTTTCCTCATCGCTCGGATACGACGACCCCGAGTAACGGCGCCCGTCCCGGAAAAAGGGTGTCTGCTCGTCTGAGCGATGCTCCGTCGGCAAGCTCCGGAGTACCTGGGGCTCGCCGATCTCTTGAAGTCTTTCACGGTGGAGTAAGCGAAGAGGAACCAGCAGTTCGTCCACGTGATCCCATGGACCGCAGGGCGCCCGTATGGTTGCGGCCCAATGGTCGGCCATGGGAGCGGCAGGAACATCACCTTACAGCGAACCCATCCGTTCGATTACGCGGAATCCCGCCCACCGGAGATTGGCCGGATGAGTTCCTCGGGGTCGATCCCGAGGCGCGGGGCGTTGTAGTCCGCGAGGACGAGTTTGGCGAGGAGCCTCCGGTTCTCGGCTCGTTTCTCATTGATCTGGCGGGTGAGTCCCTGGAGGTATTCTGCTCGCGCTGCCTCTTCCTCTGGTTGCTTCCGTTTTGGCATACGGGCTCTGCGCATCAGTGGAATCTGAAAGCCGTGCGGATGTGAGAAGACGGCGACCGGACCGGGCTCAACGGGGCTCCTGGCGGAGGCGCCGCATCGCTTCACTGGCTGCGGCTTCGGCGGCGGCTCGCTCCTCAGGGGTAGCGGGGCTGGTGTCTACGGGTGCGTCCAGATCGGGAGGGGGCGGCAGCTCGGGCCGGTCCGGCCGGCCCCGCATGCGCAGGTAGGCGCGGATCAGCCGGTCGAGCAGTCTGGGAGGAAGATCTTCGCCGTCGCGCATGGAGGGTCGCAGTTTGTCTGTTTGCACGCTTGCGGATTACTAGCGAGCGTGTGTGCGGACGCGTTCGCTCAGTCCATCAGGGCGGGCCCGCGTAGGTAGATACACCGATGCGTGCGAGCCAGCGCCGGACGGCCGCGGCTTCGCCCGGCGGAAGTTCGGCCACCTGGGCGAGGACGGTCGCGCGGAGGCGATCCTGTATCCTCTGGTACCGCCGCTTGGCCGCGGTGTGGGCCAGGTCTACGGCGGCGCCGGTTTGAACCCAGTCGTCCCCTTGCACCAGGCGGTGCCAGAACAGCGCCTGACCCGTTTGGTCGACGCCAGCCAGCGCTTCGTGGAGAAGGCGCAGTACTACGCGCCTCCCCTGCGACCCCCCAGTATCGTCCTCGTTCCACTCCGATAATTCCGGCTCCTCGACTGTCAGCTCGTCCAGTTCCTCGTCGAAAACGAGGACCTCCCATTCATCGCGCGTCCGCCGTGCCCGGTCGGTGGCGAGGTTGGTGGCGATCGAACGCACCCAGGTGACGAGCTGGCCGTTCGTCGTCCCGTTGAAGGAATGTAGCCCGCGCGCCACGCGCACCAGAGTCTCCTGCGCGACCTCCGCGGCATGCTCTTCGGCCTGCCGCCACTGGCGGAGCCACTTCCTGAGGAACCTGACCAGGTCGATGTGCAGCTCGGCCAGCAGCCGTGCCATCGCGTCGTTGTCACCTCCTCGTGCGGCTGCCGCCAGACTCACCAAAGGTTTGTTGGGTCTCGAGCCGTCCATCGCTCCTCCCGGGTCCACCGCGCACTTCGTCCCTCCCTACTGGCGGACGAAAGCGCGGCACCGGTGCCGGGGTTTCGTCCGCCCTGGTGGAAGCGGCAGCGTCGCGGGAGCGGGGGCTCCCCGGGCGCGGCCGCCCTGCCGGGAGCAGGACGATGCCCGAGACGAGGAAGCCGGCCGACTACCGGGCGATGGCCGGCCGGCGGAACGCGGTGTGGCTGGGGCCGGAAGTGAGGAACGCGAACACGCGGACCGGCTGGGAGTGCTTGGCCTGCGGCCGGAGGTGGATCGCGATCTACAACTCGCTGCAGCGCGGGACTGGATGTCCCGACTGCGGGGTGCGGCGGCGCGCGGCCCTCCAGGTGCTCCGGCCGGAGGCGTATCACGCGCTCGCGGAAAGGCGGGGTTTCCGGTGGATCGGCGAGTACCCGGGGTCGGCGAGGCGCAAGACGGAGTGGCGGTGCGGGCGCGGCCACGTCTGGCGCACGACGTACGAGCGCCTGGCGGGCGGGCGTGGGTGCCCGGCGTGCGCCAAGGCGGGGCACGAGGCCCGCTGTGCCCGCGACCGCCACCGGGGCGAGGACTACCGGGCGGCGGGGGAGAAGGCGGGGCTGGAGTGGCTGGGCCCCCTGCCGCGGAGCGCGCACGGGAAGACGAAGTGGCGCTGCCGTGGCTGCGGCCGGGAATGGTCGGCGTCCTTCCACAAGCTCACCCAAGGTCGCGCGTGTCCCCGCTGCAGGCTTGACCGGCGGAACGCTGCATCGCGGACCCCGCCGGAGCGCTACCACGCGCTCGCGGCCGGGCGAGGATTCAAGTGGCTGGGACCTCACCCACGGCAGTATGCCCACCATACGCGCTGGCGGTGCCCCAAGGGGCACGAGTGGTTGGCAAGCTACGTGTGCGTAGCTGGCGGAGCCGGTTGCCACGAGTGCCAGGACCGCGTCAACGGGATGCCGGTTTCCGGGATGCAGCGGCGGCTGGCGGATCTCCTCGAGGGAGAGATCAACCACCGGATCGGGCGGCGGTGCATCGACGTGGCGGTCGAGCGTGGCGGTGTGCGGATCGCGGCCGAGTACGACGCTTGGTACTTCCACGGCGGGCAGCAGGAGAAGGACGAGGAGCGGGACCGGGCGCTGATCGCCCGGGGCTGGCGCGTGCTCCGGATCCGCTCTGCGTACTCGCTTCCCTCCAGCGAAGACCTGGAGGGGGCTGTCGCCCGCCTTGTCGCGGGGGAGGAGCGGGTGGTGCTGACGCTTCCGGACTGGGGCGTCGGTCCCGCGCGGGGGGTGGCATGGGAGCCGTCGCGTCCGCCGCGCCCGTACCGCCGGCGGCATGGAGGCACCCATGCCTGACATGGTGCTGCGGGACGCCGCGCTCGAGCAGATGGCCCGGGTGCTGGAGGAGACGGGCAGCTACCGGGTGGCCCGCCGGTTCGAGGCGCGGTCGGTTTACGCGGATCCGGATGGCACGCGTACGTATCGTGGCCTGTACGCTGACGCTGAGACTACGGGCCTGGACACGGAGCGGGATGCCATCGTCCAGCTGGCGCTTCTGCCGTTCGAGTATGCGCCCACCACTGGGCGCATCTACATGGTGGGTGAGCCGGTCGTGCACCTGGAGGACCCCGGCAGGCCGCTCCCGGCGGAGATCACGGCGCTGACGGGGATCTCGGACGCGGATGTGGCCGGCAGGCGGATCGACGAGGAGGCAGTCGCCGCGCTGGTCGCCGGTGCGAGCCTGGTGGTCGCGCACAACGCGGGCTTCGACCGCCCGATCCTCGAGCGCCGGATGCCGATCTTCCGCGAGCTGCCGTGGGCGTGCTCGCAGGTGGAGGTGCCGTGGGCTGAGCACGGCGTCGGGGCGGCCAAGCTGGAATTCGTCCTCTTCAAGCACTGCGGGATGTTCTTCGAAGGTCATCGGGCGGACGAGGACTGCCAGGCCGCGCTGCACACGCTCGCGACTCCGTTCGCGGATGGCGGGCTGCCCTTCGACCTGCTGCTCCGGTCCAGCCGGCGGCGCACGGTCCGGATCTGGGCGCTCGATGCGGCCTACGACGCTCGCCATGCGCTGAAGGCCCGGGGCTACCGGTGGAGCCCCGGAGAGAGTGGGCGTCCGAAGGCGTGGTACGTGGACCGGCGCGAGGAGGAGGTCGAGGACGAGTACGCGTGGCTTCGCTGGGCGGTCTACCCCGGCCGCCGCGGCGCGCCCTGGCGGATCCATTCGTTCGGGGCGGTGGATCGCTACTCGGTGAGGGTCTGACCGGTGTTCGGCCATGAGGACAGGCGTGTCGAGCGCCTCACGGATGCGGCGATCGCGGAGGAGATGGCAGCGGGACGATTCCCAGATGGGGATGCGCTAAAGGAGATCCGGATCCAGGTGGAGGTCGCCGCCAGCCTCGCGGACCTGGCGGATAACGATCCTGAGAACGTGTACGTGGTCGGCTGCTCCCGCGAGCTCACCGCATGGGGCGAGCACGGGTTCGGGGGATACCTGGTGCTGGGGCGCGTCTCGCGCACGATCGCGCGCCCCGACCAGCGGGTAGCGCTCATCGTATGCACCGGTGTCTTGCGGGAGGAGGCGCTGGTGCGCCTCGCCCACATCCGGGCGCACCTGATGGCGCTACCTGCCGGGACGGTCCTGGCACCCGAGGACGACGGGTGTACGGCGGAAGCGGACCGGGCCGCGCGGCTGGACGCGGCCCGGCGGATTGTCTTGCAGGAAAACGAGGCGGCACGTGAGGGACCCTGAGCCGCCTCGATGCAATCAATCCCGGGGCCTTACGGCGAGGCAGCAGGCCGATGGCGGCCTCCGGCGTGTGTCCTTAGCCAGCGGAGCGCCCTTTCCGCGCCGGGATCATCCGGGCGGCGTCGGGCCAGCGCGGCAAGGATGGCCCTTCGCAGTCGAGCCGTCGTGCGCTGGAAGCGGCGCTTCGCACCCGCGGGAGTGAGGCCCAGTGCACCGGCCGCTTCCTCCCAGCCGTCGTGCTGGACGAGGCGGTGCCAGAGCAGCGAATGCACCATCTCGGGCTCGGCATCGAGGGCGTCGTCGAGAGCCTGGAGGAGGACGGAGATCGCAGTGGTGTTCTCCGGATCTGGGATCTCGAATTCCACCTCATCGAGCTCTTCCGCGAACACCCGTACGTCCCACTCCCGCTGGTCGGAGCGAAGCCGGTCGAAAGCGGCGTGCCGCGCAACGGTTCGGCACCACGCGAGCAGGTCTTCGTCGTTCTCGGCCCGGCAGGCGCCAAGTCCGCCGGTGATCCGGATCAGCGCCTCCTGGGCGACCTCCTCTACCACACCTTGCTCGATCCTGGAGAGCCAGGTGCGGCAGCACCGGGCCACGTGCACGTGCACCTCCGCGAGCAGGTGCTCCAATGCCTCTCCACGGCCATTTTTCGCGGCCATGGACAGGCGGACGAGCGCGTGCTCGTCCGGTGAAGGAGGTGGCATTCGCCGCAGGGCCCGGAGAGGCGGCGGAAAGGACGCCGTGCCGGGGCACGGCGTGCCTGCCCTGCCTCACAGTAGACAGAGTAAACACGGATTCCGGGCATAGTAATGCTGCGGCGCGTTCCGCGCGGCCGCCTCTTCAGTCGTGCAGGGGATAGAATCAATCATCCGGCCTGCGCGGACGATTCAGGCCCCCGGCGGGATCGTTCCGGGAGTGCCGGCGGCGATCACGTCCGGCGGGCATTCCACGCCCGCGGTCCGATAGACTTCCTGGAGGGAGGAGAGCAGGGACCCGGCCGCGGCAGGGCGATGTTCCGGCGGGATGGCGCGCATGAGCACCAGCAGCGCATCCGACGCGCTGATCGGCGGGCCCTCGGACCGCTGGACGTGCTCGTGGTACCAGGAGAGGAGCTTCTCAAGCGTCTTCGGCTGGGGGCGCGCGCCCTCCAGGAAGAGCATGAGGCCACGATGGGAAATGTCGACTTCGCGGGCGACCGCTCGCCCGGAAGTAGCATCGGCGCGCGCTTGGGCGGCTTCGCGAAGGCGGGGAATAGAGACATAGCGGTCAGGGAGCATTGCCCCCCCGGCCGCTTCTGGATATGATTTGGAAACAATTTGTCTGGTTACACTGGAGAGGATAGGGCGGCCCGTCTGCATGTGCAAGCGTGGGTGAGCCCGGCCTGCGGTGTGCCCGGCCCTGCAAACTCCCACCAGGTTCTCCATCCCATGTGGTTTCGAACGCTCTTTCTTCTCCTTCTCGCCGCGTTGCCGCTTACCGGTTGCAGCGACACGACCGGCTCCGGCTCTGCGGCCGAGGTCGAGGTCGTCTTCGTCAACCGGACGCTGTACGTGGATGCCTATCCCGCTTTTGTGTTCACGGTGGAGAATCGTGGACGGGTGGCGGTCGAGAGCGTCCGGATCGACGTGGACGCGACCCGTGGCGGCAGCACCGTGGCAAGCACCGTCACGACGGTGAACGACCTCGCGCCGGGCGAGCAGGCCGAGTCCGAACCCGCCGTGCTGGCCCAGCTTGACTCCCACTCTGCCTATCAGTGCTACCGCTACCGGGTGAGCTCGTACGACGACCGGGGCGAGACGCTGTCCGACACGTCGTCCGGCGAGGTGTGCCCGTGATGCGCATGCGTATCGTGTGGAGCGCCATCGCCGCCTTGCTGCTGGCGGGGTGTGGATCCCGGGGACCGGACGAGGGTGAGTTGCAAGCGGCGATCGACGCACATCTGGCGACGACTCCGAAGTGCGTCGGTGACGTGGCGTGGCGCTTTCCGGCAGAGCTCAGGAGCGAGTACAACCCGGGGCTCGAGTCGCACCACGCGGCGATGATGGCGCGCATCGCGGCCCTTGAGCGTGCGGGGCTGGTCCGTTCGGCTGGCGCGGACGAGGCGAGCTGGGGAAAGCCGGTCCGCTACGAGTTGACGGAGACGGGCAGGCAGGCCTACCGAGAGTTCCCGGCCGGCCGCCTCGATCCGCGGAAGCCGGCCGGCGGGTTCTGCTACGGGATGCCCGAGGTGGATTCGATCGTCCGCTACACCGAGCCGGCCGAGGGAGCAGGGCAGGTACAGACGGAGGTGACGTACAGCTACCGGCTCCGGGACGTGGCGGTCTGGGCGCGGGATGCGGGGTTCCTCCGGCTGTACCCGGAGGTTGAGCGGGAACTGGGATCGGGTGTTCCGCGGCAGGCCCAGGCGATCCTGGTACGCGGGAGCGATGGCTGGAGGGTGGTCGCACGACCCTGATCTGGTGGAGGAGGCGGGGGTGGACGGCGTGTTCTCGCCTGGCGGGCCCCCGAAAGGGGGCCTGTCCGTTTTGGCGACTTCTTCCGCGTTGACGAGAGCCGGCCGCACAGCCTCAGTGAACACGATGGCACACTTGCTAGACAAAGTGGCCATCTGCATTCTTTGTGTCCGATGATGTGCGCCTGAATGGAACCGCCCTGCACATGCGCGAGCGACAGTGGCTTATATCGGCAAACAGGAGCCGGAGGGCAGGGAGCGCAACCGCGGGCCGAAACGAAGGTGGACGATTCCCGCGCCTCCCGGCCTGAGCCCCTGTGGTCTGGAGGCCCGGCAGATCCTGGAGGAAGTCCCCGGGCCGCTCGGGGTCGAGCTCTGGCAGCGGTTCCGCGACGCGGTGGTATGGAACGCGGTTGCCGCCGAAGGCCGGCACCACCTCTTCCTGAAAACCACCTACCTGCGCGATCCCGCGTTTACAGACGCCGCGGCCGAAGCCGTAGAGATTCACGCGGCGCTACGCACCTTCAGCGAGTTGATCGGCGGTGCTCGCGCCGTCGAGCCGCGTGCGCTCGCGAGAGCAAGCGTCAGCATCTCCGAGTGGGCCACGCTGCACGGGCATGAGGAGACCGCGGCGCTCTATGCAGGCCTGGCGGCACGGTTGCGGCCGCGCGACCCTGAGCTGGCCTTCGCCGCTGGCCGGGCCGAGCGGCGCTGCGGGCGACATGAGCGCGCGGAAGAGTGGTTCCTGCGCGCCATCGGCCTCTCGCGTCGCGCAGGGGACGATGCAGCGTATGCGTCTGCATTCCTCGGCTGGGGCCTGATGGAGGAGCAGCGGGGCCGCCGCGGATCGGCCCGGCAGAAGTACGTGCGGGCGTGGCGTGCAGCGATGCGCGGAAGTCTTCACCAGCTTGGCGCCGCCGCCCGGCACAACCTGATCGCGCTGTCGGTCCCGGACGATCCGTTCGACGTCGGCCTGGCGCACGTCATCGCGGCCTACAAGCTCTACGACGACAGCAACCCAGAACGGCTGGCGCTGCTCGCATTGGATGTCGGCGTGTTCTTCGCTGAACACGGTTTCTACGTGCACGCGCTTCGCCTGTACGATGCCTTGGCGCGTCACATCGCGCGCCCGGCGGTGCAGGTCGCCCTGCTGGCCAACATAGCCCGCGCGGCCGCGGCAGTCGGGGACCAGGACCGTTTCCGGACCGCGTACGAGACCGTCAAGCGCGAGGATGCGCAAAAGGGGGAGTTTGCCCCGGCGGCGCTGGCGGAGATCGCCCGCGCCGCACATACGCTCGGGCTCGACGGCAAAGCCATCGCCACGGCGAACGAGGCCCTGAAGATCGCCCGCTCGCGCGGCATGGGGGGTGCCGAGAAAGCGGCACTGAACGTCATCGAATCCGTCCGCGAAAAACGCGCGGGTGACGTGCCCCGCGAGCCGCCACCGCGCGTCGTACGCTTCGTCAGTCGCTTCGTGAGGCGGCTGCAGTCGCTGTCGCCGATGGAACGCTGACGCCGCCCTCCACTGGCGGCGTTTTAGTGTCCCGAGCCCACGAACACCCCACCCCGCCCCGTCGTATCTCCCGCCACAGTTGCTTCACCCGGCGCTGCAGTCGCGCCGCTCCCGCTGGTGCTGCTTCCGCCTGAGGACTGGCCCGAGCTGCCGCTTGACCGGGCGACAGCCTCGCCAGCACCGGCACGGCTGGCGGTCGGCTGCGCGTTGCACGCGGCCAGGATAAGGACGGTGCAGATCGCCGCACCCAGCCGAAGGTTTCGCGTTGCATTCCGCATGTTGGGTTCTCCTCTGGCGCATGTGATGTGGGAGCACCGCCGTGGCATGGGGGCGGGCGGGCTGAATCATAAGCCCGTTCCCTTCGCGCCACCACACCCATTTGTTTACGCGCCGCTAACCGGTCAACTCACCGGCGCTGTCGGGACCAGATTATCAGGGTTTCATGCGTTTTATACACAGGAACACACGGCACGCGGCAGCGCTCCGAAGATGACAAGCCAGATGGCTTGGAATCTTTCACCGGAGCCCTTGTCGCGCTCGCATTTCCCGGCAGAACTTCGTCCGCGAGGCATTCATTCACGAGGACGAAAAAGGAGATTTCTGCATGGGAAGCCAGACGATCCAGCCAGTGGAACCCCGCGCGCAGGCGGCCACGCCCGCGGCCGTCCCCTCGAACCCGCCCCCACCCGCGGTTGCTGACCGGCCATCGCGAGCGCAGCGCCTTCCCCAGCCGGCCGAGTCGCCGGACTACCAAGCCTACACGTACGGCTATCCGCCGGTTTCCGGGCGGATGATCGGGAGCGGGAACTGATGGGCGGTGAGCAGCGCGCACGTCCCGGCAGGGGAGGCGGGCGCCGCCCGGGCAGGGGTTGGAGCGCGTGCGGGGCAGGCGGCGGTGCCGCGCTTTCGTCCGCCAGTAGGGAGGGACGAAGCAGAAATCACAGGCACCGCAACTGAAAGGAACCGCATGGAGCCGCCTCGCCGTCCTGCCGCTCGCACCGAGCGGCCGGACTTCGTGCTGCCGATCTCGATCGAGGGAGCGGAGCTGCAGGAGTCGGTGATCGCCTCGGAGGTCCCGGCGGAGCACGCGCTCACGATGCTCCGGGTTTACCGGATCGTGCTCGCGTGGGCCCAGGGCGACGAGGCGGCCGTGCGCCCCGCGGACGTCGAGGAGGCGGCGCGCTGGGAGGAGGAGGCGCTTGACCGGATGGACGAGGCTCCGGGTCTCTGGGCGCCGGTTGCGGTGATCGCGGGCGAGCTGGCCAACCTGTCGGGTGCGGATCCGGAGCACCTGGCGCGGGCCTGCCTGGCGATCAGTGAGTGGGCGTTTGCGAGTGAGGCCCCCGCGAGCGCGTTGCTGTTCGCCGAAGTGGCCGCGCTGGTGCGGCCGGACGATGCGAGACGCGCTTACCTGGTAGGCCGGATGCTCAAGCAGCGGGGCCGCGTGCGGGAGGCGGAGCGGTGGCTCCGGCGCGCGGTGCGGGTGGCGGCCGCGAGCGGCGACAAGGAGGCAGGTGCCTTGGCCGCGGGTGCGCTGGAGAGTCCCTCCGGCCCGGTGGAGGAGTGATGGGGACCGGCAATGGGAGCCGTGCAGCGGGGAGCGGCCGGCGGGTGGTGGCTGGCGATCACGGGACACCGCCCGTCCGGCTGGCGGTGTATCGCGTGCGGCTGGAGCGCGAGCGTTACCTCGCGTTTCCCTGGCGTGCGTTCGGCGGGCCCGAGGACGCGGTGGCGCTCTTCCGCCAATACGTCGGCGTGCCCGATCGCGAGCACATGATATCGATCCACTTGGACGGCCGGAGCCGGGTAAGCGGGCTCCACACAGTCTCGGTGGGATCTCTGCAGCGGAGCGAGGCGGGGGCGAGGGAGGTGTTCAAGGCGGCGATCCTCGGAAACGCCGCCGCGGTCGTACTGGTGCACAACCACCCGTCGGGGGATCCCGCGCCGAGCCCCGAGGATGTCGCGGTCGCCCAGGGGCTGGAGCTGGTGGGCCAGCTGGTCGGCATCCCCGTCGTCGACCACGTGATCGTGGGTGAGCCCGGCTACGCGTCGCTCCGCGAGCTTGGGCTCCTGGAGTTCGACGCCCATGACCCCGATCCGCTCCGGCCGCAGAACACGGACGAGGGCTGGGCCGCCGGGCTGGACACCCTGAAGTTTGGAGCCGCGTTCCTCTCCGGCGGGATGGCGGCCGTCAGGCGGCAGGCGCGGCGTGGGGCCGCTTCTCGATGCAGGCGCGCTTTTGTACCTGTCCCGGCGCGTGCCGCCACGCTGAACCCGATCATCACGATCGAGCCTGACCCTTCGCTCCGGCCGGAGGAGGTGGAGCCTCTCCTGGAGGAGCTCCAGCGCCGGGTGGGCGCGGCGCTGGAACGCGCTCTGGACGGTGTCCCTGCCACTGTGCGGGTGGACGACGTAGGCCTGTCCTATGTACGCGAGGTACCGGTCTTCCCCGTGGCAGCGGGACCGCGTGTCTTCCGGGACTCGTCTGAGATCGCGGAGGAGGTGGAGGCGCTTGGCGCGGGCAACGGCATCGGGGGAGTGGTCCACGACGCGGCAGGCCGCGCCTTTCGCTGCAACGTCTGGACGGCCTTCGCCAGGCTGCCCGGGGAGGACCGGCCGGTCGGCGAGGTGTTCACGCTGGACGGTGCCTGAGCCTAGCAGGGCGTGCTCAGTGCTGCGCGGCGTCGAGAGCGGTTTGCCCTTCCTGTGAGCTTTCGATCCGGATTGTCTTCCATGTGGGCCATCTCCCGAGGGCACGAACTCGGGGCATGTCGTGGGGTTCGGGCGTTATGCTTCCGCTGGCACCTCCACCGTCTCCGGAATTTGGACCCTGATGTAGGCAAACCTGGGGGCGTGCGGCCAGATGTCTGGCGGCACCATCGGAGGGGTCTCGACGACGATCCACTCGCGTAGCCGGAGGATCTGAGGCGGCGCGGCGAGATAGGCCTCGATCGCCGCTTCAGCTTCGCGGGAGGAGTGATAAAGCAAGACTTCCCTCGCGTGCTGCACGCCATCGTGGCCCTCTACCACCCAACTGAGGATTCGTCCCTCGGCGAAGAACGCGTGCAGCACGAGAGGGTCGACGACCGGCACCTTATCGAATTCGTGTCCCGTCCCCGCGTGGACGTTGGTTACCACGAGCGGCAGGAAGCGGCACCCGGCCGGGTCGAGGTCCCCGACGCCGATCTGGTCCAAGAACGGCTTCGGGTCCGCGGCGAGCACGTTGGCGCGGTACTGGGCCTGTCCCGCAGCTTCGCGGAGTATTTCCCAGTACGTGTGGTAGTCGTGCGCTTCGGCCGGGAAAACCGTGCACTTCACCTCCCCGATCAGGAATGTGGAGCCGAGGCGCACGACGAGGTCGATCTCGTTCGCGTACTGGACTGCGGTCGGGTGAACGCTCGCCCCTTCGATCCTGTTCTTGCGAGCAAGGTCGCGTCGCACCGCTTCCTCGAATAGGATTCCCCTGCGTGCCATGTCGAGCCCGCCCTCCTGCAGCCAGTGCTCAATCGACCGGGTCAGGTTGGGCCAACGGAGTGCAACCACGACGGGGGCGAGCAGCCCGTCCCCGACCGCCACGAGCGGCTCTAGCCACGGATCGGACCTGGCGGTGCCGGGGGACACGAACACACTCAACGCCGTCTGGGCGTGGGCGGCGGGTAGATTCACGGCCTGCGCGACGAACTCCTCAAGTCGGTCGCGCCTGATCAGCGGCGCGTGCTCCAGCAGGTCCTCAGGAGGAGGGTTCTCCTGCGGAGTTGGGGCTATGCTTTGGAGCACCTCTCCGAACGAGGCTAGAACCGCCCATACGTCGAACAGCTGCCGGACGGTCAAGCCAGCGAGACGGGGCAGGGGCTCATCAGGCAAGAATCCCATCTCTCCATCAACGAGGATCTGCCAGAACAGGAACTCGGGCGGAGGGTTGTCCGGATCGAACGCTCGGCGTCCGAGGACGGGCGTAATCGTACCGTCCTCCGTACGCTCAGCGCCCCCCACCCGTGCGATGGCCCACCAGCGGCGTCGCTCCTCCTCCGGCAGGCGACGCCAGATCTGTCGAGCCAAGAATGGGACTTGGTAGTACAGCGAGTCCCGGCGCGCGTCCCCCACAGCACGAGCCACCGCGATTTCCAGATCCACGGGCACGATCACATCCATGCCGTCCTGTGATTCGCCCACTCGCCAGCCGTTCCATAGACACTCGTTCCAGACCGTCTCGAAGGCGCTGTACATCCGTCCGATCCTGGACGTCGCGAGTAGGGCGCCGACGACACTGTCGTCCCCCACCCAGTCCCGATCGCCGTTGGTGCGAGCCCTCTTGCCCTCCGCAAAGGCGTAACGTGCCGCATCAACGAAGGTCGAGACTGCACCAGACAGGTCGAGAGCCGCTGGGGTGGCTTCGACCTCGTACGGATCTCCGCCTTCCGCGCCGCCGAACCGTAGACGTGTCTGACCGCCACCCACTGCGGCCGTGTCGACGCTCACGACGAAGTTGACAAAGCCCACGTGCAGACGCATGAGCTCGCGGCGCGGGATCCCGTTGAGCCTCTCTCGCGCCTGGCTCGCGAGTTCACGCGTGTTTCGTAGTGCTTCATCCAGCCACAACCCGGCATTGAACAGGCGCGTGTCGGCTACTGTCGGTGAGACGATTCCTTCGTAAGCCGCGATCCAAGCATCGCGAGAGAACCCGTTCTGGTTCGGTCCTTTCAGATCCCCACCTTCCTGAACGCCAGCCCTTACCGCTTCGACAAAACGATCCGACATGGTGCCTCACGATTTGATCGTAACTCATGCCCTGCATGAGCGTTCGTGCGGCGGCAGAACCCGTGCCGAACGGGGGCGTGCTCCAGGATCTTGGCGCGCCGTGTGGGGCGAGAGGAACGCTGCGGCGGGTGCCAGGGGAAGCGCTGCGTGCCGACAAGCCCGCACGCGCTCTCTCGATCACGGATGAAGTGGCGACCTAGGGGCCGGATGTGCTCTTGGCTCGCGCGTGCGTTCCTCGCGCTCGGCGATACGTCCGCCGGCGCGGCTACGCTTTCCGCTGCCGGTGCCCACTCTCTCGTAAGCGAAAGCCAGGCAGGGGAGGCGGCGCGCCTCCTGGCAGCGATTCTCGGGCCTGAGAACGCCGCCGCCGACGTGTACCTCCGCGCATCCTCGGCTGGCCTTCACCCTAGCAATGGGGCGGAGGCTGGCGCATTGGAGCGCACGGGTGACCGAATTGGAGAACGTTTTCGCGTGAGCGCCTCAATCTTTTCCCGAGATAAGCAATATATAGCCATCGGGGTCCGTCAGCGTGAACTCCGTTGAGCCATACTCGGTTTCCAACAGAGAAGACACTTCGTTTGCCCTGTCCTTGATTTGTAGATGCAGAACTCTCGCGGTTTCGCGGCTCTCAACCGCGAACACGAGAATTCCACTACCCGGTCCGCTTCTAGACCGCAGAATTGGGATCTCGTCCAAAACGGAAGCACGTTCTTGGAGCATCAAGGGAGTCGTTCCAGCAACGAGTTGCGCCCATGATGGATTTTCCATTGAAGGAGCAACCTCACGTACCTCGAACGCAAGGATATCCACATAAAATTGTATCGACTTCCCGACATCGGCTACGATGAGTTCGGGAATGATACGCTGCAGTTTCATATCGATGTCCTTTCGTTGTAGAGGGCCAACACGGTTGCAAACGCGTGCAGGTGTGGGGGGCCGTGATCATAATCCCACTCGGGCATCTCCTTGTAGGATAGAATCCGCGCACGAGGATAGAAGAGAGCCAGCAATTCATTCGGCTCAAAATAATGGCGAATCTCTGATGCAAACTCACTCACGGGTCCGATACCGGTCACGGCCGGGTCTTCGACCGTATGTACTTCCGCAAATATTACACATCCTGGGGCAGCAGAGGCAAAACAGGCACCAATGACACTCCGAGCATCTTCTCGTTGCAGATGATCAAGTAAGGTGGTTGCCACGATCACGTTGTATGGACCTGGGAGCCAATCGAGGTTACGTACATCGCTTGCGCGCGCCGACAGACGGTCACTCAGCCCAAGACCTTCTGCCCTTCGAATCAGGTTCTGAACCGCATTCCGTGATTGGTCTAATGCAACCACTCTTAGCCCGTGTTGAAGGAGTAGAATGGTGTCCCTTCCATCGCCACAGCCGAGATCAAGGGCGGTGCCTTCAACGGGAAGCATTCGCAACCGTTCCTCCAACTCTTCGGATGGCTTAGTTCCAAAGAGTGGGCTGCTCCGCATGTACGCACTATCAAATTTTTCTGACATTAGTCCTGTCTCGTCCCCGGGTTCGTCGCCTGTTCAAAACTGCTTGTTAGCACGCTTGGACCTGATCCACTCGTACAGGAAGGAACCGACGATCTCAATGATTAGAGCAATAAAAACACCGCCCACCAGCAAGTCGCGGTAGCGCTCTGGGAGGCGCGTCCACTGAGACGAGAGCGCCGTGGGCAGTCCAACGATCCAGACCGTCTGAAGACCGCACAAGATTAGCAGCGCAAGCATTGTTCGCCGGTAATGCCCGAGCCTCCGCAAGGTACGGCTGATTAGTAACGAACTATACTCATGATCAGCGAGAGCAAGAGTGTAGATCCCCTCGTTTGTTGGCCACGTCGCGATGTCACGTTTCTTCATTTTATTTGCAGCGAGATACCACTTTCCATCCTCCTCTTGCGACTGAACGTACCACCGAAGCAGCCGGTCGAGTTGTCTGCGTCCACGCCGCATTCGAATTAGCGTCTCCGCGACATCAGCAGGCGTGTTGCTATTGTAAATGGTTTGTCCAGGCGCCGCCGGGGTTACATAAGTCTCTGTCGCAAGCTCCCAAAGGCGACCTCGCGGCCGCGAGCCCATCACATAGCTCCACGCACGCAGTAGCGAACGATCCTTCGGCGTCAGCGCATTAACCCGTAGGAGGGCGGCCACTACACGAGCTGTACTGCCTACGTCAGGCGATCCCCCAAGCTGAGCGCTGAAACCGCCGTTAGATCCTTGCAATTGGGTAAGCCACTCAACAGCTCGCCTCACCCGAGAGGAACTGTTTGGTGTCTCCCCACGGGAACCGTAGGCTCGAAGAGCATAGACGGTTGCGATGACTCGCGAGAGCTTCCCTTCGGGACCGGCAGTAGGCTCAACGCCCCATCCGCCATCCCCATTCTGATTCTCGTTGAGCCACGCAACACCCTGGTCCCCTAACCTGCTGAGGCGCTGCACAAGTGACCGATTGGCAAAAGGATGGTCACCGAGTTGAGCGAGTGCAGCAACGACGTGTCCTGTAGTCATCGTCGAGCAATGCGCGCCCCCGCTGACCAACGGCCAACCTACGATGCCCGGAGATGTGGTGAGTGCCGATTGCTCAAGAAAGTACACCATTCGATTGAGGAATTGGGATGTATCAGGATGCCGGTAAGGGGACATGAAGACCGCCTCTATCGCCTCTGCCGTTGTCCAGCATCCACTCACATCACCGGGCTTGGTCGCAGGAATACCACCATCGGCATTCTGAATGCGTCTGAGATACCCGATAGCTTTCTGAATCTGATCGCGATAGAGCATTGACAGTCTCAGGTTTCGGAAGCCGAAGCAGGATCAACTCAGAGGCTGCTCCACCGCACTGCGTAGCGTATCTAGCGCGAAATCCAACTGCTCATCAGTCGTTATAAGCGGTGGGCATATTGCTAGGACGTGACCAAAAGGCAGACCCGTGCGAAGAGTTAATATTCCTGATTGGAGCAATCGGTTGGCTACCGTCGCAGCAAAAGCGGGGTCGGGTTCTTTGGTGACTCGATCCGTAACAAACTCAATTGCCCACGCAGCGCCTGTGCCTCGCACATCGCCGATGCGGTCGCAGACGCCCGGCAACTCTGAAAGAGCGGTCTGTATGCGACCGCCAAGCTGTTGCGCACGATCAATCAACCCATCCCTGTCGAGGATAGTTATATTCGCGATAGCCGCGGCGCAGCATATCGGGTTCGCCATGTAAGTCGTTCCATGGAGCGGCACTAGTCCTGGCGAACGCATCGCGTCCATGACCTCACGTGTAGCAAGACAAGCAGCCAGAGGCATGCCTCCAGTCATTGATTTACCTACGCAGATAATATCAGGAGCAGTGTTCGTGGCGTCCGACAACAACCAGTGCCCGGTCCGGCCAAAGCCCGTAAAAATTTCATCCGCTATCAGCAATGCATTGTACTGAGTTGCAAGGCGCCGGAGTTCAGGCAAAAAAGCAGGGGGCGGTAGAACGTATCCCCCGGCATTCAACATCGGTTCAACCAAGATACAGCCGATCTCAGGACCACCGACTCGGTCATGGCGAAGCACTGTTTCGATGGCCGACAGGCATGCTTCCACAACATTGGAAGCGTCTGCGCCCCACGACGGCCGATACGCGCTAGGGTAGGGCAAGAAAACGACATTTCCTCCGATAAGCGGAGAGAATCGGTCACGAAACTCATTGATGCTGGTGACTGAAAGCGAGCCGAGTGTCTGTCCATGAAATGAACCGCTGAAAGCAATCACACCAGGTTTCCCGGAATAGCAGTTTGACAGCTTCAAGGCCACCTCTACAGCCTCGGACCCGCTAGTGGTCAAGACTACCTGCGTATCAGGTGATCGTCCAGTTTTTGCGAGCAACAGCGAGAGCAGTTCGAAGTAGCGGTTGTGAGGGAAGATACTGGCCATAGTATGGTTGAGCATCGCGGCCTGATTGCTAACTGCATGAGCAACATCAGGGTGACAGTATCCCGTCGTCGCAACGCCAAAGCTGGAGGTGAGGTCTAGATAAACGTTTCCATCCAGATCTGCGAGCATTGGACCACTACCAGATGCGAGGACGATCGGGGCGAAGCCTTTGCCTATACCCGAAATCGATACGCTTTCTAGGCTTCCGAGTTTTTCGCCATAGCTAGTAGAAAGAGCCCCCGGCATTGGCGCACTTACCCGGGGGAACAGGCCGTCAATCCTGTCTGATGGGCTCATCATAATTCTCCGTGGCTGTCCTTCCGTCTTTTAAATAGCTCCACAACGCGATCCGACATTCCGCCCGAGAGAATCTCTAACTGCATGCATCCCAAGTCGCTTAGTTGGGTAGCTTTGAGCGGGGGATCGCCAGATCCAAAGGCACGTGCTTCCTCAATAGGTGCAGCATAGACAATCCGCGGAATCCCTGCGTAGAAAATCGCTGCTGTGCACATAGGGCACGGTTCGCAAGAACAATATATTGTACAGCGACGTAGCATTTCGGCCTCATAGGCTGCACATGTTTCCCTTATCGCAACGATTTCAGCATGTGCGGTCGGATCGCCTTGCGCAGTGCCATTTTTAAATACCCCAAGTACCGTATCCGCATCGGCAATGAGAGCGGCAAACGGGGTTTCACCTAGCGACAGCGCGGTTTCAGCGGCGTCAATCGCTTGGGAAAGGAGCAGGTGATCAATCTGAGACACCATTTTCTCCGCGCTCTGTGAAATTGCGATTACATGCTGCAACCTGGGAAGCTGCAACAAGCCCGCATATACTGGCGTACTCCGGAGGTTTCCGCAACCATTTCGGAGTGAGGGAGGAACGGCAAGGGACTCATCTAGGTCGTCATCTGAGAAAGTCTGGTCTTACGGCCCTGTAGCAGCGACCGTATCGCCAAGCGTCAAGGACGATCACACATACTTCCGCGCGCGTTCAATCCCGACGAGCGGCTAGACGGCGCTACGCAACATGCAGAGTATTCGAGAGGTCAGCACGCGACCCTTTTGCGAAAAGTGCTCAGTTCGCTCCGGAACTGGTCCGCCTCGTTTGCCTGCGCGGGCGAATCCTCCTCTCGCGCTTCGCGCCGCACAACCAGCTCCTTCAGCGAGCGCTCCAGCGTAGTCATCGCGGTCGTTGCCGACCAGTGTGCCGCCGTTCAGCAATGCGTCCCAAATCCAGAAGGTGGCCGCATCGAACGGGGACGTTGGACACCTGCACCACGCGGTCGCCGGCGAGGGGATCGCCCTCGCCGAGGCGCTCCTGGTCGAGGTCACCGACGCGACGAGCATCGACGACGTGCTGCCGCTCGACGGCACGCCCGCTGAGGCCTGAGCCGTCCACCGCGATCGTTCCGAAACGACGCGGACCGCGGCGGAACTCCGCCGCGGTCCGTTCCTCGATGCTCGCCGTCCCCTCCCGAGTCCTCACCGCCCAGCCGCACGTCACCGCACCTCACGCTGCCAAACGCGCTCCGAATCGTCTTATCGTGATCGATTCCGGGGACGCGACCTGCGCTTCGACGTGTGCGCCCTCTCCGATCTTTTCCTGTTCCTTTAGACGGCCGAGCAGTCTCAAGTCCGCGCTGTAGACGAGCGTGTGGCCCACACCGGGATCGTGCACAAGCTGAACGATTCCGCCAGGCGCGGGGAGCGCGATCCCCTCCAGCCATTCGACCGGACGCTCTGCTTCCGTCAGCACCCAGACCCCATCGGCGGCAGAACGCCACGACTGGAGGAACGACTTCCACAACGCGGCCGAGCCGGCGTCGGGCCAGTATTCAGGCCCCATTCGCTCCTGGACGTCCCGCAGCCACGGACCGATCTGGTTCGGCGTAGTGAACTGGCCGGGAAAGTCGCCAAGAACCCGGGAAATCATCGTCCGCGACGCCAGCCCCGCCTGAGCCAGCAGCGTTGTCCGCGGAGTCGGAAGACCGTATGTCAGGACCCGGGCAAGCAACCCCTCCAGCAGCGCCGCGCGAAGGTCGCCCACAGCAGCCCCCTGCACGCGAACCGCCTCGATGGCCCACACGAGCCGGTACACGAATGACTCGCTGATCAGCGTCGACTCCTTCCCGTCCAGCATCCCGACCATCTCACCGACCGGGGTTCCCCGGACCCACCCGGCCAGCACCGCCTCCCATCCCGCGGGAAGCTCGCCACTGAAAGGGTGAAACGTGAGCAGATTCCTGGCGAGCGTCGTGATCGCCTCGACCCCCTCCTCCACGTTTCCCCGCATCAGCGCGGACTCGGCGGTCACCGCCGCCTGAAGGAGGTCGTCGAGATTGGCCTTGATGCGCTGGCCGGCATTGTGGCCGACACCGGCCGAGAAGCAGGCCCGCCGATCAGTGCCACTGGAGTTGGACCAGAGCCAACGCGCACGCGCATGGAGCATCGCACGCTGCTGATCGCGCTCGCCGGGGGGGGCACCGCTCCAGGCGCCGCTTCCACAGCGAGCTGGCGAGCGCGGCGTCCAGGGTTTCCGCCACCCGCTCGACCGGCATGTCGAGATCCTCGATCGCCGAGAAGATCGCGGTGTCGAGATCCGCCAGGAACGCCTCCAGATCCTCGCTCCCGGTATCCTCCTCCAAGCGCACGGGAGGGCGGCGGTTCAGCGCCTCAAGGCGCAGGTGCTCCCACGGGCCGACGTTCTGGTTGGCGATGTACTCCATCATCCTGTTTACGTCGCCCCCCAGCCGAAACGCGAGCCACTGGGTGATCTTTCGGATCAGCAGCAGCAGGCCGCTTTGCAGCTGGCGGGCACGAGCCTCCGACTGCAGCCGCCGATACGCCGCGATCTTCATCCGGCGAGTCCGAGCGACCGGCTCCATCACGGGATAGATCGTCAGTCCGTCGAGGTCGACGAACGCCCGACCCGCGCGCCCGACGACATTGCTGTATTCCTTCGGCTCGATCGGCTGTCCGCTGCGATAGATCGATCGGAAGACCAATGCGCTGCACGACAGGTCGAGCCCCTGCGCGACCGTGGGGGATGCGATCGCAACCCGCAGCACTCTCTGGGTTAGGAGCCTTTCGATCTCCATCAGGAACGGCCGTGGGAGCCCGCCATGGTGGATGCCGATCCCGATCTCGAGGGCGCGCGTCGCGACGTGCCGGGGCCCCAGCCACTCGGCCGCCAGCCGGAGCGCCTTCGCGAGGGGCTCTCGGTCGTTCACGAGCGAGGCGAGGTACCCCTGCCTGTGGATAGAGAGACACACCTCGCCGAGAGCCTCGACCGATCGCTTCTCGGGACAGTAGACGAGGACGCGCTGGTCATCGTCAAGCAGCGCCTGGACGGTCGCGACGGTGAGCTCGTTGTCGTTCTGCGGATAGTGGCGCCGTCGCGGTCGCCGGGGCGGCTGCTCGCGGACGAAGTGGGGAACGAACGGGGTCTCGCCATCCACCTCCAGCGTCAGCCGACCCGAGCCGCCTACCCACTCCAGGATTCCCGAGCGCTGGCGAGTCGGCCGCCACTCCGAGCGGATCGGCGTGCCCGGCTCGTCCGAGCGCAACCACCGAGTGAAATCGTCGAAGGACTCCCCTGCCCCGAAGACGGCCGAAAGGCACACGATCCTGCGGGTGTCTGCGTCGGCTCGCGCGAGCAGCCGCTGCACCAGCACCTCGTACCGGATCTCCCGGGTACCTTCCCCGATCATGTGGCCTTCGTCCAGCACCACCAGGCCGATGTCGGCGAGCACCTCCGGATCCTGCCGGATCGAGAAGTCGAGCTTCTCGGGAGTGCAGACGACGATGTCCGCGGCGGTCAGCGTCTGGACGTCCTCCAGCGTGACCCCGCTCGCCCCGTACAGTGAGGAAACGGAGAACCCCAGCGGCCGGAAGGTCCGGGCGAGTCCGCGCTCGATCTGCGCGGAGAGGGCGCGCAGCGGCGTGACATATACCGCACGGCGCCCATCCGCCAGCGCGCGCAGGATGCAGAGCTCCGCGATCCGTGTCTTGCCTGCCGACGTCGGGAGCGCGACCACCAAATCGTCCGATGCATCGGTCGACCGGCGGGCGGCTTCCAGCTGAGATGGCCAGAGATCGACCTCCGCGACCCCTCGTCCCGTCAGCACGCGGATGAAGCGCGTCCGCAGATCGTCGAAGCGCCCGTCCTCGGGTCCGCGCGCACGCGGAAGCCGGCGGTGCAGGCTGTGATCCCAGAGGTCATCGATGAGATGTCTCGCGAGGGTGGCGACCCACCAGAGCGGAACGAGCCTCACCTCGGCGGCCGCCTCCGCCGCCGCGGTGAGCCCCTCCACCGCTCGTCCGTACTCGTCGGCGCTCCCCGATCTCAGGGCGTACTCGAAACGCGCGACGTCCGAGAGGATCAGCCGCGTGATCGCGATGGAGACCGCATCGTCGATCCCGAACAGCTCGACCCCCTCCTCTTCTTCCCCCGCCTCTGCGGGCTCGGGCTCGGCATTCTCAGCAAGACGCGCGGCGACCGCCGCGTCACTAAACGCCGGGTCATTCAACCAGCTCCGGAGCACGTCGCGAAGCCCCGCAAGGTCGCGGCGCATCAGCCGCACGAGCACCTTTTCCGGTGTCGACAAGTTGAGGGCCTGCGGGTTGTCGGGAACGAGGCAGTAGGATCGCGCGGCGAGGTGCGCGAGGTGGAACGCAGCGGCGCTCACCACCAGATGGAATCCTCGTCCGTCACGCTCGCGGCTTCCCCTCCTCACAGCCGACTCGATGCACTCCGCCGCGACCCGGAACGCATCCGGAAGCAGCGGATCCTCCCGCGCGACATCGCGCAACTGGAGTGACTTGGCCAGGATCAGGAATCCGTGGTCGAGAAGATCGGAGCTCAGGCCCGAGGTGAACCCCGGTGCGCCCTCCGGGAGCTTCCCATCGCGCCAGATCATCCCCCTCGCCAGGCCCCGGGCTACCAGCCGGCCGCGAGCACCCGGCTCGATGAGAACGCGGATCTGGCCGGCAATTTCCTCACGGGACTGCGGCATGAATAGCCTCGTAGACTTTCCTGATGAACTTCTGGTGATCCACCACTCGAATACCTGCCAAGCGCCGCCGGAGAGCTTTCGCATGCTCAGACAACACGCCGGTCGGGTCGTTCCCGGACAGGGTGAACACCAGGTGCTCCACGTCCCAGTCCGTGAACTGCTCCCCCAGAAGCTGCTCCACCAGCTCAGCCTCGGCGTCGCGCCCTTCCTCGCGGAGACGCAGGGACACGAACGCCACCGAGCTCGCGCTCGGGCGGGACCGGTTCCGCTGGAGTGAGGCGCAGGCTTCCTTCACGACCGCGCCGGAGAGCTGTGCCCGGCTCTTCGCCTCGATCTTCAGCGCCTGCACCCGCCCGTCGACCTTCCGGACACCGATCACGTCGTCGCCCCGCATCGCCATCTCGCGATCGTCCTTGTACCGAAGCCGGTTGATCGGCACCTGGTAGTCGGTGCGCTCGCGAACGTATTCCGTCGCCAGGATCTCTCCGAGGTCGCCGGACTGGGTAGCGATGCGTGTCGGCACCTTCGCCCGCAGCACCGTCGCCGCGAGGGGGTAGCCGATGCGGTCGAGCAGACCCGCGGCAACGAAGTGGTCTTTGGCCACCTCGACCAGGGATTGGAACACGCGGTCACGACCGCCCTCGCGTTCGCGAAGGCAGGTCACGTTCTCGGGCGTTCCATCACGCTCGTGTTTTTCGAGCCAGGATTCCAGGAGGGGCATGCCTGACCGTAAGATCTTTTGGAGAGTACGTTTAGGTAAGCGTCGAAATGAACGTTCGCCCCGAAACAGGCGATTCCGCAACTGAAGAAAAACCGAATCACTCCGGACGCGCTGGCCGGACCGGGCACGCGGCGGTGACGGCGGCGCGCCGCACCAGCGGAGCACTATCCGGAACCCACCGCGGCGGCGACATTGTGCATGGCCCGCTGGAACCGGAGCGCCTCACCGTCCACCCTCACCACGGTCATGCCGCGCCCGTCCGACGTCACCCCCGAAGAACTCGACCGCGCCCGCGAACTGGCCCGAGTCCCCGACCTGCTTTGCGTGCCGATCGTCGCCGGGATCCTGGCCCGCTGCCTCCTGCACACGGGCGGCTGTACGGAAGAGGAAGAAGAGGAGCGCGACGCGGCGCTCTCTCGCGCCCGCGACGTGGCGCGACTGGCAACCGGGCACCCGCTGTGGCGGACCGCTCCGGAGCAGGCACAGGCACTCGTGCTCCGGCTGGTTGAACGTGACGGAACGAAGCTCCAGCCCTGGAACGCCGGCGGGCTGGCGTACTATGCCCTAGACCTCGCCGCGAGCGCCCCTGAGACGCCGGCAGGGTACGTCGAGCGGTTCCGCCGCTGGCACGCGCTCCGGCAACCCTCGCTGCTCGAAACCGTGCTCCTCGCGATCGACTGCGCGGGCCGGATCTCGCCGACGCCGGGCGTCAGCCTGCACCTGCTGGGACGCGCGGCCAAACCGCTCCGCCTGGCACTCGTCGAGCCGTACCAAGAGCGCCTGCGCGCGAGATGGGATCGCGCGCTCGCCTGGTCCTACTCGGAGTACACGCTCGACAGCCTCTCCTACTTCGTCCTGAACCTCGCCTCCACGTCCACCGCGCTCGGCTACAAGCTGAACGACATCGCGGCGCTGGTGCGCCGGGCCTGCGAGGAGCGCGACCAGGCGATCGCCGCGCGCGACTTGCTGCAGGAGGAGGAAGTGGAGCGGCGTGCCCACGCCCGCGTTGAGGAGCGGGTCCGGCAAGCGGAGGCGAGGGTGGCCGCCGCGGAAGTGGCGCGGGACCGGGCGGCCGGCGAGTTCCGTGCGCTGAAGTCCGACCGCGACCGCGTTGCCGCCCGCCTCGCGGGCGCGCAGTCGCGGATCGAGTTCTTGGAAGCCCAGCTTGCATCACGGGAGGCGGAAAGCGACGCCGCGATCGACCCACTGCCCTCGGCCGTCACTCCGCCCGCGGACGCGGCGGCGCCGACCGCGCCGGCCGCGCCGCCGACGCTCGCGGGTGAGCACGTGCTCGTCTTCACGAACCAGCAACGCGCGGGCGTCCGCGAGGAGATCCGCTCCGCCTTCGTGGCGCTGGGTGCCGGGATGGTGGAGGTGATCGACGTCTCGCGCTCGCACGGCCCCGGCATCTATCCCGCGGACGCGGTCGTGGTCACGGACATCACGTTCATGTCGCACGCGGACTCCGACGCGGTGAAGGCGCGCGCGATTCGGGCCGGTTGCCGCTTTGTCCAGCTGCGGGGTGGCTCCGCGACGCTCGCGGAACGCACCGCCGCATGGATTGCATCCGGCCGCCCGCGCGATTAGCGTTGCCCCCGGCATCCGCCGTGCATCCGGGCTGTTCCCGCGCCGCAAGAGCCGGCTACGAGCCGGTGATCCCCTCGCAGTCAGCGCATTCCGCAGTCAGCCCAGTAATAGCGCTGCCCGAAACCCCATGCACCTCGCCGAGCGAATCGCCGCGTTCCAGCGCTTCTGTGGACCTGATCTCACCCGCACCGTGGCCGGGCTCGAAGCTGCACTCCAAGGTGCCACGGCCGTCGACATCCAGACCCTGCTGGGCGGCACGGAGGCGACGGACGACGCGATCGCGGGCGCCGGCGAGCTCAAGCGGATCGCGGGGCAGCTCTACGTCGCGATCCACGCGCTCGGCATCCTCCTGTGCCTTCCCCACCTCCTCGAGCCGGGCGAGACCGTCGGGTACGTCTCACTCGGCGCCGGCAACACCGGCAGGGCATTCGATCTCGAAACCGACCGCCGGATCGCGGAGTTCAAGTTTATCCAGTGGCGCGGCGGATCGGAGTCGATCCGCCAGAACGCTCTCTTCAAGGATTTCTTCCTGCTCGCCGAGCATGCGACGCGGAAGCGCAAGTACATCTACGTCCTGGAGACGGAGCGTCCGCTGCGGTTCCTGAACGGGCGGCGGGCACTTCGCAGCGTGCTGAAGGATGCGCCCCTCGCGGCCGCTTTCCGCGACAAGTACGGCGACCGCTACGAGAGGGTGCGGGACTACTTCCAGCCGCGTCAAGGGGAGGTCACGATCCAAGACATATCGGGGCTGCTCCCCGGCCTCGGCGGCGTGCCAGCCGACGATGACGCTTCCGGCTGAGGTGCGGCGCCGCCGCTCGCAACCCGCAGGCATCGCAGCCACCGTGCTGGGCAACCTCCAGCGATCGGCTCCGGCGTAGGGGCGTCAGGAGCCGAGTTTCTCGCGCAGACGCACCAGCATCCGTTGATGGCTGCCGGTGAAGGCTTCTGGTCGCCGTCCGTCAAAGCAGGGCCAGTTCCTCCGCGAGTGCCAGCGCCTCCGCGGTGCGGCCCACGCGCTCCAGCGCGTCGGCGTAATTGAACAGGACCGTGCGCAGCACGCCGGAATCGCTGCGGCGCCTCGTCCAACTGCTTCAGCTGCTCTGGTTGTTGTCCAGTTCCCGCGCGTGGCTGCGAAACGCATCGATGACGTCGGTTGCAGCGGCCATGATGTTGCCGACGAGCACTTCCGACCCGGGTGGGATCACCGACTCAAGGTCTCGCGCCACCCGGCGGATCACGGCTGCGCGGGGGTGCTCCAGGCGCGAGCTGCGTCGTCGAGGCGTGGAAGGGAGAGGCTTATCAAAGTACGTGCGACCCGCGCTCGTGGGTGTTACGACATCGCCGCGAAGCGTGATGAGCCCGCGTGACACCAGCGGCCGTGCCACGCGCAAGTCGACATCTTCTACCGGGGCCTTGCTGAGCCTGAGCACCAGGCGCAGGAGTTCCTCCTGTCGTTCGTTGAGCCTCGGCGTGGTGGCCGCGTGCGTGTCCGCGCGTGCGTGGAGCAGGCCCTCCTCGGTGGCCTCCACATGATTCTCCGACACCCGGACCAGTCCGGCCGCACGGAGCGGCCGCAGCACGCGTCCATCGACTTGGCTGATTGAAACACGCCCTTGGCGTACCACGTCGTCGAGCAGGTCCTGCTGGTGCGGTTTCAGCTGATGCATCGGCTGGCAGAGAAGATCGCGTGCGTTCTGAGGCGGTGCCGAGAGGAGGATCCACGCGTTCTAAAGGATAGCGGGGATCCGGTATGCTTATCCAGCCCACCACAGGCCAGGAAGCGCTAGCTGACGAACCGACGGGAGCCATGGCCGATTCTTTCCACGGCTCCCGTCCAAGTAGACTCGTACCAGGTCACCTCGACGGATCGCGGAAACTCCACCGCTGGTTTGCTCCGCCGTGACACGGGTGCAGCATCATGCGTGTTCCTCTGGCCGACGAGGCGCCGCGGACATCAATGCACAGGTTGTTGACACCGCGGAACTCGCCGGACGGAGTGAGATCCCATTGCTGGTTTGCCCCGCCATGGCAATCCCACAACTTGACGGGGTCGTACGCTCGCCCGTTGTGTGCATCCACACACTTGCCGTGCACGACGAGTGTGCGCCCGGATGTGCGACGGAAGCGCTGGTTCGCGTGCGCGGCACCGAGGCAGTCCCAAAGGTGAAGCTCCGTCCCACGCATGGCCGCCGGAGCGTCAATGCACATGCCCGGCTGCAGAGCCGTCGCGATGCTTACCGTGCTCCCGCCCACGCCCCCGGTGTCCGTCCGCCACTGCTGATTTTCTCCTGAATGGCAGGTGTAGAGAACCAGTTGAGCTCCGTTCTGCCTGGAGTACTGCCCGATGTCCGCGCACAGCCAGGCACCGGACGGATCCCGGTGGTGCCGGAGCCGAAGGTGGCCTCCAGTCGTGAAGTCCCACTGCTGGTTGGTTCCGGCGTGGCAGTCATGTACGACGATGGCTGCGAGCGCCCGGGCCGTCGTCGCGTCGAGGCACTTCTCCCCATGCACCCGTAGTGCGCCCGTCTCGGGGCTGTATCCCCACCTCTGGTTGAGGTTGCCCGGAATGCAGTCCCACATATGCACCCGGGTCCCGTTGGCGGCTGAAGGGGCGTCGAGACACTTGCCGTGCATGAGGCTTACGACCCCGATCGGCTGGAGCACGCGGATGATCTGGTTCGTGCTGAACTCGCCGAACCAGGCTACGCCTTCCTGCAGCGGTCGCCACTGGAAGTTGTATGTCCCGGGAGCAGCGGGCGCTCGCACGCGGAAAGAAATGTCGACGACCTGCCCGGGGGCGATTGCGCCTGGCAGAGGCGCCCGGCCGCCCGTGCCCCAGATGCCATTGTCCTGTGGATTCTGCGAGCCCAGCTTGAACCCGCTGCCCGGCTCCCAGGGCGTGGGTCCCGTGTTCTGCAGAACGAGACCGACGGGATATTCCATACCCGGCCACATGATCCGCGGGAGCCGGCTGTAGCCGCCGAAGCGTGCCCCGTAACCTGCCGGGCCGGAAAGGTATACCCGCGGGTCGAACGTCCCCGTCCTGTTGTCAGCGCCGGGTAGTGCCGCCGCCAGATGGCGGCCTTTACGGACCTCGATGTGCAGATGCGGACCGGTCGACGTGCAGTTGCCGTACTGGGTGCTGCCGACCTCCCCGACCTTGTCCCCCTGGCGTACGCGGCCACCGGCGGCCGGAGCGATGATGTTGATCATGTGCAGGAGGATTACGGAATTCCCGAAATCGTCGAGAATGATGACCTTCCCGCAGGCTCGGTCCCCGATCACCTGTCCCGAGACCGGCGCGTAGACCGCGCCACCCGTTTTCCCATTCGCGTAGTCGATCCCAGCGTGCAACCCGAGAGGTGCGTAGTTGCTCGTTCTCGTATAGCCGGGACCCGCAGAACCGAGCAGCAGAGATTTCAGTGCCGGGTCGGTGAGCGCGGCGGCAGGCGTGATCGCGAAGGCAGGGGCGATATCCGCGGAGTCGCTGTGCACCGTTGCGGTCGGCGACTGACGGGTATCGCTGCATGCCGCAAGAAGAAGTGCGGCTCCCAGGACTTTTGCGCATCTCATCGGCTCCCCCTTGTCAGACAGTGGATGGTCGCGAGATGCCACCGGAGCACTCGCGGATGTCTGGATCTGGTTCCGGTCAAAGCCGGGTTTGGAGCAGGAGGGTCCAGCCGCCCTGGTGGCCAGGACGGCCGGCGGTCGGTTACTTCTTCCTCGCCTGCGAAAGCGCGCTCGCCGCAGCCGACTTGGAGGTGGTGCTGGTGCGGCCGTCCCGAAGGACGGAGGAGGCAGCGCTCGCCGCCTTGGAGGAGGTCGTTTTCGAAGGCGCTCCCGTCTGGGACAGAGCACTTCCCGCGGCGGTCTTCGAGCGGGCTCCCGTGGAGCCGCTCTGGAGCGTGCGTGAAGCATCCGAGGCTGCCTTGCCTCCCGTGACCTTTCCTTTCGCCATCTTGAAGCTTCTCCTGCTGAGTGTGAGACTCGGTGCGCGTCACCTGTGCGGCATGATACCGAGCCGGGAGTGGCGCGTGACGCTTGTCAGCGTCAGCGACATACTTCGGAGTCCTGAATCATGAGACTTGCCTCCGCCGACGGCCGAACCGATCTTGCTTCGGGTTTGCGCCCTGCGGTTCTCGAGCGGCGTGCTCGGGCGGATCATGTCTCCTCTGGCCCCGCGATACCGCTCTCTACTGTTGGTGGCTGATCAGCTTGTTTTCCGGCCTCGCCGGCTACGCTGGCAATCCCCAGACGTCCCCGCGTTACACCTCTTCTTGGCTCACGGACACCCGGCTGTAACGCGTTAGCGTCTCTATGACGTACTCTGAGCCGATGGATGCAAGCCGATGACAGAATGGGCAAAACGACGGAGTCAGACGCTGAGATTGCACGTTTGCTGCAAAGCGATGCGCTCGACGCGCAGGAACGTGGCGCAATGGCGCTTCACCGCAGGTACTCTGCACCGCTGATGCAATACATGGAGCGCCGGTGTGGGCTGGCCGAGGCTGATGCAGCCGAGGTTTTGAACCAGGTGCTTTACCGAGCGATCCGCCGTATCCATTCTCTGAGAGAAACCGCGAAACTGTCCGGCTGGCTCTATCGTCTGGCCCATTCAGCCGCGATGGATTGGCATCGGAAGGACGCGCGGCGGCCGCCGTCGATCTCTCTCGACGATCCCGCAGCCCAACAGCTTGCGTCGGTCCCCCAAGCCGCGGATGACACGCGGGAGAGGGCGGACGGAGGCAGCGGCGTGGACATGATCAAGCAGGCGATGGCGCGCCTTTCGGAGCGGGATCAGCAGGTCCTGACTGCGGTCGCCAACGACCTGACGAACCCTGAACTCGCCTTAGTTCTCAACGTAACACCGGGTCACGCACGCGTTCTCCGCCACCGTGCCGTTGAACGGCTTCGCCAAGCGGCGGAGCAGATCAACGTCCACGGGGTCGGAACGAGCTCCCGCAGGAGATGACACTGATGAACGAGACGAACCGAAATCCGTCTGAGCACTGGGAGGGTCTGATCCGGAATGCCACCCGGAGTGGGGCGCTGCACGCTCCGCCGACCGACTCGATGGCAGCCGTGCTTCTCGAGCAGTCGGTCGCCACGAGCCTGCCGCCCGCGGTGGATGAGCAGGCGCTTGCCACGATGAAGGCGGCGCTGCTGGACCGTCGGGTTTCGCAGGCGGCGGCAGGACTGGCAACTGGAGAGCGCTCCTCGTCACTCGGCGGATATTTGAGTGCAGCTCTGGACCTCGCCCGGGTTTCCCGCGCTGAGTGGGCCGAGCGTCTGGGCACGAGCGTCCGGGCGCTTGACTCATTTTTGCGGAGTGATGCTGCGGCGCTCAGACTCTCACCCCAGGCAATTGCGACGATCCTGGACGCCATGAACCTCTCGCTTTCGCGCGCTCGCAGGATGCTTTCGGCGGCAATCGATGGACTTGCCGCCACTGATTCCGGTGGTGGTATGGGAGCGGTGGCATCAATTCCGCAACCGGATCTGAAACAGTCGCTCACGTTGTTGCTTGATGGTGCTGAAGAGTGCTTGCGTCAGCGCGATCGCGATGATCTCGCTGGGATGCAGTAGATGCTAGCCGGTACGAAGTCGTCCAAGACACCCCACCTAGCCTGAATGGAGTGACGACATGACCGACTGGATCGTTCAGGGCGAACTGGCGCAGGCGTTGACATTGGGCGCGCTGGCCGATCGTGCACTGCTGGTCATCAGCAGGTACATGCGCGAGAACGAGATCAGCGAGAGCGGCCGCGAGGTACTGCAGAAGCTCCGCGCGCAGTTGGCGGAGTCGCAGATAGGCACTCAGGCCAAGAGCGATGGAATGATCTGCGCCGCCAGCATCGAGGCGCTGACTACATCAACACATGTCCGAGCTGCCCTCGATCGCGGCCAATCAGTAGAAAGTACGGACATCGCCGGCTTCGTGCGCACGCTGGACGCGCTGGCCACGGGAGAGCATCCGGATCGGCCTGCGCTGGAGGCCCTCGTTGGTTTTGTGCGTGATCTGGGCAAGCAGACGCTCGATCGGGAGACGCAGATCCTGTCCGCCTTCGGGAGCGGGTCGTGGATCTGATCGACTACCGCGAGGGAGTCGAGGAAACGCTCGATTCACTGGATCGCTGGCTGGAGGAGCTCATTTACGAGGTCACGTACGCGTCGGCGGCCTCTGTTGAACTGCTGGAGGGTCTGCGGAACGTCCTGGAGCGTATCCGGGATCGGCTTCCGGACGTGGTGAAGGAGTACGCTGATGAGGATCTTGACTTGGCGCAGCCCACGATCCGTATCGGGCACATCCTGAGCTTCCTTCACCAGGTGATTTTCACCATCAGCGAAACCTCACAGGACCGAACGCCTGCGGCCCTGGTGGACTCGCTCCGCAGCGTGGCCCAGCGTTATGTGGATGGTGATGTCGTACTTCTCTTCCGACCGGGCCAGCGTGCTCTGGAGTACACTTTCATTCCGTTCGGCTCGCGCCTTGACCAGATCCTGGGAGGCGCGGAGGCGATAGTGGGAGTTCCGCTGCGCGATGCGCTGAAGCTAAGTGGAAAAAAGATCGTACTGCTGAGTTATCCCGCGTCGGAGCAGAACAACGTTCTTCTGCACAGCATCTTCTTGCACGAAATCGGGCATTTCATCACCCACGAGCACAACGTTCCGAAGAAGGCGTTCGATGCCTGCATGGCAGCCGCGGAGTCGTTGCCATCCGAATTTGCAGGTAAGCCAGAGGCTGCCGTTCTGGACATGCAGGCAATCCTCCGGCGGTGGCTGTGGGAACTCGCCGCGGACGCATCAGCGATTCGTCTTGTAGGCCCGGCTTACTTCTTTGGGATCTACCGCAGCATGCTGGTTGGGGAGGCGCTGGATCAGTACAGCCGGGAGCACCCGCCGGCATGGTTGCGACTGCGTATGATGCTCAATCAGCTCGTGAGTGCAGGTTATCCGGAAGTTACGGTGCTGGAAAAACCGCTTGCCGAATGGGATGCAAGGCTTCTGGCAGCGGAGCAGCGGTTCCGGGCGCAGTTGCCTAAAGCGAAGCTCATCAATGTCGCGGGCGAAGCTCAGGACCAAGCACTCTTCAGGATGACGGAGAAGTTGCTGCCGTTTGTCGTGGCCGAGGTCGGCACCGCGGTCAACAAGGACGAGTATACGGCCGAGCATTACATGCGGGAGTGTCCGCACCTTGTCCAGCAGTTAAGGGAGTTCATTCCGTTGAATGAATGGTATGCGGAAGACCAGGCGGGAGTTGAAGAAGGTGGCACCGCAGCCCAGGTGACTCCGGCCGGAGAGGCGGTCGCGGAGAAGATGGGGAAGGGATCCTGGCACGTGAGCACGCTTGCGGGGATCCTCAACGCAGGCTGGAGCTACGTTATTGCAGGGCTCGACGAGGCATACGGTACGGTGGGTGCAGAGACCAGTGCTGAGCGGCGCGAGTTCCGGCGCCGCATCTTTGCGCTGATCGCAAAGTC
Source organism: Longimicrobium sp. (assembly GCA_036379135.1). Taxonomy (GTDB): domain Bacteria; phylum Gemmatimonadota; class Gemmatimonadetes; order Longimicrobiales; family Longimicrobiaceae; genus Longimicrobium. Next base: position 73,997 of record DASUVG010000188.1, read on the forward strand.
CATTGAATTGGCACAAATCCAGGGCGATGTTGCGGTAGGCGGTGGGCGCCTCTTTCCCACGACTTCTCAATAATGGGTGTACTTTCCAAAGACCAGATCCAGGAGCGATTAACAGCCCCTCTTGCTGAGCGGCTGGTAATCACTCCGCTCCTGGACCGTGGAGCCCAGATCAGCGGCGCAAGCATTGATCTCCGGCTAGGTACAGAGTTCATCGTGCTCACAAGGAACCAGTCGCCGGAAATCAACCCGGCAGCCGAGGACTATGAAGCCGAAGTGAGAAAGATGATCCGGCGGCTACACGTACCGCTGGGAGGCGACTTCGTCCTTCATCCCAGGCAGTTCATGCTTGGCAGCACCTTGGAATACCTCCGCTTTCCCCCGAACCTGATGGGCTATGTCGAAGGGCGTTCCTCGTGGGGACGCACGGGACTGGTGATCGCCACAGCCACCGTGGTTTCGCCAGGATATGCGGGCGTCCTGACTTTCGAAATCGCGAATGTTGGCGAGCTCCCCGTGCGACTGCACTCGGGCACTCGGATTGCCCAGATCGTGATCCACGCGGTAGAGCCTCCCTCGGACTCAGCCAATGACGATCACGTGACCGAGGTGGGCCCCCGATACGTAACCCACAAGGAAGCGAAGTTCCGGATCCCCACCGGGCCCGAGCTTGGCCGTCTGGACACCGACGCCGACTGGGCGCTCCTGGAACGGTACCGTACCCGTTTCAACAAGTAGAATCGGTTTATTACTCGGCCGTGCAGGGAGGCTGGATCTGGGATCCGCCTCCATTTCGCGCTTCCGCTGCGAGCAGCATCCGCGACGTCCCGGCGCTCGAGGGATGATGCAGTCACACACCCTGCCCCGGCCGGCCCCGCAGCTGTAACGCCCAACCGTCTACTTTGGCAGAGGAGCCTGCCGGCTCCCGCCGGAGCGTCTCCACGGGGATCTTAACCCCCGCGCCTGATCGACGCACGGAACCATGTGGTGACGCCCGAACAGCGCGGAGTGACAAAGAATGAAGCCCGAGAAGTTGATCCTGACGGTGGTGGTGAACAGCTCTCCCGTGGAGCTGGAGGCGAATCCGAACGCGGAGCTCCGCACGGTCGTGACGCGTGCGCTGGCTGAGACGAAGAACTCCGGCCAGCCGTTCGAAAACTGGAAGCTCACGGACCGCGACGGCAACCCGCTCGACCTCTCGGCCAAGGTAGGAGAGGTGGGGCTCGTCCGCGGATCGACGCTCTTCCTGACGCCTCGCGCTGGCGTCGGCGGCTGAGGGCCGGGGTTATGGCTGCCGAGAGCCGCTTGGCCGACCCGGCCGTCTCCCGGGCGAAGTTCGAGCAGGAGGTATCCGACTACCGTGCGATGGAGGTGGAGTACCGCCGGCGCGGCTGGATCCTGGTCGAGGCAGAGTTCCCGACCGCCTTCTTCGTCCTCGCGGCCGCGCATGTCAAACCGGCCCCCGTGGTCTTCGGTGTCGAGTTCGACTTCACCGACTACGACCTGCTTCCGCTGGGCGTGACGCTGGTGGATCCGTTCACGCGGGAGCCGTACCGCGCGAAGGATCTTCCGACCGTGCTGCCGCGGCTGGTGGGTGCGGGCGGCGCCGGTCTCCGGCAGGAGGTGGTGGAGGCGCAGGTGGCAGAAGCAATCGAAGCTGGGCTTGCAGGGGGCGCGGTTCAAATCCGCATGGAGGTGGGCCAGCTGATGATGGCTCTCGAGCCGGATGACGTGCCGTTTATCTGCCTGCCGGGGGTTCGGGCTTACCACGAGCACCCGGCCCATACCGGCGACTCCTGGATGCTGCATCGCCACCGCGGTGCCGGCAGGATGGGCGTGCTGCTCGAGCATTTGCACCGCTTCGGCATTCAGCCCGTAACGGGTTACGCTGTCGAGGCGGGGCTGGAGACGGCTGGCTGGCAGCCGCCGGGACCGTTCCGGGTTCACGCGCGCGTGGTCGGCTTTGACTTGGCGCTGCGGCCGGAATGAGCGACCTCCTGGATGTGCACGAGGTGCGGGTGCCGCGGAAGCTCGCGGACGCTGCGGGGGAGCATCTCCGCGCCGCTGGTGAGAAGGGCTGCGAGGCATTCGTGCTCTGGGCCGGCAGGCGAGCGGGGTCGGTGTTTGACGTGCTCGCGACACTGGTACCGAGACAGACGGCACACCGCACCCCGTCGGGACTTCTGGTGGAGGTGGACGGGGACGAGCTTCTCCGGGTCAACGTGTGGCTGTACGACAACGGGCTGCAGCTGGTCGCGCAACTGCACGCGCACCCGGGCGAGGCGTACCATTCGGACACCGACAACACGTATCCGATTATGACACAGGCGGGCGGGCTGTCCCTGGTTCTGCCCGACTTTGCTGTGCGCCCGTTCGACGTCCGGGACTTGGCGGCGCACAGGCTCCTGCCGGGATGCGGGTGGGTGCGTCTGACGGAAGCCGAGGCCGCAACCCTGCTGAAGGTGGTGGACTGACCGATGGCTGTCGCAAAGTACTTCGACAAGTCCCTGCTAGCCGGCTCGGCCGTGCTCCAGGGCTTCGATCCCGCGGCCTTCGCTGACGTTTTGGAGAAGCACGTCGTGGCGCTCTCCTGGGATGCGGAGTCGGCCAGCTCGCCACCCGGGCGTGTGGCGCTGGAGATGTCGGTCGAGCTGCTCGCGCGGCTCTACCCTACGCTGCTGCTGGAGGCCCGGGGGGAAGGAGCAGATACTTTCGAGGCGGAGCTCGCCGAGCGCGCGAGAGAGATCAATGGGCTCGTCTCGTTCGCGGACCCGGGCACTGCAACCGTCCGCATCTCCCTGGGATATGTGGAGGTCTCCGCCCTCTCGGAGGCGCCCACCTTTCATATCGGGTTCGACGGCTGGATCGCGAGGCTGTCCTCGACGCGCCCGGTCGCTGGCGGCCAGGGCAGCAACCCGTTCGGGGCTGCGGTCGCGGCCTGCCTTGGCGCGGCCAACGTGTTCAGGCACGTATTCCGGGCCCAGCTGCCCGCGGGCGAGCCCGACGGCGAAGTGGAGTTCTCGGTGCTCACGCTGGACCCGCTGGAGGAGGAGCCGTCGAACCCCGCGCTCATGGAGACGGACCTCGGCGAAGCCTTTCTGGTGGGTGCGGGCGCTGTGGGGAGCGCGGCCGTTTGGACGCTGGCGAGGGTGCCGGGGCTATCGGGGAAGCTGCACGTGATCGATCCCGAGAAGCTCGACATAACGAACGTGCAGCGCTACACCGGCACCGCCGAGCGCGACGTGGACAGCGTGAAGGTGGAGCTCGCGGCTGCGACCCTGGCCGGGTCTGCCGTCGAGGTGCATCCCCACCCCTGCAGCTGGGGTGAGTTCCTGCACGCGAGAGGCGACTGGCACCTGGACCGGGTAGCCGTGGCGGTCGATAGCGCACGGGATCGTGTGCACGTACAGGGGGCGCTGCCCCGCTGGGTCACGAACGCTTGGACGCAGCCGGGCAACGTCGGCATTTCTCGCCACCTGTTCGATGGCGAAGAAGCCTGCCTCGCATGCCTGTACATGCCGGAGTCCGTGCAGCGGAGCGAGGACGAGATCATCGCGTCGGCGCTTGGGATGAGCGGCCGCCCTGCACTGCTCCGGATCCGGGCTCTTCTTCACCGTGCGGCGCCCCTTGATGAGGAGTTCGTGCGAGATGCGGCCACATGCATGGGCGTTGACCCCGATCTCCTCCTGGGCTTCGTGGGTCAGACGCTGCGCAAGTTCTACAGCGGCGCGGTCTGCAGCGGGATGGTGATGCGGATGGGCGGGCACGCGGAGGCGCCTCGGGCAGAGATCCCGCTCGCCTTCCAGTCGGCGATGGCCGGCGTGCTGCTGGCCGCGGAGCTCGTGGCCGAAGCAGGCGCGCTGCGGCCCGTGCCGCTCCCGACGACCACGGTCATGGACCTGCTCCGGCCGCTCGGGACCGTGCTTTCGGCTCCCACGCGCAAGGCCGGCACGGGCGCTTGCATCTGCGAGGATCCCGATTACCTGTCGGTGTACCGCGCGAAGTATTTCGGAGCTCTTACAGCCAGCGACGGAGGTCGAACTTGACCGGCGAGCTCATGAACCCCGGGAATCCAACTCGCTCAAACCACTTTGTGCAGCGGGCATATCTCGGCCGGTGGGCCAATGGTGGGCAGGCCCTCCAGGAGTACAAGATTGTTGTGCCCAGCGACAACTATCCCGAATGGCGGCCGCTGCCGATCAGGAGCGCCGGGTCAATGCGCGACCTGTACAGCGTCGAGCACCCGGATCTCGACCTCGACCACTACGAGAAGTGGTTGAATGAGTACGTGGAGCAGCCGGCTCAGGAGGCGCTCGAGAAAGTTGCGGAAGAGCGGGCGCTAACTCGGCGCGATTTCGAGCACCTCGTCAGGTACGCGTTCGCCCAGAGTGTCCGGACGCCGAAGGATTACATCGCGTACCAGGAGAAGGCGAGTGAGATTGTGCCCGGTCTGCTGTCTAATTCCTTGAAGCGAGCTTCCCGACAGAAAGCATCCCTTGCCGTTGCTGCACCAGTTGCGGCACCCCTCGACGAAGCGCTCCCGCTTACGGTGACACGCGAACCCGTCGCCGACGGCCGGGACCTCGTGCGAGCAGAGTTCATCGTCGGGACCGGCTCATGGCTGGCGAGCCGCAAGCGGATGATCCGTGAGTACCCTCCGCGGTTTATGCACCATCGGTGGCAGGTACTCCGTGCACATGAGTCGACGGAGTGGTTTACTAGCGATCACCCCGTGCTCCGGCTCGGCTACTTCGCCGACCGGCCTCATGGGTTTGAGGCGGGGTGGATGCAGCGTGGCGCTGACATCATCATGCCGTTGAGCCCCCGGCACCTGCTGCACACGCAGGTAGGTAGCACACACCGGAATTCACCCGAGCTCTCTGCGGACAAGACGTTTGAGATGCAGGCCCTACTCGCGCAGAACGCACGGAGAAGCATCTATGCTAGGGTGCCGATTCCCCGGGTGCGCTGGTTTCGCGAGCGGATTGTGAACGCCGAGGCTTTTGAAGAAGAGCGGAAGCTGTGGGGATGAAGGCAGGCAGCGTGAGAGGGGCCGCACCTGACCGGGTGCGGCCCCTCGCGCTCGACGGCTCTGGATTTCTTTCTTGCTGCGGCTGCTGCGTATAGGATCGGCAGCCCCTCTGTCGATCCGAACCAAGCGTTTGTCCGTGACAAAACTCGTGACAAACGGGTGTCACGGACATGGTCATGATGCTGCACCCATGCCGGCTGCTGAACAGGCCATGCACGTCGATGGGCGTGTCCGATCACTCCTTGTAGACGTGGAGGCAAGCACACTGGGGAAGCCCGGCAATATCTGCTTCTTCTGCCGCATCTGCACTAGGACTAGGCCGAATCCCATTCCCCACATCCCCGTGGACATCAATTCATCCGAATCGGTCTACTCACCGCCACTCTACCCGTCGCGCCAGCCGTGCCTCCAACTCCTGCGTTGGCTACTGAACACGCCTCCCGATAGAAGCCAAGCGGGTTAGAACGGAAATCACCGATACGGCTCTAGCCATACCCGCCGGGCAGGTCCTTGAGCGGGTTGAGCCCCTACACCAGCAGCTGCTGAACGCGCTGGTGGGAGATGCGGAGAGCCTCGGCGATCTCCGCCTGCGTCATCGCAGTACATCCACCCGAGCCGTAGTACCGCCGCAGAACCAGCGACTCCCGCTCCTGCAGGGTCCCGAGCACCGTCTCAATCCCCTCCTCACGCTCGTGATGTACGCGGCTTCATCCGGCAACGGCTGGTCGGGGTGCGGCAGGAGCTCCAGCAGCAGGTTGTTGCCGGTGCCTGATCGGCGTGCGCCGATCAGGTTCAGAGCGTGCGCGGCCTCTAAGACGCCCACCCCCGCGGCGCCGGCGAGCTCGGTCAGGGCGGGCTCGCGGGCGTAGAGCTGCGTCAAGCGGGCGGCGTGCTTGCGGGTATGCCGGAGTTTCTCCTCGTTCGCGCCTTTCGGGCGCACGGTCACCGCGCGGTCCAGCGCACGGTGGATCGCCTGGCGCACCCACCAGGAGGCGTAGGAGACGAACCTCGCCCCGTTCTCGGGATCGAACTTCGACGCCGCGTGGACCATCCCAACGTTGCCTTCGTTGATCTGCCGGCGTGCTCGGGCTGGCACGTGGCTGGACCTCCTGCCAGAGGTCGCGCGGCCTGCCGCACGGGTCTACGTGCTCAAGGGGTTGCAGCGTGCCTGTTCGGAGTCTCAGCAGCCGCTGCCCGACGAGCTGGGAAGCGGTAGAGGCGAGCGCCCACAGCGCACAAGGCGCATCGTAGCCGCAGGAGGATGAGGAGCGGCGGGGCCCTGGTGGAGCCAGCACTCCGGCTCGCCGCCTTGGGGATAGAGAACGCGGTCTCTGTCACCATCTGGTTGTGCCTTCGGTCCTCCGGTAACAAACAGCGATTCGTCCTTTGTCCTGGAATCCAGACGGATCACGTGTCGATGCCGCCCATCCCGGTCCATCGAAATTGATACTCGGCCTCGCCCGGGGCGACAGAGCCAGCCTCCGGACCTTCCGTGACAAGCTCAAACCCGAGGCGCCCAAGCAATGCGATCGAACGGGCATTGCCTGCGTCGACCCTGGCCGCCACTTCGGCGCATCCCCACGTCCGATGGAGATAGCCGACCAGATGCGCCACTGCCTCGGTTGCATACCCTTTCCCCCAAGCAGCGCGAAAGAAGACGTAGGCAATGAGCGCCGGGCGATCTCGTGGGATGGTTGCCTGAACGTAGCCGAGGTAGCGGCCGTCGACGCGCGACGCGACAGCCCAGTTCAACCACCACTCGCTTCCATCCGGAGACTGCCTCCGAGCCAGCATCCGGTACCGCTCCCGCAGGGCCTCGACGGTTACCGGGGCTATGTCGTCAATGAATTCGTAGAGATCGGAATCCTGCAGACCGCCGAAGAATACCTCGGCGTGACGCGTCTCGATGGGCTCGAGACGAAGCCGCGCGGTTGTCAGCACGCCGAGTGCCTCCGGGGGAACCGGCGGACGACCTGTTTCCTCAATCAAGACGATCACGTATCCGCAGCTTGGGTAGCCGCATCCCTACGTGGCCGGCACCAGCATACCGTAGCGGACCGCCTCGACGAGTTCTTGGCTTACGTCGTCCGCGGTTCCATCGGACGTTGGTTCGACTTGCTCCCTGGCAGTGAGTCGCTCGATAGCATCGAGACACGCAATGGAGATCTCAAGGGCCGCACCACGGCGTAGCAGGAAAATCCGCTTTGTCCCACCTGGGTGTATGATGCTGATAATCACATCGTGCGCGAGACGGGTGCCCAACCACGAAGGTTTTGAGGATCGTCGAACGAGCCGGCCGCCGATCCACACGGCATCCACGTCAGTGGAAGTACGGAAAAACTCGAATGCGTCCGCGGCCGTTTCCACGATCGGCTGGCCCGGACCGTTGAGCGAGGTATTCACCAGAACGGGATAACCGGTCAGCGTACCGAACTCGCCCAGAAGCTCGTACAGGTCCCGATCGTCGGATCGCTCCAGCGTCTGGACCCGGGTCGATGCATCGGGATGGCTCAGGGCCGGCAGGTGCTCCCGGTGTTCGGGGAGGATCACATGTACGAAGTTCATGTAGGGGCTGCAAGTCGGTCCGTCGAAGAACTCGCCGACCCGTTCGCGTTGAACGATCGGCGCGACCGGTCGCCACTCTTGCCGTCCCTTTATGGCGTTGAGCCGGCTCTTGGTATGTGCCGACAGCGGCGACGCTAGCAGGCTGCGCCCCCCCAGCGCGCGGGGCCCGAACTCGGAGCGGCCGGACCATCGGGCAATGATGTGCCCCGCCTCCAGAAGCGCCGCGATCTCGGATAGGGAGCACTCGTCGGCGGCACTGACGAGGTGCGCGTGCGCGCGTAGCACCTCGTCGACCACGCTCGGCGGATAGACAGGTCCAAGACGGTCGGTCGATCGATGGTTCCGGCCTCTCCACGTGCCTCCGGCGGCGCGCCAGCCAGCGAACGCACAGCCGATCGCAATTCCACTGTCGTGTGGCGCACTCGGCACGTAATACGTATCGAAGAGCCCACTCGCGGCGATCCGCGAGTTGGCGGGAATGTTGAGAAAGACACCGCCCGATACAGCCAGCGTGGACGAAGTCGTCCATGCCCGGGCGCGCCGGGCATACTGAAGCAGCACGTCTTCCAGCGCGCGCTGCACGGCCCGGGCGAGTGCGGCGTGGCCGAGGACATCTTCCCGGCGAGACACGTGGATCTGCCAGTCGTTTCGAAATTGAACTTCGCCTTCGGCAGTAATCGAAACAATGTCCGTCAACCGGAGGCTCGTCGAACCGCGGGGGAGCGGATCCATGGAGGCAAGCGCCATCAGCTGACCGTGCGCGTGCTCCTTCCCGAATACCATCCGAGCGACGTTGTCATAGAGACTCGCGACGTTCTGCACGAATACGTCCGGCGCGTTGTGTGGAACGCAGAACTCGCGCTCCGCAAGGGTGAGGGACACTCCATCCGATTCGTAGATCGACAAGCACTCGGTCCGGAGCTCCACGTGCGATTCCAGTGCAGCCAGCTCTCGTTGAAACGCGTCGAAGGTAAGAAAAAAATCCTGCCCGCCACACGTCGTTGACCCTCCCAAGTCGCAGACGAGCACCGCCGCGTCCCCGCAGCCGGACAGGCCCAGCGCGCCAAGAGCATGCGCTTGGTGGTGCGAGATCACGAAGTGCCGTGGATCCCCTGGATCGAAGAGATCGAAGCCCGGCTCCACCAGGGGACGGTGCAGTCCAATCCCCCCGGGGCTCGCGGCCTGGAACGACGAAACGATCACATCCACATCGCGCAGCGTAGCACCGACCGTAGCCAGACACTGGGCTGCCGGAAGCCGATTGGACAGGCTCTCCTGACCGTCGTGCTTGATACGAGTAACCCTCTCTTGCGCGAGCGCGGCCACCACGACACCGTCGCGGACCAGCGCGCAAGCCGCATCGTGCCCAGCGTGAATCCCGAGTACGAGCGTCACGGCTCGACTACGCAGGTGGACGGCGGAAGGCGCCCCGGAGGCACGGCCCCGGGGTGCTCGACTCGCTTGCCGTCGAGCGGGACGTCGGTGGGTCGCTCCTCACGGTGTACGCGCGATGACAGGCATTCCGGGACTGCAACGCTCAAATCCCGAGAGGGTGGAACCCGAACGTCAGGATGGAGACCGTTTCGTTCGGTCCCATTCGTTCGCGGCCGTGCGCGATGCTTCCCGCGAACATGATCACCACCTCTCCGGGGACCAGTTCCAGCCTTTCGGGGGCACTCCGGGGAGGAAAGACGACAAGAGCCGACTCCTGCTCAGGACCGTGCTCATGTTCGAGCATGAGCAGCACATTCAACGAGAAGATGTCCGTATCGATGTGCGGATCGATTCCCTGCCCCGGCTCGTCGTAGAACAGGAAACTGGCGACACCGGTCGGAAGCACGTCCCCCGCATAGGTCCGCACGAACTCCGTGAGCATCGGCGAGACCGCGAGCTCGTTCGCGAGCGGGGCTCCACAGCCCAGAAAATGTTCATCGAAGCGAATCGCCGACGGACGCAGCTGGCGCGCTTCAGCCTGAAGCGCTGCCAGGAGTTCATCGTTCATGAACTCCGGACGGCCCCGGTACGCGATCCCGTTCGACGAAATTCGCTTGCTGTAGGGTTGCAGCCCCGCGAGCGTCTCCCCCACCGTGTCGAACGCGTCCGCCGCGACCCCTACCTCCGGCCGCCTGAACCCAGGAGTCAGGCCACCTGCGGCAAGACCGAGGAGGAGCTTGAAGTTCGCCTTTTCCGCCTCGGTGAGAGTCTGGTTGAACTGCCGCAGCTTTCCCGAAAGCTCGGACGCCACCTCGGCGCCTGCAACGATAGTGGTCACGTGTGTATCCCTCAGATCAAAGGCTGAAATCCGAACGCTACGATGCGAACGCGCTCTCCCGCTCTTATACGTTCCCGAGCATGCGTGATGGAGTCCGCGTACATCACGATCATCTCCCCCGGAGAGAGGAAGATCCGCTCGACCGGCGAGCGCGGCGGATACAAGATCAGTGCTGAAGGGTCCCTCTCGTACACATGCTCCAGCATCATGATCGCATTCAACGAGAACGTCTCATTGTCCACGTGCGGGTCGATCCCCATGCCAGGCTTGTCGTAGTAGAGATAGTTGGCCTTGGCCGTCGGGGTAACGTGGTCGGCATGGGCTGAGACGAGGTCGTTGAGCTCGGTCGAAAACCCGATTTCGCGCGCGAGCGGTGCACCGGAGACGACGTAGTGGTCATCGAAACGAAGAGCCGTATGCCGCAAGCTCGCGGACTCCTCCTGCAGCGCGCGCAGGAGGGCATCGGTCACGAAGCTGGGTCTGCCCCGGTAGACGACTCCATTCGGCGGCACACGGTGCCGATGTGGCTGTAAGGCTGAAATAGCGGTGATGGCTGTGGAGAAAGCCTCCGATTCAAGGCCGCTCTCCGGGGGCTGGCCGCTGCGCGCGAGTCCACCTGCCGCCATCCCCAGGAGCAGCTTGTAGTTCGCCAGCTCCGCGTCGCTCATTTCACGCGCCAAGCCGGCCAGCTTGTCCGACAGGTCCACCGCATCCTCCATTGGTTTGATTTTATCACAAGACAAGGATGAACCGGTCAGCCAGTTGGAGGATGCCCCACAGCCACCAGAGTTCACCGGTTGAGCCGGAGAGTGGCAGGCATTTCCATCAGCGCCTGTCGAACGCCCACGGTCGCCACGGCGGAGATAGGCTTCGCATACGAAATTTCCGCCGTGTGGCCAACCGCCTGGATCGTCTCGAGGTGCAAGGCCGCGGAATTCACGATGCTGCTGAACACCTGCCTCTCGCTTTCAGTCAGATCCTTGGTCAACTCCCTGAGCTTATCGGTAAGCGAGGGCAGCGAAGCTTCCAAGGCTGCCGCATTGAGTTCCTTTGGCTCTTGGGCATGCACGTGGTTCTTGCCCGGCCGGGGCTTCTTGGGAGTTGGCATGTGGCCTCCTGGCGTCGAGTGGAGGGGTGAGCAGGGTGTGCCGATTCCGGCATAGCGGATCGGCCCTGCATCGGTGTGGGCGGTCGGCGAGCGTGGTTATCGTCCGCGAACCACACGCGACAAATATTGTGACGCTCGGCACGCATCCACAAGGATTTTCGATCGGTCGCGACTCAGCTTACGGATCATGCCTGGCCGTCTCCATCCAGCGTACCACCGCCTAGTCAGGATACCAGCTGTTCGCGTATTCCACGCCGCCGAGAACACGTACGGCCCTCACGCGAGCTCTCGAAGGGGGCGGCCGTCTCGGTAGCCGACTCCTCAACCGACACCGCCTGAACGGGGTTGTGGTCGCTTTGAGGTGAATTGCATCTGGAACCTTACCACTCTCCACGGCATCACGCTGAGCTCGCAGCCGCGGCGCGGCGCAGGTGTCCAGAGCGTGGAAGGCTCCAACCAAACCTGTTCGGCACGGCCCGAAGTGAACCGGCGACTCTCCAGGTGGCATTCAGAGGATCGGTCTTGTCCGGCTCCTCGGCTCCCCGCCTTCAGCGTCGATGGATGTGACTCGGCGGCTGCTGCCGTCCTTGCGTCGCACCGTCCGTTGCCCGGTCGACAGTGGGATTGAGAAACGAGAAAGTCGACATATCTCCCACGAATGCTGTCCTTGAAAACTCCTTCGCGGAGCCGACGCGGGAGGAGGCGTTCCTGGCGCGCGAGGGGCTGGACGGGCTGTCGCTGATCGAGTGGATGACGATGACGCAGTAGGAGTTCAGCGCCTGCTCAAGGGCTCGCCCATAGAGCGCACCAAGCGCCGCAGCCTGCTGCGCAACGTGGCCGTCGCGCTCGGCGACTGAGGGTCGCCCGAGGCCCGCCCCCCGCGCTGGCGATCGCGCTGAACGACGAGGAGCCGCCGGTCCGCGGGCACGCGGCGTGGACGCTCGGGCGGCATCGGCATGGAAGCCGCGCGGTAATCAGGTGCGTGCCTCGTGACAGATTCCGTGACAAGCAGGTGCCCGAGCCACCGAATCCGGTTGCCCTCTCCAAGCCGATCACCGGGCGGCTCCAGCGGTAGTATGTCTTGGCCATTCAACCAGATGAGTTGGTCGATCACCGGATGACCGACCCACTAATCTATACAGCCTGTATGTGGGAGTTGTACGCCGCGTGGACGTTCATCAGCCTGTTCTTCGTGGACTTCTACGCCGGGCGGGGGGCGTCGCAGGCGGGCGCGGAGGCGCGGGCAGGGATCGTGGGCTTCGCGATGATCGCGGCGGGCGGGATCGGCTCGGTAATGGCGGGGCGCTGGGCGGACCGGCTGGGGCGCGAGCGCATCACCATCTGGGCGATGGCGGCCAGCGGCGGCTGCGCGGTGGTGATGGGGTGGATGCTGCGGGCGCCGGCGTGGCTGGCCATCGCCGTCGCGGTGGTGTGGGGGTTCGCGGTGGTGGCGGATAGCGCGCAGTTCAGCGCGCTGGTGACGGAGCTGGCGCCGGAGCACGCCGTGGGGACGGCGCTCACCCTGCAGACGGCGCTGGGGTTTCTCCTCACCTCCTTCTCCATCGCCGCCGTGCCGCCGCTGCGGGCGCTGGGCGGCTGGCCCCTCGCGTTCGGGCTGTTCGCCGTGGGCCCCGCGCTCGGCATCGCGGCCATGCGGCGGCTGGAAGTGCTGCGATCCACTCCATCCACCGGGCGGTGAGCGAGCCGGCGACGCCGATCCATCCACCCCTGTCCGGAATGGGGAGGGCCGCGCGTTGACTGACGTGCTGGAAACAGCTGGGGTGCCGATCGCGTGAAACGCCGACGATCCCGCGCTGCTCGCGGAGCCCTTCTGGCCGCCGCGACCTGGACCCCGCAGTCCCCCACGCACAGGACGGACACCGTGACAGGTTTCATACCTGATCCGGGGAAACACCTGCCATACCGGATCCGGGAAAAAATATGACTTCCTGAGGGAGCGCACGCGCAGATCCTGCCGCTTGCACTGACTCCGGCGCGCGACCGAAGGACCTCCTCCCGGCTGCGCAGGGGCCGGATCAGGACGCGGAACCAGCCCCTTCGTGCCGCTGGCGAGGTCCTTCGGTCGGCGCGCCGGGTTCCCGGTCAGGGCAAGGTTCAGCGCGGCGCCTCTCTCAGGAAGTCATCATGCACGCTATTGCCGGATTCGGTCTGAGGGAGCGCCCGCCGTGGAGCCGCGGCGTCGCGCTGGACCGTGTGGCGCGACCGAGGAATCTCCCTCTCCTCGCGCGGAACCCCTGCCCGGCCAACGCCCGGGAACCGCACGCGAGAGAGAGATTCTCCCGCCCAGCATAAAGATTCTTCGGTCGGCGCCAGGCTCCCAGCCGAAAGGAGAGTGTCGCGCGGCGCCGCCCTCAGAATGACAGTTCAGCCAGACCCGACACTCAGAACCGATAACCGCTTCCCTGCGCCCGTGGGTCCGCGCCACGACGGACCTTTGCGCGCGCATTTCTCCCCTTCATCCCGAACGGAGCCATGCGAACCTGATCCCGCGAAACGCTCCTCCGCGCCGGCGGCCGCGCCCCAGCGGACCTTGCGCGCACACCTCTCTCCCTCTGTATCCCCAACGGAGCTCATGAGAAACCTTACCCACGCCGCCTCGCTCGTCCTTGCCGCCGCCGCGCTGGCCGCCTGCGCCGAACAGCCGACCACGCCCTCCCCCCTCGCCACCGGGCCCAGCCTTGCCGCCGCCACGGCGTGCGCCGCGTCGCCCACGGTGGTCGCCAGCACCGAAGCCGCCCTGCGCGCCGCGGTGGCCGCGGCCCAGCCGGGCGACGTGATCGCCATCTCCGGGACCATCGAGCTCGCCACCTCCGTGGCCATCTCCACGCCGGGAGTCACCGTAACCTGCGCCGAGCCGGGCTCCGGGCTCAAGCTCACCGAAGGGAACACCGGCGTGCTGCTGGAGCTCGAGGCCGGCCGGATCACCATCTCCGGCCTGGAGCTGGACGCGGAGTACGCCTTCGGGGCGATCGTGGCGTTCAACGTCTTCAACCAGGACTTCAGCGGCATCCGCGTGGTGGGCAACCAGATCGGGTGCGGCTACACGCTGTGCGTGTTCTTCGTGGGCACCACGGGCACGCAGGTGACGGACAACCACTTCGAGGGCGACAGCACCAACACCGGCATCCAGTTCCAGTCGCCGTACCGCAACGCCGCGGGGATCCCCCTGAACCCGGTGGACGGCGCGGTGATCGCGCGCAACGTGATCGAGACGGAGGACAGCTACCCGTCCAGCATCTACGGCGCCATCCGCGTGCGCGACGGCAGCAACGTGACCATCGCCCACAACCAGATCGGCGCGGGGTGGACCGGCGGCATCATCCTGACCAACGTCTTCGACTCGCAGGTGGAGCAGAACCGGATCGACGGCACGCTCAACGCCGGTATCGCGGTGGCCGAGATCGTTTCCCTTCCCGTTTCGCTGCGCGGGGTGTCGTTCACCGGCAACCAGGTCAGCAACGCGGGGACGGTGGCGATGAGCATCGCGCGCGCCTGCGACAACGTGTTCACCGGCAACAACGTGCAGGACAACGCGCAGGGCGCCGTCTTCCGGCCCAGCACGGGCGCCAACGTGTGGCGCGGCAACCCCGGCTCGGTGCAGGACCTGGGCTCGTTCGACTGCGACCGCGACGGGGCGCCTGATCCCAACGTGATCAGCGGCGACCGCGCGTCCGCGTCGTCCGCGGCGGCGCCTGCGTTCTCCGCGGACGCCGCGCCCGCGTACGGCAGCGGCACCGGCCGCGCCGCCGCGCTCCAGTAGTCCGCGGATGAACGTCCGCCCGCCTCCCCGGTCCGGGAGGCGGGCGGCGGCGGAACGAAGGCCCTGCATCGACCGGCGATGCAGGGCCTTTTCGCGTGCTCAGCGGTAGTCGCCGACGGTGGAGCCGAGCGCGCGGTGGTAGGTGCGGCTCATCCGCAGCTCGGTGCCGTTCTCCAGAACGACCAGGTGGTCGCGGGCGCCCCAGCGGCGGAACGCCTTCACGCGGTTCAGATTCACCAGCGTGGAGCGGTGGATGCGCAGGAACACGGCGGGGTCCAGCAGCCCGCTCAGCCGCTCCATGGTCTCGCGGATCAGGTAGCCGCGGGTGCCGGCGTGGATGCGAAGGTAGTTGTCCTCCGCCGCGATCCAGTCGATCCGCGCGACGGGGAGCGCCACGCCATCGCCGCGGTCCGGCACCAGCAGCCACTGCAGGTAGAGCGGCCCGGGCTCCGCGGTGGCGGGGAGCGGCGGGGCGAAGCGGATGGGGCTCTCCGCGGCGCGCTGCAGGGCGAGGATCCCGTCGCCCGGTCTGCCCGCGCGGGCGCCTTCCGTGCGCGGGACGATTGCGATGGCCGTCATTGTGGCTCCGGCGGATGCGCGGTGGATCGTGTCGATTCCCGGAATCCCGCGCGCGGATCGGCATCCGCCCGCGGTCCCGGTCTGCACGAAGAATGGCCGCGCCGGGGATACTACTCAAGAACCGGTTTTCGCCCTTTTCCCCATACCGGTCCCGGGCACCAGCGCGGAGAAATCGCACACGCGGCGCGTACGGATCAAAAAAGGCCGGAGCACAGAGATACAGAAACTGCCAGGGATACAGAGGAAGGCGGATAAACGGGCCGTCTCCGTATCTCTGGCGCTTCTCTGCCTCTGTACCTCCTCGCCGTTTACGGGGCCCGCCAGGCGGACGGAACCGGGAGGACGTGGATGATGCCATCATCCGCGTCCTCCCTCGTTTCCTCCGCGTCCTCCGCGTGATCGGTCCGGCCAACCGCCCCTGATCCGGCTGATCCACCCCGGACCCTGCCTGCTTCGCCACGCGCCGCTACTCCCTCCCGCACGGCCCCACCCACTCTTCACTCCTGATTTCCCCCATCCCCGCAGGGCGGCGGCAGCACCGCGCCCTGCTCCACGCCGCCCGGAAAGGAGGTGCCGCGAACCGCAGACAGCGCTCGCACCGGGAGCCCGCGGGCACCGACGCGTCCCGCGCTCTCGCCGCAGGCCGGCAGCCACGGCCTGACCCACGGTGGCACGCACGCCACCATCACCAGGAGGACCGATGAAAACCCTACGTTCGTTCGTCGCAGCACTGCTGTCCATGCTGGCGCCGCTACCGCTGGCGGCCCAGGAAGCCGCCACCGTCACCGGCCGCGTGACCAGCGCGCAGGGCCAGCCCGAGGCCGCGGTGCTGGTGCGCATCGAGAGCCTGAACGCGGGCGCCAGCACCGGCGCCGACGGCAGCTACCGGCTGGTGGTGCCGGGCGCGCGCATCCGCCCCGGGCAGGCCGTGCAGATCACGGCGTCGCGCCAGGGGCTGTCGGCGGTGTCGCGCAGCATCACGCTGTCGCCGGGCGCCGCCCTGACGCAGAACTTTCAGATGGCCGCCCAGATCATCCTGCTGGAGGACGTGGTGGTCACCGGCACCGCGGGCGCCGTGGAGGCGCGCAAGGTTCCGTTCGAGGTGGCCCAGGTGACGGCGTCGGACATCCACGTGGCACCCACCAACGCCGCCGGCGCCATCCAGGGCAAGGTGGCCGGCGCGTCGGTGGTCTCCGGCTCCGGCCGCCCGGGCTCCGCGCCGTCCATCCTGCTGCGCGGGCCCAAGAGCATCAACGCCATGGGGCGCTCGCAGGAGCCGCTGTACATCGTAGACGGCGCCATTCTGGGCTCCAGCGTGGCCGACATCGACGCGCTGGACATCGAGAAGATCGAGGTGCTCAAGGGCGCCGCGGCCGCCTCGCTGTACGGGTCGCGCGCGGCCAACGGCGTCATCAACATCACCACCCGCCGCGGCAGCCGCGTTCCCGACGACCAGGTGCGCTACACCTTTCGCTCGGAGCTCGGCCTGGGGGAGATGCCCTCCACGCCGGAAAGCCTGCTGACGGAGACGCACCAGTTCAAGATGAACGCGGCGGGAACGCGCTTCGTGGACCTGCAGGGGAACGAGTGCGACTTCATGCGCTGCCCCAACCTGGCGCTGGCGGGGCAGCGGGCGTCCAGCGGCGCGCCCTCCGCCGCCAACGAGTACAACACCTATCAGACGCAGGCCTGGCCGGGGCAGACCTTTGACCAGGTGCAGCGGATGTTCACGCAGGGCGCATTCGCCCGCAACGCCTTCTCGGCCGAGGGGCGCGCGGGGGCCACCAACTTTCACGTCTCGTTCAGCGGCACGCGCGACGAGGGGGTGATGCTGGGGCAGGAGGGGCTTACGCAGAACAACTTCCGGCTGAACGTGGACCAGGCCATCCGGAGCAACCTCTCCGTCTCGGCCAGCGCCTTCTACGGACGCTCCAGCAACGACCAGTTCCCCGAGGTGAACGGCAACCCGATGTTCGCCATGACGCGCATGCCGGCGGGGATCGACCTGTTCGCCTGCCAGGGCGACGTGGCCCGGGACTGCCGCAACGACCCGGACAGCCTGATCATCCAGCCCAACCCGCACAACACGGAGAGCGACAACCCCGTCTACGAGCTGCTGGTGCGCCGCTTCGACACCCGCCGCGGCCGCTTTCTGGGCAGCGGCAGCGTGCGCTACTCGCCCATGAACTGGTTCGACGTGGACGCCAGCGCCAGCTTTGACCGGCTGGACCGCGTGGACCAGGACTACCGCAAGAAGGGCTTTCGCACCGGCACCCCCAACTCGGCGCTCAACGAGGGCACGCTGAACCAGCTGTACCAGCTCTCGCAGTCGTTCAACGCCAGCGTGACGGGGACGGCCCGGTTCGACCTTTCCGACGCGATCCACAACCGCACGCAGTTCCGCTACCTGTACGAGCAGACGGACGCGGAGGAGACGCAGACCAGCGGCTTCGGGTTCAGCGTGGGCGACGTGCCGCAGTTCGGCAACATCAACCCCGCCACCATCCGCGCCGTCTCGGGCGTGTTCCCGGAGCGGGCGGACGGGTACTTCGTGATGACCAACTTCGACATCGCCGACCGCTACGTGCTGGACGCGCTGATCCGCAACGACGGCAGCTCGCTCTTTGGCGCGGACCAGCGGCGCGCCTGGTACCACCGGCTGGCCGCCAAGTGGCTGGTGTCGGAGGAGTCGTGGTTCGGGATCCCCGGCGTGGACGAGCTGGGGGTGCGCTACTCGGTGGGGACGGCGGGCGGACGCCCCGCGTTCGCCGCGCAGTACGAGACGTACACCGTCAACGGCGGCACCGTGTCGCCGCAGAACCTGGGGAACCGCGACCTGCGCCCGGAGCACACCACCGAGCACGAGGCGGGGATCGACCTGGGGCTGCTGGCCAACCGCGCCACGCTCAGCGTGAACTACGCCCGCTCCACCACGGCGGACCAGATCCTTCCCGTGCCGCTTCCCTCGTACACCGGCTACCTGCAGCGCACGGTGAACGCGGGAACGCTGGAAAGCGACACCTGGGAGCTGTCGCTGGACACGCGCCTCGTCCAGCGCGAGAGCTTCGCCTGGTCGGCGCGGCTGAACTACGACCGCACGCGCTCCACCATCACGGAGCTCAGCGGGCCGGAGTTCACCTACGGCGTGACGGGACAGGGGCTGGGCAACGTGTTCTACGCGCGCCCCGGCGAGCGGATGGGCACGTTCTACGGGCTGCAGTTCGCCACCAGCTGCGACCACCTTCCAGCCGGGGTGGACTGCTCGCAGTTCCGCGTGAACGACGACGGGCTGCTGGTGTGGACGGGCGGCGCCGAACCCACGGCCGGCCGCTGGGGCGACCTGGCCCCGTCGGGCATCCAGAACGCGCACCCGCGGCTGGGCGGCCTGCGCTGGGGCGAGCCGTTCGGCGGGGTGTGCACCGACCGCGCGTCGGGCGAGCCCACGGACCTGTGCCCGCTGGGCAAGACGACGCCGGACTACAACCTGAGCCTGTCCTCCACCCTGAGCTGGGGCGGCCTTACGCTGTACGGGCTGTTCGACGCGGTGCAGGGGATCAGCGTCTACAACCAGCCGCTGCAGTGGGCGGTGTTCCGCCGCACGGCGGGGATCCTGGACCAGACGGGGCTATCGGAGGAGCTGCAGAAGCCGGTGTCGTACTACGCCAAGGTCTACGGGGCCAGCGGGCTGCGCCCCAGCAGCGAGTTCGTGGAGGACGGCAGCTTCGTCAAGTTCCGCGAGCTGTCGCTGCGCTACACCGTGGGCCAGGACCTGCTGGGCCGCGTTCCCGGCGCCCGCGCGCTCGACGGGCTGAGCCTGATGCTGTCGGGCCGCAACCTCAAGACGTGGACCGACTACCGCGGCTTCGACCCCGAGGTGGGCAAGAGCAGCGGCGAGACCGGATCCGCCGCGCTGGGCCGTGTCGAGGGCTACCAGTATCCGAACTTCCGGACCTGGACGCTCGGCGTGGAAGTGAACTTCTAACGGGGAGATCCCGATGCTACATATCCGCAAGAGACGGGTCTGCGGCCTCCTGCTGCTGCTGGGCGCGGCGGGGTGCGCGGACCTGGTGGTGGACAACCGCAACGCGCCCGACCGCCGGCGGGCGCTGGCCACCCCGGGCGACGTGGAGGGGCTGGTGGCCGGCGCGTACCGCGCCTGGTACGAGGCCAACCACTCGGTGGCCGGGCCCACGCACATCTTCAGCAGCCAGGCGTTCGAGCACAGCTCCACCTCCGCCAACTTCGGCATGCTGCAGTACAGCCGCCTGCCGCGCGAGATCATTCAGAACTCGGTGACGCACGCGGACTTCGGCAACGTGGCGTTCGCGTGGCGGCAGAACTACCGCGCGCTGGCGGCCGTGGCAGAGGGGCTGCGCGCGGTGGAGGAGGACCCGGCCATCAGCGGCGGGCTGGGCGCCACGCGGGCCATGCGCCTGCGGGTGTACGGAAAGTTCATCCAGGGGCTGGGCCACGGCGACGTCGCCCTCGTCTACGACCGCGGCTACGTGGTGGACGAGACGGTGGCGGTGATCGACGACGACGGCGCACCCATCCTGCTGGGCGAGCCGGTGCCGTACGGCCAGGTGATGGCCAGGGCGCTGGCCTACCTGGACCAGGCCATCGCGCTGGCCGGCTCGCCGGCGGCGGCGGGGGTGACCATCCCCAAGGCGTGGGTGGGAACGCCGTCGGACCTCACCATGCCGGAGCTGGTGCGCATCATAAGCTCGTTCAAGGCGCGCTACCGGGCCAATGTGGCCCGCACGCCGGCGGAGCGGGCGGCGGTGAACTGGAACGCCGTTCTGGCCGAGACCGGCGCGGGGCTGAAGACGAACTACCTGTCGGACGCGTCGATCGTGTTCACCAGCTGGCTGGGGTTCAACATCGGCTACTTCTACGCGTGGGCGCCCACCTGGCAGCAGGTGGCGTACTTCATGTACGGGATGGCGGACCAGTCGGGGAGCTACCAGCGCTGGCTGGCCACCCCGCTGGCCGATCGCGGGCCCACGTTCGCCGACAACGCGCCGGTGCTCATCGTCTCGCCGGACCTGCGCTTTCCGCGCGGCACCACGCTGGAGCAGCAGGCGCAGCAGTGGGGGCGCTACGTGGGGGTGCGCCGCAGCCGCACGGCGGCCAACGGCGGCGCGTGCCCGGTGGAGGGGGCGTGCCCCGGCGCCACGGTGAACAACGCCGCCCAGTTCACCAGCGCCGACCGCGGCACCTGGCGCTGGTCGCAGTACCACACCACGCAGCTCAACCCGCAGTCGGGGCTGCAGACGGGCACCTGGCCGGAGATCGGCTACGAGGAGATGCGCCTGCTGGCGGCGGAGGCGCACTTTCGCCGCGGCGAGCTGCAGGCGGCGGCCGACAGCATCAACGTGACGCGCGCGGTCAACGGCCTCAATCCGACGACGGCCACGGGCGTGAACACCAGCTGCGTGCCCAGGCTGCCCGGCGGCGCCTGTGGCGGCCTGCTGGAGATGCTGAAGTGGGAGAGCCGGATGGAGACCTGGCAGCGCGGCCCGTACGCGGCGTCCTGGTACTTCAACGGCCGCGGCTGGGGCGACCTGGTGCGGGGCACCCCGCTGCAGTTTCCCATCCCGGCCGACCAGCTGCAGGTGCTGGGACTGGGGGCCGCGTACACCTTTGGCGGGGTGGACGGGACCATGGCCGCGCCCCGCAGCACCTACGCGTTCCCCGGTGAGTAGGGCCGGCCGCTGACCGCGTGACGGGAAGGAGAAGGAGAAGGATCACGCGGAGGACGCCGAAGAAAAGGAGAGGACGCGGATGGACCTTTCCAGGTCTCCGCGTCCTCTTTCCATTCCTCCGGGTCCCGAGCCCGAATCCGGGAAAAGAATGTGATGTGATATGACTTCCTGAGGGAGCGCACGCGCAAATCCTGCCGCCTGCACTCACTCCGGCGCGCGACCGAAGGACCTCCTGTCGGCTGCGCAGGGGCCGGGATCAGGACGTGGAACCAGCCCCTTCGTTCTGCTGGCGAGGTCCTTCGGTCGGCGCGCCGGGTTTCCGGTCAGGGCAAGGCTCAGCGCGGCGCCTCGCTCAGGAAGTCATGCACTCTATTGCCGGATTCGGTATGACGATGACAGGTGTTTTCCCGGATCTGGTATGAGGATGAGGACCGCTGTGTCGATGCGCGCCGAAGCACGCTCACGCCGCGCGCGACTCCCGCGATGCGCACTCCCCGTCCGCGCCGGCGGGGACGGAGCGGATGGCCAGGGCCAGCTGCCGCACGGCGTGCCGGATCTCCGCCTCGCCGGTGGACGCAAAGCCCATCAGGACGCCGTTCTGCCGCACCGGCCCCAGGTAGTGCGGCGACAGCGGCGAGATCTCCACGCCGCGCAGCAGGGCCTGGCGCTCCACCTCGCGGTCCGGCAGGTCGGCCGGCAGGTATCCCACCATGTGCAGCCCGGCGTTCGAAGGCTGCAGCGTGAGCAGCCCCCCCAGCTCGCGCCGCACCTCCTCGATCAGCACGTTCTGCCGGGACTCGTGCGCCCTGCGCATGCGCCGAAGGTGCCGGGCAAAGTGCCCGCCGCGGATGAAGTCGGCCAGGGTGAGCTGGTCCAGCGTGGGCGGATGCTGGTCGGTGACCAGCCGGGCCCGGACGAACGCCTCCGCCAGCGGCTGCGGCACCACCACGAACCCGATGCGCAGCGCAGGAAAGACGGACTTGCTGAAGGTGCCCAGGTAGATGACGCGCGAGCCGCCGTCCAGCCCCTGCAGCGCCATCAGCGGCCGGCCGCCGTAGCGGAACTCGCTGTCGTAGTCGTCCTCCAGGATCCACGCGTCCGCCCCGCGCGCCCACTCCAGCAGCATCAGGCGGCGCTCCAGGGTGGTGGTGACGCCCAGCGGGTACTGGTGAGACGGGGTGACGCACACCAGGCGCGCGTGGGGCGCGCGGCGAATCCCCTCCGCCACGTCGATCCCCCGGGCGTCCACCGGGACGGGGACCACGCGGGCGCCCGCGCCCGTCAGCGCGGCCCGGGCGGCGAGCCACGCGGGGTCTTCGAGCCACGCCTCGTCGCCCGGATCCATCAGCAGCCGCGCCGCGAACCCGATCGCCTGCTGCACCCCGGCCACGACGATCACCTGGTCCGGCGTGCACCGGACGCCCCGCGAGGTCGCCACGTAGCTGGCGATGGCCTCGCGCAGGGCGGGGACCCCGGCGGGCGGTCCGTAGTCCAGCTCCGACACGCTGGTCAGGCGCGCGCGCTGGATCAGCAGCCGGTTCCACAGCTTGCGAGGGAACAGGTCCAGCGCCGGAATGCCCAGCCGAAAGCCCCGCGGCTCCCTGCCCACGCGCTGCAGCGCCCGCGGCGTGGCGGCGATGGCCGCGCCCCGGGCGGACAGGGTGGAGGGCGGCAGCGGCGGGACGGGCGGGGCCGCCGTACGCCGCACCTGGGTGAGCCGTTCGGGAAGCACGTCCGCCACCCGGGTGCCGCTGCCCACCACCGACTTCAGGTATCCCTCCGCCCGCAGCTGGTCGACGGCCTGCAGCACCGTGGTGCGCGAGACGCCCAGGTCCTGCGCCAGGCTGCGCGTGGAGGGGATGCGGTCGCCCGGGGCAATGCGGCCGGCGAGCACCGCGTTGCGGATTTCCTCGTACAGCTGCCGGTGCAGCGGCAGCCGCGCCTCCGCGTCCAGCCCCGCCAGCAGTGACGTCGTGGGAAAGCCTCGTTGCCTGGGCATCTGCCTCGAGCGGGGTGCGCGGCCATGCGATGCGAAAGCGGTGCGGGCAGCAGAGATGTCCCGCGTCCGCGTGCCAAGCTGAACGCCCCGAAGCGCCGGTCTATGACACGGCCGGCCATGTGGATGCGGACGCGACGCAAAACGCCCGAAGGCGGCCTGCATGGCCGCCTTCGGGCAGAGACTGCTCGATCCTGTCCTGATACTGATCCGCAAAACGCGCATGGGCTTCCCGAGGGAGCGCGCTGCGTGTAACCCGAAGCCACTCAACCGCTTGCGCGCGACCGAAGGACCCTCTCCCGGCCTGCTCGGAACTGGATTGCGGGATCGTGCCAGCCCCGTCGCTCTACCGTGCGGCCGTCGCCGCGCGCATCAGCACTCCACGCGCGGATTCCAGTCGGCGAACAGGCCGTTGGGGTTCTCTCGATAGATCCACACGTGCAGATACCACAACTGCAGCTGATCGCTGCGCTTGAGCGCCTGCCCCATCACGCGCGGCGGGGTCGCGTCGCGCGAGAGCGACGTGTAGGGGACGATGTACTCCACGCCGTTCAGCACGTACTCGCCCGTGGAGGCGCGTGAGTACACCAGGATCTCCGGCCGCTCCAGCTCGATGCGGTCGTCCATCAGCCCCGCGTTGCCGTGGTGAAAGCCCATCGCCCCGTGCGGTGGATGGGCGATGCAGCTGCGCACGGACCGCGCGTACCCCGCCGCCACCGCCGCGTCCAGGCTGCGAAAGGCCGCGGTGGCCGCGCGGATGCGGGCGGTGTCGCGGTCGATGTCATCCACGCGCGTCTCCGGCGCGGCCGCGTGGAAGCCGGCTCCGGAAGCCGGCCGCGCGGCCTCGGAGCCCCCGCAGGCGGCGAGCAGGGCCAGGCACAGCGCCGTCATTCGTGCACGCATGGGATGTCTCCGATGGAGGTGGCGTTGTCCCGGCTTAGACGCGCGCCCGCGGCCGGCTCCCCCCGGCCGCGAGCCGCGTGCTCTCCCGCTCGGGAGCGGGGGCCGGCGCGATGGCTGCCCTCGCGAACAGCGCGCTGGGCAGGCCTACCCCCAGCGCGTGGATCAGCAGGCCGTTGATGATCGATGCGGGCGTCGGCGAGCCGATAGCGGCCGCGGACAGCGGGACCACGATCAGGTTCATCACCAGCCACACGCCGACGCCGTACAGCGGCCCCCACACCAGCGGATGGCGGGTGAGAAAGCCGAATCGGCGGCTGGCTACCTGGTAGAGGGCGACGGCCGCAAAGGCGATGGTGAAGTGCAGCAGCGTCCCCAGCAGCGCCGCGGGGAGGCCGCCCTGGTACGCGCCGCGCCCCAGCACCCCCGAAGCCACGCTCTGGAGCACGCGCACCGGCGGCACCCCGCGCATCCCCACGAAAACGATCACCTCCAGGATGTCGAGCGTCCCCACCACCAGCGTACCGTACAGCAGCGCCCTGCCGGGCGTGATCCTGGGCGTCGTCGTGCGGCGCGTGGTCATCGTGGGATTCCGTGTGGGAAGATTCGGCGCGATGGGCCGGGTGATGCATCCGCATCTATTGTCATGGCGCCACCCCCGCCCTTCAAGGACAGGTTCGCGGCCATTTCCCGATACCACTTTTGACGCAGGCTCGATCTGCCGCGGGGACTCAGCTGAACCGCGGAGCGCGAATCTCTCCGATTGACTTCCTGAGGCTGAGGGAGGCGCCGCGCTGAACCCGCCCTGGAGATGAGGTCAGGGCGCCGACCGAAGGACCTCGCCGGCAAAACGGCGGGGCCGGATTCGGTGCTCCGAATCCAGCCCCGTCGCAGGGCAACCGAGATCCTTCGGTCGCGCGCAATCTGTTGCCTGACTTCTTGTTACACGTGGTGCGCTCCCTCAGGAAGTCAATGCTGGGGTGTGGGTCACGTGGTTGCGGACGCGCCGGTGCTTTGGACGCCGCACACGCCCGGGCCGCCGTGTCCGCGCAGGCGGACAGCGTGACGTCGTTGCCGCGATTTCAATCGCTCCTGCGAGGGATGCCATGCGCTCCCGCGGGATCCGCATCTCCACATCCGCCAGTCTTGCGCGTGATGCGGATTACGAGGTTCGTAGATACTCTCAGTCCCGCGCCGGGTTTTGTCGGAGGGACGGTTCTGCGCGGCGCTCCTTCGATATGACACATGGGGGAGCGCCGCAATCTCAGTCAGAGGTAGCTCAGCCACCACTCGTTCCGCCGCTGCTTTACGCCGGCGAACCAGCGGCAGAGCGGATACAGCAACGCGACTCCCGCGAGCCAGCACAGGTAAGCGACCCCCAGGCTGAAGCCGGCGCCGGGCTGCGGCGGGGTAAAGCCGGGCATCCCGAAGAAGTGGCTGGTCGGCTTGCCCGCCGCCAGCGAGAGCAGCAAACCCATCCCGTGGGCCACGAGCCACTGCAGCAGGTAGAAGAACAGCGGCACGCGGCCAAAGGTCACCAGCGCCCTTCCCACGGGGCCGCGGCGCGTCCTCTCCACCCATGCCAGCACCAGCAGCGCCGGGCCCAGCGTCATCAGCACGAACTGCAGCGACGGCGGATACTTGTTCGTGTTGATGAACGACAGCACCGTGAATGCCCCGTTCTTCTGCGCGGCCCAGTCGGACGGATTTCCGTAGAGGTTCGGCAGGCGCAGGAGGATGAAGGCGGCCACCATCCCCAGCCCCAGGCGCACCAGGAACCGGCGCCGCCGCTCCGCATCCCACCCGTACACCTGCCCCAGGCAGTATCCGCAGAGCAGCACGCCGATCCACGGCAGCACGGGATACAGCACCAGCAGCCGCACGCCCAGCACCTGGACGAACCCCGGCTGGTGCAGCACCATCCACAGCGCGTCCGCCCCATCCGGCGGCACCGCGCCGGGCGCCACGTTCAGCGGATCCGTCAGGTTGTGCAGCGCCACGATCGCCACCCCGATGGCCGCGATCCAGCGCGTACGCAGGTGGATGAGCGCCGCCAGCACCATCATCCCCACGCCGATCGCCCAGATCACCTGCAGCATTCCCGGAAACGCGCCGTAGTCCAGGTCGAAGGTGACCACCAGGCGAACGAGGGTGAACTCCAGAAAGACGAGCCATGCGCCGCGGGTGATCAGAAAGCGCGAGAGCTCACGCTTCGACTTTCCGCGCGCCAGCTGGAGCGCCACCCCGGTGCCCGCCAGGAACACGAACGCCGGCGCGCAGAAGTGCGTGATCCACCGGGTGAGGAAGAGCACCACCGTGGTCCGCGAAAGATCGGTCGGGTCGAAGAGCAGGCCGTCGCGGTGCACGTACTCGCGCGTGTGGTCCAGCAGCATCAGCACCATCACGGCGCCGCGCAGCAGGTCCACGCTGTCGATCCGCGTCCGCCCCGCCGGTGGGGCCGCGGCGGCGGTGGCGGCGGACAGCCGCCCGGGGATCACGGTCTCGGTCGCCATGCGGATGATGTAGGGGACGAGAGGGGAGGGTGCGCGGCGGGAGACCGGATTCCGCACCGGGCGCGGCGGCCCGTGGTGAATGATGGGCGCCGCGGGCGCGGCCGTGGTTGGCGGTTTGTACTGATGTTGTAATGGATTCGCGAGGGTCGGCAGCGGGCGCCGGAAAGACGTGCGCCCGCGGCTGCGCTCACGGATACAGCAGGAACCGCGTTCGGCTCTCGCGGAACGCCGCGGCCTCCCGGTCCCACGCCTCCAGCAGCGCCGGGAGCGAACCGCCCTCGATCGCGAGCCTCACCCGGTCCGAGCCCGTAAGGCGGTCGATGGTGCGGCTCCAGGCGAAGTCGCGCGGATGCCGCCTGCGGATCTCGTCGATGAGCAGGAGCGACGTGCGCACCGGCCGGTACGCCTCCCGCTCCGTGACGGCGAAGCGGACGGCGGGGATCGTCTGCCCGGGAAACTTGGCCGCCGTCGGCGCGACCTGCATGGTGATGGCTTCGAAGCGGATGCCCGGAAGCCGCAGCGCGTTCATCGCCGCGGCGACCCGCGGCGCATCCAGCCAGGGAGCGCCGATCTGCTCGAACGGCCGATCGGTGCCCCTGCCCTCGGATAGGTTGGTCCCTTCGAAGTAGACGGATCCCGGATAGCTGGTCAGCGCCGCCAGCGAGCGAAGGTTGGGCGACGGGTTCACCCAGGGAAGGCCGGTCTCGTCCTGCCACTGGCCGCGCCGCCAGCTCGCCACCCGCGCCACGATCAGCTCCACGCCGATCCCGTGCTCCTGGTTGAAGAGGGTGGCCAGCTCCCCCACCGTCATCCCGTGGCGCGCCGGGATGGGGTACATCCCCACGAACGACCTGAACCGCGGATCCAGCATGGCCCCTTCCACGATCTCGCCCCCGATCGGGTTCGGCCGGTCCAGGACCACGAAGGGAATCCCCTTTCGCGCGGCGGCCTGCATCGCCAGCGCCATGGTGGATACGTAGGTCCACGTGCGCCCCCCGACCTCCTGTAGGTCGTAGACCAGGACGTCCACGTCCTTCAGCATCTCCGCCGTGGGGCCGCGGTCCTCCGCCTGGTACAGGGAGTAGATCGGCACGCCCGTGCTCGGGTCCGTCTCGTCCTGGATGTGCGCGCCTGCCTCGACGTTTCCGCGGATTCCATGCTCCGGCGCCAGCAGGGCCACCAGCCGCAGGCCGGGATGGCGCGCGATCAGGTCGATGTCCGGCGTCCGCGCCCGGTCGATCCCCGTGTGGTTGGTGATGAGCCCCACCCGCTTCCCCCGCAGCGCCGCCGGCACGTCCGCCAGAAACGTCTCGATCCCCGGCCGGACCACCTCCGCCGAGTCGACCGATGCAGTCTCCGCGACGCGACCGGGTTCGCGAGCAGGCGACTGCGCGCAGGATGCGAGCAAGAGCACGGTGGGAAGCAGGATCTTCATCGTCTCTCGAATGCGTGCGGGGAAACCATGCACGACGATATATCGGCCCCGCCCGGTGGACGAAACCCTCCAGGGTATTCGCCGCCGAGGCCCTCGCCTGCTGTCGCGGAAAGACGGCTCCACTATCTGGCACCGGCTGCGGGCCCTGTGAGAACGTTGCGCATTTCGATGCTAAAAATACAGATTGGTTTTCGTACCCTGCCGCAGTACGCCCTCATCAGCCAGCGCTGCGGCGCCCGTTTCGCCTGCCCCGGGGAAGCGCCCACGGGCACCTTGCCTGGACCAGGCACACACCCCAGCGGGCCCCTGCCCGGGCAGGAGCTCATCCTTTGCGAACTCTTCCTGGCGCTTCTCTTCAATCAATGTAAGCATGTCCTTAAAAGACGGAGGTAGAGTTGTGAACGGAAAGCTCGGCGCGGCCCTCGCGAATCGCATGCAAGCCGTGAGGGAGCACGACACCCTGGACGTCCACGTCTTTCTGACCGGCGAGCCCGCGCGCGAGGTTGCGGCCGCCGCCACGGACGCGTTCGGGGACAGCGCGGACACCCTCGATTCTCCCGTCGGAGCGTCCCGGCCGGACGTGGTGCGGGGAATGAAGAACCGTGCGGCCGAACACCAGACCGACCTGTTGTCCTTCTTCCACGAACAGCAGGAACTGCCACACGCAGTCGACAGCCTCATCGACGACGGAACGGTCCTGTCGGTATCGGTCCCACCGGTGAGCCGGGTACGTCCTTACTGGATCACGAATTCGATTTCCGTCCAGATCTCCCCGGACATGCTCGCCCGCATCGCGGAGCGCGAGGACGTGCAGCACATCGAGCTTATCCGGCATGCGACCCTGGAAGACCTGCTCGACGACGCACCGGATCTCTGGCCCGACAAGGAGTTCACCGACGACACGACCAACGACGTTGCATGGTCGGTTCGACGGATCAACGCCCCACTTCTCTGGCAGCAGGACCTGACCGGGGATGGCGTCCTTGTAGCGGTCATCGACACGGGCGTGAACTACCACCATCCCGACCTGCGCGAACGCATGTGGGATGGCGGCGATGCCTACCCGAACCACGGGTTCGATTTCGCCTCAACGGACGGGGATCCGATGGACCAGCAGGGGCACGGGACCGCGTGCGCCGGGATCGTTGCCGGTGACGGAACGTCGGGGACCAAAACGGGAGTCGCGCCCGGCGCATCGATCATGGCGATCCGCGTTGGAGGGGACGAGGAACAGTTCTGGGCGGGGATGCAGTTCGCCATCGACCGGGGTGTCCAGGTAATCAGCATGTCCATGTCCTGGAAGTATCCGTCGAGCCCTACCTACCCCGGCTGGAGGCGCATGAGCGAGGCCATCGGCGCCGCGGGAATCGTTCACGCCAACAGCATCGGCAACCAGGGAGACGATCTCTCGGCTTATCCCGTACCCTACAACATCGCCACTCCCGGGAACTGCCCCCCACCTTGGATGCACCCTTCGCAGCAGCCGGTGGGGGGCGTGGCCTCAGCCATCGGGTGTGGAGCCACGGACGACAGCGATAGACTTGCGGTGTATTCCGGACGCGGACCGGCCGCGTGGGAAGACGGTCCATACACGGACTATGCGTACGACAGCGGCGGCAAGCCGGGATTGATCAAACCGGACGTCTGCGCACCGGGACCGGGAACCCTGTCGTGCCACTGGCGCTATAAGCTGGATCCCGGCACGCCGCCGTACGTGGCGTTCAGCGGTACGTCGGCCGCCACGCCGCACGTCGCCGGGTGCATCGCGCTCCTTGTGCAGGCATGCATTCGCTCCGGAAACGCCGTCGTTCCCGCGCGAATCCAGGAAGCGCTGGAGCAGACGGCGGTGCGCATCACCGGCCAGAGCCAGGACAAGGAAAATCACTACGGGTCTGGCCGGGTGGACGTGTACGAGGCGTTCAAGTTCGGAGTGCAGGCCGGCTGGTGGGCATAGGCACCGCGGCGGCTTGCATCGTGCGAGGGATCGAGGCTCCGGACGTCAGCGCGCGCTGGACGGGAGCGCCAAACCAGGGTAGGGCAATGGATAAGGTGTCCAGGAAGGTCAACTCGCTGCTGGCGAGCCAGAGCGAGGGCGAGGAAATCCGGCTGCAGATCCTTCTCCAGCGTGAGGCGGATCCGAAGGCGGTGCGAGCGCTCGCGACGGATCTGGAGGAGTATTTTCACGAAAGCGGCGACGTTCGATTCATCCCCGCCGCCGGAATGCTCATGTGCACCGTTCCGCTCGCGTCCGTCGAGGAGATCAGCCGGCGTCCCGAGGTACAATGGGTCGATACGGTTTCGCGAGCACCGCTCGAATCACTTCTCGACGGCTGAACGACGCCCGTGAGGCAGGTCAAGGCCTGGGCGCCGGAGTGGAGGTCGGCCGGGGGGAGCACCAGATGGTGCTCCCCCCGTTGCTTTCGCACGTCACGCGGCTGGATCGCCGATCAGGCCGGTGATCACGTCGGCGACGGACGCGGGGTCGCCCGTCTTGGAGAGGAATGCGCTGCAGCCGGATTCGTCTGCCAGGCCGGGGCCCTCTTCGCCCACGTGGGCGCTGACCGCGACCACCGGGATGCCGGCGGTGCGGGGGACGGCCTTCAGGCGGCGGGTGATCTCCCAGCCGTCCATCCACGGAAGCTGCACGTCCAGCAGGATGAGGTCGGGGCGGTCCGCCTCGGCGCAGCGCACGGCCGCCTCGCCATCCGCGGCCTCCAGGACCTGAAAGCCGCGGTGCTCCAGCACCGCGCGGTAGATCGCCCGCTGGTCCGCCACGTCGTCCACCACCAGCACCTGCTGTATCCGCGGCTCGGCCATGCACCCCTCGTCCCGGGTTCCGGGGGTGCCGGACGGCGGGCGCACACGGCTTCGCCACTCCGGCCTCCCCACTCCCGTATCTGACGTTCGCAAGCCCACCGGGTCACGCCACCTGGACGTACCGTGCAGCCCGGCGGGGAATCCGCCAGGCAGGCCGTCGCACATCCCCCCACGGAGCCGCAGCGGCTCGACGCGCAGCCGCGGAGAGGCGTCCGTGCTCCGGATCATCCCCCGCGCCCCGCGGCGGCCCCGGCCGGCCCGCCGGCCTCCACATGAACGGCAGGGGCGCGTCGGTGCGGCAGGGCGCGCAGTCGTCTTCGGCCGGCTGACCGCGCCCCGTGACCGTCTTGCGCGCTGCCGGGTACTGGACCGCAGGTTGCAGGCGGATAGAACCGCACCCACCCGAAGCGAGGGCGACGATGGCAGACCCGGTGAACTTGTCCGACGCGGAGCGCGCAAAGCTGGAGCAGCGGCGCGACCGGCTGATGAAGCTGATGAAGGAGGGCGACGGCGAGCCCCTGGATGCCGAAGACCGGGCGGACCTGACCCAGGAGTGGAACAAGATCGACCAGCTTCTGCAGCGCCGCTGATCGCGCGTCGGTGACAGAAGATGCGGGGAGCGCCGGCCGGTGCTCCCCGCGTTCCGTTTTCCACCGAACCGCCTGCGTCCACGGGCGCGGCGCTGCGGAACACTGCACGTCCTCGGAAGTGGTGCGGTTCTCCGGTCCGCCGGTCGTCCGCCACGGGTGAAGCGGCCGGGCAGCACCCGCGAGCGGACCCGCCCCACAGGTCCGCGCGAAGCGACGGAGGACGACGCTCACGTGCTTGAACCGCAGTCACCTCGAGGCCGAGCGGGTTGGCTCCCAGGCTGCCCCTTCGAGCGGGCGGGGACCGGGGTTGCGTTGTGCTTGCGCAGATACTTGCGTTTTGCTTGCGAATCGTTTATCCTCCTGGGTACCATCACCTGGGAGAACGGGCATGACGGCAACCGCGCTGCTGACGGGAAGTCGGCGGGAGATCCAGGAGGTCGCAAGCGATCCGCGCATCGAGGCCGCCGAGGCCGCGATGGATCGCTTCGAGCGCACGGGCGCCGTGCGCGACGCCAGCGCGTACGCCCGGTCCTGCTACTCGCTGGTCCACGAGATCGTCCACCAGCAGTTTCCCGACGAGGTGCGCGGCAACGCGCTGCAGATGGCGGGCATCAAGGTCATCGATGCCGGGCTCTCGTTCGGCATCGACGACGATGCGCCGGGCGGATGGCTGGTATGGGCCCTTGCGCACGAGCTGCGCGACCTGGCCACGTCGTGCGGCGTGCCCGTGGAGTCCATCCGCGCGCCGCGCCCCCACGCAGGCCAGGCGCGTGGCCGCCTGATGATCACCGCCGGCTTTCTGGGCACGCTGGCGCAGGAAGTCCTTCGCCTCACCGGAAGCGTGAGCGCGCTCGAGGAGATCCAGCAGACGTTCGGCCTTAGCAGCGCCGAGACCGGGGCCCTGTTCGGGGTCACGCGGCAGGCCGTGGACCAGTGGCGCAAGAACGGCGTCCCCGCCGACCGCCTGGCCGACGTGGAGCGTACGAGGGACGTGGCCCGCGTGCTGTACGAAGAGCTGATCCCCGAGCGCATTCCGCAGGTGGTTCGCAACGCCGCGCGCGGGCTGGGCGACCGCTCCATCCTGCAGGTGCTCGCCCAGCCCGACGGCACGGAGCGCGTCCGTGCGTACCTCGCCCGGCTCTACTCGTTCGAAGGGCGATGAGGCGGATCGGGCGCGGGGGCACCTATTATCGCGTATGCAAGCCGGGGTGGGCGGACTGCGCGGACACGTCGCATTCACAGATTCGCGGCGGCCGCTGGAACGCGCCCGGCGCGCACCGGGTGCTGTACCTCAACCGCACCCTTCGCATGGCCGCGCTGCAGGCGCACGACAACTTTACGGGCGAGGCGCACAGCCTGTTCGACCTGCGCCCCGACCGCCGGCCACACCTGCAGGGCTTCGACGTTCCGCGCGCGGAGTACGTGGACGCGGTGACGGACGAGGGCGTGCTCGCGCTGGGCCTTGCGGCCAGCTATCCGGACGGCATCGGCTGGGACGTGTGCCAGCGGATCGGCGGCGAGGCGTACGCCGCGGGCGAGCGCGGGATCGCGTGCCGGACCGCGTGCGCGGGCGGGGATGATCCGGACCACGAGGAGCTGGCGCTGTTCGATCGCGACGCGCGTCCGGCGCGCCCCGGCCAGCGGTGGACCTTCGCGGAGTGGTTCCCCACCGGCGGCATCTGACGCGGGAGACCCGAAGAAGGAACAGCGAGGGTACAGAGGGACAGACAAAAGCCAGAGGAACAGAGGAACCGGTCGTCCTCTGTTCCTCTGGCTGTTCTCTGTCCCTCTGTACCCCTTCGCCGTTTCCGTTGCAAACCCGTTGTTCGTGCATCGGCAGCATTCTTGTAAGCGGATACGCACGGATGCACATCCACCGAACCTGCAGCCGGGCATCCGCCAAAGCAGCGTTTTCCATCCATCGATCCGACATGACCGATTCGACCAAGCAGGCGGAGGTGCTGCACACCACCGCCGGCGACTTTCCGCTGCACGAGTACCGGCTGGGGCTGGGCGGGCGCACGTGGAGCATCCTGCACTCCGAGTCGGTGCTGAGCCGGGACGACGAGGCCCACTTTCTCATGGAGCTCAGGGAGCGCCTGCCGTACGGCGTGGTGCTGTGGCCCGCGGCTATCGGGCTGGCGCACGAGGTAGCCTCGCGCGCGGATGGCTTTCGCGGAAAGCGGGTGCTGGAGCTGGGCGCGGGGACGGGGCTGCCGGGGATCGTGGCCGCGTCGCTGGGCGCGCGGGTGGTGCAGACGGACAGGCAGGAGCTGGCGATGTCCGTCTGCCGGCGCAACGTGGAGCGCAACGGCTCCGCCGGCATGGAGCACCGGCTGGTGGACTGGGCCGAGTGGACGGACGAGGCGCGCTACGACTGGATCATCGGCTCCGACATCCTGTACGGCGAGTCGATGCACCCGCACCTGCGGCGCATCTTCGAAGGCAACCTCGCGCCCGGCGGCCGCATCCTGCTCTCCGACCCGTTCCGCGCGCCCAGCCTGCGGCTGCTGGAGGCGCTGGAGGCGGAGGGATGGACGATCGGGATGACGAAGTGGAGCATCGGCCGGCACGGCGCGCCGCGGCCGATCGGGCTCTTCGACCTGGAGCCGCCGCGGTAGAGCGCGCCGCATCACATCCCGGCATCCAAGGTGGCAAAGCACAGGACGTCACCTTGCCTGGCTGCCTGGCCCGCTTGTGGACGACGGGCGCGCGGACTATCGTGCGCCGCGATCGAACGCGGTTCACCTTTCCCGAGAGTTCACGATGACCATTCGGCACCAGTGCGCGGCGGCGGCCATCGCGGCGCTCACGGCGTGCGCCCCCGCCCTGGCCCAGACCTCCGGCGGCGCGGCCGTCCAGGACTCCATCGACATCAAGCTGGCGCGCTACACGCCGGTGCGGCTGACCACGGACCTGCCGCTGAGCCAGGCCGACCGGCGGATGATCCCGCTGCTGATCGACGCGGCGCGGGAGATGGACGCGCTGTTCAAGCTGCAGGCGTACGGCGACCTGGACTCGCTGCTGGCCTCCATCCCCGACCCGCGCGTGCGGCGCTACGCGGAGATCAACTACGGGCCGTGGGACCGCCTGGCCGGCAACGCGCCCTTCCTTCCCGGCGTGGGCGCCAAGTCCGACGGCGCGAACCTGTATCCCGCCGACCTTACCCGGGCGGAGCTCGAGGCGCAGGTGGCCGCGGGCGGCGCGCGCGCGGACTCGCTGAAGAGCCTGTACACCCTGGTGCGCCGCGGCGCGGACGGCAGGCTTGTCGCCGTGCCCTACCACCAGGCGTTCGGCGCGCAGCTGCGGCGCGCGGCGGACAGGCTGCGGCAGGCCGCGGCGCTGGCCGAGGACCCGGGGCTGCGCCGCTACCTGGAGCTGCGCGCCGACGCGCTGGTCACGGACGACTTTCAGCCCAGCGACTTTGCCTGGCTGGACATGAAGAGCAATCCGCTGGACGTGGTGATCGGGCCCATCGAGACGTACGAGGACGCGCTCTTCGGCTACAAGGCCTCGTACGAGGCGTACGTGCTGATCAAGGACCAGGAGTGGAGCCGCCGGCTGTCGCGCTACGCCGCGCTGCTCCCCGACCTGCAGCGCGCGCTCCCCGTGCCCGAGGCGTACCGCCGCGAGACGCCGGGGACGGACAGCGAGCTGAACGCCTACGACGTGGTCTACTACGCGGGCGAGGCCAACGCGGGCTCCAAGACCATCGCCATCAACCTGCCCAACGACGAAGAGGTGCAGCTGCAGAAGGGCACGCGCCGGCTGCAGCTGCGCAACGCCATGCGCGCCAAGTTCGACCGCATCCTGGTGCCCATCGCCAGCATGCTCATCACCCCCGACCAGCGGCGGCACATCAGCTTCGACGCGTTCTTCGCCAACACCATGTTCCACGAGGTGGCGCACGGGCTGGGGATCAAGAACACCATCGACGGCCGCGGCACGGTGCGCGAGTCGCTGCGCGACCAGGCCAGCGCACTGGAAGAAGGCAAGGCCGACGTGCTGGGGCTGTGGATGATCACACGGCTGAACGGGATGGGCGAGGTGCAGGGCGACGTGACCGACAACTACGTCACCTTTCTGGCCGGCATCTTCCGCTCCGTGCGGTTCGGCGCGTCGAGCGCGCACGGCCGCGCCAACATCGCGCGCTTCAACTACTTCAAGGAGCGCGGCGCCTTTTCGCGAGACGCGGCCACGGGCACCTACCGCGTGGACCCGGTGCGCATGCGCGAGGCGATGGACGCCCTCTCCGCGCAGATCCTCCGCTTTCAGGGCGACGGCGACTACGCGGGCGTGCAGGCGTTCATGGAGCGCTACGGCCGGATCGACGCCGAGCTGCAGGGCGACCTGGACCGCCTGGCCGGCGCCGGCATTCCCGTAGACGTGGTCTTCGAGCAGGGCGTGAGCGTCCTGGGGCTGTGATCTCCGGCCGGATCGAGACGAGGCACGAGAAAGCGGAGGGGGCGGAGCACACGGCGTGCTCCGCCCCCTCGGCTTTGGCAAGCTTCAGGCGAATGATCGACGACTACGCCATCATTCTCTTCACACGAAAGCGGTATTATATTGGTGGTTAGCTCTCTGTGGACAGATAACTATCAAAATGTTGCCACTCGCACTTCGGACCCCGGGAGAGCTCGCACGCCTGCTGGCGGAGAGGGTGCGCCGGATGCGGCTACAGCGCGGATGGACGCAGCAGGAGATGGCCGATCGGGCCGGCCTGACGCTCGCGACGTACCGCCGGTTCGAGCGCACCGGCAGGATCGCCCTGGAGCGGCTGCTGAAGATCGCCGTCATCCTGGACGCCACGGCGGCGTTCGACCTGCTGTTCGCCGCTCCGCCCGCGCAGTCGCTGGCGGAGCTCGCGGAGCGCGCGCGTCCCCCTGCCCGGCAGCGCGGAAGGCGGTCCCGTGCGGACGCTTGAGGTTCGGCTGGATTGGGGCGATCGGCAGACCGTCGTCGGCACCCTGGCCGAGCAGGGGCGCGGTGTCTACTTCGAGTACGCGGCTTCGTTCCTGGACGCGCCGCTCCCCATCTCCCCCTTCAAGCTCCCCCCTCGCCCCGGCCTGTTCGAGCACGTGGACCGCGAGTTCGGACCCGTATTCGGCGTGTTCGACGACTCGCTGCCGGACAGTTGGGGTCTGCTGCTCATGGACCGCGAGTTCAAGCGGCAGGGGCGCTCGCTTGCCGGCATCTCCGCGCTGGACCGGCTGGCCTGCATCGGTACGCGGGGGATGGGCGCGCTCACCTATCATCCACCCGCGACCGGCTCGGAGGCGGTCCTGGACGCGGACCTTGCCATCCTGGCGCGGGAAGTGGACCGCGTGCTGGAGGGAGGCGCGGACGACGTGCTTCCCGCGCTCCGGCTAGCCGGCGGATCACCCGGCGGTGCACGCCCCAAGGTGCTCGTCGCGGTGCATGACGATGGGACCATGCTCGCCGGCGCGCCGCGGACGCCGGAGGGGTATCGCCACTTCCTGGTGAAGTTCACCGCCCGCCCGGACCACGCGGACGCGGGTGCGGTGGAGGCGGCCTACGCGCTCATGGCGGTCGAAGCGGGGCTGGACGTACCCCACACGCGCCTGCTCGAGACGCGCGACGGCGGCCGCTACTTCGCGGCTGAGCGGTTCGACCGCCGCGGCGGGGCGCGCCTGCACATGCACAGCCTGGGCGGGCTGTGGCACGCCAGCCACCGCGTGGCCTCGATCGACTACGAAGGCTATCTCAAGACCACCCTCGCGCTGACCCGCGACCAGCGGCAGGTGGAAGAGGCGTTCAGGCGCATGGCCTTCAATGTCGCGGCGCACAACCGTG
Organism: Longimicrobium sp.; assembly: GCA_036379135.1. Classification (GTDB taxonomy): domain Bacteria; phylum Gemmatimonadota; class Gemmatimonadetes; order Longimicrobiales; family Longimicrobiaceae; genus Longimicrobium. Next base: position 111,101 of record DASUVG010000188.1, read on the forward strand.
ACGACCACGTGAAAAACTTCTCCTTCCTGATGGCGATGGATGGAACGTGGACGCTGGCACCCGCCTACGACCTCACCTTTTCCGAAGGGCCGGGACGGCAGCACACCATGGACGTCGCGGGTGAGGCGGAGCGCCCCGGCGACCGCCACATGCTGCGGGTCGCGGAGTTGTGCGAGGTGGATGCGCGCAAGGCGCGCGGCATGATCCAGCAGGTGCGCGGTGCTGTGGGACGATGGCCGGAGTTTGCTCGCGCCGCCGGTGTTCCCGACGAGACGGCACGGGAGATCCGAAGGCGCATCGCGGACCGCGCGGGGTAGAAGGCTGCCCGAAGAGCGTCTGGCGATCGGCGGCGTCTATCTCCATCCCTGCCACAAGTGTACATTGTGCGCGAGCCGCGGGAGCCGCCCGCGCGCGCATCCCTCGCATGATTCCGCGTGATCGCCGTCCACGCCTGCTGGAGCCCGTTCGGCCTGCACCTGTGGGGTGAATCGTCCCATCGCCTCGCTGCGCTGGGCCCGGCGGGCGGGCGCACGCCGCGGCCGCCGCGTCCGCACCCGTTCGCGGCGAGCGCGCGCGAGCTTCGTGAGGCGCTGGGAGAGCGGGTGCCCGCCGGCGCCGGCGCGGGAGAGGTCACGCTGCACCTCCCCTCCCGCGCGCGGGCGCCGCTCGCGTCACCGCCGCTGGCCCACGTGGCGCCGGAAGAGGGCGGCGGACGCGCGGCCGTGCGCACGACGCGGTGGACGGTGGAGGTGCTGTCGCTCTCCGCGGCGGACGCGCTGGACCTTCTGCTCGCCCTTCCCGCCGCCGCGCCCGACGGCGTGACGCCGGGCGACAGCGTGCGCTGGTTGGGTGAGGTGGCCAAGCTGGCGCTGGAGATGGTGGCGGGCGGGCGCGTGCTGCCGCTGCTGGAGTCCGGGCACGGCGGGCGGTGGGTGGCGCGCTGGCGGCCGGTGCTGGCGGCGGAGGCGGACGGGGAGCGGGTGGCCGCCCTGCGCCGCGCCATGCCGGGCGCCTGCGCCGCGCACGCCCCCGCCGGGGCGGCGGACGACACGGCCGGGCGCGCGCTGGACGCGCTGGTGGACGCGGGCGTGCGGCAGGGGGTGGAGGAGACCGCCGTCCCCACGCTGGGCGGTGACCGGAAGCGGACGCCGGCGGAGGAGTGGCGCGACGCGCTGTTCGCGGCGCACGCCGCGCCGCGCGCGGGCGGGCCGGGATGGGAGCGGATGCACGCCGCGCTGAGCGCGTGGAGCCGGCCGCTCGCCCCGGCCACGGCGAGCGGGATCCGCACCTGCTTTCAGCTCACCGCGCCCGTCGACCTCACCGCCGGCCCGGAGGCGGCGGCGGAGCAGCTGGAGCGCGGGGCGCAGGTGGATGCCTGGCGGCTGGAGTTCCTGCTGCAGGCCGCGGACGATCCCAGCCTGCTGGTGCCCGCGGCGGAGGTATGGCGGGCGCGCGGCGCGCTGCAGGTGTTCCGCCGCACGCTGGAGCAGCCGCAGGAGCGCCTGCTGGAAGACCTGGGGCGCGCGCTGCGGCTGGTGCCGGGGATTCAGCCCGCCCTGCGCGGCGCGCGCCCCACCGGGATGGCGATGGACGCGGAGGGCGCCTACCGCTTTCTGCGCGAGGGCGCGCCGCTGCTGGCGCAGGCCGGCTTCGGCGTGCGGGTGCCGCCGTGGTGGAACGGGCCGGCGGCGCGCCTGGGGCTCAGGCTGCGCGCGCGGGCCGCGTCGTCGCCGGCGAGCGCGGCGGAAGGGCGCTTCGGGCTGGAGACGCTGCTGGCGTACGACTGGCAGGTCTCTCTGGGCGGGGAACCGCTCTCCGCGGACGAGTTCCACGCGCTGGCGCAGGCCAAGGTGCCGCTGGTACGCTTTCGCGGGCAGTGGGTGGAGCTGCGGCCGGAGGAGATGGCCGCCGCGCTGCGCCTGTTCGAGCAGGGCGCCAGCGGCGAGATGACGGCGGCGGACCTGCTGCGCCTCACGGCGGGCGCGGGCGAGGCGGACGCGGCGCTGCCGGTGGAGGGGGTGGAGGCGGAGGGGTGGCTGGGCGAGCTGCTGGCGGCCGCGGCGGACGCGCGGGTGCAGCCGGTGGCGGTGCCGGCGGCGTTCGCGGGGACGCTGCGCCCGTACCAGGAGCGCGGGCTCGCCTGGCTGGCCTTCATGGACGGGCTGGGGCTGGGCGCCTGCCTGGCGGACGACATGGGGCTGGGCAAGACGGTGCAGCTGCTGGCGCTGCTCCTGGCCCGGCCGCTGCGCCCCGCGAAGGGACGGAAGACGCTGCCGACGCTGCTGGTGTGCCCCATGTCGCTCGTGGGCAACTGGCAGCGCGAGGCGGCGCGCTTTGCCCCCGGGCTGCGCGTGCACGTGCACCACGGCGGCGAGCGGCTGAGCGGGCCCGCGCTGCGCCGGGCCGTGCGCGGCAGCGATCTGGTCATCACCACCTACGCCCTGGCCGCCCGCGACCGCGAGGAGCTGGGCGCGGTGGAATGGGGGCGCGTGGTGCTGGACGAGGCGCAGAACGTGAAGAACGCGGCCGCGCGGCAGGCGCAGGCGGTGCGCTCCTTCCGCACCCCGCGGCGCATCGCGCTCACCGGCACGCCGGTGGAGAACCGGCTGTCGGAGATGTGGTCCATCCTGGACTTTCTGAACCCCGGCCTGCTGGGCTCCGCGCGCGACTTCCGCGCCCGCTTCGCCCTCCCCATCGAGCGCTACAGGGACGCCGGCCGCGCGGCGCAGCTCAAGCGGCTGGCGGGGCCCTTCATCCTGCGCCGCCTCAAGACGGACCGCGGCATCATCCAGGACCTGCCGGAAAAGCAGGAGATGAAGGTCTTCTGCAACCTCACCCGCGAGCAGGCGTCGCTGTACCAGGCCACGGTGGACGACATGCTGCGCCGCATCGAGCAGAGCGACGGCATCCAGCAGCGCGGGCTGGTTCTGTCGATGCTGACGCGGCTGAAGCAGGCGTGCAACCATCCCGCGCAGCTGCTGGGCGACGGGTCCGCGCTGGAGGGGCGGTCCGGCAAGCTGGAGCGGCTGGAGGAGGTGCTGGACGAGGTGATGCAGGTGGGCGACCGGGCGCTGGTCTTTACGCAGTTCGCGGAGATGGGACACCTGCTGCAGGCGCGGCTCCGGGAGCGGTTCGCCCGCGAGATCCCGTTCCTGCACGGCGGCACCCGCAAGGCGGACCGGGACGCGCTGGTCCAGCGGTTCCAGGGTGCCGACGGCCCGCCCGTGCTCCTTCTTTCGCTCAAGGCGGGCGGCACGGGGCTGAACCTTACGGCGGCCAACCACGTGATCCACTACGACCGGTGGTGGAACCCGGCGGTGGAGGACCAGGCGACGGACCGTGCCTTTCGCATAGGCCAGCGGCGCGACGTGCAGGTGCGCAAGCTGATCTGCGCGGGCACGCTGGAGGAGCGCATCGACCAGGTGATCGAGGAAAAGAAGGCGCTTGCCGGCAGCGTGCTGGGCACCGGCGAGGCATGGCTCACGGAGCTTTCGACGGACGAGCTGCGGCGCGTGGTCGCGCTCTCCGCGGACGCGGTGGCGGAGTGAGAGGGCGATGAGCGACTGGCGGGACTGGGAGACGGGGCCGCGGCGCCAGGCAAAGGACGGCATCAAGGCCCGCAGCACCCGCGGAGAGATCGGCGAGACGTGGTGGAGCCAGCGCTTCATCGAGGCGCTCAGGGCGGTCGCTGATGCCGGCCGTCTCACGCGCGGCCGCAGCTACGCCCGCTCCGGCCAGGTGATGGACCTGCGCGTGCGGGCCGGCTCGGTGACGGCGCAGGTGCAGGGCTCGCGGCCGCGGCCGTACCAGGTGCTCATTCGCCTGGCGCCGTTCACGGACGCGGAGTGGGCGCGCGCCGAAGAGGCGCTGGCGGACCAGGCGCTGTTCCTGGCGGCGCTGCTGGCGGGCGAGATGCCGCGCGACGTGGAGCAGGCGTTCGCGGCGGCGGGGCTGTCCCTCTTTCCCTCGCGGCGGCAGGATTTGCGGTCGGAATGCTCGTGCCCGGACGCGGTGAACCCCTGCAAGCACGTGGCGGCCACGTACTACATCCTGGCCGAGGCGTTCGACGCTGACCCGTTCCTGGTGCTGTCCTGGCGCGGCCGCGCGCGCGACGACCTGCTCGCGCGCCTCCGCGAGCTTCGCGCGGCCCGGCCGGCGGAGGAGGTGGAGGAGGTGGATGCGGAACCGGACGAGCCGCCTTCACCGGTGGAAGCGGCGCCCGCGGACTTCTGGCGCGCCAGGACGGAGATGGACTCGCTCACCTTTTCCCCGCGCGCGCCCGCGGTGCCGGATGCCGTGCTGCGGCAGCTGGGCCCCCTCCCGCCCGAAGCCGGCGGCCCCGAGGCGGAGCGCGCGCTGGCGGAGGCCTATGCCGCCTTCACCCGCGCCGCCGAGGAGCGCGCGTTCGGCTGATCCCCCGGATCCGGCGAAAATACGAACGTCCGGGATGCGTGCCGCTCACCCCGGTCGTGGAGTGCGTGGATAGTTCTCGAAATCGCGCATCAGGTGGTGCGCCCGGCCTGTTTCCGTGCGCTGCGGAGATCATCCGGCGATCTCCATCCCTCCCCAAAAAATTGTCATGGCACCCAGCCGCATTCCAACCCTGTCGCTTTCCCGACACCGCCAGGGATCGTGCCTCGTCGACAGGCGCGCCATGCCTCCACTCACCAGATCCAGGCCTGGGGCCGTGAGAGCAGAGGAGACGGCACGAGAAAACTCCGCTAACTCCGCTGACTCTGCGTGAGGAACATTCCTTCTGCGGATTCGGCAGGTCCCATCCATTTGCGGAAGGCGAACCCAGCTTCATGCAAGGGCGCAGAGGACAAGCGAAAGGGGACGCAGAGAACGGATCGTTCTCCTCTGCGCCCCCTCGTTCTTTCTCTGCGCCCTCTGCGTGACCGCCTCGGCCGGCGCCCGGCAGCCAGCCGCCGAAGCAGGCTCAGGGCCCGTCGCTCGCCGGCGGCGGCTCGTCCACGGGCGCGTCGTCGATCGCGGGCTCCGGCTGCGGGGCCGGGATCGTGGGCACGGAGCCGATGACGATGGTATCGCGCGGCACCTCGCGGAGGGGTGCGGGTTCCCCCAGCACGCGCGGGCCGCGCTCGCGCGGGGCCTCGGCGGGGAGCGGCTGCAGCGTGGGGATCTCCCAGAGCGCGAACGAGGCGCCGCCGCGCGCGGCGCCCTGCCGCAGCCGCGACAGCGCGGGCGCCGGCAGCTGCGCCGTGTCCAGCCCGCCGCGCGCCAGCTCGCGCTTCACGTGCGCCGAGAACCCCTCGGACCGCCCGTAGACGTCGGGAAACACGTGCAGCCGGTCGCCGCGCAGCTCCACCACCTGGTAGCTGACGCGCATCCGGATGGACCGCGACATCACCGTGTGCCGCTGCGTGGTCCCCGCCCTGGACATCGCGTCCAGCTCCGCATCGCCCATGGACGGCGAGGCGATGCGGTGCAGGCGCCGCGCGAGGTCCACCACGTCGGCGTTGCTCATGCGGATGCAGCCGTGCGACGCGGGCGCGCCCAGCCGGCCCTCCGAGGTGGTGCCGTGGATGTAGATGAGCTCGTCCATGTGCAGCTTTACGCGGCCCATGGGGTTGCCGGGCCCCGGCGGCGTGGGCTTGCGGTTGCGCGCCCACTCGCTCTCCGGCGGCGGGTTCCACCACGGGTTCCAGATCACCGTGGCCAGCAGGTAGTCGCCCACCGGCGTGGGATACCGCGCCGAGCCCACGGAGACCGGGTAGCTGCGCACCACGCTGTCGCCCTGCACCAGCTCCAGCCGCCCGCTGGGGATGTTCACCACCACCTCTACCTCCGGCACGATCTGCCGGCGCGGCCTGGCGGGACGCGCGGAGTCCGCGGCCACGCCGGCCGATGCGGGCCCGGCCCCGTCGCCGTCCATGGGGCGCAGGGCGTCCACGACGGGCTCCTCGCCGGCGATGCCGCGCGCCATCAGCACGGCGGTAAGCGCGCCGGTGGCGAGAAGAAGCCCGAAAACCGTACGTGTGGCGGACCAGGACATCGAAGAACCAGCTTGGCGGGAGGTCGTGCGGCCCGGAACGGGCCTGTCGTAAATATGCACGTAAATCGCTGCGATACAAGCGCCGTGGACGTCCGCGGCCATTTTCCCTGGTCCCGGGGTGGTCCGCGCGGTAGATATTCCGGCTGAAACCTCGTCCGCATCACCCGAAATGCCCCTCCTGGCTCCCGCCCTCCCATGCCCGCGCCGCGCTCCGTCCGCATCCTGATCCCCCTCCTGCTCCTGCTGCTGTCCCCGCGCGCCGCAAAGGCGCAGCGGTGGGTGGCCGTGGACGTGGGGAGCAGCCACACCTGCGCGCTGGACTCGCGCGGCCGGGCGTTCTGCTGGGGGATCAACCACTACGGCGAGCTGGGCGCGCATACGCCGGAGACCTGCGCCCCCGCCCACCACGGCGGCGAGCGGTCGTGCTACGCCTCGCCCAGCCGCGAGCCGGTAGCCGTGGCCGGGGGGACGCGCTTCCGGTCGATCAGCGCGGGGAGCAACGTCAGCTGCGGGCTGGACGGCCGCGGCCGCGCCTGGTGCTGGGGGCAGGACGTCGGCACGGCGCGGGGGGGATGCGCGCGCGGCGAGGTCTGCGCCTTTGCTCCGCAGCCGTTCGCGCCGGAGATGGCGTTCCGCTTTCTCCGCGTGGCCGAGGACGCCGTCTGCGGGATCACGCGGCAGGGCGCCGGCCACTGCTGGCGGCCGGTACACGGCCGGCCCGGGAGGGCGATGACGGAGGTGGCGCCCGGCGAGCGGCTGGCGTGGGTGGACCACTACGGCGACTGGATGGCCCGCGACGAGCACCTGATCTGCGCCGCCACGGTGGATGGACGCGCGCTCTGCCAGGGGATGAACGACCTCGCCCAGCTGGGCGCGGGCGACACGGTGCCGCGGACGGGCGCGGTGCGGGTGGCGTCCGCCGCACGGTTCACCCGCGTCCATCCCTGGGGGTGGTCCGCCTGCGGGCTGACGGCGGAGGGCGCCGCGGAGTGCTGGGGCGCGGCGGAACCGCGCCCGTCGTGGCCCGGCGGCGCGCCCTCGAACCCCGCCTTCTTCGCCTGCGGCACGAGCGCCTGGTGCAGCGGCCCGCGCGCCGCCGCGCCGGGGCTGCGCTTCGCCGCGCTCACCTTCGTGGACGATCGCTTCTGCGGGCTGGCCGCGGGAGAGGTGCACTGCTGGGGGATCGAAGGGGTCCCCGTGCGCGCGGCGGAGGGCCTGCGGTTCACCGCGCTGGAAGGCGGCGAGACGCACGCCTGCGGGCTCACGCGCGACGGCGCGATCTGGTGCTGGGGGCAGGACGTGGACGAAGACCTCACGCAGCCCGTCCGCGTCCCGGATCCGCCGAGGTAGCATCAGGCCCGGCGGACCCGGAATCATCATCCTTGATCGCGATCCTGCCCCGGACATACTCTGTCGTGAAGCATCAACCTTCCCGCAGTCCCCGCGGTTCCCATCCCACCCGGAAAGGATTCGACCGATGGCCAGGCGCAACAATGGAGGTGAGCCGAAGGGCAGAAAGCTTCTCGACGCCGCGCTGGTAGGTGGACGCGTGGTGTCGGAGAAGGTGAGGAAGACCGTGAAGCGGGGCGCGGCCGAGCGGAGCATGGCGGGGATGAACGTGGTGATGTTCATCACCGACCAGGACCGCGCCATCCAGCACTTTCCCAGGGGGTGGGCGAAGAAGAACCTGCACGGGCTCACCCGGCTGCAGCGCCACGGCCTGACCTTTCAGAACGCCTTCACCAACGCCTGCATGTGCTCGCCCGCCCGGGCCACGATGATGACGGGCTACTTTCCCGCGCAGCACGGGGTGAAGTACACGCTGGAAGAGGACATGTACAACCCCCTCAAGTACGACCAGGTGCAGATGCCGCTGGACCTGCCCAACATCGCCACGGTGATGGGGGCCGCCGGGTACAGCGTGGTCTACAAGGGCAAGTGGCACCTCAGCAAGCCGGGACCCAACCAGCCGTGGACCCCGCACGACGTGGAGAAGTACGGCTTTTCGCGGTGGAACCCGCCCGACGCCGGCGCCAACCAGGACATCACCCAGGCCGGCGGCGGCTGGCCGGACCACGACGGCCGCTTCATGAACCAGGAGGGCGCGAACCCGGCCGGAAACGAGGGCGTGCTGGAGTACCTGCGCTCGGCGGCGGCGCGGCAGCAGCCGTTCTTTCTGATCGTCTCCCTGGTCAACCCGCACGACGTGCTCTTCTATCCCGACACCTACCCCAGGGCGGGGTACGTGGACCCGGCGTGGCTGGAGGGGGACATCCACCTGCCGGCCACGGTGGACGAGGACCTTTCCACCAAGCCGTCGGTGCAGAAGAAGTTCCTGGAGGCGTTCGCCCTCGCCAGCGGCGCCATCCCCCTGCCGGAGATGAAGCGGAAGTACCTGAACTTCTACGGCAACCTGATGAAGGCGTCGGACCAGTACCTGGTGAACGTGCTGGACACGCTCGAGACCACGGGGCTGATGGACGACACCGTGGTCATTCGCACGGCCGACCACGGCGAGATGGGGATGGCGCATGGCGGCCTGCGGCAGAAGAACTTCAACTTCTACGAAGAGTCGCTGCGCGTGCCGCTGGTGTTCAGCAGCCGCAGGCTCTTTCCGCGCGCCGTCACGTCCGACGCGCTGGTCTCGCACGTGGACTTTCTCCCCACGCTCGCCAGCCTGTTCAACTCGCCGCGCCGCGCCGGGGCGCCGTGGCAGGGGGTGGACTACGCGCGCACCGTGCTGCACCCCGAGACCGCCCGGCCGCCCCAGCGCTACGTCGTCTTTACCTGGGACGACTGGCAGGCGGGCCAGTCGTCGGGCCCCTACCTGGCACCGCCCAACCACATCGTCAGCATTCGCGAGGAGCGCTGGAAGCTCGCGAAGTACTACGACGTGAACGGCGGCGTGCGTCCCCAGTGGGAGATGTACGACCTGCTGACGGACCCGCTGGAGCGCCACAACCTGGCGTGGCCCGGCCACACTCGCACCGACGAGCAGGAGCTGCACTTCCGGCGTCTGCGGCGGCGCCTGGCCGCCATCCAGAAGGCGCGCCTGCACCCGCTCCCCAGCACGGACACGGCCTCCATCGAGACCCGGCAGCCGGTCTCCGCGGACTGACGGGGCGGGACCGACCCGAGCGCAAACGCGGGGGAGCACCGGCCGGTGCTCCCCCTTCGTTCTCCGCTCGGGATCTTCGAGGCCGCTACGTCGTGTCGTCGAGCGGCAGGCGGTTGCGCATCAGCAAATCCATAACCTCCGTCCTTTCTGTTAACGATCGTTCACATTTTCTGTTTTGTTATCGATCGTTGACATCCTGCTATATGTTGTCGATCATTAACATGAACGTCATTCGACCCTCCACCCTCACGGCGGAATGAAGCTCAGAACTGCTCGCGAGATCGGGCTTCTGGTGCGCACGGAGCGCAAACGTCAGGGACTGACCATGCAGGACGTGGCGGAGCGTGCCGGCTGCTCACGACAGTGGGTAGCGGCGCTCGAGGCTGGCGGTGAGCGACTGGAGGTTGCACTCGTGCTGCGGACTCTCACTGCCCTGGGAGTGCAGCTGGATGCACGTGTGCCGGACGAGCCCGGACGTGAAGGTGCCGGATGAGAACCCCATCGTCACTCAGCGTTCTCCTGGACCGGAACGTCGTGGGGCACGTGGAGCCCCTCCCCGGGTCGAGGCTGTACCGGCTGCGCTACACTGATGCGTGGCTGGGCGACCCGAACGCGTATCCCGTGTCTCTGGCGCTTCCGCTCGCGGCGCCGGAGCACGAGGGGCTGCCCGTGCGGCACTGGCTCAGGGGGCTGCTTCCCGACAACGAGGCGCGGCTGCAGGAGATCGAGCGAGAGTTCGGCGTATCGCGCGACGACCCGTACGCAATGCTGGCGCACGTGGGAGAGGACTGCGTTGGCGCCGTTCAGTTCGCGGAGCCCGAGCGCGCCGCCGAGATCGCCCGGAAGGCGGCTTCCGGTCAGGTCGAGTGGTTGGACGAGGCGCGGCTGGAGATCCTGCTCCGCGACGTGGCCGCGCGCTCATCCCGAGAGGTGCGCGTCTCGCGGACCGGGCAGTTCAGCCTGCCCGGCGCACTCGGCAAAGTCGCCCTGGTGCGCGACCAGGACACGAGCCGATGGGGCCTGCCGTCCGGACAGCGGGCGAGCACCCACATCCTTAAGCCGCCCATGCCCGGGGTGGCGGGTCACAACGAGAACGAGCACTTCTGCCTGCAGCTTGCACGCGCGGCCGGGCTGGCTGCCGCATCGTCGCGGGTGGTGCGCTTTGGCGAACAGAACGCCATCGCGGTCGAACGGTACGACCGGCGGACCGAAGCACGTGGAGAAGTGCGCCGCCTGCACCAGGAAGACATGGCTCAGGCGCTGGGGCTGGATCCCGCGCTACGCTACGCGGGGGAAGGGAGTGCAGGCATCCGCGAAATCGTACGCCTGCTGCGGGACTACGCGACTCCGGTCGACGTCGGCGCCTTCGTTCTCGGAGTGGGCTATGCGTGGATCACCGCAGGAACCGATGCGCATCTGCGCAATTTCTCACTCCTGATCCAGCCGGGGGAGAATTGCCGGCTGGCACCCCTGTATGATGTGGCCAGCGCACTTGGACTGGTCGTCAAGGCCCGCCAGAGGCGCGAGTTGCGGATGGCGATGTCGCTTGGCGGCGTGACCGTTCTGGGAGAGATCGATCGCGAAGCGTGGCTGCGGGAGGCGGAGCGGAGCCGTCTCCCACCCAGGCTCCTGGCCGAGGTGGCGGATCTCGCGTCGCGGGTGGCGGATGCAGCGCCAGTGGTCGCCGAGCGGTTGATCGAGGAAGAACGCCTCGACGCGAAATATCTCGGGCGTCTGGCGCGCGAAGTAGCGGCGCGCGCGAATGGATGCGCGGCGATGTTGGCGAAGCCCACTTGAGTTCAGCGCAGAACGGAAGGGGGGCACCGGCCGGTGCTCCCCCCTTCGTTCTCCGCTCTGGATCTTCGAGGCCGCTACGTCGGGTCGTCGAGCGGCAGGCGGTTGCGCATGTCATCGATCGCTGACGTGGAGCGCCATGTCAGCGATCGATTAACTCCCGGGACGCGGACGCACCTCTCCGGGACTCGCGATCCAGAGGCCCGGGCGGCAGTGCCGCTTACCGCGTTCCGCCCGCCAGCGTCTCGCGGCGGGCGCGGAACTCGGAGCCCGGCTTCCAGACGGGCCACTCGCTTCCGTTCGCCACCTCCAGGCCCACACCGAAGAGCAGGCGCGCGTCGTCCACGATCCCCGTCATGTCCCAGTCGGGCTTTACCTCGTCGCTGGGCTTGTGGTAGTCGTCGCGGATGTACGCGCCGCGCACGCGCTCGCCGTAGCCGGGATCGGGGTTCACGTAGTCCGTCCCGGGAAAGAGGAACGAGAGCGCGGGAACGCCGCCGCGGGCCAGCTCCAGGTGGTCGGCGCGGTAGAAGTAGCCCTTCTCCGGCTCGGGATCGGGGACCACGGTGCGCCCCTGCCGCGCGGCGTGGCGCACCAGCAGGTCCTCCAGCGACGTCTGCCCGAAGCCCAGGCTCACGATGGACCGGGTGCGCCCCCACGGGTTCATCGCGTCCATGTTGATGTCCGCCAGCGTCCTGTCCAGCGGGATGATGGGGTGCGCGGCGTACCAGCGGGCGCCCAGCAGCCCCTGCTCCTCCGCGGTGAACGCGACGAAGACGAGCGTACGCCGCGGCGCGGGGCGCATCGACCGGTACGCGCCCGCCAGCGCCAGCATCCACGCCACGCCCGACGCGTCGTCCAGCGCGCCGTTGTAGATGGAGTCGCCGTCGATCGGCCGCCCGATGCCGAAGCTGTCCCAGTGCGAGGTGAACAGCACCGCCTCGCCGCGCACGGCCGGGTCGGACCCGTCGATGCGCGCCACCACGTTGCGCGACTCCACCCGCCGGACGGCGTTGCGCACGCGGAACCCGGCCGTGCCGCCAAGGGCGACGGGGCGAAACTCGCGGGTGCGGGCGGCGCGCTCCACCGCGGCGAAGTCGTGCCCGCCGGCGGCGAACAGGGCGCGCGCGGTCTCCAGCTGGATCCATCCCTCCACCGGCGCGTGCCGCGGCCCGCCCTCCACCTCGAAGCGCTCGCGGACGTTGCTCTGCACCACGCTCCACGGATAGCCGGCGGGCCCGGTCTGGTGCACCAGCAGCACGGCCGCCGCGCCGCGCTCCGCCGCCACGTCGTACTTGTACGTCCAGCGCCCGTAGTAGGTCATCGCCGCCCCGCGAAAGACGCCGGGATCCAGGCGCGTGGTGTCGCGCGGATCGGGGACGGGCGGATCGCCGATCAGCATCACCACCGTCTTGCCGCGCACGTCCACGCCCTTGAAGTCGTCCCACCCCAGCTCGGGCGCCACCACGCCGTATCCCACGAACACGATCTCGGATGGATCGACGGTCACCAGCGTGTCGGGGCGATGGGACCACGTCACCATCTCCTCCAGCTGCCGCCATTCGAGCGCCCTGCCGCCCACCCGCACCGCCGCATCCACCCGCGAGGTGGTGCCGATGAGGGGAACGCGCTGCAGGTAGCCCCCGTCCGGCATCCCCGGCGCGAGCCCCATCTCCCGGAACCGCCGCGCCAGGTAGCCCACCGTGGAGTCCTCGCCCGGCGTGGCGACGGCGCGCCCCTGGAACCGGTCCGAGGCCAGCTCACCGATGTCGCGCAGCAGCCCCTCCGCCGTGATCGCGGCCTCGCCCGCCGCCGCGTCACCGGCGGGGGAGGCGGATACGCGCTGCCCCGACCCCAGACCGCCGCATCCCGCGCCGGCCGCCAGCAGCAGCGCCGCCGCCGGCCACACTTTCCCTCGCTTCATCCACCTCTCCACGATTCTCTGATGTGCTCCCCACCCAGGAGCCGTCGTCCTCCACGGCCTCGCGATCGTTCAACCGCAGAAAGTCGTCCAGCCGGATTTCCCTATCCGCAGGATCACCCGGCTGCGACACCTCGGCATCTCCGCTGCGGACGGCAAAAACGGTTTCACGCGGAGCACGTGAAGGGATACGAAAGAGGACGCGGAGAACTCCATCCGTTCCCTGCGTCCCCTTCCCTTCTTCTCCGTGCCCTCTGCGTGAAACCGCCTTGCCGGAGTGCACCCGGAATCCGCGCGGATCAGCGGACCAGGGCCACCTCCATCGGCGCCGCGAACTCCGCCGGCGCCGCCGACGCCGATTCCGCGTGAGGCGTCTCTTTTCCCGTGTCGGCGGCCACCGCGGGGAGCGGCGGATAGCGAAAGTTCTCGCGGTACAGCTCGCCGTTGGTGTACTCGCGCAGCTCGGGAAGCACGCGGCCGTCCAGCTCCAGCCAGGCGTGCGCCAGCGATCGCCCCCCCTCCCGCCTTACCCCGCTCACGAACGAGACGGGGCACCCCTGGTCGCGCAGGGCGGCGTAGAGCGCCAGCGGGCGGACCAGGGAGTCGGACCCGGGGATGATGCGCAGCAGGCGCGCGGACCAGCGCACGCCGCGGGTGGTGCGAAAGCGGCTGGCCCGCGAGGCCGGCGCGCCCTGGCGCGGCGCGGCAGGCGTGAGCGACGGCAGCAGGTCGTGCAGGTCGCGAGACCGGCGCACCGCCTGCCGCGCGCGGTACACGTAGCGCATCGTGGCGGCCACGTCCGCGGCGATGCCCGGGGCGGCGGTGGCGCGCAGCAGCGTGGCGCCCAGCTGAAAGCACTCCGCCACGGAAAGCGCGCGCGCCCGGCGCACCCAGGCGCGGGTGGGCCGGCCCAGCTCCAGCCGGCCGTGGTCGGGGTCCAGCCGCTCGCGGAACAGCCGCAGCGTGCGCGCGCACCCCAGCTCCCGCGCGCGCGCCTGCAGCTCGGCATCGCCCACCCCGCACCGCTCGCGCAGCAGCCGCCAGTCCAGCGCGTCCTGCGCCTTTACCCCCCAGCCGTCCGCGCCCCACGCGCGCCCCAGCACCAGCCCCACCAGCAGCGCGTCCACGGGGGCCATCTCCCACACCTGCACCCCCTCCCAGGTGCGCTCCCGCGCCCGCGCCCACACCGCGTCGGTCACGCGGCGCTTCAGCCGCAGCCCGGGGGCCATGGCCCCCAGCGCGAAGCGGTGCGCGTCCACGCACACGGCGGTGCCGGGGCGGCTCAGCTCGAACGCGGTGTGAAAGTGGGGCTGGCCCACCTCGGCCGAGTCGAAGTCCACCCGCCACCCCGCCCGCTCCGCGGCGTGGCGCGCGCGGCCGGCGCTCTCCGGGCGCAGCAGGACGTCCACGTCGGCGTAGGTGCGGGCGCCGGGGGCGGGATACACGAACTCGGAGAGGTGAAAGCCCTTGAACAGCAGCACCGGGATCCCCGCCCGCTGCCACGTCTCCAGCAGGGGGAGCAGCGCGCGCCGGATGTGCATGCGCTCCGCGACGGAGCGCATGTAGTCCATCCGCAGCAGCGGGCTCTCGGGGGAGTCCGGCGGGAGCGCGGTGTAGGCGTACGCGGCCACCCCGGCCGCGCGAAGCTGCGCCACGGGCGGGGCGTCGCCGCGGCCCAGGAGCCAGGCGGCTACGTCGGAAAGGCCGGTGGAGCGCGCCGCGGGGGCGCGCTCGGGCAGGGTCGTGACGGGCATGCTGGTTCGCCTTGGGCCGCGACGGGGAAAGGCCAGGCGCGTGCGCGGGGGGCTCCGGACGACGATCCGGCGCGCAGCGGGGGAAACCCCACTGCGGCCAACTTATACGCGCGGTACAGCGAAGTCCACAACTTCGTCTCCGTTACGAAGGGGCGGAGCACGCCGCCGTGCCCCGCCCCTTTGCCTCCCTGCGTCACGCCGCGCGACGGCGGCGTGCCGTCACCAGCGCTTCGCCTCGCCCTCCTCCTCCTCCGCTTCGGCCCCGCCGCTCTCCGGACCCTCCGCGGCCTGCAGCGGGGTGCGGGTGACGGGGGGAAGGCGCCGGGACCGGAGCAGGCGGTTGAACGCCTCCAGGTCCTGCGTCCAGAGGGCGTTCAGCGCGGCCAGCTCGCGGTCCAGCTGCCCGGAAAGCTCGCGGAACACCTCGTACGACTGCTCCGTGGGCGCGCTCTCCGCCTCTTCTACGTGGCTCATCAGCGCCGCCAGCTTGTTGTTCAGGCGGATGGGGTAGTTGAGCGGGTCCTGGCTGCTCTGGTTGCGCACCTGGTACAGCCGCTCCTCGATGACGGCGATCCGCGCCAGCAGCGAGTCCGCCGCCTGCCGCACCTCCGCGTCCTCCGTCCGTCCGCGGCGGTCCTGCACCTGCTGCCGCACGCCGCGGATGAGCAGCACCGCGTCGTTCGCCTCGCTGGTGCGGTTGCGGATCTGCATGGCGAAGTCGAAGCGGCGCTGCAGGTCCGCCTGCGAGACGCCCTGCACCCGCGGGTCCGTGCGCTGGGTGAAGGTCTGGCGCTGCACCTGGCCGTCCGCCGTCAGGCGCACCGTGTAGGTGCCGGGGAGCGCGCGTGGGCCCGCGGCGGTGTCGGCCGCCCACAGGATCATCCCCGGGAACGAGGTGGGCCCCGGGTAGCGCATGTTCCAGCCGAAGCGGTTCATCCCCGCCTGGTTGGGCGCGAACCGCTGCGCGCGCGGCCGCCCCTCGCCCTCGTCGTCCCCTCCCCCGGCCTCGGCCCCGGCGGCGCGGCGCGGGTTGCGGACGGAGTCCGGCCGCGTGTCGCTGGCGAAGGTGCGGATCACGTTCCCCTGCGCGTCCAGGAACTCCACCGTAAGCCGCCGCGCGGGCGCCGGCAGCTCGTAGTAGATGGTGACGCCCTGATCCACGCCGCGGACCACGTCCGCCGGCTGGTACAGGCGCGGCGGGGCCTGCGCGGCGCGGCGGGCGCGCGCGGGGGCGTCCGGCTGCGCGGGGACGTCGCGCATCTGCCGCAGCAGGTGCGCGCCCGCGTCCAGCGCGTAGAACGAGCGCCCGTGCGTGCTGATGACGATGTCCGCGTCCCGCACGCCCACGTCGGAGACCTGGACCACGGGAAGGTTCAGCCGCAGCGACTCCCAGGCGGCGCCGTCGTCCCAGGAGACCCAGATGCCGCGCTCCGTGGCCGCGTACAGCATCCGCGGACGGACGGGGTCCTCGCGCACGGAGCGCAGGTTGTCGCCCTCCGGCAGGTTGCCGGCGATGTTCGTCCACGTCCGCCCGTAGTCGTCCGTGCGGAAGAGGTAGGGGCGAAAGTCGTCCAGCAGGTAGCGGTTCCCCGCCACGTACGCCGTCCCCGGCCGGTGCGGCGACGCCTCGACGGTGAAGATCTTGGTGTGCTCCGGCAGCGCGGGCGGGGTGACGTCCGCCCAGCTCCCGCCGCCGTCGCGCGTTACGTGCACCTTTCCATCATCCGACCCCGTCCAGATCAGGCCGCCCTCCCGCGGGCTGGGCGCGATGGTAAAGACGGTGGCGTACGTCTCCACCCCCGTCTGGTCGCGGGTGATGGGCCCGCCGGACGGCCCCAGCGTGGCGGGATCGGCGCGGGTGAGGTCCGGCGAGATGCGCTGCCAGCTCTGCCCCTCGTTGGTCGTCTTCCACAGGTGCTGCGTGCCGGTGTACAGCGTCCGCGGGTCCATCGGGTCGAAGACGATGGGGAACGTCCACTGCACCCGCTCGCGCAGGTCGCTGGCGGACTGGCCCATGGGGTTCTCCGGCCACACGTTCACGGGCCGGTTCTGCCCCGTGCCGTAGTCGAAGCGGTCCAGCGAGCCGCCGTAGCAGCCGGCGTAGTAGATGTCCGTGTTGGTGGGATGCGGGGCCACGTAGCCGCTCTCGCATCCCCCCGCCGCGAAGAAGTTGCGGCCGCCCGCGTTCAGGTGCCCCCAGCCGCGGATGGGGACGCAGACGGTGCTGTTGTCCTGCTGCCCCCCGCACGCCATCGCCGGCTGGTGGTGCGTGAGCGCCAGGCGGTAGATCTGCGCCGTGGGATAATCCTGGTCCGTCCAGCTCTTGCCGCCGTTCACGCTCACGTTGCCGCCGCCGTCGTTCCCCTGCACCATCCGCTGGTTGTCGTCCGCGGCAATCCACAGGTCGTGGTTGTCGCCGTGGGGCACGCGGATGGCCGTGGGGAACGTCTTGCCGCCGTCGTCCGAGCGGAAGAATCCGACGTTCAGCACGTAGACTCGGTCCTTCTCCTTCGGGTCCGCCAGCAGGCGCGTGTAGTAGAAGGCGCGCTGCCGCAGCTTGCGCTCGGTGTTCACGCGCTCCCAGGTGTCGCCGCGGTCGTCGCTGCGAAAGACGCCGCCGCTGTCGTGCTCCACGATGGCGTAGACGCGCGTGGGATCAGCCGGCGAGACGGATACGCCGATCTTGCCCACCAGCCCTTCCTGCGGCAGCCCCGGCCGGCGCGTGAGCTCGGTCCACGTGGCGCCGCCGTCGCTGCTCCGAAAGAGGCCGCTCCCCGGGCCGCCGCTGCTGAGCGCCCACTGGTTGCGCCACGCCTCCCACAGCGCCGCGTAGACGATGTCGGGGTTCTGGGGATCGATGGAGATGTCGACGCCGCCCGTCTTTTCGTCGCGCTTCAGCACCTGCGTCCACGTCTGGCCGCCGTCCGTGGTGCGGTAGATGCCGCGCTCCGGGTTCGGCTCGCTGTAGTGGCCAAAGGCGGCGGCGTAGGCCACGTCGCAGTTGGTGGGATGGACGCGGACGCGGCCCACGTTGCGCGCCTCGCGCAGGCCCACGTGCGTCCACGTCTTTCCGGCGTCGGTGGACTTGTAGACGCCGTCGCCCGCCTGCACGTTGCCGCGCAGCTGCGTCTCGCCCGTGCCCATGTAGAGCACGTCGGGGTTGGACTGGCAGACCTCGACGGCCCCCACGCTGGCGGTGCCGATGCGGCCGTCCGTGGTCGGCTGCCAGGTGGTGCCGCCGTCCGTGGTCTTCCACAGCCCGCCGCCCGTGGCGCCGAAGTAGTACTCCAGCGGCCGGGCGGTGCTGCCCGCCACGGCGATGGAGCGGCCGCCGCGGTTGGGCCCCAGGTTGCGCCAGGCGAGCCCGCGGTACCGCACGGTGTCGCTTTCCGGCGGCGTGTTGCGCTCCACCTGCGCCGCCAGCGAAGGCGCGGCGAGCAGGGCGAGCGCGACGAGTGCACTGCGGAGTGGTGGCATGGGTCCGGGCTTGGTGTAAAGGACGTACGGCGGGCACCTCCGGCGCGGGGGTGCCCCGGACGGTGCGCCGGCGCGCCGCAGGTTTCTCGCCACGCCGCGCGGCCTTGCCGCCGGCGGGGGAGCGGTGTAGCGTCGCACCCGTATTCTGTATACAGCCGTATTCCCTTAGCCTGCACCCGGATGCCTTCTTCCGCAAGCACCCGCCCCGTTCCCGCCGCCGATCGCAGACCGCGCGACCGCTCGCGCGGCTGGGCGCGGTGGATGTTCTACTCGCACCTGTGGCTGGGGGTGATTACGACGGGGATCGTCCTCATCATCTGCGTGACCGGTGTGCTGCTGAACCACAAGCGGCCGCTGGGGCTGATGCCCGACGTCCCCAACGACTCCCCCGGCGCCCTCACCGCGTCGCTGCCGGTGGCGGAGCTCGCCGCGCGGGCGGAGCGCGCGGTGCGGCCGGAGGTGGCGGCGTCCGGCATCGACCGCATGGACCTGCGCCCGGGCGACGGGTTCGTGAAGGTGCGCTTCGACGACCGCGAGGTGCACGAGGTGACGGTGGACCTGGCGAGCGGGCGCGTGCTGCACGTGGGGCTGCGCAACGACGTGTTCCTGGAAAAGCTGCACTCCGGCGAGATCTTCGGCGACGGCTGGACGCTGCTGAGCGACATCGCCGCCATCGCGCTCGCCATCCTGGTGATCAGCGGCTACTGGCTGTGGCTCTACCCGCGAGCGAGAGCATGACGGACTCGCGGCTGGCGCTCGTCATCGGCCTCTTCGTGGCCCCCGCTCTGCTACTCTGGCTGGGCCACCGCCTGCGCCGCCAGACCGACGCGCGCCGCCGCGTGTTCTGGGGCGCGACCATCGGCTACGTGCTGGGGATGCTGCTGATGCTCATCGCCATCCACTATCCGCCCATCCTCTGGGCCGGCGGCGGCTGGCGGACGGCGCTAGTGCACTGGGGGATGCTCGTGGGGGCGGTGCTGGGGGCGGGGGTTGGTGGAGTGATGCTAGGGCGGACTGGTAATCGGGCTGTTGCGCTCCGTGCCGACAAGACGCCCAGAATACTGGAGGCACACGAGGAGGCGATCGCGGAATACCGCGACGTCTTCCGCGATCTCGCGAAATGACCGGCCCCCCGTGAGCGGGCAGCGGTGCGCCGGTCCTGTGCCATCCGCCCACAATATTCGCGGTCGCGATTCCACCTTATTGTATTCACTGCTTGCGATCTCAAGGCAAAACACTAAGATATCCGCGGCCCTTACATTTGTTGTCGAACCCACCCTTGCCTGCCCCCCGCCTAATCCCGAGCTGATGCCTGACCCGTTGCTGAAGTGGCCAGGCGGAAAGCGGAGACTGCTTCGCCACATTCAGCCGCTCCTGCCAGCCGAGTTCGGAACTTACTACGAGCCTTTTGCGGGAAGCGCGGCTCTATTCTTCCGAATCGGTCCCGCTGAAGGGGTGTTGAGCGACACGAACAGCGAGTTGATCAATTGCTATACGCAGGTTCGTGATAATCCCGACGCTGTGAATAATGCCCTTAGCATGCTACCCAGTACTGAGCATGATTATTACAGGATCCGAGCGCTGCACCCGGAAGATGATGTTGAACGAGCGGCCAGATTCATCTATCTAACGACGCTCTCATTCAATGGAATCTACCGGACGAATCAGGAAGGGCATTTCAATGTCCCTTTCGGATTCCGGCCCCACTTACATCCTAAACCTGCCGGGGTGATACAGCAGACCAGCGCCGCCCTCGCCGGTACGGAATTGCGTTGCATGGACTTCGAAGCGGCCTTGGAGGATGCCGCGGCTGGGGATTTGGTGTACCTAGATCCTCCCTACACCGTCGCGCATGGACACAACGGGTTTCTTCGGTACAATGCGAGGATATTCTCCTGGGCCGATCAGCACCGACTGGCGGCTCTCGCAAGAACCCTCTCAGATCGAGGGTGCCATGTCATCGTCAGCAACGCAGATCATCAATCAATCTGCGATATCTATGCAGGTTTTCGAATGGTGAGAATTGAGCGCCAGTCGTCAATCGCAGCCTCACAGGTACACCGCCGCCGTATCACCGAGTGTGTATTCCTCAGCTACTGAACGCAATGACTACCACCCTCGTGCCGGCAGAACTGGTTCGCGGACCAGCTCGCTCGATATCTCAGAGTTTCGAGACGAAGACAGTCCCCGTTGCCGCAGCCGATGATGCGGTTGCTGAGGGATGGGAGGTACTGAAACAGTCTAGCCGCACAGTGAGGTTACGCCGAACGAAGCCCGCAGACGTTGCGTTTCGCCATCGGCTGTGGACTGCGTTGTACCGCATGGGCTTCACTCACCTCAGTCCGGAAGACGGGTCCGCCTTCCACATCGACGCGAATGCCGATCCATTCACCTACCAGGTAATCGCAGCAGATGATGAAGTTGTGCTTGGGGCGGTGACACGATCTTCCGAGCGTTATGGAAAACGCAGCCAGTTCCTTGCCGAACTCGAGAGCTTGGCAGCGACAAGACACGCATTTTCGCGCGCGGCTCAAGAGCAATTTGGCAAAGAGCCCAAGCGCCAGGTGGTGCTCTGTGCATTTACAGAAAAGATTGCACTTGGAGAAGAGGAGCGTGCACGCGCGCGTACTCTCAACATCCAGTTGTTCGACGAGCGTGATCTCGGGTACTACGAAACGCTTGTATCCCATCTCGGACAAGCGGCGCGATACCAATTTCTGGCAGATCTTCTACCGGGCAAGGACGTGCCGGGCCTTTCGATCCGGGTTCCGGCAGTCCGCACCAACATGGGCGGCGCCAACTGCTATACATTTACGATCTCTCCGGAATATCTACTGAAGATCGCCTACGTTTCGCATCGATCCAAAGGAAAAGCGTCTGATGTAACTACATATCAGCGGATGCTCGTCAAATCCCGGATGGTGAAGATTCGTCAGTATATTACCAATGACGGGATTTTCCCAACCAACATTGTGGTAAACCTGGAGAGCAAGCGACTTCGCTTTGAGCGAGTGCGTCAGGAAGCATCCTTGGCTGTAGATCTCGACGCGGGTACGTTGGGATGGCTTGACATTAAGCCTGCATATAAATCAGCTTGGGTGATTGACGGGCAGCACCGCCTTTTCGCCTACTCAGGCCATCCACGCGCTGCAGACAGCAAGCTGTGTGTGACCGCTTTTGAAGGCCTCCTTCCCAGTAAGCAGGCAGAGCTTTTCATCGACATCAACGCGAAGCAAAAGAGCGTCAAACAATCACTACTGCAGGAGCTCTACGCTGAACTGCACTGGGATGCAGACAATCCTGTCGTGCGTGTTCGTGCAATCGTGTCGAAAGCAGTACAAGATCTTGATGCCGACCCAGAGTCGCCTCTTTACCAGCGAATCCAAACCGCTGATGCCGTGAAGGATTCCCTACGCTGCATTTCGCTCACTAGCGTCTATAGCGCGATCGAAAAGCCAGGCCTGCACATCGCCAAGGAACGGCAGGGTCACGTTGTCGAATACGGCCCTTTGTGGGCAGGTGACAACACCACGACCCTGCGTAGGACGACTCTGATTCTGAAGCGATGGTTTGACGCCGTTCGCAGCGGCGCACCCGACTGGTGGGATGCCGGATCAGGCGAGGGGGGAGGTCTGGCCATGAACGATGGCGTCAGCACCTGCGTCAGCGTGCTGCGAAGTGTCATCGCTCACCTGGACGGAGGCAATTCCAAACTCCTTCATCTTGAAACTGAAACGCTCTGGATCAAATTGGAGCCGTTCGCTACAGCACTCGGCGACTACTTTGGCTCGCTCACACCGGATCAGCGAAAGCGATTTCGCGATTTACGCGGAAACTTCGGGATGGCAAAACGCACCAAGCAGTGCCAGCAAGCCATTAAGGAGAAATTCCCAACCTTCGATCCACCAGGCCTTGATGAGTTCATCAAGCTTGAGAAAGAACAGACCAATAAACGCGCCTATGATGTGATCCAACGCATTGAGGTCAAGCTCCAAGGCGCCATCATTGAGGAGTTGAAGCGGGAATTTGGCCCTAACGAAAACCAGTGGTGGATGCTTGGAGTACCGGAGGGCGTCCGTAAGACTGTCCGCGACAAGTATGAGGGGGACAAAGGGTCACGGGGAGGCACGGAGTACTACTTCGATCTACTGGACTACAAAACGATCATTGTAGGTAACTGGGAGTTATTCCAACCAACCTTTGAGTACGGGAAGAAGAATTCCGGTAAGAAAAAGGGCACAGACTGGCTAACCGTGCTAAATGAAAAACGCAGGGTGGTGATGCATCCGTCCGCCGCTGTCACGCTTACGCTTGAAGAGCTTGCTGAACTAGAAGATTATGATCGCTGGTTGACGGCCAAGCTTGCGGGTACTTCTCTCGAAGAGTCTGAGGAGTCAGGCCAGTAGATAACATGATGAAAAAGCTCGCCCTCGCCCTCCTCTCCGCGCTCCTCCTGCTCCTCGCCGTCATCCTCGTCCGCACGGCGCGGTTCGGTGAGGCGCAGGGGGCGGTGCCGGCGGCGGCGGCGTACACGGCGCCGGCGGGGGCGGCGGAGCGGCTGGCGGAGGCGATCCGCATCCCCACCATCTCGCACGAGGACTCCGCGCGGTTCGACACGGCGGCGTTCGCGGCGCTGCACGAGCTGCTGCGCGCGCGTTATCCGCGGGTGCACGCGGCGTTGCGGCGCGAAGTCGTGGACGGCTACAGCCTGCTGTACACCTGGCCGGGGACGGACCCGTCGCTGCCGCCGGTGCTGCTGATGGGGCACATGGACGTGGTGCCGGTGGAGGCGGGAACGGAAGCGCAGTGGAAGCGGCCGCCGTTCGCGGGCACAGTGGAAGGCGGATACGTGTGGGGGCGCGGCTCGCTGGACGACAAGTCGTCGGTGCTGGGCACGCTGGAAGCCGTGGAGATGCTGCTGGCCCAGGGCTTCGCGCCGCGGCGCACGGTGATGCTGGCGTACGGGCACGACGAGGAGGCCGGCGGCCGCGGCGCCCGGCAGACGGCGGCACTGCTGGCCGGGCGCGGCGTGCGGCCGTGGATGGTGGTGGACGAGGGCGGCGTGATCGGGCAGGGGCTGATGCCGGGCGTAGACCGGCCCACGGCGCTCATCGGCATCGCCGAGAAGGGATTCGTGAGCGTGGAGCTCACGGCGCAGGCGGAGGGCGGTCACTCGTCCATGCCGCCGCGCAACGGCAGCATCGGCCGGCTGAGCGCGGCCATCCAGCGGCTGGAGCAGTCGCCCATGCCGGCGCGGCTGGACGGCGCGGCGCTCAAGCTGTTCGACCGCGTGGGGCCGGAGATGCCGTTCGCCCAGCGCGCCGTGTTCGCGAACCTGTGGCTCACGCGGCCGCTGGTCATCCGCACGCTGGCGGGTGCACCCTCCAGCGACGCCATGGTCCGCACCACCACGGCGCCCACCATCTTTCAGGCCGGCACCAAGGAGAACGTGCTCCCCAGCCGCGCGCGCGCCGTCGTCAACTTCCGCATCCTCCCCGGCGACAGCGTGGCAAGCGTGGTGGCGCACGTCCGCCGCGTGGTGGACGACACCGCGGTGCACGTCCGGGCGATGGAGGGCTTCAGCAGCGAGCCGTCGCCCGTCTCGCGCACGGACGGCGAGCCGTACCGCGTGCTGGAGCGCAGCATCCGCCAGGCGGCGCCTGACGCCGTGGTGGCGCCGTACCTGGTGCTGGGCGGCACCGACGCGCGGCACTACCACGCGCTCAGCCAGCACGTCTACCGCTTCCTGCCCGTGCGGATGACGTCGGAGGACCTGGACCGCATCCACGGCACCGACGAGCGCATCTCCGTCCGTGACTACCAGGCCGCCATCCGCTTCTACCGCCAGCTGCTGCTGAACTCCGCCGGCCCCTGAACGGCAGTTTCACGCAGAAGGCGCAGAGACAAAGAAAGAGGACGCAGAGGCTGCGACGGCTCTCTGCGTCCTCGTGCATTTGGGAGGCGGGGCGATCGTCGGCGCGTCCGCCGGAAAGAAACGAGAGTGCCTTCCCCTCTCGCGTTCACTCTGATTTCCTTTACATCGATGACAGATCTGATGCGGCCCCTGGACACGGCGATCGATGGCTTACTTCCTGTTTATCGACGAGAGCGGGCAGGACCGGCGGGAGTCTCCGTACGAAGTGCTCGCCGGAGTGGCGGTCAGGGACCGGGATCTATGGAGTTTGATTCAGGCGCTCCGCGACGCGGAGCTGAGGCACTTCGGGATGCGGTACACCGCGGATCGAGGAGAGCTGAAGGCAAAGAAGCTGCTGAAGGCGAAGACCTTCAGGCTCGCTGCCCAGCTACCCCCGATGGACCCTGAGGAACGGCGTGTATTCGCCGCGCGATGCCTCACGAATGGCGCGGCCGCGGGCAGAAACGAGCTCACTGCGCTCGCGCAGGCGAAGCTGGCATACGTGGAGGAGGCGCTGGAGATCTGCGCCAGGTTCAGATGCAAGGCGTTCGCGAGCATGATCCCCGCGGATGCCCCACGGCCGGCGGGAGCCGACTTTCTCCGGAAGGACTACGCGTATCTGTTCGAACGGTACTTCTACTTTCTCGAGGACACGGACCGGGAGGCGCCGGGCCTGGTGGTGTTCGACGAGCTGGAGCGCATCCAGAGCCACCTTCTCATCGAGCAGATGAACCGGTATTTCCAGGAGACCTGGAAGGGCCGCAGGCGGGCGTCGCAGATCATCCCCGAGCCGTTCTTCGTGCACAGCGAGCTGACGACCGGCGTTCAGCTGGCCGATCTGGTCGCGTACATCCTCTCGTGGGGCTTTCGGCTTCCCGGAATGACGGAAGCGCCGCGCGCAGAGCTGCGCACGCTGGTCGATCGCGTGTGCCAGCTTCGCCACGTCGCGATCCGCGAGAAGATGGGAAATCCGCAGTTCGTGGTATGGAGCTTCGCGCTGATCAACGACCTGCGTGCGCGCGAGCAGACGGAGGGGGAAAAGAAAAAGGCAATGCAGGACCAAGGTCGCTGCAAAGCCTCCGCCGGTAAATATACGAGCCAGCGCGCGCGCGTCAAGCCCCCGAAAAACCTGAAGCGGGCGGAGCACGATCCGGTGCTCCGCCCGCGTCCGCATCCACCGAAACACCTCAGTCCGCCACGCGGCGCTGCTCCAGGCGGCGGACGGCTTCGTCGGCGAGGTCGCGAAGGACGGCGACGTCGGCCTGGGAGAACGGGCGCTGCTCCAGGCCCACCACGCACAGGTTGCCCAGCACGTACCCGCGCGACGAGATCATGGGCACGCCGGCGTAGCACCGCACGCCGTCCTGCGTCACCAGCGGGTTGGTGCTGTGGTCGGGGTGCGTCTCGGCGTTCTCCACCACGAAGGCGTCGCGGGTGCGCACGGAGGTGGCGCAGAACGACCACTCCACCGGGTGGCCGCGCGTCTCGTCCAGCCACAGCCCCTCGGGGCCGTGAAAGCCGGCCACGTGCAGCGCCTCGTCCAGCACCACGCTGATCAGCGACACGGGCAGCCCCAGCCGCTCCGCCGCCGAGGCCGCGATGTCGGCCAGCAGCGGGTCCACGTCTGGCGCCAGCAGGTCCAGGTCGATGATCTCGCGGAGGCGCGCCTCGTCGAACAGGGGGTCGGTCACCATCATCGCGCTCCTCCGGCGGTGGCGGCGGCGTTGGCCGCGAGTCGGGCGTAGGTGCGCATGCGGATCTCGACGGAGCGGGCCACGGCGGCGCAGGGCCCGCCCTGCGCCGCCAGCGCCTGCACCGCCTGGATGAGCTGTACGCGCGTGCGCACGCCGCCGGCGCTCAGGCCGGCGTCGCGGCAGGCCTGGCTCCAGCGCTCCTCGCCGCGCTCGGGGCCGAACACGCGCTGCAGGCTGGTGCGCGCGTCCGCCTCCACGGGCTCGCGCAGGTCGTACCCTGGCAGTCGCGCCGGGCTACCCGGTGGTGAAAGCATCATTCCGCAGGGTCGGTTGTGGATGATCGGGGTGGATGGATGTGTACGGGCACTGCCCCCCGTCCGGATCTCCCCGCCCGTCATCGCGACAAACGGACCGTGCGGTGGGATGATGATGGCGGATGCGCGGCCGATCCGCCACCCGCGGCGTGATCCATCGACAGCAAAGATGGTGGGGTACAGAGGAACGGAGAACGGCCGGAGACATAGAGGAGCCAAGCCAGGTCTCGGATTGACCGGTCATGCGTGATACCAGATCCGGCAAGAGAGTGCTGATTTCCTGAGGAGGCGCCGCGCCGAACCTTCCCGTGACCGGGAACCCGGCGCGCCGACCGAAGGACCTCGCCAGCAGAACGAAGAGGCTGGTTCCGCGTCCTGATCCGACCCCTGCGCAGCCGGGAGGAGGTCCTTCGGTCGCGCGCGGGAATCAGTGCAGGCGGCAGGATCTGCGCGTACGCTCCCTCAGGAAGTCACATTCTTTTCCAGGATTTGGCAGGAGTCCCCCCGTCGAACGTGGAGCGGGGCACGGCGACCGCCGCGCCCCGCGCCGTCTATCGTCATCCTCCCCACCCCGCGGCGCCGCACCGCGCGCCGCGGGTCCGTCACCTCCGCTTACGAGCAGGTCGGCCGGCCGTGCGGAAGCGGGATGGTGCACGTCCGGGTCTCGCCGTCCCGGGTGATGACGAGCGTGGCGGTGCTGGAGCCGTCGTACGTCACCACCTCGCGGCGGGTGGAGGTCCGGGCCGCCTGGCCGCTGTACGTCACGGTGACCTGCATCGACCGGACGACCCTGCCGGCGGTGGGGTACGGGCGCCGGTCGTCGGTGGTCGCCTCGGGGATCACCACGCCGCTGATGCTGTCGGCGGCCACGCGGACGGCCGTGTACGAGCCGGTGCCGTCGGTGCCGCTGGTGCTTTCGCGGCCCGCGGAGGTGCCGTTCACCGTGCGCTGCGTGCTCCCCGCGGCCAGGCCGCCGACGGTGCGGTCGCTGGCGTGCTCCACCGTGCTGGTGGCGCCGTCGCGGCGGGTGCGCGTGCCGCTGACGGCCACGCGGGTGTTGACGGTGCTGGTGGTGGAGCTGTCGTACGCCTGCTGCACGCTGCCGGCGGCGTCCAGAAAGCGCGCGGAGCGGTTGATGGTCAGCCCATCGCGCGTTTCGGCGGCGCACACGTTGCGGCCGGCGGACGCGTCGAAGGCGCAGCTCGCGAACGGTACGCTTTCGCCGAAGGGCCGGTGCCCGTGGTGGCGCCCGATGCCGTCGCCCAGGAACAGCCCGCCCAGCCCGCCGCCCATCAGTCCGCCCAGCCCGCCGCCGCCGTGGTGGCGCCCACCGGATCCCCCAGGTCCGCCGGGACCTCCCTGCCCGCCCGGTCCGCCGGGGCCGCCCTGGCCGGCGGGGCCGCCGGGGGTCCACGCCTCGCCGTCGGCGCCGGCGAAGCTGCTGGTGGTGTTGGCGAAGCCGGTGGGGACGCTGTTGAACGCGGCGTCCAGGTCAAGGGCGCTGCCGGTGCCGGTGGCGTCGGCGCAGGCGGCGGCGGACATCAGGAGCGCGGCCGCCAGAGCGCGGGGGGCGGTACGGGTCATGGCAGGGTCTCTCCGGGGTGATAGCCGGCGTGCGGATCCGACGGGTTTCGGACGCCATCGCCGCCGGCTTTCGTGCAGGTAGACACACCACCCGCCGGGCGACCCCTACGCGCAAAAACCCGCGCCGAATCATCGGCCCGGGCCCCCGCCATCCACCCACAGAATCCAGCTCCCGCGCGCGAGAGGCTGGCCTCACTGAACCGAAATCCCTCTGTCCCCAGCGCGACCAGCTCTGTCCCGGGCGGTCGCCAGGATCGCTCGGCGGATGATGATCATCCCCCGAACCTCCACCCGTACTTTCGTACTCTCGTACTCTCGCCCCCTACTCCGGCTCGCCCCCGGGCAGCCAGGGCGCCAGCCGCTCCCGCAGCGTGCGCAGCGCCTTGCCCATCTGCGCCTCCACCGTCTTGACGGAGATGCCCAGCGTGCCGGCGATCTCCGCGTACTTGAGCCCCTGCCCGCGGCTGAGCTGAAAGACCTCGCGGCAGCGCTCCGGCAGCGCGTCCACCGCCTCGCGCACGGCGGCGTCGATCTCCTGCTCCGCCAGGCGCGAGGGCGCGTCCGGCTGGCTGACCGTAGGCCCGGCGGCGTGGGGGGCGGTGCGGACCTTCATCCGCTCGTGGCGCAGGTGGTTGAGCGCGCGGTTGCGGGCGGCGCGGACGATGTAGGCCCGCAGCGACTCGTCCACCGACACCGTTTCGCGGCGGCGCCACAGCTCCAGCATCACATCCTGCCCCACCTCCTCGGCCACCGCGCGCTCCCCCGCGATCCGCTCCGCCACGGCCACCGCGGACGGGTAGTGGTCGCGGAAGATGGCGTCGAAGGCGTCGCGGTCGCCCTGGCGAAGACGGTCGAGGAGCTCGCGGTCTGTCACGGGATCGGGATCGTGGACGTCGAAACGGGTGGGTGCGGCTCCCCTGTCGCGCGGCTGCGCGTCCCCGTAACGTAAGCGGCGTGCGCCGGGAGCAGCAATCCGGCCACCGCGCCGGCGGGGATAGGGGTGCGCGGCGGCTGGCGTGTCTACAGGAGCATGAGCAAGGGAGACGAGGTACCCGTGACGGAGGGCGCGACCATGGACTGGGAGGTCCTGGCCCGCTTCATGGCCGGCGAAAGCCCGGCGGACGAGGCGGATGCGGTGCGTGCGTGGCTGGCCGAGAACCCGGCCCGCCACGACGTGCTGCGCGCGCTGGACCGCACGCTGGCCCCCGTCGCCGCGCCCCCCGCGGAGCTGGACGTGGAGGCCGCGCTGCGCCGGGTGCACGCGCAGATGGAGGCGCCGGAGACCCCCGTCATCCCCTTCCGTGCCCCCGTCCGCACGGCCCCCGCCCCGCGCCGCGCGATGCCCGCGCCCTGGCTGCGCGCCGCCGCGGCCGTCGTCCTGCTCCTGGGCGCCTGGTTCGCGTGGCAGGCGGTGCGCGGCGGCGGGTCGACCCTGACCGCGTACACCACCGGCGTGGGCGAGCGCGATTCCGTGCGCCTGCCGGACGGGACGATGGTGATCCTGGGCCCCGCCAGCCGCCTGACGTTCGGGGGCGAATACGGCGAAAAGTCGCGCGAGGTGGAGCTGCGCGGCGAGGCACTGTTCGACGTGCGGCACGACGACGCGCGGCCGTTCACCGTTCACGCCGGCGCGGCGTGGGTGCGCGACATCGGCACCACGTTCTCGGTGGAGTCGGATTCCGCCGCCGGCGTGCGCGTGGTCGTCACCGCCGGCTCCGTGGCCCTGCGCGCCACGGAGCAGCCGGGGGACGGCGAGCTGGTGCTGCGGCAGGGCGACCGCGGCACGCTGGCGGCCGGGCGGATGACGGCCGAGCGCGCCGCCGCCACGGAAGACGACCTGGCCTGGACGCGCGGTCGGCTGGTCTTTCGCGACGCGCCGCTGGAGCAGGTGGCCGCGGACCTGCGCCGCTGGTACGGCATCGAGCTGCGCGCGGGGGACGCGGCGGTGTCGCAGCGGCGGCTGACCGCCTCGTTCGATGGCGATGCGCCGGCCGACGTGCTGAAGGTGATCGGCCTGGCCCTGGGCGCCGACGTCGCCATGCGCGGCGACACCGCGGTGCTGCGCGCCGCCTCCGCCGCCGCGCCGTGACGGACGCGCGCGCGGCCCGGCTGCGGCGCGCCTGCGCGCTGGCGGTGCTCGCGTGCGCGGCGCCCGCCGCGGCGCGCGCGGAGACGCCGGGGTGCGAGGAGGGCGCGCGCGCGTCCGCGTTCGCGGCCCAGCGGTGGCAGCCGCCGCTGGACCGCGACCTTGCCTTTGCCGCCCGCGACCTTTCGCTGCGCGACGCGCTGGACCGCCTGTCCGCCGCGGCGCGCCTTCGCATTTCGTACAGCGCCGAGCTGCTGCCGCTGGAGCGCCGCGTCTGCGTGTCGCGCGAGGCGCGCACCGTGGGCGACGTGCTGGCCGAGCTGCTGCGCGACACTCGCGTGGAGCCCGTGGTGGCCGGCGCCGACCACGTGGTGCTGGCCCTGCGCCGCGGCGGCGGGATCTCCGGCGAGCCGCAGGCGCAGCTGAGCCGCGTGGTGCCGCTGGAGCGCGTGGTGGTGACCGGGAGCGCCAGCGGCGGCCCGCAGCGCGCCCTCCCCTTCGTTCTGGATGTGGTCGGCGCGGAGCAGATGGCGCGCGAGGGGACGGCGCCGCTGACGCGCTTTCTGGCCACGGCGGCCTCGGGGCCGTGGGGGTGGGAGCAGTCGCCGTCCAGCATGATGGCGCGCTACGGCAGCATCCGCGGCGCCAGCTCGTTCGGGGTGAGCGCGCCCAAGGTGTTCATCGACGGGATCGAGGTCGCCAACCCCCTGCTGGTGACGCAGATCGCGCCCGAGGCGGTGGAGCGCATCGAGGTCATCCGCGGGCCGCAGGGCGCCGCGCTGTACGGCACCGACGCCATCAGCGGCGTCGTCAACATCGTCACCCGCCACGAGGGGACGGACAGCGGCGCGCCGCCGCTGCGCGTTCGCGGCAGCATGGGCCGCGCGGAGAGCGAGTTCGTGTCCGGCGGCACGCTGGCGCAGGAGCTGGCGGTCGCCCTGCGCACGGGGACCAGCGTCCGCTCCGCCGGGCTGGACGTGGGCGTGGGCGGCATCGGCGACTTTCTGCCGGACGGCGCCAGCCGCTACGTCCTGGCCAGCGGCAGCGCGCGGCAGGTGGGGGCGCGCAGCATCACCACCGGCATCCTGCGCTTCTACGACGCGCGCGCCGGCAGCACGGTGAACCCGGTGCTGGCGCAGGCGCTGGGCCCGTACGGCCCCTCCCTGCTGGCCGCGTCGGAGCCGCGGGACCAGCGGGTGCGGCAATACACCGTGGGCGCGACGGTCAGGGTGGCGCCCGACGAGCGGTGGACGCACACGCTGATCGCCGGCATCGACGGCGACCGGCTGGACGGCGTTCCCGACGAGCGCACCCCCGTCCCCTTTTCGGCGGAGGGCGCATGGCGGGGCAGCGCCGGCGGCGCGGACCGCGGCACCGTGCGGATGAGCAGCGTCGCCCGCTTCGGCGCGGGCCAGGGGACGGACGTCTCGCTGACGCTGGCGGCGGAGCACTCCGCCCTGCGCGAGGAGGTGGATGCGCTCCGGCCCGCGCCGCGCGACGGCGAGCCCGACGACGAGCCGGACGGCGTGCCGCTGGTCACCTGGACGCAGAGCACCGGCCTGGTGGCGCAGGCCACCGCGTCGGTGCGCGACCGGCTGCACCTGACGGGCGGCCTGCGCATCGAGCGCAACGAGGGGCTGGTGCAGAACCGCTACGCCGCGCTCCCCGTGCTGGGCGGCGTGTGGGTGACGGACGTGGGCAGCGCGTCGCTCAAGGTGCGCGCGGCGTACGGCAGCGGCATTCGCCCCGCGCGCACCCCCGTCCGCGACCACGCGTGGGGCGGCTCGCCCGCGCAGTTCGGCGGCATCGACCTGGCGCCGGAGCGGCAGTCGGGGGTGGAGGGCGGCTTCGACCTGGCCGTCGGCGGCGCCTTCTCGCTGCAGGTGACGGGGTACGACCAGCTGGCCTCCGGCCTCATCCAGCGGGTCGCGCTGGCCGTGGATACCCTGCACGGCCGGCCGCACACGCCGTACGCGCTCCAGAACGTGGGCCAGATCTCCAACCGCGGGTGGGAGATGCAGGGCACCGCGCGGCTGGGCCGGCTCTCGCTGGAGGGCGCGGCCGCGGGGGTGGAGAGCCGCGTGCGCCGCCTGGCCGCCGGCTACGGCGGCGACCTGCGCGCCGGCGACCGCATGCTGGAGGTGCCCGCGCTCACCCTCAGCGGCACCGCCGCGTGGACGGACCCGCGCTGGACGGCCTCGCTCACCGCGTACCGCGCGTTCGACTGGATCAACTACGACCGGCTGGCGCTGGCGCGCGACTTTCAGGCGCGCACCCGCTCCGGGCCGCAGATGGCCGGCGAGCGGCTTCGCGACTACTGGCGCCGCTACGACGGCGTCCCTCGCCTGAACGCCACCGCCACGCTGGACCTTCCCCGCGGCACCGTCCTGGTGGTCACGGCCGACAACCTGCTCGACCGGCAGCTGGGCGAGCCCGACAACCTGACCATCGTCCCCGGCCGCACCCTCATGCTGGGCCTGCGCGCCGCGTTCTGATCTTCCGCGGAAAACTTCCTGCCGATCTGGAGTCCTTCCCCCGCGGGCGTTAGAATGGGTGGATCGACCCCTGATCGGAGCGCCCGCGATGTCCGTTGCGAACATCTCTCCCCCTCATGAGGAGATCGCCGAGTTCTGCCGGAGGAACCGGATCCGGCGGCTGGCGCTCTTCGGTTCCGTGCTGCGCGACGACTTCGGTCCCCGGAGCGACGTGGACGTGCTCGTGGAGTTCGAGCCCGGACACCGGCTGGGATTTGCGTTCTTCGCGTTGCAGGAGGAGCTGTCGCAGCTTCTCGGACGCAGGGTCGACCTGAACACGCGCGAAGACCTGAGCCGCTACTTTCGGGACGAGGTGGCCCGCACGGCGGAGCCCCTGTACGAGGCGGAGGCAGCCGGTGCTGCATGACCGCGCCCGAGTTCTGCACATGCGGGACGCGACGCGACAGGCGCTGGAGTTCGCGGTCGACCGAAGCCGTGCGGACCTGGATACGGACGCGATGCTGATGCTGGCGCTCACGCGCCTGCTGGAGATCATCGGCGAAGCGGCCAAGAACGTCTCGGCGCCGACGCGGGCACTCGCCCCCGGAATTCCGTGGCGCGAGATCGCGGGCACACGAGACCGCATTGCGCACGGCTATTTCGACATCAACCTGGACACCGTCTGGCATATCCTCACGCTCGATCTTCCAAAGCTCGAGCGCGAGCTGGACCACCTTATTCCCCACCTTTCGTGATCGCTGCGGGGCGTCCGGCCCACGCAAACCCACGCGTGCGAGGTAGTCGATGAAGATTCCGTCCGAATGGCTGACGCAGCGGGTGGAGAACCGGCCCATCTCCACGCACCGCGACCTGCCGCCCATGCCCGCGCTGCGCATCCGCCGCGAGTGGGAGAAGCTCAAGGCGCAGGCGGTGGAAGGCGATGAGCTGTGGGCGTTCGCCAACCCCTCCAACACCTGGAAGAAGCTCGGCAAGCACACCGGCTATGCCATCGTCCGCAAAGGCAAGATCGTGCAGAGCGTGGTGGTGACGAGCGACTAGAAAGGTCGATCGAAATCGAAGAGGCCGCTGGCGAGAGAGCCGGCGGTCTCTTCGTTTCGTATGGGAACGGCGTTGCTCATACCGTATCCGCTAGAAGAATAAGCCTCACACAGAGTTAGCAGAGTCAACAGAGTTTTCTCGTGCCGCGCGATGTACTCCGCGATTCATCCGATCGCTGGTAAACGATCGATGCGGCGCGAAGGGCGGTCATCTCGCCGAGGCTTCACTCTGTTAACTCTGTTGACTCTGTGTGAGACCCAGTCTTTTTGCGGATTCGGTATCAGCAAACCGCGAGGCCGGCTCCGGCGCATCGAGGCTGCCCCCGTTGTGACGGAGAGGAGGTCCTTCGGTCGCGCACCAGGGGAGTGCCGTGGGCTTGCTCCACCCGGGCGCTCCCTCAGGAAGTCACCTTCTGGGCTTTTCAATCTCTCCTCCGGCGGCGACGGATGCTTTCCGTGAGCGCTGGCCGCGCGGCGAAGGATTCGGCAGATTGGGCGAGCCCCATCAACCGAGCCCCCGTCCCGCATCCGCCGATGAGCCTGCGACGTCTCGTATCCACCGTATCCATCACCGCCGCCGTCCTCGCGGCCGCGCCGGCGCAGGCGCAGGACGTCGCGCGCTACCGGGCCGCGGCGGACAGCC
This sequence comes from Longimicrobium sp., assembly GCA_036379135.1. Classification (GTDB taxonomy): domain Bacteria; phylum Gemmatimonadota; class Gemmatimonadetes; order Longimicrobiales; family Longimicrobiaceae; genus Longimicrobium. The sequence goes on from DASUVG010000188.1 coordinate 144,945, forward strand.
TGATCCGCGCCGCCACGGCCGACAGCGCGGCGTGGGAGCGCATCGCGGAGCTGGTGGACGGCTTCGGGCCGCGGTTCAGCGGCACGCCGGAGCTGGAGCGCGCCATCGACTGGATCCTGGCCGAAATGCAGGCCGACGGGCTGGAGAACGTGCACGGGGAGCCGGTGATGGTGCCGCGCTGGGTGCGCGGCCGCGAGTCCGCAACGCTCCTGGCGCCGAGGGAGACGGAGCTGCACATGCTGGGGCTGGGCGGCAGCATCGGCACGCCGGCGGAGGGGATCGAGGCGCCGGTGCTGGTGGTCGGCAGCTTCGACGAGCTGCAGCGGCGCGCGGCGGAGGCGCGCGGAAGGATCGTGCTCTTCGACGTGCCGTTCACCTCCTACGGCGAGACGGTGCAGTACCGGAGCACGGGCGCGATCGCGGCCGCGCGGGCGGGCGCGGTGGCCAGCCTGATCCGCTCCGTGGGCCCGTTCGGCATGCAGACGCCGCACACGGGCGGCATGCGCTACGCCGACAGCGTGCGGCAGATCCCCGCCGCCGCGCTGTCGATGGAAGACGCGATGATGCTGCGGCGGATGCAGGAGCGCGGCGAAACGCCGCGCGTCCGCCTGCGGATGGAGGCGCACGTGCTTCCCGACGCGCCCTCGCGCAACGTGGTCGCCGAGATCCGCGGGCGCGAGCTGCCGAACGAGGTGATCGTGATCGGCGGGCACATCGACTCGTGGGACGTGGCGCCGGGCGCGATGGACGATGCCGGCGGGTGCGTGGCCGCGTGGGAGGCGATCCGGCTGATGAAGGTGCTGGGCCTGCGTCCCCGCCGCACGGTGCGCGTGGTTCTGTGGACCAACGAGGAGAACGGCCTGCGCGGCGGCAACGCCTACCGCGACGCGCACCGGGCGGAGGTGGCCAACCACGTGCTGGCCATCGAAAGCGACGCGGGCGTGTTCGCGCCGCGGGGCTTCGGGTTCACGGGGCCGGACGCGGCGTTCGCGGTGGTGCGGGAGGTGGGCCGGCTGCTGGCGCCGATCGGCGCGGACAGCATCACGCGGGGCGGCGGCGGCGCGGACATCGGGCCGATCATGGCGCTGGGGGTGCCCGGGATGGGGCTAACGGTGGATGGAAGCCGCTACTTCTGGTACCACCACACCGCGGCGGACACGCCCGACAAGCTGGACCCGCGCGACGTCGGCAAGTCCGTCGCCGCCATGGCGGTGATGGCGTACGTGATCGCCGAGATGCCCGAGCGCATCCCCTTCGGCACGCCGGCGCCGTAAGCACGGCTGACAGCGTGAGCGGATTCGCACGATAATTGGCGGTTGAGGCGAGCGATCGAAGGATGATGCGGGGGCCGGGCCAGCAACGCCCGGTCCTCTTCGCATTCGAGAGGAGATCAGCACACCCCGTCAGCACGAGCGGCGCGAACCCCCGCAACCCACTGGAATCGAACGCGGCCACCTCCCTGCCTCCCTCGGCAGGCGAGGATTGCCAATGAAGACGAGATGGCGTTATCGTGGCGGTACCGCAGCACCCAGCCCACGCTCAGGAGACATCCCATGGCCAAGCTCACGCTCGATGTCGAACACCTCGTCGTAGAATCCTTCCACACCGCTTCCAGGACGCCCGCGCGAGGCACGGTGGTCGCCGCCCAGGACAGCCTCGAGTGTCCGGCGGACCCGTGGACCTTCTACAACTACGAATGTTGTTCCACCCATGAGACGGCATGCCCGGGGGCAACCTGCGTCGTGCTCTCGCATTGCTGCCCCACCTACAACCAGACCTGCCCCTACACCTGCGCGGCAACCTGCACCTGTGGCCCGAGTGCCTATTGCCAGCCCAGCGACGTTTGCTGACCAGCGCCTCTCCCATACGTCACCGGAGACAAATCGTCTGATCGCAAGAAAGCGCGCCCGCCGACATCTCGGCGGGCGCGCTCTTTTCACCATCGGAATCGGGCTGCCCGTGCCGGCGTTCCCTATTCCCTATTCCCTATTCCCTATTCCCTCTTCCCTATTCCCTGCCCTTACCGCAGCACCGCCACCACCTCGGCGGCCGCGGCGGCCGGCATCGCGGGCATCGGCACCTCACGGATCGGCGCGGGGCCGGAGCGGGCGATGCGCAGCGCCGAGGCCGGCGAGCGGCGGATCGCCATCTGCTCCACCACCGACGCGTCCTGCCCCAGCGCCGCCAGCTCCTGGCGCACGCGGTCGGCGTAGCGGCCGCCGGCGCGGGCGTACACGTCCGGGTGCAGCGCGACGGAATCCTGCTCCAGCTCCGCCAGGCGATACTCCACGCGCACCCGCACCCGGCCCGAAAGGCGCATCTCCCGCGTACGCCCCGGGTTGGCGACCAGCTGGTCGATCGTCGCGTCGCTCACCCCCGCGCCATCCGCGGCCAGCACGAGCCGGGCCAGCTCCATCACGTCCGCGTTGCGCATGCGGATGCACCCGTGCGAGGCCGGACGCCCCAGGAACCGCTCGTTGCGCGCCGGCGTGCCGTGCACGTAGTAGTCGGCGAACAGGTGCATCTTCACGCGGCCCATGGGGTTGTTCCACCCCGGCGCGGCCGGCCGCTCGTCGCGGGCCCACTCGCTGTCCGGCGGCGTCCACGACGGGTTCCACACCATCCGCTGGATGCCGGCCTGCCCCGTGGGCGTGGCGTGGCCCGCGGTGCCCACCGACACGGGGTAGCTGCGGATGCGCTCGCCGCCCTGGTGCACGTCCAGGCGCCCGGCGGGGATGTTGACGACGATCTCCATGGGCGACTGCGCCCGCGCGGGCACGGCGGTGGCGGTCGAAAGGACAAGCAGCGCGGGAGCCACCTGACGTATCGAGAACATTCTTCGGTATCGGTTCGATGTTGCGGGCTGCGCTCGGCCGGGACCCGCCCGGCACCGCTTCGTCCGCTGCGCCCGAGGCTTCAACCTCTGGCGTGGCACGGGATTACGAGGGATGCCGACTGCGTGTTTCAGCAAGTTTTCGCCGATCCGCCGTCGCACGGCCCTCGTCCCGGCCCTGTGCGATCCAAGATGCCGTTCGTCCGCCGCGGGAGCATGGTGCGGATGACCCGGGACAGATGACCCGGTCCCCCCTGGCCCGCCATCCATCGAAGGAGGGAGGATGGTTTCCCGCACGGGACGCACAGATGAATAGAGAGGACGCAGGAGGGAAATTCCCCCCTGCGTCCTCTCTTTCCCCTTGCGCCCTCCGCGTGAGACCGCCGTCGCCGGCGGCCGGATCGGTCAGGCCTCAGCTGCCGGAGCCGGACTTCGACTTCTCCGATCCACCCTTGTCGTCGGACCCGTCGGAATCATCCCCCGAACCGCCGCCGCCGGAGACCACGCGGATGGGGATGGGGTTGGGGATGGCGACCTCCACCCGCTCGCGGCGGTTCTGGCGGACGTTCTGGTACCACGCCTCGTCCTTTCCCGCGCCGCCGGATTCCATCACCATCCGCGCCAGCTGCACGGCCACGCTGTTGGCGATGCGGATGGAGCCATGCGACTCGGCCTTGCCCAGCGACTCGGGCTCGTTGGTGCCGTGAATGCTGCGCGGCGCGTCGTACACCAGCTGCGCGTGGCCCAGCGGGTTGTCGGGGGCACCGGGCTCCTTGACCTCTTCGTCCCTGGCCCACTCCTCTTCCCTGGGCGGCGTCCAGCGCGGGTTCCACACCACCTGGCCAATGGTCCACTCGCCCGTCTGCGTGGGCCACTCGCTGGTGCCCACGGCCACCGGGTGCGTGGCGATGCGCTGGTCGTTGCGGTACACGTACAGCTCGCGCTCCGCCACGTTCACCTCCAGCCGCAGGTCCGGCGGCGGCGGGGCCGGGGTGGGCGCCGGCGCGGGCGCGGCCGCCGTCCCCGCCGGCTGCCCGGCCTGGGGCTGCTGCTGCGCCGCGGGCGCGCCGCCGGCGCCGGCCGCCGCGTCGTCGTCGTCCGTCCTGTCCTGGACCACACACCCGCCCAGCGCCAGCACCGCCGCGGCGATCGCCGCCCCCGCATGGATCCGTATCACGTTGCTCATCCTTGTCTCCCGTTAGAAATGCGCTGGCCCGCGCCAAGCAAGGTGCGTGCGCGCGCGGCGGGGTGGCCGCACCCTTGCGAACGGGAGAGGCCCTATTCTCCCGCGGCGAGGCATCATGATCTGCATTCTGCACGGCTACCTGCTCGAAGGCTCGGGAAGCAACCTGTGGACGCGCTCCATCGCGGAGTCGCTGTGCCGGCAGGGGCACGACGTGCACCTGATGGCGCAGGAGAACCATCCGGAACGCTACGACTTCATCACCGAGGCGCGCCGGTACCGCGAGGACGGCGAGGTGGAGACGTTCTATCGGCGCGAGCAGATCCACCCCGGCGCCTGCGTGCTGCACAAGCCCGACCTGGGCGACACGCTGCCGGTGTACGTGTGGGACCGCTACGAGGAGTTTTCCCGCGTGGTGCCCATGGTGGACCTGTCGGACGACGAGGTGGAAGCGTACGTGGGGCGAAACGAGCGCGCGCTGCGGCGGATCGTGCGGGAGAACGGCATCACGGCCATGCACGCCAACCACGCGGTGCTGATGTCCGTGGTGGCCCAGCGGGTGAGCGCCGCCACCGGGGTTCCCTTCGCGGTGATGCCGCACGGCAGCGCCCTGGAGTTCGCCGTCAGGCGCGACGAGCGGTTCCTGCGCCTGGCCGAGGGGGCGTTCACCGCCGCGCGCCGCGTGTTCGTGATCGGCGACGAGATGCGCGAGCGGGTGCGCGACATCCTGGGCGCGGTGCCCGGGCTGGAGGAAAAGTTCTCCGGGCTGCACCTGGGGGTGGATACCAGCCAGTTCGAGCTCGTTCCCCGCTCCGAGCGGCGGGCGACGCTGGCGAAGATGTCCGAATCGCTCAAGGACGTGCCGCGGGGAAAGAGCGCGGCGCAGTCCCAGGCGCTGCGCGGCCGCCTGCGCGGCGACCTGAAGCCGGACGAGATGCGCGAGCTGTTCGCCGCGGCGGAGGGCGAGTACGAGGCCAAGGCCCCCGACGCGGACGTGGAGGCGCGGCTGCAGGCGGTCGACTGGGAGACGGAGCCCACGCTGCTCTTCGTGGGCCGGCTGATCTCCACCAAGGGAATCCAGAGCGTGATCGCCGCGCTGCCGCTGATCCTGGCGGCGCGGCCGGACCTGCGCCTGCTGGTGGTGGGGCACGGGCCGCTGCGCGAGCCGCTGGAGGCGCTGCTGTGGGCGCTGCAGCACGGCGAGCGGGGGATGGTGGAGCACATCGTGGCGCGCGGCCGCGAGCTGGAGGGCGCGCCCCAGGGCGACACGGGCGGGGTGGAGCTCACGCAGGTGGCGCGCTTTCTGGAGCAGCTGGAGGCGCGCGGCGAGCTGGACGCCTACTACGCGGCGGCCAGGGAGCACGTGCGGCCGGACCGGGTGGTGTTCACGGGATACCTGACCCACCGCGAGCTGCACTACCTGTTTCCCTGCTGCGACGTGGCGGTGTTCCCGTCCGTGGTCAAGGAAGCCGGGCCGCTGGTGTTCCTGGAGGCGCTGGCCTCCGGCGCGTTTCCGCTGGGCACCTACTTCGCGGGGATGAAGGCCAGCATCGACTCGGTGGCCGCCGCGCTGCCGCCGGAGGATGCCGAGGCGATGAAGCTGGACCCCTCGCCGGAGCGCACGGTGGCCGACATCGTCCGCCGCGTTCCCGCCGCGCTGGCGCTGAGCGAGCGGCACCGGGAGACGCTGTACCAGGTGGCCCGCGACCGCTACGACTGGAAGAGCGTCGCGACCAAGCTCTTCGACGAGCTGAACGCGCTCTGAGCCGGATCCGCGAGAACGATCACGCGGAAGACGCGGAGGAAAGGAGAGGACGCGGATGAACCCGTCAGCCGCGTCCTCTCTGCCGCTCACCTCGCTCGCGGAGATGGGGATGGTTCTCCAGATCGCGCATCAGGTGGTGCGGACGGCCTGTTCCCATGCGCTGCGAAGGTCATCGAGCGATCCGCATCCCTCTTCGAAAAACGCGGATGGCCCCCTGCCGCGCTTCCATCCCTCTCCCGTTCCCGGCAGCCCAAGGGATCGTGCCTCGTCGACGGGCGCGCCATGCCTCCGCTCACATGAACCAGGCTCCAGACCTCGAGATCAGAGGAAACGGCATGAGAAAACTCCGCTAATACCGCATCCGGCAATAGAGTGCATGACTTCCTGAGGCTGAGGGAGGCGCCACGCTGAACCATGCCCTCGACCCGGAACCCGGCGCGCCGACCGAAGGACCTCGCCAGCAGAACGAAGGGGCTCGTTCCGCGTCCTCATCCGGCCCCTGCGCAGCCGAGAGAGGTCCTTCGGTCGCGCGCCGGAGTCGGTGCAGCCGGCAGGATCTGCGTATGCGCTCCCTCAGGAAGTCACATTCCTTTCCCGGATCCGGTAAAACTCCGCTGACTCTGCGTGAGGACCATTCTTTTTGCGGATCGGCACGATCCTTCGGGAGACGGAACGGCCCGGAAGCAAAGACGGCCCGCCTCGTGTCGAGGCGGGCCGTCTCCGATCCATCGAAAATCCCCAGCCGTGCCGGATCAGACCGGAACGGGCAGAAGCGTGCGGAAGGAGTTGCGCGCGCGGTTCAGCCGGCTCTTGACCGTGCCCACCGGAATGCCGATCTCCTCGGCGATCTCCTCGTACGTGCGGTCCTCCACCTCGCGCATCACGAACGGAATGCGGTGGTGGTCGTCCATCTTCTCGATCGCCTCGTCGATGGCCTTGCGCAGCTCGCTGCGGTACGCCTCGCGCGAGGGGTCCGCCGCTCCGCTGGCGAACTCCACCGGCCGGGCGGGCGCGCCGCTGGCCGTGCTCTCCGGACGCAGCTCGCTGAACGCCGTCTCGCGCCGGCGGGAGCGGTTGCGGAACTCGTTCTTGAGCAGGTTGTTCGCGATCGTGTGGATCCACGTCGAGAACTTGCGGCCCGGATCGTAGCTTTCACGCGCGCGGTGAATGCGCAGGAAGGTGTCCTGCGTAAGGTCCGCCACGCGCTCCTCGTCGTTCAGACGCTTGCGCAGGAACCCCTGGATGCGGGGCTCGTAGCGCTCCACCAGGACTCGGAAACCCGCCTCCTCGCCCTGCGTGTACCGCTGGAACAGGTCTTCGTCCGCCATATCGTGCAGCACCGGCGCCTCGGGCTGGCGGCTGCCAAGACGCATGCGGTCCGGCCGCACGCCCACCGGGGCGTGCCGCGGCGCCTCGAAGAGCGCGGCCGTGCTGCTG
>DASUVG010000189.1:0-10051 GCA_036379135.1 Longimicrobium sp.
GCGCGCCGAGACGATCATCACCATCCCCGCCACCGCCATGAAGATGATGGCGACCACCGCGTCCAGCTGCGCGTTGAAGATCATCCGCTCCGCGGCCTCCACCGTCTTTGCTGCGGCGGGAAGGCGCCCCTCGGCCAGCGCGGCGCGGATGGAGCTCGCCTGCGAGAGGAAGCCCAGCTTGGGATCGGGGGAGAACACCTTCTGCCACCCGGCGGTGAAGGTGACCGTCCCCAGCCACGCCAGCGGCACCAGCGTGACCCAGGCGAAGCGCTGCTTCCCCATCTTGATGATCACCGTGGTGCCGACGCAGAGGGCGACGGCCGCCAGCAGCTGGTTGGAGATGCCGAAGAGCGGCCAGAGCGAGTTGATGCCGCCCAGCGGGTCCACCACGCCCTGGTAGAGGAAGAAGGCCCATCCCGCCACGACCAGCGCGCTGGAGAGGATGATGGACGGATACCACGACGTGCGCCCCAGCGGCTTGTAGACGTGCCCCAGGATCTCCTGCAGCATGAAGCGCCCGACGCGCGTCCCGGTGTCGATGGTGGTCAGGATGAACAGCGCCTCGAACATGATGGCGAAGTGGTACCAGAGCGCCGCCATCGCCGGCCCGCCGATCACGCCGGAGAAGATCTGCGCCATCCCCACCGCCAGAGACGGCGCGCCGCCCGTGCGCGCCAGCAGCGACTCCTCGCCCACCTGCGTGGCCAGCGCCGTCATCTGCTCCGGCGTCACCACGAACCCCCACGCCGCGATCGTCTGCGTCGCCTCGCTCAGCGTGGCGCCGACCACGCCGGCCGGCGCGTTGATGGCAAAGTAGACGCCGGGGTCCAGGATCCCCGCCGCCACCATCGCCATCACCCCCACGAACGACTCCATCAGCATGGCGCCGTAGCCCACCATCCGCGCGTCGCCCTCGCGCGTCAGCATCTTGGGCGTCGTTCCGCTCGCCACCAGCGCGTGGAAGCCGCTGATCGCCCCGCAGGCGACGGTGATGAACGCAAAGGGAAAGAGCTTGCCGCTGAAGACGGGGCCCGTGCCGTCCACGAACTGCGTCATCGCCGGCATCTTCACCGTCGGCAGGGTGAGCAGGATGCCGGCGGCCAGGCCGAGGATCGTCCCGATCTTCAGGAAGGTGGAGAGGTAGTCGCGCGGGCAGAGCAGCACCCAGACGGGAAGCACGCTGGCGATGAAGCCGTACCCCGCCATCAGCCACACCAGCGTCGTCTTTTCCACCGTGAATACGGCGGCCAGCGTGGGGTGGTCCGCCACCCATCCGCCCGCGAAGACGGCCAACAGGGTGAGGACGACGCCGATCAGCGACGTCTCCAGCACCTTGCCGGGGCGGAATTTGTGAAGCCACCACCCCATCAGCAGGGCGATGGGGATGGTGCAGGCGATGGTGAACAGGCCCCACGGCGAGTGCGCCAGCGCGTTCACCACGATCAGCGCCAGCACGGCGAGCAGGATGGCCATGATGGAGAGAACGGCGATCATGGCGATGAACCCCGCGGTGGGGTTGATCTCCTCGCGCGCCATCTGCCCCAGCGACTTGCCGTCGCGCCGCATGGACGCGAACAGGATCACGAAGTCCTGCACCGCGCCGGCCAGGACGACGCCGATGATGAGCCACAGCGTTCCCGGCAGGTAGCCGAACTGCGCCGCCAGCACGGGGCCCACCAGCGGACCCGCCCCCGCGATCGCCGCGAAGTGGTGGCCAAAGAGGACGTAGCGGTTGGTGGGGACGAAGTCGACGTGGTTGTCCAGCCGCTCCGCGGGGGTGGCGCGCGTGTCGTCCAGCTCGAAGACGCGGCGGGCCAGGAACCTGGCGTAGAAGCGGTAGGCGACCGCGTAGGTGCACACCGCGGCGATCACCAGCCAGGCGGCATTGATGGTCTCGCCGCGGTGCAGGGCGATGAGCGCCAGCGACACGGCGCCCAGCACGGCGACGGCGGCCCACAGGAGCTTGGGAAGGTGCGTGCGCATCAGCGGAACGTGGGGTGGATCAGGCGGGGAACGCGCACCCTTTCGCGGGTCCCGGCACGGGGGCGAGACGGCGCGCGCTCGATTGGTTCGAAGACTGAGCGATAGTATACGTCGCGACGCGGACGGGCGGGAGGCCCCGCTCCGCCGGCCGTTCACGAGCGCCGGACGTCGCGCGGCGCACGCAAAGATGTCCGCCTCGGACCGGGATCATCCCGATCCGTAAAAAGAATGGGCCTCACGCAGAGTTAGCGGAGTTAGCGGAGTTTTCTCGTGCCGATCCCTCTGCTGTCGCGGTCGGAAGTCTGCTTGTAGCGAGCGGAGGCATGGCGCGCCGGTCGGCGAGGCACGATCCCTGGGGCTGTCGGGAACGGAAGAGGGATGGAAACGCGGCAGGGGGCCATCCGCGTTTTTTGGGTGGGACGCGGATCGCTGAATGATTTCGGCAGCGCACGGGAGCAAGACGATCACACACCCTGATGCGCGATCTTGAGAACCGTCCGCCCGCTCCATGAATCGAGGGTGGGCGGCACGGTCGGCTTCCGGGGAGCGGATCCTTCGTCAGCCGCGGTAGACGGTAGAGAGGCCGATGCGAAGGGCGGGGCGGCCGCGCAGCCGTTGCAGCATGTTGCTGATCCTGCGGGGCGCGTCCATCAGGGTGTAGATCTCCGCCGCCCGTTCCTGCGCGTCCTCGCTGGCCCCGGGGTGGCCGTCCATGGCCTCCAGCACCGCGATCTCCTCGTACAGCTCGCCCCAGTCCACCACTTCGATGCGCGGCAGCAGGGCCTGCGCCTCGTCCGCGGCGGCGCGGGCCTCCGGCAGGCGTCCACGCGCCATCTCCAGCCGCACCAGCGCCATCAGGACGTTGGCCATCCCCGTGGGCGACACCACGCGCCGGTACTCGGCGTAGGCGCGGGCGATCAGCCGCTCCGCCACGTCGTGCTCTCCCCGCAGCCGCATGAGCTCGGCGCGCTCCACGGCCCACCCCTGGGCGTCGTCGCGGGGCGCGCACAGGGCGGACGCCTCGAAGTGCCGCTGCGACTCGTCCAGCCGGCCCATGTGGCGGTAGGTGGCGGCGAAGTTGTGGTGCACCCCGCGCAGCCACTGCCCCCCGTCCACCGTGCGGGCCAGGGGGACGGCCCGGCCGTGCAGCGCCACCGCCTCCGGCCACTCGCACTTGAGCGAGTGGATGATGGCCAGGTGCATGGTGCTCCACAGCAGCGTGGCCGGGTCGTCGGCCTGCAGCGACTTGTGCATGAGCTCGGTGTGCACCTCCCGCGACTCGTTCAGCCGGCCGCGGAACAGCATCAGCACCCCCTGCCGGGTGAGAAAGCGCCGGAACAGGCGGTCGTTGTGGCGTCCCCGGCACGTGGGGGCGATGAGGTGAAGCGTGCGCTCGGCCCGCTCAAGGTCGCGCAGGTGCGTGTAGGTGGAGGCCAGCAGCAGCCCCAGGTCCGGCTCGTCGGCCAGGAGGGCGGAGGGGATCCCTTCGAGGAGGGCGCGCAGCTCCACCAGCTGCCCCGCGCGCTCCAGCTCCCACGCGCGCAGCAGCAGGTCGGTGGTGTCGGGGGCGGCGGCCGCGGCGGGGGAGGGGACGGCGCTGGGGGGCATGGCTTCAATCGGTGGGGATGGAGTTCCTGAGGAGTGCATAAAGTCCCTTGCGGCTCACCTGCAGCATCTCGGCCGCGCGGCTCTTGTTCCCGTTGCTGGCCGCGACCGCCGCGCGCGCGGCCGCCGTCTGGATGTCGGCCAGCGTGGCGGGGAAGGGGAGCACGTCGTCGCCCCCGGCGCCCGCCGCCGGCGAGGGGGCAAGGCGCAGGTGCGCGGCGGTGAGCGCGCCATTGCCCAGCACCACCGCGCGCTCCACGGCGTTGCGCAGCTCGCGCACGTTTCCCGGCCACGAGTGCTGGAGGATGGCGTCGCGCACGTCCGCCGGCAGCCCCCGGTACGGCAGGGCGTACTCGCGCGTAAAGCCGCGGGCAAAGTGGTCCGCCAGCAGCAGGGCGTCTTCGCCGCGCTCGCGCAGCGGCGCCATGCACACGGAGAGCACGTCCAGCCGGTAGAAGAGGTCCTCGCGAAACTGCTGCGCCCGCACGCGCGCCGCCAGATTCACGTGGGTGGCCGCGACCACCCGCACGTCCACCTGCCGCTCCTGCAGGCTTCCCAGCCGCCGCACGCGCTTGGTCTCCAGCACCCGCAGCAGCTTGCCCTGCAGCTCCACGGGGAGGTCGCCCACCTCGTCCAGAAAGAGCGTGCCCCCGTCCGCTGCCTCGAACAGGCCGGGCTTGGCCATCTGCGCGTCGGTAAAGGCGCCCTTCTCGTACCCGAAGACCTCGGCCTCCAGCAGGTTGCCGGGGAGCGCGGCGCAGTTCACCTCCACGAAGGGGCCGGCGCCGCGGGGGCTGGCGCGGTGCACCGCCTGCGCCAGCAGGTCCTTTCCCGTTCCCGTCTCGCCGGTGATGAGGAGGGTGGCGGCGCCGAAGCCGCTCACCTGCCGCGCGGCGGCCAGGGCCTCGCGGATGGCGGGGCTGGTGCCCAGCAGGGTGGAGAACGGGTCCACGGGCGCCTCGGCGCCCCCGGCGGCGGGGGATGGAGGCGCCGCCGCGGCCTGCGTCTCCAGCCAGCGGCGCAGGTCGCCCAGGTCCGACGGGAGGGCGAAGTACTCGTCGGCGCCGGCGGCCAGCAGCTGCTTCACCAGCCGGTAGTCCGTCTCCGTTCCCGCCACGGCCACGCGCGGCATCCCGGGGGCGCGGCGCGCCAGCAGGGGAAGGCAGTCGCTTTCTCGCCCGCCCGCGGCCAGCACCAGGGCGCAGACGGCGCCGCCGCCGTCCTTCTCCGCCGTATCCAGCTGAACGTGCGCCAGCCCCGCGGTGGCACAGAGGCGGGGCCAGACCTGCTCGAACGAGTCGCTTACCTGAACGACTCCTACGCGTTTTTCCATTCCGGGCGGGCCAGGGAGGGATGTGTGCCTGCCGCGCATCAAGGGCATCATCGATACCAACCCGCCGATCCGCGCACGAGTTCCCTTCGCGGTGTCATCCACATCCTTTCCGCCATCGCGTAACTCCAGGCGCGGACAGGGAAGCCGGCGCTTCTCCCCGCACGCGGAACGTGCCGCGCCTCCTTCGCCAAGGGGCGGCAAGGGGGAAGCTCCGTTGTATCCGCCGGTGCCACCTGTGTCCCGGGGAGTCGCCCCGCCCCCGCCGGTCCACCGGCGAAGGAAACCGCCAAACGTTTTGTAAACGATAGTTTACGCCCCCTGGCCCGGCGGGTCCGGCGGCGGGCCCGCCGGTTGCTTTCATCTGTTTACGCAAGTCAACGCGGAAACCGCTTCGCAGCACCCCGCCGCTCCGGAGAGCGCACGTGCCCGCCGCCCCTGGCCGGGCGGCGCCGCGCCCCCGCCCGACGACCCGAAGGTTCCGCCCCGATCCTCGTCCACAGCGCGCCGACCGCTCCGGCGGAACGCGCCCGCGCAGGTGGCCCGCCGGCGAAAACGCGCCCGGCCGGACCATCCTGGACGCCGCACCCCCGCGGCGCCCGTCTCTTCACGGAGTGAGGTAGTGATGAAGCCCAGACGTGTACCGTCAGTCCAAACCCTGGCCGCGGGGATCTTCGCGGCGGTCGCGCTCGTCACCACGGTGCGCGCGCAGACGTATCCCAACTCGCAGTGCTCCGCCGGGACCACCGTGGAATGCTTCCGCGGCACCACGGAGGAGTGCACGCAGTGGCACGAGGAGCCCAACCGGACGGTGGGGACCACCACCGAGTTCGGCACGCGGCTCTGCCTGCAGACGCGGGTGACGACCTACTACTACTACTACCCGTCCTCCTCCGGCAGCACGGGCGGCGGCGGAACCGGCGGCAGCGGCGGAACCGGCGGCGGCGGCGGCTCGGCGGGCGGCGGCGACGACGCGTGCGGCGATCCGGACCTGTGGAGCGACGACGGCGCCGGCTGCGACCGCGACACGCAGAACGCGACCTGAGCCGGCAGGCCGGTCCGTGCGGCGCGGGAGTCCCGGGCCGCACGGACCCGGCGTCCACGGACGCCAGCGACACCCCCCCCGGCGCGGCGGCCGGCGACGGGCTGCGCCGTACCAATCACCAACAGAAGGGAGTTCCGGATGTCGATTTTCTCACGATCCGCCCCGGTGGCCGCGCTGGGTGCCTTTCTCACCGCCACGCGCCTGCTGACGCCGGCGGTGGCCCAGGCGCAGCAGATGTACTGCTCCCGGGGCACGCCCACGGTGTGCGAGGTGGTGACCACCACCACCTGCCTGGAGACCCGTGAGGTGTGGGTCGTCGGCCAGTGGTACGTGGGCTGGAAGTACGAGTGCGTGCGCGAGACGACGACCACCAACACGTACTACTGGTCTTCGTACGACAACGGCGGCACGGGCGGCGGCGGCACGGGCGGCGGGACCGGCGGCGGCACGGGCGGCGGCGGCGGCGACACCGGCGGCGACGAGTGCGGCGATCCGGACCTGTGGAGCGACGACGGCGCCGGCTGCGACCGCGACACGCAGAACGCCACCTGAGCCGGTTTGGACCAGAGTGCAGTGCCTCGCCAGCCGCCGCCCGGCGGCTGGCGAGTTCTTCCCCTCACGACTTTCGAAACTCCCAGCCCTCTGCAGAGGTCGCGTGAAGAGCAAGAGCAAGAGCAGGCTGTTTCCGATGGTGGCGGCCACCGCGTTTGTCGCGGCTTCGCGCCTTCTGGCGCCCGTCGCCGCGCAGGCCTCGACGGCGGCGTGCACCACCACCTCCACCCCCCAGCTGTGCGCCGTCCACCACATCGTGCGGTGCGTGGAATGGGGATATGATCCGGAAACGGGCCGGTACATCTGCGATCGGACGGTGACCACCACGGAGTACACGTACTGGACGCCGGAGGGCGGCGTCATCGGCGGCGGCGGTGGAGGCACGGGCGGCGGCACGGGTGGCGGGACCGGCGGGGGCACGGGCGGCGGCACGGGCGGCGACGAGTGCGGTGACCCGGACCTGTGGAGCGACGACGGCGCCGGCTGCGACCGCGACACGCAGAACGCCAGCTGATCCGCCGCGCCGGCTCCTTTTCGCCGGCGGCCGAAGAGGAGGTGCCGGATCCCCGACGGGGTCCGTCACCCGGGCCCGGGTCCTCTGGCGGAGGCTTGCCGGAGGACCCGACGGCCGGAATCGAACGATGGAACTTCCGCTCGCGGGCTTGGGCCCGCGGCCTGGCATCACCATACGACCCCGCAGGACCCCATGCCCACCTGGAGAACGGTGCCCCAGCCGGTGCGCGAGCACGCGGTGGCGGCGGCCAGCGTGCTGATCGTGCTGCTGTGCACGGCCTTCATCCTTCACACGCCCCCGCCCGCGTCCATCGCGGCCATGGTGGGCGTGCCGTCCGCGCCGGGGGGCCCCGGCTACACGGCGCTCGTGGTGTTCCAGGAGAAGGACTGCGAGTCCAACCTCCAGATGCTGCGCCTGTTCCAGCGGCCCCGGCTGCGCCCGGCGTTCCAGGAGCGGGGCATTCTGCTCGCCTCCGGCCGCGGCGCGGGCGACGCGCGGCTGCGGGCGCTGGTGAGCGCGGAGCACCCGTCCTTTCCCTTCCGGCTGGGCACGGAGCGCGACGCGCGCACGCTGCACGCCCTGGGGATGTCACAGACGCCGTACCTGATCGTGCTGGACGGCGCCGGACGCGTGCGCTACAGCACCCCCGCACCCGCCGGACCCACGGAGTACGTGGCGCTGGCGCGCGACCTGGAACAGCTCGCCAGCCAGCTGGCCGGCGGCGCACCTGGAGAAGGAAAGTGAAGATGCGTACCTCACATCCGCGCCGCGCCGCCGCCCTGGCGGCGCTGGCGCTGCTGGCCGCCGCCGGCTGCGGCACCCGCGACGGGGCCACCCCGGCCGCCGCGAGCGAGCGCACGGTGGTGCCGGTCAAGTGGGCCATGCTCTGGCGCGCCGGCGGGCCCGAGCAGGATTCCGTGCTGCTGTACCCCAACGGCCTTCTGGCCGCGGACGACGCGCACGTCTACGTCCCCGACCCGGCGGGCTTCCGCGTCTCCGCCTTTCGCGTGGCGGACGGGTCGCTGGCGTGGACCTTCGGGCGCCGGGGCAAGGGCCCGGGCGAGTTCACCAGCTTCATCGCCATCCAGGTGAACCCCGCGGGGGAGATCGTGGTGGCGGACCGGGAGAACGCCCGGCTCACCGTGCTGGGGCGCGACGGCGCGCTGCGGCGGGAGGTCTCCATCCCCAACGTGACGGCGATCGAGTCGTTCTGCGCGCTGGAGAACGGGGACTACTTCGTCTCCACCGGCTCGTCGGAGCCGGAGCCCCTGGTGCGCGTGTCGGCCACGGGGGCGGTCCGCAGCCGCCACGCGGTGCCGTGGACGCAGCTGCGCGAGGCGCCCGGCATCCAGCGGCAGCTGCACGCGGCCGCGGCCGGCGCGGACGCCTGCGTGCTGGCGCTCAAGCTGGGCGAAGGGTTCAGCGTGTACCGGGGCGGGCGCTTTCTCCCCGCGGTGGAGTACGTGGAGCCGATGGAGCTCCCCGAGGTGGAGATCTCCACCGGCACCCTGGCGGGCGGGGCCAGGTCCCGCTCGGAGCGGCTGACGGTGCGCCAGACGGGACCCAGCGGGATCTCGGTGACGGGCGACACCCTGGTGGTGCCCTTCGTGGGGCGGACGGAGAACGCGTCGCGGGTGCTGGACCTGTACACGGTGGCCTCTTCGCGGTACGTGCACTCGTACCTGCTCCCCTGGCGCGTGGACGCCGTGCTTCGCCGCGGCGACGTGCACTTTGCGCTGCGCACCTACAAGGGACACCCCGCGCTGTACGCCCTGCGCATGCAGCCGCAGGCCGGGGACCCCGCACCCGCCACGGCGCCGGTGACGGCGCGGCAGGCGGCCCGGTGACGGGGCGCGCCGGACGGAGGCCGGGCGCCCCCGCGGGACGTCCCCGGACGGGGCGGAGCGCGGGACGCCGGCACGGTGGGGGGCGGCTGGACGGGATCATCCGCGCCGCGTCGGTGGTGGTGGGCATCTGCGCGGCCGGCGCGCTGGGGGTGATGGGGCTCGCCGCGCGCCCCACGCCGGCGGCGGCCCGCCCGGTGGAGGGGTGGGAGGCCGCGCTGGACCCGGCCCGGACGATGGGCCCGGCGGACGCGCCCGTGCGCATCGTGGAGTTCTCGGACTTCCAGTGCCCCTTCTGCGAGGTGGCGCAGGACCGGCTGCGGGCGCTGCACGCGCGCTACCCGGGAAAGATCGCCGTCGTCTACCGGCACTTTCCGCTCACGGACGCGCACCCCTTCGCCATGGCGGGCGCGCTGGCGTCGGAGTGCGCGCGTGACCAGGGCCGCTTCGAGGCGTTCCACGATGCGCTGTTCGCCGGGCAGGAGCGCATCGGGAGCGCGGGGTGGGGCGAGTTCGCGGCGCAGGCGGGGGTGCCGGACCGGGCGGCGTTCGACCGGTGCGTCCGCACCCGCCGCCACCGCGCCCGCATCGACGAGGACCTGCGCCACGTGCGGCGCCTGGGGCTGCAGGGCACGCCGTCGTTCATCGTGGAGGGCCGGCTGATCTCGGGCCCGGTGGACTCGCCGGTGGTGGACTCCATCATCCAGGCACGCCTCGCGGCGGTCGCGGCCGGTCCCTGAAACCGGCAAAAAGAAGGGGCCTCACACGGAGTCAGCGGAGTTAGCGGAGTTTTCTCGTGCCGTTTCCTCTGCTCTCCCGGCCGGAAGCCTGGTCGTAGTAAGCGGAGGCATGGCGCGGGGGGAGGGATGCGGATCGGCGGATGATCTCGGCAGCGCACCGGAACACGCCGATCACACCACCTGATGCACGATCTGGAGAACCCTCCGTCCCCTCCACGGTGGACGTAATTCCAGATCCGGCAATAGAGTGCATGACTTCCTGAGCGAGGCGCCGCGCTGAACCTTCCCGTGACCGGGAACCCGGCGCGCCGACCGAAGGACCTCGCCAGCAGAACGAAGGGGCTGGTTCCGCGTCCTGATCCGGCCCCTGCGCAGCCGAGAGGAGGTCCTTCGGTCGCGCGCCGGAGTCAGTGCAGGCGGCAGGATCTGCGCGTGCGC
>DASUVG010000190.1:0-8858 GCA_036379135.1 Longimicrobium sp.
CCTCTGCCGTTCCCGACGCGTCCACACACGCGTGGAGCAACCCCCACCCGCCGCCGTGCCCTGACACCCTTCCACTGCATCGCGGGTCATCTCGCCCCTGGAGAGCGCGACCGCAGCTTGCAACCAGATCCGCGATGAACCTCTTTTTGTTTCCTCCGCGTGATCGTTTCTGGGATTCCGGTTCCTGCGCCGCGGCATCTTGCCGGGGAGCGGCGGGGAGATTCGATTCCGCCCATGGGCGAACCCGCTGCTTTCCGGGAGAGTGGATGTGACGAGCGGGAGAGAAGGTGCAGGCGCGAGCAGGACGCGAGAGCGGCTTCTGCGGGGCGTCATCGCCGCCGCCGTGGGGCTGGCGGCGCCGTCGGTGGAGATCGCGCTCCGGTGCCGCCCGCCGCTGCAGACGTCGGAGACGTGCGTCTGGCTCAAGGCCTATCTGCCCCTGACGCGGCCGCTCTACTTTGTCGCCTGCGGCCTGCTGACGTACGGAATTCTCTCGCTCGCCGCCGTGGCCGCCAGGCAGCTTCGCCGCCGCGCCTGACGCCGCGGCCTGGCCGCACCCGCCGGCGCCGCGGCGCCGCGCACGAGACCGCGGCTGCCGAGGGGGCCGCGAATCCAAACCATCGGCCCGGCCGTGGTATCCCATGGCGGTATCGCGGGGCGTCACCCAATCTCCCCGCCATCACGAACCACTGGTGAGGGGATTCCTCATGTCCGCATATGCCCGCAGGCTGCTGGTCCTGGGACTGGTTCTCGGAGCGCCGTCCTCATCCTTCGCCCAGGCGCCGGGAGGTTCTTCCGGGAGCACGGACCTGGTCGCGGCGCTGGACGAGAAGGCGCCGCTCTGGCTGGCCGAGCACGACGTGCCGAGCATCTCCATCGCATACGTCCGGGACGGCAGGGTGCAGTGGACGCGCGTCTACGGCCAGCAGGCGCAGGGCGTGCCCGCGACGGAGGCGACGCTGTACAACGTGGCGTCGCTCGCCAAGCCCGTCTTCGCCGAGACCATCCTGCGGCTGGCGGCGGAGGGCCGGCTGTCGCTGGACGAGCCGCTCGCGGGCCACTGGGTGGACCCCGACGTGGCGGGCGACCCGCGCCACGCGCGCCTCACGCCGCGCATCGCCCTGAGCCACCGCACCGGCTTTCCCAACTGGCGCACCCAGACCGCGGGCGTGCTGGCGTTCCAGCGCGACCCGGGCACGGAGCTGGGCTATTCCGGCGAAGGCTTCGAGTACACGCGGCGGTTCGCGCAGAACAAGCTGGCCACCCCGTGGGAGGCGCTTGCCGAACGGTACGTGTTTCGGCCGTTCGGGATGGCGAGCACGGCGTACACGCGGCGGGAGTGGTTCGCGGGACGCATCGCCATGCCGTACGGGCGGGAGGGCCGCTACCGCGAGCCCACCGTCGCCGATTCCGCGCTCGCCTCCGACGACCTGTACACCACCGCCGGCGACTACGCCGCCTTCCTGGTGGGCGTGATGAACCGCGACGGCCTTTCCGCCGCGTACGCCACGCAGCGCGATTCCGTCCACGTCGCCAGCCCGGGCGCCTCCGCCTGTCCCGCCGGCGCGGCGACGTGCCCCCGGGTGGGGATGGGGCTGGGATGGGAGATCCTGGAGTTCCCGGGCGAGACCGTCAGGCTGCACACCGGCGGCGACTGGGGCGAAAGCACCATGGCGTTCTACATCGCGGAGCGCCGGGAGGGCGCGGTCCTGCTCACCAACGGGGCGAACGGGATGAAGGTGATGCTGCAGGCCGTCGCCCTCCTGTTCCCCGACACCCGGCTGGCCGAAAACGCCCGCAGCCACCGCTGATCGCATCCCGCATCTTTCCCGGCGCGACGCGGCGCTCGTCCAGGATCCGGACGAGCGCCGCGGCGATGATCATCAACCGAAAGAGGGGATTCCTCCACTCGGCCCGGTGCAGCGGTCGCGCACCCGTTTCGCACGCCGACGTCCCGTGGATACGGGACGAATCGCCCCCCGACGGAGCTGCTCGTGGAGACGCTCTCCTGGATCGATCTGGAAGAGATCGTAGCGCAGGCGGTGGTGAACGACTCCTACGCCGACTGCAATGGCCCGGAGGCGCAGAGAACCTTTCTGCGCTCGCTGGATCAGGCGAACGAGGAGCTGTTCCGGCTCTCCCGCAGCGAAAATCCGGACTACGGGCTCCCGAAGATGGGAGAAGCGTACGCGCTGTGGTACCACATGCGCAGAGTCGCGAACGTGTACGCCATCCTCTCCGCCTTCGAGGAGGATCTTTTCCGATCCTCCCCGTCCGGCCAGTGGCGCGTCCTGGACGTGGGTGCCGGCACGGGCGCCGTCTCGATGGCGCTGGCCTGCTGGATGTACTCCCGGCGCCTGGCCCTCGCCGACCGGGTGCAGACGCGCGTGCTCTGCCTGGAGCCCGAAGACCCGATGGTGGAGGTCGCCGACTTCATCCTGCGGCGCGTCAGTGCCCGGACGGGATGCCGGCTGCCATTGCTGCGGCGTCTGAAGAACCTTCACTTTCTGGAGGAGGCGGGTGCCATCCCCAGGGGCGAGGTGTTCGAGCTGGTCATCTTCAGCACCACGTTCGACTTCGTATCCGACGACGCAGGCAGACGAAGCGTGATCGCCGACGTCCAGGCGGTCCTGGACCGGCTCCTTCCCGACGGGCTGGCGATCTTCCTTGCGCCGCGAGTGCCGCAGAAGTCCATGTTCATGGAAGAGCTGAGCGCCGTCCTCAAGGCAACGAAGCGGTGGACGCGCCTGCGCAGCGGCGAGGTCCCGGACCGGGACTGGCCGGCCGATGGCACGCCACAGGCGCGGATCGCGGCCGCGCGCGAGTACCTGCGCGGCGAGAGCCGACGCCTGGGCATGGAGCCGGCCATCCTGTCGCCGAGCGCGGCAAATCCGTACCCGAAGTATCGGAACGACGTGGAGTTCCGGGTGTTCCGGCGGGAGGTGGAGGGCGATGAGCTCGGCCGCCGCTTTCGCCGCGAGCTGGCCAGGGAGCGTGTCGCCCGGCAGCGCACCCTGCACCTGGGCGGTGCGACGCCTGGTGAGCCCGCCTGACGCCTGACCGCCCGCGTACCCACAGGCTGCGTCCAATGCCGTTTCCCATCGAGCTCTGGCTGGTGCACCCGCGGGAGGAGGCCTGCGCCGCCTTTCGCGATCGGTTTCAGGGGCTTCCGGACGTCCGCGTGCTGCAGACGCGGTTCGAGGCGCTGCCTCCGCACGACTGCTTCATCACGGCCGGCAACGGCTTCGGGTTGATGACGGCCGGGATCGATGCCGCCGTGGCGGCCTTTCACGGCGGCGCCCTGGTGGAGCGGGTGCAGCGGCGGATCGTGGACGAGTACCTGGGCGAGCAGCCGGTGGGCACCTGCTTCATCCAGCCCACGGGCACGCCCGGGTACCCGTTCGTGGGCCACGCGCCCACCATGCGGATGCCGGGGCCCATCGGCGGGAGCGACGCGGTGTACCGCGCGGCGTGGGCGGCGCTGCTGGCCGTGTATCGCCACAACGCGGACGCGCGGCGCGGCGATCCGGACGCGCCGGGGGAGATCGTGACCGTGGCCATGCCCGCGCTGGGCACCGGCTTTGGCGGCGTGGAGCTTTCCGAGGCGGCGCGGCAGATGGCGGCGGCGTACCGGTTCTACCTGGATCCGCCGCACCGCCTGGACTGGGACGCGGCGCTGCGCCGGCACAGGGCGATCGGGTTCGATGGACCGCACCGGGTGGTGCGGTAGCGCTCACGCTGAACGGCGGATCTGCGGTGGATGTGCGCATGGAGCCGGACCCGGTGCCCTGCTCGGCGAACGACGTCGCCGCGCGCGTGCGGCGCGAGCTGGCGGCGATCGCGGACGTCGTGGTGCGAGAGGCGCTGCGGTCGCGGATCATGAGCCCGGAACGGCACCTTCGTCACTGGGACCACGGCGCGCCCGGTGAGCGGCACCCCTGCTGGACGGTCGCCGCCGATCCGGGATCCGACTCCGCGATCGTCTACTCTGAGCACGGCTTCGGCCCCGCGTCGCCGTGGGGGATCGTATCCCTCTCCAAGCCGTGGTTCGGGATGGATTCCGGATGGTTTCCGCGGCTGGAGGACGCCTTCGTGGACTCGTTCCTGGCCGCGGAGCTGCCGATCCGGGACGTCGTGGCAGAAGGCGCCGCGGGGACCGTGCGGCGCGTCGCGTCGTCGCTGCCGATGGACGAGGCGTTCGCGATGCGGGACGCGCTGGCCTCACGGGATCCGCAGGGCCGCTACCACGTCGTATACCGGTCGCGGCCCGCCGGGAGCTTTCCCTGACCGCGCGCGGCCCGACATCGACCGCCGCCGCCGGCATCCGCGTCCACGTCCGCCGCTCGCCCCACGCTTGTGTGCCGCTCGGCGCGCCCGGCATCTTCCGGTGGATGCTGGACGCGTCGAGCCTCCGTCGTCGCACGTCGTTCCCCCCACGCGAGGTGGAGCCATGTCGCAGCTGCTTCCTGTGGCGGGGTCCGCGGCCGGCATCCTGATCTGTGCGCTCTGGGGGCTGACCGCCCACTCGTACTCCAAGATCTATCGGGCAAAGCTGCAGGTGATCCGCGAGCTGGAGAAGCGCCTGTCGTACCCGTGTTACGCGGATGAGCTGGCGCGGCTCAAGGCCCTCGGATTCACGCCGGTCAGCAGGTACGAGAAGCTGGCCTCCATCCTCATGGCACTGCTGTTCATCGCCATCATGGCGGCGACGATCCGGTTCTGACCCGCGCCGCGGCGGGCATTCCGCCTCCATCCCTGCCCGCCCGCCGCGGGCTTGTGCGCCCGCCGGTGCCCGGCGCAAGTTCCGGAGCGGCCCCGAGAAACGCCCTGCTCCCGGTCCATGTATCCACACCTGCACGACGACCTGCGCGCGCACCGGGACTGGCTGCTGTCGTTCGTCGACCTTCCGCCGGGCGGCACCGTGGTCGACCTGGGGTGCGGCACCGGGGGCGACCTGCTCGCGCTCGCGGCCCGGCACCCTGATCCCGCCGCGCGCTTCATCGGCATCGATGCCTCGGAGAGCGGGGTCGCGGCGGCGGCGGCCGGGGCCGCGCACGAGCCGCGCATCCGCGTGCAGCAGCACCGGCTGGAGGGCGGGCGCGTGCCGCTGGCCGACGGCAGCGTGGACGCGGCGTACTCGCACAACCTGCTGGAGTGCATCGGCGACCGGCCGGCGTTCGCGCGGGAGATCGGGCGAATCCTGCGGCCCGGCGGCGTGGCCGTGATGGCCCACTGGGACTTCGACTCGCAGGTCCTGGACGGGACGGACCGCGCCGCCATCCGCCGGCTGGTGCACGCGTTCGCGGACTGGCAGCAGCCCTGGATGGAGCACGCCGACGGCTGGATGGGGCGGCGGCTGTGGGGCGTGTTCGCGCCCACCGGGCTCTTCGACGGCACGGTGCACGCGCGCGTGCTCACCAACACCACCTACGCCGCGCCCTGGTACGGCCACGCGCGCGTGCAGGACTTCGGGAGCCTGGTAAAGCGCGGGCTGGCCAGCGAGGACGACTACCGGCGCGTCGTCGCCGACCTGGAGGCGCTGGACCGCGCCGGCCGCTACTTCTACGGCATCACCGGCTACGCGTACGTCGGCCGGCGGAGAACCGGCGTCCCCGTCCCGGGGTAAACAGAGTGAATGGAAACGGAACTGCGCCCGTCCCGGACACCTCCTGCTTCACATCCACTCCAATGCCTCGCAGATCCAGACCCGCCGACCCGGCCCGCCAGCCACAGCCCGCGGCCGCGCCGCTTCGCATGCTTGCGTGGGACAAGCTCGGCTTTGGGCTCGCCGGCGCGCTGATCGTGGTGCTGGCGACGGGCGCGATCAACTTTCAGCTGGAGAGGGTCCGCAGCCGCAACGCGGTGTGGAAGGACGTGGCGACGGCGCGCTTTACCCGCATCGCGGAGGTATGGGAGCGCCTGAACGAGTACGAGGCCGCCGTCCGCAGGGCGAGCGGCGAGGCGCGGCGCCAGGCCGCCGAGCCGCAGTGGATGGCGCGCCACCTTGCGCCGGAGATGCGGCGCGAATCGCTGGACCGTGCGGCGGAGCTGCTGCGCGCGGGCGAGCAGGCGGAGGAGCGGTTCTGGACCGCGTACCACAGCAACCGGTCGTATGCGGATGAGCGCGTGCTGTCGCAGATCCTGGAGCACTACCGGTACGTGCGATGGATCTACCTGGCGGAAGAGAGCGAGCTGCGCCATGCAAGGCTGCGGCTGTCCGTCGAGGAACCAGCCGCGCTGCAACTCCCTTCCGCCGGTGTTGACTACACCACGCCCGCCATCGCCGCCGCCCAGGCCCGGCTCGACACCACGCGCCGTACCGCCATCGACATCCAGCGGGAAGTTCTGCGCATCGGTCCGGACTGACGAGACGGATCGTACGCCCGCACCGCGTTCCCTGCCATCATCGATCTTGACATCGTCCTCGATGTCTGACTAAAGTCAGACTATGGATTCCGAGCACGTCGCGCAGGTCCGGCGCTTCAATCGACTGGTCACGCAGCGGGCAGGTGCGCTGGACGACCACTTTCTGGGCCGCGGCCGCCCGCTGGGCGAGTCGCGGGTGCTGTGGGAGATCGGTTCCTCGGGAGCCGACCTCCGCGACCTGCGCGCCCGGCTGGGGCTGGACTCCGGCTACCTGAGCCGCCTGGTGCAGTCGCTGGCGTCCGCCGGCCTGGTCACGCTGCGCTCCGGGCCGCACGACGAGCGCGTGCGGCGCGCCGACCTTACGCCCGCGGGGCTCGCCGAGGTCGCGGAGATGGACCGGCGCTCCGACGACGCGGCCGAATCCATCCTGGCACCCCTGACGGAATCGCAGCGCGAGCGGCTGGTCGCCGCGATGGCAGAGGTGCAGCGGCTGCTGCAGGCGGCGGGGGCCCGCATGGAGCGCGTGGATCCCGCGAGCGCCGCCGCCCGGTGGTGCGTGTCGCGGTACTTTGCCGAGCTGGCCGCGCGCTTTGAAAACGGCTTCGATCCGGGGCAGAGCCTTCCGCTGGACGATACGGAGATGCGCCCGCCCCTCGGCGCCTTTCTGGTCGCCAGCGTGGACGGCGAGCCGGTCGCCTGCGGCGGGATGAAGCGGATCGCGCCCGGCATCGGATACCTCAAACGCATGTGGGTCCATCCGTCCGTGCGGGGCCTGGGATTCGGGGGCCGGATGCTCGCCGCGCTGGAGTCGCAGGCGCGCGAGCTGGGGTTCACCACCCTTCGGCTGGAAACCAACCGGGCGCTCACCGAGGCCATCCGCCTGTACGAAAGCACCGGGTACGTGAAGGTGGCCCCCTTCAACGACGAGCCGTACGCCGACCACTGGTTCGAGAAGCAGCTCGGGTAACGCATGACTGCGTCGGGAGAACGCCGGGATTTCCGTCCCGATGGACATGGGAACCCGGCGCATCGGCCGTCGGGGCCTCGATGACCCACAGCGAAAGAGCAAGCCGATGCAGTTTCAGCTTACGGACGCGCTCCAGATCCTGGAGCGCACACCGGCCACCTTCCGCGCGCTGCTGGGTGGCCTGACGGAAACGTGGACGGCGCCCAACGAGGGGCCGGAGACGTTCAGCGCATTCGACAACGTGGGGCACCTGATTCACGGCGAGCGGACCGACTGGATTGAGCGCGCCCGCATCATCCTGGCGCAGGGGCCCGACCGGCGCTTCGAGCCGTACGACCGGTTCGCGCAGCAGCGGGAGAGCCAGGGAAAGAGCATGGCGGACCTGCTGGACGAGTTCGAGCAGCTGCGCGCCCGAAACCTGGCCACCCTTCGCGGATGGAACCTCACCGCGGCGGAGCTGGCGCTGCAGGGAGAGCACCCCGCGCTGGGGCCCGTCACCCTGCGCCAGCTGCTGTCCACCTGGGTGGCGCACGACCTGGGGCACCTGGCGCAGACCGCGCGCGTGATGGCCAGGCAGTACCGCGACGAGGTGGGCCCGTGGCGGCAGTACCTGCCCGTGCTCGACCGCCCCCCGTCACCATGATCCGTGTGCGAGCCCGATCACGGTCGATGCCGGAGGATGTCGATTTCGCGCGCGCTGATCCGACGTAGGGGTGGGGGAGGCAGTCGCGTGGTGGTCGGCAGCGTCCGATCCACCTCCTGCACCCCGCCAGGAGGAGGCAACGGGCCCCCCTGATCATCCTCTTCAAGACCGGGAGAACACCATGGCGATCACTCCGCGCATCCGCCCCTGCCTCTGGTTCGCCGACCAGGGCGAAGAAGCCGCCCGCTTCTACACCGGCATCTTTCCCAACTCGCGCATCGTGGCGACCACGCATTTCAGCGAGGCGGGCTTCGAGATCCACCAGCGCCCCACCGGCTCGGTGATGACGGTCACCTTCGAGCTGGACGGGCAGCAGTTCACCGCGCTCAACGGCGGCCCCATGTTCACCTTCAACGAGGCCATCTCGCTGGAAGTGCACTGCGCCAACCAGGAAGAGGTGGACTACTACTGGGAGCGGCTGGGCGAGGGCGGCGATCCCGCGGCGCAGCAGTGCGGCTGGCTCAAGGACCGCTACGGCGTGTCGTGGCAGGTCATCCCCACGGCGATGGAGAAGCTGTTCGACGATCCCGAGTCGCCGGCCACGCAGCGCGCCATGACGGCCATGCTGCAGATGACGAAGCTGGACCTGGCCCAGCTGGAGCGCGCCTACGCCGGCGCGGCCTGATACCGAATCCGCAAAAAGACTGGGTTTCACACAGAGTCAACAGAGTCAACAGAGTCAACAGAGTGAAGCCTCGGCGAGATGACCGCCCTTCGTGCCGCATCGATCGTTTACCAGCGATCGGATGAATCGCGGAGTACATCGCGCGGCACGAGAAAACTCTGTTGACTCTGCTAACTCTGTGTGAGGCTTATTCTTTT
>DASUVG010000191.1:0-82900 GCA_036379135.1 Longimicrobium sp.
ACGGTGCTGTACGTGACGGCCAACCTGGCGTACCTCTCCGTGCTCACGCTGGCGCAGATCAAGACGGCGCCGCAGGACCGCGTGGGCACGCTGGCGCTGGAGCAGATGTTCGGGCCGGTGGGGCAGTACCTGATGGCGGGCGCCATCCTGATCAGCACCTTCGGCTGCATCAACGGCCTCATCCTGGCGGGCGCACGCGTGTACTTCGCCATGGCGCGCGACGGGCTGTTCTTCGCGAAGGCGGCCGAGGTGAACCGCAACGACGTGCCGGCGTGGGCGCTCATCGCGCAGGGCATCTGGACGGCGCTGCTGTGCCTGACGGGCACCTACGGGCAGCTGCTGGACTACGTGATCTTCGCGGCGCTGATCTTCTACGTGCTCACCATGATCGCGCTCTTCCGCCTGCGGAAGCTGCGGCCGGACCTGCCGCGCCCGTACCGGGCCTTCGGCTACCCCGTGGTGCCGGCGCTGTACATCGTGGCGGCCACGGGGGTCGCGCTGATCCTGCTGGTGGCCAAGCCGGTGTACTCGTTCAGCGGCCTGTTCGTGGTGCTGCTGGGCATTCCCATCTACTTCCTGTGGAGCCGCGGCGCCGCGGGCCGGGTGGCGAATCGCTCGTAGCTTCTTCGGTGGATGGATGAAGAGCGGGGCCGGCGCGAGGAGCCGGCCCCGCTTTTTCGAGGTTCATCCCGGATCTGGTTGCAGACTGCGGTCGCGCTCTCCAGGGGCGAGATGACCCGCGATGCAGTGGAAGGGTGTCAGGGCACGGCGGCGGGTGGGGGTTGCTCCACGCGTGTGTGGACGCGTCGGGAACGGCAGAGGGAAGGAAGCGCGGCAGGGGGCCATAAGAATTTTCTAGAGAGATACCTATCCCGCCATCCTCGTCCCCAACCTGGGGCCGACCGCCTGCCGCAAGCGCACCGGAGCCGGCCTCCACGAACACCCGATGCGCGATCTGGCGAAGCCTGGGTCCGCGAGAAGGCCGGGGGCGTTCCCGCAGAAGTTCGCGCGAGGGGGACGGTTCGCGGGATCGCGCATCGGGTGAAGCCGGAATGGTGGCCTGCGGGGCGCTGCGGCGGGAAAGGTGTTCCAGAGAAAAATGCGGATGGCTCCCTGCCGGGCGTCCATCTGCCTGCAGTTCCCGACGTCCTCAGGGAAGCCCGGTGTGCCCCGCCCCCGCCGACGCGCAGGACACGATGGTCGCGCATGGTGAACCCGCCACCGCTTCCCGCCGGGCGTGGCGTGCAACCAGATCCGCGATGAACCTTTTTCGAACGCAGAGTACACGGAAGAAAGAGCTGAGGACGCGGAGAAAGAAAGGATGAGGGATGGATGGATACCGGCTTTCGATGAAGTTCTCCGCGTCCTCTCCGTTCCTCCGCCTCCTCCGCGTGATCCTTTCGAATCCGTATGCAGCGAGAACCCCTGACGCGAATCGCAAAATTGTGTTAAATTGTTGATCTGAAACGACTTGACTGCTGGATGCCGCCCATCTGCCGCGTTCCGCCCCCCAGGGTGCGTGACCGCGGCAGCGTGTTTGTGGCGACGGCCGTAACCGAACGCTAATCCAACGTTCGTACACTCGCGCGGGTCATTGCAGCGTCGCGTGGATGCTGGAGTTTTGATCCCGCGCGGCGGTCCGGCGGACCCGATGCGGCACGAAACCGGACGGGTACCCCCGCCGCGGGCGGCGGGGCCGGCTGAATGGCCCGGGAGCGCGGACAACCATCCGCACCCGGAACGCGTCAGACCCCGGCGCAGGGCCGCTCCCCAGGCGCTGCACCCGCCCGGACCCATGAAACAGACCCTTTCTTCACCTGTACGGATACGGAACCTGATGAACGTCCTCGGCAAGACCCTGGCAGCGGCCGTGGCCCTCGCGATCGCGAGCGGCGCGTCGGCCCAGACGCCCGGCGGCACGCCGCCCGCCGGCGCGCGCCCCATGGGCCCCGGCGGGCCCGGCGCGGCGCAGCAGGGCGGCACCGTGCGCGGCACCGTGCTGAACCCCCAGGGGCAGCCGGTGAACGGCGGGCAGATCGCCGTGTGGAGCGCGGCGGACAGCACGCTCGTCACCGGCGCCGTGGCGCGTCCGGACGGCAGCTTTCGCATCGACGGCCTGCGCCCCGGGCGCTACTACCTCAGGGTGAGCGCGCTGGGCTACAGCACCGCGACCACCGCCGTCGTCGCCATCTCCCCCCAGGCGCGCGAGGCGGACGTGGGCACCGTGCGGCTGGCCGCGGGCGCCATCCAGCTCGAGGGCCTTACAGTGACCGCCGAGGCGTCGCCGGCCGGGTTCGCGCCGGACCGCAACACCTACAGCACGCGCGACATGCCGTCCACGGCCGGCGGCAACGCCACCGACGTGCTGCAGAACGTCCCCGCCGTGGAGGTGGACCAGGACGGCAGGGTGAGCCTGCGCGGCAACCAGAACGTGGCCGTGCAGATCAACGGGCGCCCGTCGCCCATGACCGGCGACCAGCTGGGCAACTTCCTTCGCCAGCTCCCCGCCAACATGGTGGACCGGGTTGAGGTCATCCCCAACCCCTCGGCGCGCTACGAGCCCGAAGGGATGGCGGGGATCATCAACATCGTCCTCAAGCAGAACGCCGACCTGGGGCTCAGCGGCGGCTTCATCGCCGGCGTGGGCACCGCCGGCCGCTACAACGGCTCCGGCAACCTGGGGTGGCAGGCGGGCGACCTGACCCTCTTCGGCAGCTACGGCTTTCGCCACGACGAGCGAGAGAGCACGGGGCTCAACTACCTGGAGCGCTACGCCACCGCGGGCTCCACGCCCATCTCGGTGCTGGACCAGGACATCCTGGGGCTGGGCGACATGACGTCGCACATCTTCAACGGCAGCGCCGACTACAAGCTGGGCGCCCGCGACGTGGTCTCGTCCACGGCGATGCTGAGCATGGGCGACCACGCGAACGAGACGCGGAACAGCTACCTGGAGCTGGACGCCGCCCGGAACCCCACCCGCCGCTACCTGGGCGAGAACCTGCTGGGGTTCAGCGACCTGACGATGGACGGCACGCTGTCGTGGAAGCGCACCATCACGCCGCAGCGGCACGAGCTGTCGACGGAGCTGCGCTTCAACCGCAACGACCACGACATCGAGAACCGGCTGAGCGAGCAGGCGCTCACGCTCACCGGCGGCGACGCGGCCGACGCGACGCCGCTGCTGCAGAACCTGATGACGGAATCGGTGATCAGCACCCTGTCGTTCCAGACGGACTACACCCGCCCCTTCGGCGAGCGCACCAAGCTGGAGACCGGGTACAAGGGCACGCGCCGCGCGCTGGAGAACGAGCTGGGCGTGACGGAGTTCGACTACGGCACGGGGGCGTGGATGAACAACGCCCGGCGCAGCAACGCCTTCGACTACGACGAGACGGTGCACGCCGGGTACGCGGTGCTCAACCAGGGCGTGGGCAAGGTGGACCTGCAGGCTGGCCTGCGCGTGGAGCGCACGGAGCGCGAGTTCCTGCTCAGGAGCACGGGCGAGGCGTTTCCCAAGGACTACTGGAGCTTCTTTCCCAGCGGTCTGGCCTCGTTCAGCCTTGACGACCAGCGTCAGCTGCGGCTCAGCTACTCGCGCCGCATCCAGCGTCCCGACACGCGCATCCTGAACCCGTTCGGCTTCAACGAGGACCAGCGCAACCGCTTCGTGGGCAACCCCCAGCTGGACCCGGAGTACACGCACGCGCTGGAGCTGGCGTACCAGCACTCGCTGCCGTTCGGCTCGTTCCAGCTCACGCCGTTCTTCCGGCGCACGGAGGGGGCCATCCGGCGCATCCGCGAGTTCCGGGCGGACACCACGATCACCAGCTTCGCCAACCTGGAGACCAGCGACAGCTACGGCGCCGACGCCAACGCCACGGTGCGGCTGGGCAGGGTGAGCGGGTTCGCCAGCGTGAGCGCGTTCCGGCAGGTGACCGCGGCCGGCAGCGTGGGCGACAACTTCAGCAGCGACGGCATCGGCTGGTCGGCGCGGGTGAGCGGCAACGTGGCGCTCACGCCGCGGCTGGACCTGCAGGGGTTCGTGATGTACCGCGCGCCCATGGACGTGGAGCAGGGCCGCATGGGGAGCATGACGATGAGCACGGTGTCGCTGCGCCAGAAGGTGATGGGCGACAAGGGCTCGCTCAGCCTGCGCGTGGTGGACCCGCTAAACCGCATGGGCCTTACCATGGAGACCACCGACCCGCTGTACTTTCAGCTCAACGAGCGCCGCTTTGGCGCGCGGGCGGCGTACCTCACGTTCTCGTACAACTTCGGCCAGGCGCCGCGCCTGCGGAACCGTCCACCCGCCGAGGCTCCCGAGGTGCAGTCGCCCAACCCCATGGGCACGCCGTAAGCTCCCGGTTCGGTAGATGACGACGGCCGCGGATCCCGATGTGGATCCGCGGCCGTTTTCGTGTAGGCTGGGAAAAGAATGGCCTCACGCAGAGTTAGCGGAGTTAGCGGAGTTTTCTCGTGCCGTTCCCGAAGCCGTACCCGCTTTCCCATGCAACGGTGGCGGCGGACGTCGGACGATTGTTCAGGATGCGGTGCACTCCATTCTTGAGGCTGACTTCTCCGAAGTTGATCAGCAGGCCGATCGGCAGATCCATCAGCCGCAGGTAGGTGAGCACCTGCTTGTGATGAACCGGGTGGAGCTTCTCGACCGACTTCAACTCCGCGATCACGCAGCCTTCCACCAGCAGATCCAGCCGGCACACCTCCTGGATCCGGATTCCCTCCCACTCGAAAGGAATGGCCTTCTGCTTCTCGACGTTCAATCCTCGTTTTACCAGGGCGTGAGCCATGACGGATTCGTAGAACCCTTCCGTCAGTCCTGGACCCACCCGGCTGTGCAGGCGATACGCAGTGTCGACGATCTCACCGGTAATCCGATTCACGTCCCTCATGATTCCAAACCTCACGGCAGAAGAGGAGCGGTGTTGTGTGTCCACAATGTAAATCTCTCCTCCGTCGAGCGGAAGCTCCCGTGCCTTCGATCGTGAGTCGTTGGGCGGCACGAGAAAACTCCGCTAACTCCGCTAACTCTGCGTGAGGCCCATCTTTTTCTCAGCCCGGCTCCATGCGCAGGCGCTCTTCGACGGCGGGATCGGGCGCGACGAAGATGGTCTTTGCGTGGAGCAGGCTTACACGGCCGGGCGGGGCGCCGCGCGGCTTGCGGACGTACTTGCGGCGCGTCCAGTCCACCGCGACGGTGCCGGACGTGCGCGCCTTGCTGTAGAAAGCGGCCAGGACGGCGGCCTCCTCCAGGTCGCGGGCGGGCGGCGCGCCCTCCTCCGTCCACCGCAGCACCACGTGCGAGCCGGGGACGGAGCGCGCGTGCAGCCACACGTCCGCGTGCGCCGCGTGCCCGAACGTAAGCCGGTCGTTGTCCTTCGACGAGCGTCCCACGCGCACCTCGAGGCCCCCGGAGGTGCGGTAGAGGCGGTACGGCATCCGCTCGCCCGGCTGCGGCGCGGCCCTGCGTTCCTTCCCCTCGCCGCGGCGCAGGGCGCCCTCCACCCACGGCGGCGTCTCCCCCCGCTCCAGCGCCTCCACCGCGCCGCTCCAGCGCTCCAGCTCCTTCTCCGCGGCCGTGAGCAGGTCGGGAAGGCGGGCTTCGGCGCGGGCGCGGCGGCGGGCCTCGTCGTACAGGCGCTCGGCGTTCTCGTGCGGCTTCAGCTTCGGGTCAAGCGCGACCTCCACCTCGCCGCCGTCGAAATCGGGGAGCACGACCGAGGAATCACCGGGCTCCGCCCAGTCCAGGTGCGCAAGGAGCAGGTCCGCCTGCGCGCGCAGCCGGTCCGCCTCGCCCACGCCCGCCACCTCCTCCCGCAGCCGCTCGATCCGCTTTTCCGCCCCCGCCGCCCTGCGCCGCGCGGGACCGAGAAAGTCGGGCCCGGACTTCTCCTCCTCCGCCGCGTCGGCCGGCGCGGCGGCGGCGATCGTCTCCATCGCCGCGAGCAGCGAGGGGGCGCGGACGGATTCGACCCCATCCAGCGCCATCGGGTACGGCTGCGGGCCCGCCTTCGTCTGCAGGATGAACGCACCGGCATCGTCCCCGTCCGCCACCTCCCACCAGCGCTCGAACGCGTCCTCCAGCGCCGCGTCCCCATCCACCGAAGCCGCGGGGCCCAGCAGCGCCGCGGCGTTCAGCGGGCTGGCGTAGGCGAAGCGGCGGACGAGCTCGCGCGGCCGCTCCGCGGGGGGGAGCGACGCCAGGGCGCTGGTCCACGCCTCCCACAGCACGTCGCGCGGTCGGTCGGGAAGAATGCGGCGCGCGGGGGCGGGGGGCTGGTAGAGCGCGCCGGGCTTCAGGGTGCGTCCGCCGGCGTCGCGCGCGCGCAGGGCGGAGACGATGCGCCGGTCCTCGGAGTCGATCAGCAGCACGTTCCACTGGTTGGTGTGCAGCTCCACCACCAGCGACCGCTTGCCGCCGCGAAACCGTCCGCCCTCGTGCAGGTCGATGCGCAGCAGCCGCTCGTCCGCCGGCGCCCCGACGCGAACGACGCGGGCGGAAAGATCGGGCTCGTCGTCCCGCCCTTTCGTACTCTCGTACTCCCGTACTTTCGTACTTCCCAGCGTGATCCACCCGCGCCGCGGATGCAGGTCGAAGCGCAGCGTCCCGCCGCCCTCCACCGCCAGGGCGCAGGAGATGTCGCGGTCGAAGACGGGCTGCGGCTGGACTGAGCGGCCCTGGAGCGCGGCGCGCAGCTCGGCCGCGACGGCGCGAACCAGCAGGGGATCGTAGCGGATCGGGTTTGACACCCCCTCAACATCGGATTAGCTTCAGCGCCCGTCAACCCGCCGTCACCAGCCGGAAAACGGCGTGGCGGCGGCCCCTTTTCGCGGATATCCGAGCCATGTCAACGGAACGTGGTGGCGGAGCGCGGCGGTTGGCCGCGGCGGACCTCCGCGAGATGAAGCGCCGCGGCGACAAGATCGCCGCGATCACGGCGTACGACTACCTGTTCGCGCGGCTGGTGGATGCGGCCGGCGTGGACCTGGTACTGGTGGGCGACTCGCTGGGCCAGGTGGTGCTGGGCCTGGACAGCACGCTCCCCGTAACGCTGGACGACATGATCCACCACGCCCGCGCGGTGCGCCGCGGCGTGGACCGGGCCCTGCTCGTCGTCGACCTTCCGTTCCTCACCTACCAGGTCACCCGCGAGGACGCGCTGCGCAACGCGGGCCGCGTGCTGCAGGAGACCGGCGCCGCCGCGGTGAAGCTCGAGGGCGGCTCGCCGGAAACCTGCGACACCGTCCGCGCGCTCGTCCGCGCCGGCATCCCCGTGATGGGGCACCTGGGCTTCACCCCCCAGTCCGTGAACCTGACCGGCACCCGCGTGCAGGCCCGGGACGACGGCGGCGCCGCGCGGCTGCTGGAGGACGCGAAGCGGCTGGAGGAGGCGGGCGTGTTCTCGCTGGTGCTGGAGCTGGTTCCCGGCGCCGTGGCGCAGACGGTGACGGAGGCGCTGGAGATCCCCACCATCGGCATCGGCGCCGGGGCGGGGTGCGACGGGCAGGTGCTGGTGCTGCACGACATGCTGGGGCTGAACCCCGGCTTCGCCCCGCGCTTCCTGCGCAGGTTCGCCGACGTGGGGCAGGTGGCGGGCGACGGGGTCAAGGAGTACGTGCGGACGGTAAAGGCCGGGGAGTATCCCGGCCCGGAGCACACCTTCTGATGGCGCCCGCGACGGTCTCCCGGACGCGCCTGGTGCACACCGTCGGCGAGGTGCGCGCGGCCGTCCGCGAGGTGCGCGCGGCGGGCGGCACGGTCGCCCTGGTGCCGACCATGGGCTACCTGCACGAGGGGCACATGTCGCTGGTGGACCGCGCCCGCGAGCTGGCCGACTGGGTGGCGATGTCCATCTTCGTCAACCCCATGCAGTTTGGGCCGAAGGAAGACCTGGCCCGCTACCCGCGCGACCTGGAGCGGGACCTGGAGATGGCGCGCGGGCGCGGCGTCGACCTCGTCTTCGCGCCGGAGGTGGGGGAGATGTATCCCCACGGCGAGCCGCAGGTGTCCGTCGTCCCCGGCGCGCTGGCGGAGCGGATGGAGGGGGCCATCCGCCCCGGCCACTTTCGCGGCGTGCTGACGGTGGTTGCCAAGCTGTTCGGAATCTTTCACCCCGACGTGGCCGTATTCGGACAGAAAGACTTTCAGCAGGCGGCGCTCATCCGGCGCATGGCCCTGGACCTGGACCAGGGGGTGCGGGTGGAGGTGGCGCAGACCGTCCGCGAGCCCGACGGCTTGGCGATGAGCTCGCGGAACGTGTATCTTTCGGAGGAGGAACGGGAGCGCGCGCGTGCGCTCTCGCGCGGCCTGGAACGGAGCCGCGCCCTGTTCGCCGCGGGCGAGCGGGACGCGGAGGCGCTCCGGGCCTCGTTGTGGAGCGCCATGTCGGTGCCGGGAGTGGAGCCCGGATACGCGGAAGTGGTGGACCCGCTTACGCTGGAGCCGGTGGCGCAGGCGACCCCGGGGGCGGTGCTCCTGGTGGCCGCACGGGTGGGCAGAACGCGGCTGATCGACAACGCCGTGCTGCCCTGACGGAACGCAGAAGCCCTTCGAACCCTGCGGGAGACTGCGATGCTTCGCACCATGTGCAAGAGCAAGATCCACCGGGCCACGGTGACCGGCGCGGATCTCAACTATATCGGCTCCATCACCATCGACCCCGTGCTGATGGAGGCCGCCGACCTGCTGGAGTACGAGCAGGTGGCCATCGTGAACGTGAACAACGGCGCGCGCTTCGAGACGTACGTCATCCCGGGCGAGCGCGGCAGGGGCGAGATCTGCCTGAACGGCGCCGCCGCGCGGATGGTGCATCCGGGCGACAAGGTGATCGTCATCAGCTACGCCCAGTACGACGAGGCGGAGATGGAGCGGTACCGCCCGCAGTTCATCTTCGTCGACGAGCACAACCGCATCTCGCGGGACGCGCTTCGGGCCGTCGGCAGCTGACGGTCCCGATGGCTCCGTGGACCGGCATCGTCCTCGCGCTGAGGGAGCCGGAGTCCGAGCCCCTGGGTTCGCGGCTTTCCACCTACCTGCATCCGCTGGCGGGGCGGCCGCTGGCGTGGCACGCGGTGCACGCGCTCGCCACGCTGGCGCCCGCGCGCGTGCTGGTCGCCGGCGGCCACGACCTGGTCCCCGAGCTGTTCGCCGACGTCCCCGGCGAGGTGCGCCTCACCGACTCGCTGGCGGAGGCGCTGGCGGCGGTGGAGGGGCGCGTGCTGGTGCTGGAGGGCGCCGCGCCGCTGGCCGGCCCCGCGCTGGCCTCGCTCCTGGCGTCCGACGGCGACGCGCTGCTGGAGGGGAGCGACGGCGAGACGGTGGCCGCCTGGCTGGGCGCCGACGGGCTGGACCGCCTGGCCCCCTCCGGCGACCTGCGCGTGCTGCGCGAGGCGCTTCCCGGCGCGCCCGTCATGCGCGACGCCGACGGGTTCGCGGTCCACACGCGCGAGGGGCTGGCCCGCGCCTCGTCCACCATCCGCGACCGGCTGGTGCGCCGGCTGATGGAAGGCGGCGTCACCTTTCTGCTCCCCGAAGCCGTCATGGTGGACGTGGACGTGCAGATCGGGCGCGACACCGTCGTCTACCCCTGGTGCGTGCTGGAGGGAAAGACGACGATCGGCGAAGAGACGGTCATCGGCCCCTGCTGCCGCGTCGACAGCTGCTGGATCGGCAGCGGCGTGGAGCTCAAGGGCTTCAACTACCTGTCGCACACCTCCATCCGCAACCGCGCCATCCTTGAACCGTATGTACGCCGCGGCTTTGACGAGTGAGCGGCCCCTGAGCGCCGTGGTGCGCGCGGCCGCCCGCGGCGAGCTCCCCGAGTGGGCGCGCGCCTCGGAAAAGCGCCGTGCGCACATCGCCCGCGTGGCCGCGCTGCTGGGCGAGTGGGCGCAGGGGCTGGGGCTCCCCGAGCACGAGCGCACCCGCTGGCTGGCCGCCGGCTGGCTGCACGACGTGCTGCGCGAGGCCCATCCCGACGAGCTGCGGCCGCTCGTCCCCGAGGAGTTTCGCCAGCTTCCGCCCAAGCTGCTGCACGGGCCCGCCGCCGCGGAGCGGCTGGCGGGGCAGGCGGACGGCGAGCTGCTGGACGCCATCCGCTACCACACGCTGGGCTCGGCGCGCTTCGGGCGGCTGGGGCGCGCGCTGTACCTGGCGGACTTCCTGGAGCCGGGGCGCCGCTACGAGCCGGAGTGGACCGCCGCGCTGCGCGCCCGCATGCCGCACGAGCTGGACGCGGTGATGCGCGAGGTGGTCGAAGCGCGCGTGCGGCACGTGACGGAAAGCGGATCCATTCTGCACCCCGAGACCCGCGCGCTGCATGAGCAAGTCCAGAGCGCGTAAGTCCGGCACCAGCGCCACCGGCAAGCGCCTGCAGACGATCGGGCTCTTCGTGACGCTGCTCGTCGTCGCGGTGCTGGTCGGCTCGCTGGCGGCGGGGCTGATGCGCGGGCGGGCCGGGGCCCCGGCGGCGGAGGGCGCGCACGGCGTCACCGAGGCGGCGCAGCCGGGCGCTGCGACGCGCCCGGTGGGGCGGGTGCGGGTGGAGGTGCTGAACGCGTCCGGCGTTCCCGGCCTGGCGGCGAAGGGGCGGACGATGCTGCGCGACCACGGCTTCGACGTGGTGTACGTGGGCAATGCGAGCGGCTACGCGCCCGACACCTCGCTGGTGCTGGACCGCGTGGGCCGCATGGAGCTCGCCCGCTCCGTCGCCGACCAGATGGAGATCCCCCGCGTCTACCCGCGCCCGGACTCCAACGTCTTCGTCGACGTCACCGTCGTGCTGGGCAAGGACTGGGTCGCGAGCGCGGATTCGACCGCCGAAGCAGAGGTGGAGCAGTGATATGACATCACAGCAATCAAACTCGACCCCGGACAAGTCCTGTAGGACCGGCTGCTCGGCTGATGTACGCCTTGCCATTGCATCCGGCATGGCAGACAGCCTCGCGGGGCGGACGATTCCGGTAGAGCAACTCCGCGCGATGTTCGGCCTCGATCCGTAAAGACGCTCACGCACCACGGCACACCAGGCGGTCCTGCACCATCAGTGCGGGGCCGCTTCGCTTTTCAGGATGTCGATCGCGGCCTGCATGTCGGGCGCGACCTCGGCGTCCAGCTGGATGGGCTCGCCCGAGGTGGGGTGGGCAAAGGCGAGATGGGAGGCGTGCAGCGCCTGGCGCTTGAGCAGGTGCAAGCCCTTACGCCCGTACTGCCGGTCGCCCAGCACCGCGTGCCCGGCGTGCTGCAGGTGCACGCGGATCTGATGCGTTCTCCCCGTCTCCAGCTCCAGCCGCAGCAGGGTGGCGGCGGGATAGCGCTCCGCCACCTCCCAGCGCGTGACCGCCGCGTCGCCGTCCTTGCGGACCACGCGCAGCACGGGGTTGCGCGGGTCCCGCCCGATCGGCGCGTCGATCACGCCGCGATCCCCCTCCACCACGCCGTCCACCAGCGCCAGGTACTCGCGCTTCAGCTCCCCCGCGCGCAGCTGCAGGTCCAGCCGGTGATGCGCGTGTCCGGTCTTGGCGAACACCACCAGCCCCGACGTGTCGCGGTCGATGCGGTGCACCGGGTGCACCTTCGCGTGCACGCCGCGCTCCGCCAGGTGGTGCGCCACGCCGTGCGCCAGCGTGCGGTCCTGCTCCGGCGACGTGGGGTGCACCAGCAGGAAGGGCGGCTTGTCGACCGCCAGAACCTCGGCGTCCTCCCAGACCACCTGCAGGTCCATCGGGACGGGCGGGAGCCCGGCGGACTCCGCGGGGTTCAGGCGCGCGGAGACCACGTCGCCGGCGCGCACCTTCGATTTCAGCCACGCGGCGCGGCGGTTGTGCTGCAGCCCCTTGGCGCGCGTCAGGCGCTGGATCATGCGCCGCGACACGCTCATGGGGCCGGTGAGGATGTCCTGCACGGTGCGCCCCGCCTCGTCGGACGTGACGGTGTGGTTCACCCAGGCGGAGGGAGAGTCGTTCGGCATCGGTGTTCGCGTCGGGAGATCGGCCATCCTGGCAGCAATCTATGCCGCCGACGCGCTCCGCGAAGGGGGTGGGGGTGCGGACGGCGTCGAATCCGTCGAGGAAACCGATGAAAGAAGGAGTGCGCGGCAGGCGCAAAGGGAGCGGTGGATTTGCGGGAATCCAGCGATTCCGCCAGTTGTGCAAGTGGTGGTGCGTAGCGCAGTTGGCGTTGACGGAGCGCTCCAAATTGGGGCCTTGATGGCAGGCCGGGGGGGCTGCAATACTTGCTGCGTCGCGGAGGGGGCGAGGAAGTCCGCGAGGTGCATCACCCAGCAAGGAGGCCAGGATGCGTTCACACGAGCCGTTGACGTTCGAGGAGATGGCCATCGAGCGGGACCGGGAGCTCGAGCGGCAGCGTGCGGCGGCCGAGGGCGGCGAGAGCCCTTCGGAGCACCGCTACGACTTCGGCAAGCCCATGCCCGGCATGTTGATGGCGCGCGAAACCGCCGCGCTTCCCTGGGGCTACGAGGCGGGAACCGATTATTCCACGATGGTGGAGCGCCTGCTCAGCCGGGTGTGGCACGTGCTGTACACGCTCGGGGAGCAGAAGCCGGAGATCGTGCGGCTGCGCGAGAACACGCGCCAGATGCTGGCGCGCCTGGGCGCCACCTGAGGATGTGGAGGTCGCTGTACGACCTGGTGCGCACCATCCTTCAGCTGTCGGAGCGCGTGCACGAGGACCGCGAGGAGATCAAGGAGATTCGCAAGGACCTGCGCGACCTCACGCTCGTGGTGGAGCGCCTGGCGGGGCAGGTGGTGCACGTGAGCGAGCGCGAGGAGCGGGAGCGCGCCATGCTGCTGCTTCAGCTGGAGAACGGCCTCCTGCGCGGCCGCGGGGCGCTGCTGGTGGGCGAGGCGGACGGGAACGGCTGAGGCCGGTCCGGTCCGCCCGCGTGGGGCTAGAGGGAGCCCATCTGCACCGGCTTGCGGCCCTCGGTGGCCTCGGCGCGCAGCTGGCCGCAGGCGGCGGCGATGTCGCGGCCGCGCGACTCGCGCACGTGGGCGGTGACGCCCTGGCGGCCCAGGCGCTCCACGAACCAGTCCAGCCGCGCGCGCTTGCTGGGCTGCCAGTCCGTCCCCGGGATGGGGTTGAAGGGGATCAGGTTCACGAAGGCGGTGAACTCCTTCACCACCCGCCCCAGCTCGTCGGCCAGCTCGGGAAGGTCGGTGACCCCGTCGATCATCACGTACTCGAAGGTGATCCGCTTGCCCCCCGCCGCGTCGAAGCGGCGCAGCGACTCCAGCAGCTCGGGGAGCGGATACTTCTTCTCCAGCGGGATCAGCCGCTGGCGCAGCTCGTGGTTGGGGGCGTGCAGCGACACCGCCAGCCGGTACTGCTCCGGCATCTCGGCCAGCCGCACGATGCCGGGCACCACGCCCACGGTGGAGATGGTGATGCGCCGCGCGCCGAACCTGTAGCCGCGGTTCAGGATGGCCAGGGTGGGGAAGAGCGCTTTGGGGTTCATCAGCGGCTCGCCCATCCCCATGAAGACGATGTTGGTGATGTCGTCGTAGCCGTTCTCCTGCGCCCAGCGCCGCGCCCCGCGAAACTGCGCCACGATCTCGCCCGCCGTGAGCTGGCGCCGGTAACCGGCCCAGCCGGTGGCGCAAAAGGTGCACGCCATGGCGCACCCCGCCTGCGACGAGATGCACAGCGTCAGCCGGGTGGGGGTGGGGATGAGCACCGACTCGATGAGCTCGCCGTCGTCCAGGCGCCACAGGTGCTTGGCGGTGCCGTCCACGGAGCGCGAGACCTTGGCCGGCTCGGGCGCGGTAAAGGCGAAGGCCTCGGCCAGGGCGGCGCGCTCCGCCTGCGGGAGGTCCGTCATCTCGGCGAAGGCAAAGGCGCCGCGCTCGTACAGCCAGCGCACCACCTGCCCGGCGCGGTAGGCCGGCTGCCCGCGCGCGGCGAAGTGCGCGCGGACGGCGGCGTCGGCCTCTTCGGGAAGGAGGCCCACCAGGTCGGGGCGCGTGTCGGTCTGAACCTGCTGGGGCGTGGCGATCATCCGTGGTGGTCCCGGGTCCCTGTCTGGATGCGGCAATCTTCCTGATTCACCGCGTCCGGCCGTGGGTTCCCCCGTGCTTGCAGGGCCCGCGGTGTGGACGTTAGTTTGCAAGGTCCACACCCGGCCACGCCACGGCGTGGCCTGCTCCTTTTATCGGCCCCGAGGTTGGCGAAGTGCTGCTGAGCGAGCTGCTCACCCCCGAGCGCGTGCGCGTGCCCCTGCAGGGCGCTTCCAAGGAGGCGCTGCTGGAGGAGCTGGTGGGCGTGCTGCGCCAGTGCGGCGCCGTGGACGACGCCGGCGTGGTGCTGGGGGCGGTGCGGGCGCGCGAGCGGGTGCTGAGCACCGGGGTGGGGAGCGGCGTGGCCATCCCCCACGGCAAGGCGGAGAGCGTTCCCACCCTGGCCATGGCGGCGGGGGTCACCGGCGGGCCGGTGGAGTTCGAGTCGCTGGACGGACAGCCGGTGCGGCTGCTGTTCCTGCTGGTGGGGCCTGACTCGGAGGCCGGAGCGCACGTAAAGGCGCTGGGCCGAATCTCGCGGCTGGTGCGGCGCGACGGGTTTCGCGAGCGGCTGATCGCCGCGGCGTCGCCGGAGGAGTTCATGGCCGTGCTGGCCGAGGCGGAGGAGGGGTGAGGCGGCTGGCCGCCTGGCTTCCCGCCCTGGCCTGGGCGCTCGTCATCTTCAACCTCTCCGCGCAGCCGCGGCTGCCGGGGCCCGGGGTGCCGGGGTTCGACAAGGTGGCGCACTTCGGGGCGTACGCGCTGCTGGGATGGCTGCTGGTGCGCGCGGCGGACCGGTCGCTGCTGCCGCTGGCGGTGGGCGCCGTGCTGGGGGTGCTGTACGGCGCCACGGACGAGATCCACCAGATGTACGTGCCCGGCCGCTCGCCGGACGTGATGGACTGGTTTGCCGACGCGGCGGGGGT
Organism: Longimicrobium sp.; assembly: GCA_036379135.1. GTDB lineage: Bacteria > Gemmatimonadota > Gemmatimonadetes > Longimicrobiales > Longimicrobiaceae > Longimicrobium. The sequence goes on from DASUVG010000191.1 coordinate 14,961, forward strand.
CGCCGCCGCCACTTTCGTGTACACGCGCCTGCGCGCCCGCCGAACCGCCCGTCCGGGCGGGGCGGCGGCCGAGGCGCCGTCTCTGAGCGCATGACGGACTTTCTCGCTACCGCCTACCGCACCCACGCCGCCGGCTCGCTGCGCGCGGCCGACGCCGGCAACCCCGTCTCCGTGGCCGGCTGGGTGCACCGCCGCCGCGACCTGGGCGGCATCGTGTTCCTGGACCTGCGCGACCGCGAAGGGATCGTGCAGGTGTCGTTCGACCCGTCGTGGACGCCGGCCGAGGCGCTGGCCGAGGCGCGCCGGCTGGGGCCGGAGGACGTGGTGCGGGTGGACGGGACGGTGTTCCCCCGCATCCACGGGCAGCTGAACGAAACCCTGGAGACGGGCGAGATCGAGGTGCGGGGCACGGGGCTGGAGGTGATGACCCGCGCGGAGCCGCTCCCCATCCAGGTGGACTACGCGGCCGACGAGGAGCTGCCGGGCGAGGACCTGCGCCTGCGCTACCGCTACCTCGACCTGCGCCGGCCGGAGCTGCTGCGCAACTTCGTGGTGCGGCACCAGGCGGCGCAGGCGGCGCGCGCCTACCTCTCGGCCCAGGGGTTCCTGGAGGTGGAGACGCCGCTGCTGACCAAGCCGACGCCCGAGGGGGCGCGCGACTTCCTGGTGCCCAGCCGCGTGCACCCGGGCGAGTTCTACGCGCTGCCGCAGTCGCCGCAGATCTACAAGCAGCTGCTGATGGTGAGCGGGTTCGACCGCTACTTCCAGATCGCCAAGTGCCTGCGCGACGAGGACTCGCGGGCCGACCGCCAGCCGGAGTTCACGCAGATCGACGCCGAGATGGCGTTCGTGGACGAGGACGACGTGTTCCGGACGGCCGAGGGGCTGATGGCGGCCATCTTTCGCGAGGTGGCGGGGGTGGAGCTGGAGACGCCCTTTCCGCAGATGACGTACGCGGAGTCGATGGCGCGCTACGGCACCGACAAGCCGGACCTGCGCTACGACCTGGAGATCGTGGACGTGACGGAGGTGCTGCAGCGCGCGGACTTCCGCATCTTTCAGGGGGTGCAGGGGACGGCGCAGCGCATCCGGGGGCTGCGCATTCCCGGCGGCGCGCGGCTGTCGCGCAAGGAGCTGGACGAGCTGCAGGACGTGGCGAAGCGCGGCGGGGCGGCGGGCGCGCTGTGGGTGAAGCGCGGCGACGACGGCGCGCTGGCGGGCCAGTTCGCCAGGGGGCTGGACGAAGGGCTGTCGAACGCGTTCCACGAGGCGACCGGCGTGGCGCCGGGCGACCTGTTCGTCGCCGTGGTCGGCCACTTCCGCGGCGGTGAGGCGACGGATGGGGGACGCGAGGTGGACGGGGCGCTGGACGAGCTGCGCCGGCACCTCGCGCGCAGGCTGGACCTGGTCGACACGACCAAGCACGCGTGGCTGTGGGTGACGGAGTTCCCGGTGTTCGACTGGGACGGGGACCACGAGCGGCTTGTGTACGCGCACAACCCGTTCAGCATGCCGCGGGACGGGGCGGTGCAGGCCATCCTCGAGGCCACGAAGGACGGCACGCCGTCGGGCCAGGCGGCGCGCGCGCTGTACGGGATGGGGCTGCGCTCGCGGGCGTACGACGCGGTGTACAACGGCGCGGAGATGGCCAGCGGCTCCGTGCGCATTCACGTTCCGGCCTGGCAGCAGGCCGTGTTCACGGCGCTGGGGATCGGGCCGGAGGAGGCGCAGGCCAAGTTCGGGTTCCTGCTGGAGGCGTACCGCTACGGCGCCCCGCCGCACGCGGGCTTCGCGTTCGGGTTCGACCGGCTGGTGATGATGCTGACGGGGACGAACAACCTGCGCGACGTGGTGGCGTTCCCCAAGACGACGTCGGCGCGGGCGCTGTTCGAGGAGGCGCCGACGACGATTCCCGACGCGCAGCTGCGCGACGTGCACGTGCAGGTGCGCACCCCCGGCACCTGAGGCCGCACGCGGCGGCACGGTCGGTGTAACAACGCGGAGGGGCGAGGGTACTCCTCGCCCCTCGGGCGTTGGGGCCGGCGGTGAACGGGTGAACGGGTGAACGGGTGAACGGGTGAACGGGTGAACGGGTGAACGGGGCCGACGGGTGAACGGGTGAACGGGGCCGACGGGCGCTTTGCGTGAGGGATGCGCGCCCGCAGGGCCGAGAAACCGGCGCGGATGCACGGGCGCGGCGGAAACGCTTCGAGGACGGTGAGCGCCGGGGCTCGGCGCCGTTGGCAACAGTCGTATCGTTGCCTACGGCGCGCGCAGCCCGACCCGGAGCGCAGCGGAGGGGCACGCCCACATCCGCCGTTGCAGTTCGTCGTCGGTGCCGGGCAAGCGGGAACAAAGATACCTGAGGAAGACCGGGAATAGATGCCAGATACCAACAACGCGGTGCAGCACCGCATTCCCGCGGACGGCGCCGATCCGCTGGCGCTGGGCGGGGTGAACGACGCCAACCTGCTGGAGCTGGGCAAGCGCGCCAGCCTGCGCGTGGTGCTGCGCGACGACCACCTGCTCCTTTCGGGCGACCTGAAGGACGTGGAGCGCGCGGTGCCCGTGGCGCAGCACATGGTGCAGATGGCGCGCAACGGCGTGCCCTTTGGCACCGACGACGTGGCGCGCTACTTCGATGCGTCGGTGACGGAGAACGGCGTGCGGCGGCTGGCGGAGGCGGGGACGGTGGCGGTGCCCGGGCCCCGGCGGACGGTGCGCCCCAAGTCCGAGGGGCAGGCCGGCTACCTTTCCGCGATCGAGGAGAACGACGTGGTCGTGGGCATCGGGCCGGCGGGTACGGGGAAGACGTACCTGGCGGTGGCGATGGCCGTGGACGCGCTGTTCAAGAAGCGGGTCAAGCGCATCATCCTCGCGCGTCCGGCCGTGGAGGCGGGTGAGAACCTGGGCTTTCTCCCCGGCGACCTGCAGGAGAAGATCGACCCGTACCTGCGCCCCCTGTACGACGCGCTGGAGGACATGATTCCGCCGGACCGGCTGCGCAGGGCGATGGAGAGCCGGTCGATCGAGATCGCGCCGCTGGCGTACATGCGCGGGCGGACGCTGGCGGACGCGTTCGTGATCCTGGACGAGGCGCAGAACGCCACCCGCGCGCAGATGAAGATGTTCCTCACCCGCATGGGGCTGAACAGCAAGGCGGTGATCACGGGCGACAAGACCCAGATTGACCTGCCGCGCCGTGAGGACTCCGGCCTGGTCGAGGTGGAGCAGGTGCTGAAGGGGATCGAGGGGATCGCCTTCGTCTACCTGTCGGGCGCGGACGTGGTGCGCCACCGGCTGGTGAAGGACATCATCCACGCGTACGACGCGGCTCGCGGGGACGGGGCGGAGGGTTCGCCCCCGCAATGAAGAACGGGGAGCGCGCCTTCCCCGAGCGCCGCGCCGCGCCGCGCGAGCCCGCGGAGCCCGTCCGCCGCAAGGGCGCCGCGGCCTGGCTGCACCACGGCCTGCGCGCCGCGGTGCTGTTCGGCGTGTCCATCGCGGTCTACCTGTGCTTTCCCGGCGCGCAGACCTCGGACGTGCCGGTGCTGGAGCAGGGGGTGGTGGCGCGCGAGGAGGTGATCGCGGAGGTGCCGTTCACCGTCCCCAAGACGCAGGAGGAGCTGCGGCGCGAGCAGGAAGAGGCGGCGCGCGGCGTTCCGCCGGTGTTCGTCTACCGCGCGGCGGCGGGTGACAGCGTGGTGGGCGGCGTGCGGCGGTTCTTCGGCACGGTGGAGGAGGGGGTGCGGACGGCGGCGCCGGGGCAGGAGCAGCTGGCCATCCGCGCGGCGCTGGACGCGGCGCGGGTGCCCACGACGCCGGGCGCCATCGAGGTGCTGGCGGACGCGTCGCGGCGCTTTCAGCTGCAGGCGGCCACGGAGCTGGCGGTGCGCGAGCAGTTTCCGCGCGGCGTGGCGGCGGCATCGCCGGAGCGCGAGGGGTTCTCGGCGGTGCAGGTGCGCGGGCTGCCGGGGGGCGAGCGGCTGATCCCGGCGGACTCGGTGTTCACGGCGGACCAGTTCTACCGCGCGGCGCAGCAGCGGCTTCCGGCGGACGCGGGGGCCGACGCGGCGGAGCTGCAGCGGCTGCTGCTGGTCCGCTGGTTCCGCCCGTCGCTGGCGCAGGACGAGCGGGAGACGGAGGCGGCGCGGGCGCGCGCCGGGGCCGCGGTGGACTCGGTGAAGGAGCGCATCCTGGCCGGGCAGCGCATCGTGGGCGCGCGCGAGCAGGTGACGGCGCGCGAGGTGGAGCGGCTGCGGGCGTACCAGTCGGCGCTGCAGGGGCGGCGGGTGGACGGGCAGGGGGCCCGCGGCGGGCTGCGCGTGCTGGGCGCGGTGCTGTTCAACGCGCTGCTGCTGATGATCGTGGGCGCGCTGCTGCGCATCGTGCGGCCGCGCATCTACGACGACACGCGCGCGGTGCTCTTTCTGGCGATGCTCGTCGTCGCCGTGGCGGGGATCGCCTCGCCGATCGCCCGCTTCGAGCTGCCGCCGGAGCTCATCCCCATCCCCTTTGCCGTGCTGATGGCGGCGGTGCTGTGGGGCGGGCGGCTGGCGCTGGTGTTCGCGCTGGTGCTGGCCCTGCTGCTGGGCGGGCAGCAGCCGTTCATCGGGCTGACGGTGCCGTTCGAGGCGGCGGTGGCGGGGGCCGCGGCGGCGTTCGGGCTGCGGCTGGCGCAGCGGCGGCTGCAGGCGTGGGGGCTGATCGCGGTGATCGCGCTGGCGTACGCGGGGGCGGTGCTCTCCGTGGGCCTGCTGCGCGCGCGGGGGATGGACGAGATCGCGCGGTCCATGCTGTGGGGCGCGGTGAACGGCACGGCGTCCACGCTGCTGGCGATCGGCTTTCTGCCGCTTGCGGAGTGGTTCACGCGGGTGACGACCAACCAGACGCTGATGGAGCTGGCGGATCCCAAGCACCCGCTCCTGCAGCGCCTGTCGCTGGAAGCGCCGGGGACGTACGCGCACACCATCAGCGTGGCCAACCTGGCCGAGGCCGTCTGCAACGCCATCGGCGCCAACGCGCTGCTGGCGCGGGTGGGCGTGTACTACCACGACATCGGCAAGATCACCAAGCCGCTGTACTTCATCGAGAACCAGCCGCGCGGCCGCAATCCCCACGACAAGCTGAAGCCGGCGATGAGCGCGGCGGTGGTGCGCAGCCACGTGGTGGAGGGGCTGCGGCTGGCCACGGAGTACCGGCTGCCGCAGGCGGTCAAGGACTTCATCGCGCAGCACCACGGCACGCAGCCCATCTCCTTCTTCCTGGACCAGGCGCGCGCGGCGGACCCGGGGGCCCGGCTGAACCCGGCGGACTTCGCGTACGGCGGCCCGCGGCCGCAGAGCAAGGAGGTGGCGGTGGTGATGATCGCCGACTCGGTGGAAAGCGCCTCGCGGGTGCTGCAGGACCCGTCGCCGCCGCGCATCCGCGACCTGGTGGGGCGCATCGTGGACGCCAAGATCGCCTCCGGGCAGCTGGACGAGTCTCCCCTCACGCTGCGGGAGATCAACGTCGCCAAGGAAGTGCTCGCCAAGGTGCTGAGCGGGATGTATCATCAGCGCCTCGACTACCCGGCCCCCGCGGGGAACGGCGGCGGCTCCGACGCCGCGCCCGCCGCGGAGCCGGTGGCGGCGGCGCCCGCGCAGCAGGGGGTGGGGAATGGATGAGCTGGACGTGGAGGTGAGCGTGGGCGAAGGGGTTGCCCCGCCCGTGGACGCGAGCCGGGTGGAAGCCGCGGTGCGCCACGTGCTGCGCGCGGAGGGCGTGGAGGCGGCGGAGATCTCCGTCGCGCTGGTCTCGGACGGCGAGATCGCCGCGCTGAACCAGCAGTACCTGTCGCACGAGGGGCCAACGGACGTGATCTCGTTCGGCCTGCACGACCGCGGCGAGCCGCCGCTGGGCGACGTGTACGTGGGGGTGGACCAGGCGGCGCGGCAGGCCGCCGGGTTCGGCGCGTCCGTGGCGGAAGAGGTGCTGCGCCTGGCCGTCCACGGCACCCTGCACGTGCTGGGCTACGAGCACCCGGAGGGCGACGACCGCGCCGGGTCTCCGATGTTCGTGCGCCAGGAGGCGCTGCTCCGGGAGTTCCTGTCCGGCGGCGAGGGCGCGTGAGCCCGGTCCGCCCCATCCGCCCGATCCACACCCCTTTCCCGTCCGCATGATGGCTGTCGCCGCGCCCGACGACGACCTGACCCCCCTGGAGCGCCTTCGCGAGCTGCTGGAGGCCGGCGACCACGCGGGGCTGCGGGCGTTCCTGGACGAGATCTCGCACGGCTCCGACCTGGCCGACCTGCTGGAGGAGCTGGACGAGGACGACCGGCTGCAGGTGCTGCAGGTGCTGGCGCCGGAAGACCCGGCGCTGGCGGCCGAGGCGCTGGCGGAGATGGAGCCGGAGGAGCACCCGGAAGACTCGCTGGCGGCGCTGCACCCGGACGACATCGCGGCGGTGGTCGCCGAGCTGTCGGACGACGACGCGGCCGACATGATCGGCGAGATGGACCCGGCGGACCGCGACCGGGTGCTGGCCGCCCTGCCGCACGAGGACGCGGGCGACATCCGCGACCTGATGCGCTACGACGAGGAGTCGGCCGGCGGCATCATGACCACCGAGCTGGTGGTGGTGCCGGTGGACGCCACGGCGGCGCAGGCCATCGACGAGGTGCGGCGGCAGGCGCAGGAGGTGGAGAACTTTCACGGCGTGGTGTTCGTGGTTGACGCGGACGAGGTGCTGCTGGGCACCGTCTCGCTGCAGTCGCTGGTGACGGCGGACCCCGGCGCCCACGTGCGCGAGCTGGTGAGCGAGCCCGAGGCGGCGGTGCTGGCCGAGACGGACCAGGAGGAGGTGGGCCGCGTTCTCTCCCGCTACAACCTGACCATCGTGCCGGTGGTGGACAGCCACGGCCGGCTGCTGGGCGGCGTGACCTTCGACGACGTGATCGACGTCATCGAGGCCGAGACCACCGAAGACATCCTCAAGTTCGGCGGCGTGTCGGGCGAGGAGGAGCTGCGCGGCGGATGGCTGGACGCGGTGAAGTCGCGGCTCCCCTGGCTGCTGGTGAACCTGTGCACGGCGGCGGCGGGCGCCACGGTGGTGCTGCTGTACGAGCCCACGATCGACAAGCTCACCTACCTGGCGGTGCTGATGCCGATGGTGGCGGGGCTGGGCGGAAACAGCGGCACGCAGGCGCTGGCGGTGACCATCCGCCGCCTTTCGCTCTCTCGCGAGACCACGGAGCAGCGGTGGGGCGTGGTGGGCAAGGAGTTCCTGGTGGGGCTGGGGAACGGGCTGGTGATCGGGGGGATTGTCTCGCTGCTGGCGGCGTTCGTGGAGGGCGAGCCGCGGGTGGGGATGGTGGTGATGATGGCGATGTGGATGAACCTGACGGTGGGCAGCTTTGCCGGCGCGTTCGTGCCGATCGTGCTGGAGCGGCTGAAGGTGGACCCGGCCGTGGCCTCGTCCATCTTCGTGACGGCGTTCACCGACATGTGCGGCTTCTTCCTGCTTCTCGGGCTGGCGACGCGGTTCCTGCTGTAGGGGGCTGTTGCTGCGACCGGCTTCTTCCCGGGCGGTTGAAACCGCGGCTGGAAACGCGGGAAGCCCCGCAAACGGCGTGGGGCTTCGCGTCGGATGGTTCAATGCCGTTTGGACGGAGAGATGCGGCGGCCACGGTCCGCGAAGGCGGACTTTGCGTTTTCCCAGCGGCGAATTCATTCGCTCCTGGCCAACCGCCGACGTAAAGCCGGCCGGTCCCTTCGTATCCGTTCGTCTCGTCATCCTCCCGTTCTGCGTCGCCGCGACGAGCCCCTTGAACGGCGTCCACCTTTCGGTATATCTTCGTCCATGCTTTCCGAGCTGCGGATCCGCAACTTCGCGCTGATCGACCGGCTCACCGTTCGCCTGGGGCCGGGACTGAACGTCCTGACCGGCGAGACGGGCGCGGGCAAGTCGATCATCGTGGGCGCGCTCTCGCTGCTGCTGGGCGAGCGCGCGTCCGCGGACGTGGTGCGCGCGGGCGAGGAGCGCGCCTCGGTGGAGGGCGTGTTCGACGTGGCCGGGCGCGAGGACGTGGCCCGCATCCTGGACGAGCGCGGCATCGACGCGGACGAGGACGGGGTGCTGGTCCTGAAGCGCGAGGTGGCGGTCGAGGGACGCAACCGGGCGTGGATCAACGGCTCGCCCACCACGGCCGCGGTGCTGGGCGAGCTGGGGCGCGCGCTGGTGGACCTGCACGGGCAGCACGAGCACCAGACGCTGCTGCGGCGCGACGAGCAGCGCGCCATCCTGGACGCCTACGCCGCCAACGCGCTCCTCCTGTCCCGGGTGCGCGAGGCGCACGGCGCGGCGTCGGCGCTGCGGCGCGAGATCGCGGGGCTGGACGCACGCCGGCGCGAGGCGGCGCAGCGCGCGGACTTTCTGCGCTTTCAGGCGGAGGAGATCGAGGCCGCCGCGCTGCGCTCCGGCGAAGAGGAGGAGCTGGAGGACGAGGCGCGGCGGCTGAGCCACAGCGAGGAGCTGCAGGCCCTGTCCGGCGGCCTGGCGGACGCGGTGAGCGGGTCGGAGCGCGCGCTGCTGCACGAGGTGGGGTCGCTGCGCCGGCAGATCGACCAGCTCGTCCGCATCGACCCCGCGCAGGACGAGGTGCGCGAGCTGTACGAGAGCGCGTACTACTCGCTGCAGGAGCTGGGAGAGCGGATGGAGCGCTACGCCGCGGGGATCGAGCACGACCCGCGGCGCCTGGACGAGATCCGCCGCCGGCAGGACCTGGTCTTTCGCCTCAAGACCAAGTACGGGCAGACGCTGGACGAGGTGCTGGAGGTGGGCCGCCGGGCCCGCGCGGAGCTGGACCTGCTGGACAACGCGGAGTGGGAGCTGGGCGCGCTGCAGAAGAAGCTGGCCGCGGCCGAGGCGGAGCTGACGGCGGCCGCGGCGGAGCTGACGGCGGCGCGCGCGGTGGCGATGGAGCGGCTGACCGGCGAGGTGAGCGCGGTGCTGCCGGAGCTGGGGATGAGCGGCGGCGCGGTGTTCCGGGCGGAGCGCATCCCCCTGGCCGAGGCGGGGCCGTTCGGCGCGGAGGAGGTGGAGTTCCGCGTGTCCCTGAACCGCGGGTTCGAGCCCAGGCCGCTGTCGTACGTGGCGTCCGGGGGCGAGATGAGCCGCATCATGCTGGCCATCAAGACCATCCTGGCCCGGCTGGACTCCGTGCCCACGCTGGTGTTCGACGAGGTGGACGCGGGGATCGGCGGGCGGGTGGCGCTGCAGGTGGGGGAGAAGATGCGCGACGTGGCCGGCACCCACCAGGTGTTCGCCATCACCCACCTGCCGCAGATCGCCAGCCGCGCGCACGTGCACCTGCTGGTGCGCAAGGGTGAGCGCGACGGCCGCACCACCACCGACGTGCTGCCGCTGGAGGCCGGCGACCGGGTGCACGAGATCGCCCGGATGCTGGGGGGCGACCCGGAGAGCGCCGTGTCGCTGGAGCACGCGCGGGAGCTGCTGGAGCGCGCGGTGGGGGTGTAGCCCAAGTCCAGACACGGCCTGTGCTTGCGGGCGATCAAAACCCTTGGACGGCGGTATACGTGCGTTTATATTGAAAGTCCCTCCGTAGTCCCTTCGCCCTTGATGGATCTCCCCTCATGCCAGACACCGTGACGTCCAAGCCGCCAAAGCCCGTCTCCAACTGGGCGGTAGTAGCCTTCCTCGTGTACTTTGCCGCGCTCCTGCCCCTGTTCGCGTGGGGGCTCTGGAGCCTGGTCTCGAAGAACACGTTCGTAGTCCCTGGTGCTCCGCCGCTGGCCAGCTTGCCGGTAGGGGTTATCCTGCGGGATACGACCGCATTTCTGCGTGCGAATGAAGTGACGCGGCTCGTGCTTTCGCAGGGTGAGCTACTGCTGGCCGTGATGCTGGCCGGCGGGATCGGAAGCTACATCCACGGCGTAAACTCGTTCGTGACCTACGTGGGCAACCGCAGCTTCGTGAACAGCTGGATGCCATGGTACGTGCTGCGGCCGTTCATGGGCATCGGGATGGCGGTGATCTTCTACGTGGTGGTGCGCGGCGGCGTGCTGGTGATGAGCGGCGGTTCGGGCGAGGTGGATCCGTACGCCATGATGACGGTGGCGGCGCTGGCGGGGATGTTCTCCAAGCAGGCGTCGGACAAGCTGGCCGAGGTGTTCGACACGCTGTTCCGCTCGCGCGCCGACGACGAGCGCGGCGACAAGCTGGAAAGGCCGGAGCTCAAGCTGGACTCCATCACGCCCGCGCAGGTCACGGCCGGGGCGGTGGACACGGTGGTCACCGCGACGGGCGCCGGGTTCGCCAAGGACGCGGTGGTCAAGTTCGACAACGCCGACCGCACGGCGACGTTCAAGAGCGCGACGGAGCTCTCCTTTACCCTCACGGCCGCCGACCTGGCCGCGCCGGGCGAACACACCGTCGCCGTCTTCAACCCCGCGACCGCGGGGGGCGCCACCTCCAACGAGCTGAAGCTGGCCGTGACCGCCGTCCAGGCCCCCGCGGGCGGCGGGGCGACGATCCAGCTTCCCGCCGTCATCACCGACAACGGGGCCGGAGGGGTGGAGGTGGTGTCCGGCGCGACCGACAACGCGGCAAGGAGCGCGGCGGCGGACGAGGCGGCCGAGGGTGCCGCTGGAGGTGCCGGGGCGTCCGGTTCCGCGGCTGTCGGCGCGGGTGCGGAGGGGGCGGCCGAGGGTGCCGCTGGAGGTGCCGGGGCGTCCGGTTCCGTAGCGGTCGGCGCGGGTGCGGCCTCGGAAGGTGCCGACGCCGGTGCCACGAACGAGCACGGGCTAGGCGCGGCGGGCTGAGCCGACCCGGCGTCCGCATCCCGATCCGCAAGACGATCACGCGGGGGGACGCGGAGGAAACGAGAGAGAGGACGTGGATGAAAGTCGTCATCCGCGTCCTCTCTTTGTTCCTCCGCGTCCCCCGCGTGACATGAACGCCGTTCGTTTCAGGATTCCGGCGTCATCCTGCCCACAAGGCTGATACCCAATCCGGCAATAGAGTGCATGATGACTTCCTGAGGGAGGTGCCGCGCTGAACCTTGCCTCGACCGCGAACCTGGCGCGCCGACCGAAGGACGACCTCGCCCGCAGAACGAAGGGGCTGGTTCCGCGTCCCGATCCGGCCCCTGCGCAGTCGAGAGGAGGTCCTTCGGTCGCGCGCTGGAGTCAGTGCAGGCGGCAGGATCTGCGCGTGCGCTCCCTCAGGAAGTCAAATTCTTTCCCGGAATTGGTGAGGGCGTGACTTCGCGGCTGCGATCGCTTCAATCGCTCCGGCGAGGGCGGGCTCCCGCATCCAGCTGATCCGAATCGACCCGGTCATCTCCTCCCTCCGCGGCGCGTCCCTCGTCCGTCGCGGGCGGCCGCTGCGCCGGCGTCGTGGGCCGCGCCGCGGGAGGGGATGCGGGCGGCGTCGCGGGCGTAGGGGCGGGCGGCTCGACGACGGCCGGCGGCGGCGCATCCGTCGCCGGCGGCTGGGCGGCGGGCACGGAGTCCGGGCGGATCTGCGAAGGAAGCGTGTCGAGCGGCGCGTCCGGCGGCGGGATCACGCTGTCGGTGCCGCGGCCGGGGAGCAGCGCCCGGAAGCGGCGCGGGTCCACGAAGATGCGCCCGGTGAGCCGCACGGAGAACGCGTCCGGCGCCTGCACCGTGCCCAGCACGGCTTCGGACGCGGAGAGGGTCAGCTCGAACGGGACCGGGGCCCGGCCGCGCGCGAACGCCTGCAGGGAGGAGTAGCGGATGCCGAGCCCCAGCGCGTGCAGCGCCCCGCCCGTGCGCCAGTCCAGGACGCTGGGGAGCACGCTGTCGCCCGCCTCGTAGCGCGTGCGGGCCTGGGCCAGCACCGCGTACTCGCCGCTGAACGAGATCTCGTCCGTAAGCCGCCAGCGCGGCGTGACGGAGAACGCCAGGCGCGGCCCGGGGGCGCGCCGCAGCGTGTTGAGCGTGGTATCCACCGGAAACGGCTGCCCGGCGGTGAACGCCTGGCGCAGCACGTCCGCGGAAAGGAGCCAGTCGCCGCTGGCGGACACGTTCACGTACCAGCGCCGGGTGAGGAACACGTCGTTCAGCACGTCCACGCCCAGCCCCAGGTGCCCGCCCCCCGGCGGCAGCTCCGTCGCCACCCGCGTGTCGCCGCTCCCCGTGGGAAGCCGCAGCCGCACGCCCACCGTGGTCCGCAGCGAGCGGCGGACGATGGTGTCGGGAAAGGGCCAGCCCGGCGGGCCGGCGATGAGCAGGAAGCGCGCGCCGAGCTGGATGTCGCCCAGGTGGTAGGGGCGGCGGGTGGAGCCGATCCCCAGCGCCGCCGCCTCGGCGTCCGTCAGCAGCGCGCGCAGGGCGGGGCGGGCCAGCAGGTCCGCGAAGTTCACCGCGCGGGTGGGAAGCGCCAGCGTGTCGCCCTCGCCGATCTCGCGCAGCCGGCTCTGCAGCTCGATCCCCTCGTCCGACCCGGCGGTGGGGAGCAGCAGCCCGCCGCCCAGGGCGGCAAAGCGCGGATTCACCGCGGCCAGCACCGCGCGGTTGGCGATGCTGTCGGGGTTCAGCCCCAGCGTGGCGCCCGCCAGGTAGGGGCCGAACACCACCGTGCCGCTGCGCTCCAGCGGGAGGGTGGCGAACACCGTGAGCCGGTGCGTGAGCCCGTAGCGCACGGAAAAGGGAACCGACCGCACGTCACCGGCAAAGCGCAGCGACAGGGCACCGGCGCTCACCGCGTTCGGCACCACCTCCGACGAGTCGGGGTCCTGGGTGCTGGCGAACAGGTCGGCCAGCCCGGCGCTCACGGGGTCGATGCGCCCGGCCAGCAGCCGGTTGGCGAGCGCCCGGTACGGGCCAATCAGCTCCGCGCCCAGGGGCACGCCGTCCAGGCGCGTGTCCCAGCCGGTGTACGAGCCGGTGGCGCTCACTTCCAGCAGGCCGCGCGGCAGCACCCACGCCTCCGCCTCCTGCGCGGCGGCACGCGCGGGGGCCGCGGCCACAAGGGCGAGCAGGGCGCGCGCGGCCCAGGACGACAGCTTCATCCGCCGTGAGTTCAGGGAACGGGGAGCGTGGAAAGACGTGCGTCTCGCGGGGGGAGGGTAGCGTGCGCGCGGGGCGCTGTCAAACCGCGCCGGGGCGGACAAATGCCTTGCGGGGGTTGACTCGCAGCCGCGGCGCCGATACATTCGCCGGGCGTTCGCGGCCTCTACGGGGGCCGCGAACGCGCATCGGCGCCGTAGCCAAGTGGTAAGGCAGAGGACTGCAAATCCTCCACCCCCGGTTCGAATCCGGGCGGCGCCTCTCGGCCGGGTTCGCCCCGCCGGTTCCGTCGCCCTCGGGGTTGACGGAAAGCCCTGTCGGCGATAGCTTTATCGGCTTGTTGCCCCGTTCGTCTAGTGGCCTAGGACATAGCCCTCTCAAGGCTAAAACACGGGTTCGATTCCCGTACGGGGTACTGCAGCAAAAAAATCTGGAGGGCAAAGGGTCAGGTCCCCGCAGGAAGCAGCCCACTCTCCGGCGCGGGCGCGGGTACCCCCCGGCCCGCGATACGGTCGCTTAGCTCAGCTGGTCCAGAGCGCTCGCTTCACACGCGAGAGGTCATAGGTTCAAATCCTATAGCGACCACTTTCACGAAAAAGCCCCGCCGCGTCATGCGGCGGGGCTTTTTCGTGCGTCCGGAATCGGCGAACGGCGAACCGGGTGGCCGACCACGCCGGCCGGGCTCCGCAATCCAGTCAAGCGGAGGACGCGGAGGAAACGGGAGGACGCGGATGAGGAATCGCCATCCGCGTCCTCCCTTCGCGTGAATCATTCTCCTTCACGACCCCGGGCCTTCAGCGGCGCGGCACCGGCCGCACGGCGGCGGGGCAAAGGGGGAAGGGGACGGTCACGTTCTCGGTGTCGGTGGGCGCGGCCCGCACGTCGGGCATCGTTTCCGCGCCGGGAAGGATGGCCATGAGCGTGGCGCGGCCCGGTCCGATCCCGCGCACCACGCAGAACGCCTGCGGGCGCTGCATGAGCACCGGCGCCAGGTACATCATGGAGATGTTGTCCAGGTAGTCCAGCACCACGTACCTGGCGCCCGCGTCCCGCGCGGCCGCCAGCAGCGAGTCGGGGTCGTTTGTGAACGGGTAGGGGCGCGAGGGATACCCGGACTGCGCCCAGAACAGCGTCGGCTTGCGGGCCAGGACGGCGGAGCCCTGGGGGAGCGTGCCGCGCAGGGACGCCGCCAGGCCCAGAAAGTCCTGCCACTCTCCGGGCAGGCAGGGGTACGGGTTCTCCGGCCCGTACGCCCTGCGGCACTCGGCGGAGAGGTTCATCTCGTGCACCAGCCGCGGCACCCCGCCCGCGGCCAGCACCCCCACCAGCCCCGCGCCCAGCAGCACCGGCTGCCCGATCCGCCGCCCCGCCGTCCGCACCACCTCCGCCGTGCACACCAGCAGCACGGGGAGGGCGGGGAGCAGAAAGCGCTCGCCGGACCACTCCGACGGCCAGATGAGCACCAGCCCCATGTAGAGCGGAAGCCACATCTCCGCCAGGCCGGCCCGGCGCAGGCGCATCCCCCATCCCACCGCCGACAGCCCCACCACGACGATCCCCACGACGGTCGCGGAGACCGTCATCCGGCTCCCGATCAGCAGGTAGGGCAGGTGGTCGCCCGTGTACTCCACCACGTTTCGGCCGATGCGCTGCATCATCCCCACGAACGTCACCATCCCCAGCGAAGGTGCGTACGGGTCCACGTGCCACAGGTGCCCGGTGTACGAGGCGTCGCCCACCATGCGCCCGCGCGCCGACCACGCCACGGCAAACGGCGCCACCACGCCGGCGAACAGCGCCAGCGCCCGCCAGCGGCGCTGCCACCCCAGCCACGCCGCAGCCGCCGCCACCAGCGGCACGCCGGCGGAGCGGGTGACGTACGCCAGCAGCACCGCCAGCGACGCCAGCGCCAGCGCGCCCCAGCCTCCCGGCCACGCGTTCCGCGCCGCCGGCTCCGCGGCGAGGTCCGGCGTGGCGGCCACGCGCGCGAACGCCCACAGCCCCAGCATGGTGAAGCCCCAGAACGGCACGTCCGAGAGCTCCCACCGCGCCAGGTCCACCACGCCGGGGCTGATGGCGAGGACGGTGGCCACCGCCAGCGCGGTGCCCGGCGTGGAGACGCGCCGCGCCCAGAGGTACGAGAGCGCCACCGCGGCGGCGGAAAAGAGGATGGAGAGGACCTTGAAGCCCACCCACGGCTTTACGCCCAGCGTCATCGCCCCCACCAGCACCAGCGGCCAGCCGGGCGGATACTGCGTGTGGGAGCGCAGGGCCGGCTCCCACAGCTCCTGGTAAGTGCCGCGCTCCATGATGGACCGCGCGAGCGCCAGGTACGCGGCGTTGTCGCCGCCGCTGTGCATGGTGGGGTCCAGGGAGAGCAGCGCCAGAACCAGGTGCAGCAGCGCCAGCAGCGCGGCCGCGTGCCACGGCCGCACGCGGTCCC
The DNA here is from genome assembly GCA_036379135.1 of Longimicrobium sp. Classification (GTDB taxonomy): domain Bacteria; phylum Gemmatimonadota; class Gemmatimonadetes; order Longimicrobiales; family Longimicrobiaceae; genus Longimicrobium. Next base: position 30,436 of record DASUVG010000191.1, read on the forward strand.
ACCACGGCTTTGCGGGTGCGGGCGCGGGTGCGGCGGCCTCGGCTGCGCGCCGGGCGGCGCGGGGCTGCGGGGTGGGGCGCTTGGGGGAGCTCACGGGAGGGGGCGCTGGATCGATCGTGGTCGGCTGGACGTTTGTGCGGCGGCGTAGAAACGTAGCGCGCGGGAACCCGGCGGACAACGCGCGCGGCGGCGCGTCCGGGACGGCGCCACCGCTGTGCGTTGCGGCGTCAGGCGTTATCTTCTCCTGGTGCGGAGGCGGACCCCGCACCGGCCGCCGCGGGTACGCCCCGCCGCACCGGATTCACCGATGCATCCATCCCTGAAGTGTCCCTGCGCATGAAGCTGAAGTCCCTTGCCGCCGCACTGGCGCTGACGCTGGCGACCGCGTCCGCCGTGCCGGCGCAGCTGCGGATCGACATCAACATCCCCGCCAACCGCCTGCGCGTGCTGGACGGCGACAGCGTGCTGCGCACGTACCGCGTGAGCGTGGGGGTGCCGGGCCACGACACGCCGGACGGATCGTTCACCATCGAGCGGGCGGAGTGGAACCCGTCGTGGCGTCCGCCGCCGGGGCGCGAGTGGTCGCGCGAAGCCCGGTTCACGCCGCCCGGGCCCAACAACCCCATGGGCCGGGTAAAGCTGTTCTTCGCGCCGCTGTACTACATCCACGGCACCTCCGACACGGCCAGCATCGGCCAGGCGGCCTCGCACGGGTGCATACGGATGCGCAACCGCGACGTGATCGCCCTGGCGCGCCTGCTGCATCAGCACGCCCAGCCCACGGTGGCGCCCGCGGAGATCGACGCCATCCTGCGCCGTTCCGGCACCACCCGCTGGTCCACGTTCCGCGCGCCCGTGCCGCTGGTCCTGCGCTACGACCCGGTGGAGATCGAGGGCGGCGAGCTGCGCATCCACCCCGACGTGTACGAGCGCAGCCGCGTCCACACCGAAGGGGTGATCCAGGCGCTGCTGGCCGCGGGCTACGACGCGCGCTCCATCGACCGCCAGCAGATCCGCGCCGTCCTGCGCCGCGCCGGCGAGGCGGAGGGCACGTACACCGTGCAGCTGGCCGACGCCTTCACCGGCCTGCGCCGCCGGAGCGTCGCGTCGAACTGATCCTGGCCGGCTGGATGGAGCGCGAAGGGCGGGGCCGCGTGCCTCGTCCTTTCGATTGCCACCATCCGGAGCCGTCAGGAGAGGTAGCGCGCCCGCAGCAGCTCCGTCATCGTTCCTCCCGCGGGTCCGCGATGCGGACGATGGCCGGAAGCCGCGGTATCACTGCTCCGGCGTGCGGGGAACGTGGCCGTCAGGCGGGCCGTACCCGATCCAGGAACGCGGCAGGTCCCTGATCGGCGCAAGTTTCTGGTTCATCGCGGATTTGGTTGCATGCCACGCCTGGCGGGAAGCGGTGGCGGGTTCACCATGCGCGACACCGTGTCCCGCATGTCGGCCGTGGCGGGGCACACCGGGCTTCCCTGAGGACGTTGGGAACTGCAGGCAGATGGACGCCCGGCAGGGAGCCATCCGCATTTTTTCTGGAACACCTTTCCCGCCGCAGCGCCCTGCAGCCCACCATTCCGGCTTCACCCGATGCGCGATCCTGCGAACCGCCCCCCTCGCGCGAACTTCTGCGGGAACGCCCCCGGCCTTCTCGCGGACCCAGGCTTCGCCAGATCGCGCATCGGGTGTTCGTGGAGGCCGGCTCCGGTGCGCGTGCGGCAGGAGGTCGGCGCCAGGCTGGGGACGAGGATGGCGGGATAGGTATCTCCCGGAAAAATTCTCATGGCCCCCTGCCGCGCTTCCTTCCCTCTGCCGTTCCCGACGCGTCCACACACGCGTGGAGCAACCCCCACCCGCCGCCGTGCCCTGACACCCTTCCACTGCATCGCGGGTCACCTCGCCCCTGGAGAGCGCGACCGCAGTTTGCAACCAGATCCCCGATGAACCCAAAAAGAATTACCACACAGAGCAGCAGAGGGGCAGAGAAGCAGAGAAGGACGTCCTCTGCCGGCACATCGGTCTGGTTTTCAGAACGGCGTGCCCATGCTCAGCTGCAGCTGCAGGCGGCGCCGAAAGCGGGTCCACGCATCGGGATCGTCGTAGCCGTACGGGTCGTAGAACGCCGTGCCGACGACGCGGTAGCCGCCGTCCGCGCCGCGCGCCAGCAGGGGGTACTCCCGCGCGGGGGACGGGTTGTAGGCCACGTCCACGCGGATGGGGCCGGCCGGCGTCAGCGCCAGCACGCCCACGCCGGGGGTCACGATCGACTCCGTGCGCATTCCCAGGGGGCCGGCCGCGCCGCCGCGGCTGCGCACGGCGCCCGCGTCCACGAACGCCGCCAGGTGAACGCCACGCGTGGCCCACAGGCGCGCCTCCACGCTGGCCTCCGCCAGCAGGTCTCCCCCGGCGGCGCGCATGTAGACGTCGTCCGGGGCCAGCGGCGCGCAGGAGGCGGTGTCGTCGCACAGGTCCGCGGTGTCGCGGATGATCAGCATCCGCGGACCCAGCAGGTTTACCGGCACGCCGCGCACGCCGCCCGGTCCGCCGCCGAACAGGCGAAGCTGCGGCGGCAGCGGCGCGTCTGCGCCGGCCAGCACGCCCAGCCGCGCCCGCGCCCCCACCTGCACCCGCGCGCCCAGCAGCCGCGTGGCCGAGCCCTCCAGCACCGCCCGCGCAAAGTCGTGGTCCGAGCCCGTCGCCCCGCCCGCGGCGGCGAGGGCCAGGGTGAGCGATGGCACCCACCGCGGCCGCTCGGGCGCCAGCCACGCCGGCCCCGGCGGCGGCGGGCCCAGCGCCGCGCGCGCGCCGAGCGGCGCCCACTCCACCCGCGCCTCCACCTGCGCCAGCGTGGCGGACTGCTCGCCGCCGTCCGCCCCGCACCGGCCGTAGAGCGCGCAGTAGAACGCGCCGCCGGAGCCGCCGGCGCTGCGCTCCGGCGCGAACGCCAGCGTGCCCGTCACCCCGCGCGCCAGCTCGCGCGTCAGGCCCACGCGCGCCTGCCAGCCGCGCCGCACGTAGGCGCGCTGCGCCGCCTCGCGCAGAAGCGCGCCTTCCAGCAGCAGCCACGACGCGCGCCCCACCGGCTGCGCCAGGCTGGCGCGCGCCGTGTACGCCGGCTCGGTGAACTCGCCCGTCTCCTGGCGCCCGCACAGCTCCGAGGCGAGCAGGTTGGATGCGCCGCCGGAGAGCGTGAGCACGCGCGGCGCGCCGAACGCGTAGCTGTGCGACACCGTCCCCTGCGCGCCCACGCACCCGCTGGACCCCACCACCCCCTCGATCCCGTACCGCGCCGTCTTTCCCGTCCCCACGGCGATGAACGTCTCCACCACGCTGTCGCTCCACGTGACGGCGGCGGGGCGAATCTCCACGGAATCGACGATGGGCAGGCCGTACAGCCGCTCCACCGCGTGCTCCAGCAGCGCGGGCGAAAAGCGCTGGCCGGGCCGGTACGGAAGCCGCCGGCGGACGTCGTCGCCCTGCAGCGGCGGCTCGGCGCGGACGGTGGTGGGGCCGAAGACGGAGGCGGGGCCGGGGATGACGACGATCACCACGTCCGCCACGCCGCCCTCGACCGGCTGCGGCGGCGCATCCACCCGCACGAACGCGTGCCCCCGCTCGCCGAAGCGCCGGGCGACCCGCCGCTGCGCCGCCTGGATGCGCGGCAGGGCGTACACGTCGCCGGGACCGATGGGGAGCGACGCGGCGGTGAGGTCCGGGAGCGATTCCGCGCCGCGGAGCACCACGTTGCGCACGCGCACCGGCGCCCCCTCCGCGATCGCGAAGCGCACGCGCACGTCGCCGTCGTCCAGCGTATCGATGCCGGCGCGGGCGGTCGCCTGGGGAAAGCCCCACGTGGCGTAGGTTTGGCGGATGGCCTCCTCGTCGCGGCGCACGGCCGCGGTGTCCAGAAACACCCGCCGCTCCGCCCAGTCCGCATCCCCCAGGCAGAACAGCGCGTAAAAGGGCGATTCGCAGGTCGATTCCCGCGTCTCCATCGCCGCGCGGAGCACCGCCTGGTCCAGCGCCCGCACGCCGGTGAGCTCCACGTCCTCCACGGCCGCGCCGTCCGCCGTCTGCGCGGCGAGGGGCGCGGCGAGGAGGCCCAGGATCAACAGGCACAGCGGCGGCAGGCGCATCATGATTCCTGATCTGCAAGCATTCGGGCGATGCGGGGCGTTCCCGCCGGCCCTCTCCCCCCGGACGGCCTTTCGCTCGTTCCTCGCGACGGCGTCCGACCCCTCCCCCAACCCCGGGGGAGGGGTTGTGCGCGCGACAGCTTTGTCGAAGCGCGTCACCTCTCCCCCAGGGGTTTTGGGGGAGAGGCCGGGAGAGGGGGCGCCCCGCGGACGCAGCGCGCGACCTGGCGCCGCGCAATCGAATTCTCTCGGTCCCATCGGCCTCCACGGAGTCGGGGCGTTCCCGTCGGCCCCCGGACGGCCTTTCGCTCGTTCCTCACGACGGCGTCCGACCGCTCCCCACACCCCGGGCCACCCCGGGGGAGGGGTTGTGGCGAAACCCCCCGCGTCATCGGCAACGGCACGAGAAAACTCCGCTGACTCCGCTAACTCTGCGTGAGGCCAATCTTTTCCCTCGTGAGCGGCCACGCCAGAGGCCGGAGGGAACGGCACGGGCGAACTCCGTTCCCTCCGTCGGCTCCGCGTGAGGCCGATCCTTTCCCCCGTCAGCGGGCACGCAGGACGGGAGCGCGCCTTGCCCCGCGCCCCCTCCGTCGCCAAACTACCCGCTCGCCAGAACGGTTGCGGGCAGGCGCATCTGGTGGCGCCGCGCGCGGATGCACGTGAGGGGGGACCGCTGTTCGAGTTCGACATCCAGGGGACGGAGGGCGCCGCGCGCGCCGGACGGCTGACGCTGCCGCACGGCGAGGTGCGGACGCCGGTGTTCATGCCCGTGGGCACGCAGGCCACGGTCAAGACGCTGACGCCCGAAGAGGTGGACGGCCTGGGCGCGCAGATCATCCTGGGCAACACCTACCACCTGTACCTGCGCCCCGGGCACGAGGCCGTCCGGCAGATGGGCGGGCTGCACCGGTTCCAGAACTGGCACCGCCCCATCCTCACCGACTCGGGCGGCTTTCAGGTGTTCTCCCTCTCCGACATCAACGTGATCGAGGAGGAGGGCGTCACCTTTCAGAGCCACATCGACGGCAGCCGCCACCTGTTCACCCCGGAGCGGGTGATGGGGATCGAGCGGGCGCTGGGGGCCGACGTCATCATGGCCTTCGACCAGTGCCCGCCGGGGCAGAGCAGCCGCGAGCTGGCCACCGAGGCGTACCAGCGCACCCTTCGCTGGCTGGAGCGCTGCCGCAAGCGGTTCGTGGAGCTGCCGGACGAGGACCCGGAGGGGCCGGAGCAGACGCTCTTTCCCATCATCCAGGGCGGCGTGTATCCCGACCTGCGGCGCGAGTCCGCGCGGGCCACGCTGCAGGCGGGCGACTGGCACGGCATCGCGATCGGCGGGCTGTCGGTGGGCGAGCCCAAGCCCACGATGTACGCAATGATCGAGGCGCTGCAGCCGGAGCTTCCCGAGCGGCTGCCGCGCTACCTGATGGGCGTGGGGTACCCCGACGACCTGCTGGAGGCCATCGGGCGCGGCATCGACATGTTCGACTGCGTGGCGCCCACGCGAAACGGGCGCAACGGCGCGGTGTGGATCGCGGGCGAGGGGCAGGTGAACATCAAGCAGCGCCGCTTCTTCACCGATCCCGGCCCGCTGGACCCGGACTGCGGCTGCTACACCTGCCGCACCTACACCCGGGCGTACCTGCGCCACCTGTTCGTGGCGGGCGAGGGGCTGTCGATGCGGCTGCTCTCCATCCACAACCTGCACTTCCTCGTGGGGCTGGCCAGCGCGGCGCGCGAGCACATCCTGGCGGGGGACTTCGCTTCGTGGAGCCGGGCGTGGCTGGAGCGGTTCCACGCGGGAAAGGCGGCGCGGGAGAGCAGGGAACAGGGAATAGCGGGATGATGACGGCGGCGGCGGAGCAGGGATCCGGCGCCCGGGGAGCACAGGAAAGTCGACTACCAACCACTACGGATCGGAAACGATGGACATCCTTCTACTGGCGCTCATCCAGGCGCAGCAGCCGGCGCGGCCGCAGGGCGGCGGGTTGATGGGCTTTCTGCCGCTCGTCATCCTCTTCTTTCTGTTCTGGATCATGATCATCGTCCCGCAGCGGCGGCAGGCCAAGGCGCACCTGGAGATGGTGCAGGCGCTGCAGAAGGGCGACCAGGTGGTGACGGCCGGCGGGATCATCGGCGTGATCAGCGGGATTCGCGAGGACCAGGTGGAGGTGCGCACGGGGACCTCGACGGTGGTGGTGGAGCGCTCCAAGATCTCCCGGCGCGTGGATCCCGCGGCGGGGAACAAGGCGTAGCGATGGCCCGGCTCCCCATCGTGCTGCTGGGCGCGGACATCCTGCGCCAGAAGGCGGAGACGGTCCCTGCCCCCGGGCCGGAGCTGGACCGCCTGGTGGCCGACATGTTCGAGACCATGTACGACGCGCACGGCATCGGCCTGGCGGCGCCGCAGATCGGGCTTTCGGAGCGGCTGATCGTGGTGGACGTGAACGACGAGGACTCCACGCCCATGGCCCTGGTGAACCCCGTCGTGGTGGAGTTCGGGGAGGGCAAGGACCGGGTGGAGGAGGGGTGCCTGAGCATCCCCGGCGTCGCCGCGTCGGTGGAGCGGCCGACCACGTGCGTGGTGGAGGCCACGGACGCGAAGGGGCAGCCCCTGCGCATCGAGGCGCGGGGGATGCTGGCGCGCTGCCTTCAGCACGAGATCGACCACCTGGACGGCGTGCTGTTCACCGACCGCATCTCGCCCATCAAGCGCAAGATGCTGCTGGCCAAGTACCGCAAGCTGGCCGAAAAGTGAGGCACGCGTGAAGGTCCTGTTCTGGGGCACCCCGGCGTTCGCGCTCCCCGCGCTCCGCTCCCTTTCGGAAGAGGGGCACGTGGTGGTGGGCGTCGTTACGCAGCCGGACCGGCCCGCCGGGCGCGGCCGCGAGGTGGCCATGTCGCCGATCAAGCAGGAGGCGCTGGAGGAGGGGATCCCCGTCCTGCAGCCCGAAAAGGCGCGCGGCGACGAGTTCCTGGCGCAGATCCGCGCGCTGGACGCCGACATCTCCGTCGTGGTGGCGTACGGGCAGATCCTGAAGCCCGAGGTGCTGGCGGTGCCGCGGCTGGGCTCGGTGAACATCCACGCCTCGCTGCTGCCGGAGCTGCGCGGCGCGGCGCCGATCCAGTGGGCCATCGTGCGCGGCCACGCCGCCAGCGGCGTCACCATCATGCGCATGGAGGCCGGGCTGGACAGCGGGCCCATGCTGATGCGCGTGGAGGAGCCGATCGAGCCCGAGGAGTCGGCCGGCGAGCTGGGCGCGCGGCTGGCGGAGATCGGCGCCGAGGCGCTGGTGGAGGTGCTGGCGCTGCTGGAGACGGGCGACATCGTCGACCAGCCGCAGGACCACGCGCGCGCCACCTACGCGCCCAAGGTGGACCGCGAGACGGCGCGCATCGACTGGAGCAAACCGGCGGACGAGGTGGCGCTGTGGATCCGCGGGATGGACGACGTTCCCGGCGCATGGAGCCCGCTGGGCGCGCGCGGCCCGGTAAAGCTCTTTCGCCCGAAGGTGGTGAACGAGACGGGCGGGTTCGCGGGCGAGGTGCTGGAGGCGGGCGACGCGGGCGTGCTGATCGCCTGCGGGCTGGGCGCGGTGCGCGTGGGCGAGGTGCAGCCCCCCGGCAAGCGCCGCATGGCCGCCGGCGACTGGGTGCGCGGCCGCGGCGTCTCCGTCGGCGACCGGTTCGGCGGCGAGGGGTGAGCGGTACGAAGGTACGGATGCGAATCGTTCCGGTGCGGGTGAACGCGGATTCTGCCACCAGGAGGCGATGGATTCGCAGGCAATTTCGCGAAGTCCGCCCCGGGAGCGAATGAATTCGTCGCTGGAAAAGCGCAAAGTCCGCCTTCGCGGACTGCGTCCGGGAGCGCGGAGCGCCGTGCGGGTCTGCGGATGAAGCGGGATTCCATTCCGCCGCTGCACGTGGTGACGGACGACGCGATGGTGGCGCGGGGGGATTTCCTTCGCCAGGCGGGGCGGGTGATCGCGGCCGGCGGGCCGCTGGTCCTGTTTCACCTTCGCGCGCCGCGCACGTCCGGGCGGCGGCTGTACGAGCTCGGGTGCGCGCTGATGCACCCGGTGTACTACGAGGACGGGTTCATCGTCGTCAACGACCGCGCGGACGTGGCGATGGCGATCGAAGCGGACGGCGTGCAGCTGGGCGCCCGCGGACTGCGCCCCGCCGACGCGCGCCAGCTGGACCTGGACTGGCTCGGCGTCTCGGTGCACTCGGCGGACGAGGCCCGCGCGGCGCGGGCGGACGGCGCCGACTTCGTGCTCGCCGGCACCGTCTGGGCGACGCCGTCGCATCCGGAGCGCCGCGGCGCCGGGACCGGGCTGATCCGCGAGATCGCCGCGCTGGGCATCCCCACGGTCGCGATCGGGGGCGTGACGCTGGAGCGGGTGGCGGAGGCGCGGGACGCGGGCGCGGCGGGGGTGGCGACCCTCCGCGGCGTGTGGGACGCGCCCGATCCGGCCGCCGCGGTGAGCGAATATCTGAAGCACTGGATGGGATAGATGTCCGATACGCTGGTTGCGGCCACCATCACGGTCCGCGTGAACGGCGACGCGCGCGAGATCCCCGCGGGGCTGACCGTCGCGGCGCTGCTGGCGCACCTGGACCTGCACCCGCGCATGGTCGTCGTGGAGCACAACGGCGAGATCCTGCGCCGCGAGCAGCTGGACGAGACCGCCGTCACGGAAGGCGACCAGCTGGAGCTCGTCCACTTCGTCGGCGGCGGGTGAGGGGCCCTCTCCCCCGGACGGCCGTTCGCTCGTTCCTCGCGACGGCGTCCGACCCCTCCCCCAAACTGCGGGGGAGGGGTGATTGAGAGGAGCCCGGCGCTCCGGGAACGATGGAGGGGTTTTCGTGACGTTTATACCCTCTCCCGCTTGCGGGAGAGGGTGCGAGCCTGAGCGAGCGGGTGAGGGCTCCCGCGGGCGCTCAGGGCGAATGAATTCGCGGCTGGGAAAACGCAATGTCCGCCTGCGCGGACGAAGATCGTGCACGTACTTTCGCACTTTCGCACTCTCGCACTTTCGCACTCGTTGTTGATGTCTACACTGCTGGAACAGCCGCAGACGCTGGACGCCCCGCTGAGCATTGCCGGGCGGGCACTTCGTTCGCGGTTGATGGTGGGGACGGGGAAGTACCGATCGAACGACGAGATGGTGCGCGCCATCCAGGCGTCCGGCGCCGAGGTCGTCACCGTCGCCGTGCGGCGCGTGGATCTCGACCGGACGAAGGAGGAGGGCGTCCTCCATCATCTCCATCCTAACGAGTACCTGCTGCTGCCCAACACCGCCGGCTGCTACACGGCGGAGGACGCCATCCGCTACGCGCGCCTGGCCCGCGCCGCCGGCTTTACGAACTGGGTGAAGCTGGAGGTGATCGGCGACCAGGAGACGCTGCTGCCGGACGCGGACGCCACCCTGCGCGCCGCGCGGGAGCTGGTCGCGGACGGCTTCGTGGTCCTGGCCTACACCAACGACGACCTGATCACGGCGCTGCGGCTGGAGGACGCGGGGTGCGCGGCGGTCATGCCGCTGGCGTCGCCGATCGGCAGCGGGCTGGGGCTCGTCAATCCCTACAGCATCCGCACGATCAAGAGCCGCCTCTCCGTCCCCGTGATCGTGGACGCGGGGGTGGGCACCGCGTCCGACGCGGCGGTGACGATGGAGCAGGGGGTGGACGGCATCCTGATGAACACCGCGCTGGCAGAGGCGCAGGACCCCGTCCGGATGAGCCGCGCCATGGCGCTGGCCACGGAGGCCGGGCGGCTGGCGTACCTGGCCGGGCGCATGCCGCGGCGCGAGCGGGCGGTGCCCTCGTCGCCCGCGACCGGCATGCTGGACTGACGCGCATGGCGGAAGGGCCCACGGTCGCGCGGCAGGCGGCGCTGGAGGCGATGGCCCGGTTTCGCGAGGGCGAGCTGGGCGACCGCGCGCTGGACCTGGCCACGCAGGGGATGGAGCCGCGCGAGCGCGCGTGGACGCAGGAGCTGGTGTACGGCACCTTTCGCCTGCGCGGCCGCATCGACCACGTGCTCAACGGCTTCGCGCGCGACGGCATCGACAGCCTGGACCCCGACGTGCTGGACGTCCTTCGCCTGGGCGCGTACCAGCTGCTGGAGATGGGGAGCGTGCCGCCGTACGCCGCCGTGTCGCAGTCCGTGGAGCTGGTGCGGATGGCGGGGCAGCCGCGCGCGGCGGGGCTGGTGAACGGCATCCTGCAGAACATGCAGCGCCGCCCCAACTTCCGCTTTCCGGACTTCGCCGCCGAGCCCGCCGCGAACCTGGAGACGTGGGGATCGCACCCGCGGTGGCTGGTGGAGCGGTGGATCGACCGCTGGGGCGCGGAGAACGCGCGGGCGCTGGTGGACGCCGACAACCTGCGGCCGGAGCTGTACGTCCGCCCCCTGGGCGTGCCGCTGGACGAGGCGCGGGCGCGGCTGGGCGAGGCGGGGATTGCGTCGGAGGAGGTGGACTTCGCGCCGGACTCGCTGCGCATCCTTCCCCCCGCCACCGCCGCGCAGGCGCTGGCCGCCGTCCCCGCCGTGGTGCAGGACCCCGCGGCGGCGCTGGTGGTGCGCTACGCGGACGTGCCGGAGGGGGCCGACGTCATCGACCTCTGCGCGGCGCCGGGGGGCAAGGCGCTGGGGCTGGCGGAGCGCGCCGGGCGCGTGGCCGCGGCGGACCTTTCGCCGCGGCGGATGCGGCGGGTGCGCGAGAACGCGCAGCGCGTGGGCTGGGGAGAGCGGATCGGCGGCGTGGTGGCGGACGGGCGCCATCCCCCTTTTCGCGCCGTGGACGCGGTGCTGCTGGACGCGCCCTGCACGGGGACGGGCACCTTTCGCCGCCACCCCGACGGGCGCTGGCGGGTGACGCCGGACGACCTGGCCTCGCTTACGCGGCTGCAGGACGAGCTGCTGGCCGCCGCGGCGGAGCTGGTGCGGCCGGGAGGGCTGCTGGTGTATTCCACCTGTTCGCTGGAGCCGGAGGAGAACGAGTTGCGGATCGAGCGGTTCCTGGCGGGCCGGACGGGGTGGGCGCTGGAGCCCCCCGCCGGGGCGGTGGACGCGTCGCTGCTGGACGGCGCGGGGCGCCTGTGCGTGCTGCCGCAGGCGCAGGGCGTGGACGGCGCCTTTGCGGCGCGGCTGCGGAGGGCGGCGTGAGGCGCCTGCAGCCCAGGGGCGGGGTGCGGCGGCCGCCCACGGGCTGGCACCGCGAGATCCCCGGGCGCGTGCGCCGCTACTTCGACGAGCGGCGGCTGCTCAAGTGGGTGCTGGTGACGGGAGCCGCCTGCTTCGTGCTGGGGTACGTGGTGATGACCCTGCTGTTCTTTCCCGGCTTCGGCCGCTCGCCCATCGTCACGGTGCCGGACCTGACGGGGCGGTCGCGGGCGCAGGCGGAGCGGATGGTGGACCGGCTGGGGCTGGACCTGCGGCGAGGGCAGCCGATCCCCAACCCGCGCATGCGCCGCGGCCGCGTGCTGATGCAGACGCCGCTTCCCGGCGAAGAGGTGGCGCGCGGCAGCACGGTGCGCATCGTGCTGAGCGACGGGCCCGAGATGCGGCAGGTGCCGTCCATCAGCGGCCTTGCGCGGGCGGACGCCATCGGGCTGCTGCAGCGCTTCGGCTTTCGCGTGGCCATCCGGCGCACGCTGCACCGCAGCGAGCAGAACTCGCTCATCGGCACGATTCCGGGGGCGGGCAAGCCGGCGGCGGTGGGCGGCATGGTGATCCTGCTGGTGAGCAACGGGCCGCCCAAGGTGCTGGTGCCCAACGTGGTGGGCCTGTTCCCGGCGGACGCCCGGAACCGGCTGCAGGCCGTGGGGCTGTCGCTGGGGCGCGTCCGCTACGATCCCGCGTCGCTGGATTCCGCCGGCGTGATCATCGCGCAGGGGCCCGTGGCGGGGGACAGCCTGGGGCAGGGGTCGTCGGTGCGGGTGGTGCTGGCCGGGCCCGATCCCAACCCGCCGGAGCCGGAGGTTGTTGATTCCACCGGCGCCGGCGTGGCCCCCGACAGCGCCGCCGCCGTGGAGGAGGAGGTGGAGGAGGAAGGCGAGCCCGTGCCGCCGCCGGACGAGCCTACCGACGAGCCGCCGCCCAACGAGCCGCAGCTCACCCCCCGGCCGCCGGCGAGGCCCGGCGGCGGCTGAGCGCTCGGGAGGGTGGTGGGGCGAGATGGTGGGCCGCCCCCCTCCTCCACCCTCCCCCACAAACCGGGTGGGGAGGGAGAACGGCAGGAAAAGCGTCGCAGCGCGATCGAAGTTCTCCCCTTTCTCCCGCGCGGCGGGGGAGAGGGGCCGGGGGAGAGGGGGCCCTGTCGGGCGCCAGCTCCATGTCGTTCGCCGAGCCTCTGATCCGGCGGCTACGACCTCCCCTCTCCGCGAGGAACGAGCGGGTGAGGGGCGGGGGAGGGGCACCGCGCCGGCGCAGCGCGACGCTCGTCGCGGCGGGATCGAATTCTCCCTTCCCCCACGCGGTTCGTGGGGGAAGGGCCGGGGGATGGGCGCCGCGGCTCGCGCGGTTCGATGCTGTTCGTCGAGCCCGGAGTCCGTCCCTCGCACCACATCCGTCACACACGCATCCTGAGATGGCGAAGTCGCGGCATTTGGGGTTCACGGTAGGGGTGGTCCTGGCGCTGGCGCTGCTGCTGGGCGCCGGCTGGCTGGCGCGCGACCGCTTTCTCCCCGTGGAGGTGGGGACGCGCGCTCCCTCGTTCCCCGCGACGGACCTGCAGGGCCGCCCCGTGCGGCTGGAGGACCTGCGCGGCCAGGTGGTGCTGCTCAACGTCTGGGCGACCTGGTGCGGGCCCTGCCGCGACGAGATGCCCTCCATGGAGCGGCTGCACCGCGAGCTGGGCCCCAGAGGCCTCAAGATCGTGGCCGTGAGCGTGGACGCGGCGCCGGGCGCGGCCGCGCCGAAGGCCCAGTCCGCCGACCAGCCCGGCGGCGGCGACGTGGCGGAGTTCGCGCGGCAGCTGGGGCTCACCTTCACCATCTGGCACGACCCCTCCGGCCAGATCCAGCGCACCTACCGCACGACGGGCGTCCCGGAGTCGTTCATCATCGACCGCAACGGGGTGATCCAGAAGAAGGTGATCGGCGCGACGGAGTGGGACAGCGGCTCGCACCCGGAGCTCATCCGCCGCCTGCTGGGAGAGTGAGCGGGTGAAGCCGCGGCTCTCCCTCCACGCGCTCACCTTCAACTGGCGGCTCAAGCTGGCGGCGCTGGGGCTGGCCGTGCTCATCTGGGCCGCCGTCAGCGCGGAGCAGGTGACCAGCCAGTGGATCCCCGTCCGCATAGACCCGGTGGTCCGCGACCCCGAGTTCGTGCTCACCGGCGCGCCCGATCCCGCCGAGGTGCGGGTGCGCTTCTCCGGCCCCGGCCGCGAGCTGTGGGAGCTGGCGCTGGACCGGCCCACCCTCGTCCTGCCGCTGGCCGACATCGGCAACCGGCGGGCGTTCGCGCTGGACGCGTCCATGCTGCGCATTCCCAGCGGCCTTTCCGTGAACGTGCAGGACATCCGCCCCGCCGTCGTGCGCGTGGACGTGCAGCGCCTGGCCAGCCGCGTGCTCCCCGTCCGCGCCCGGCTGGGCGCCCGCTCTTCGCAGCGCTACGTGCTGGTCGCGGACATGGAGGTGCTGCCGGCGGAGGTGCGCGTCACCGGCCCGGCGGAGCGGCTGGCGGCGATGGACTCCGTCTCCACCCGCAGCTTCGACATCGTCCCCGACGACTCCACCTTCTCGGTGGACGTACTGCTGGACACGGAGGGGATGGAGGGGCTCAGCTTCTCCCGCAACCGCGTGCGGGTGAGCGGGCCGGTGGACGTGCGCGGCGACCGGTCGGTCGGCGCGGTCGTGGTGTCGGTGCCGGAGGGGATGACGGCGACGCCGGAGCAGGTGCAGGTGAGCGTCACCGGCGCGGAGCGGGTGGTGGGGCGCGTGTTCGCCGGCGGGGTGCGCGCCGTCGTCCCGCGCGACTCGCTGCCGCCCGTGCTGCCGCCGCAGGGGGTTGATGCGCCGCTGGTGCTGGACGGCCTGCCGCCCGGCGCCGCCGGCCGCGCGAACCCCGCCCGCGTCCGCGTGCAGCCGCGGAGCGCCGCCCCGCCCGCGGGGACGGACAGCGCGCCCTCGCCGGGGCCGCGCCCGTGACCGGCGAGACGCTGGTGCTGGGGATCGAGACCTCGTGCGACGAGACCTCGGCGGCGGTGCTGCGCGGCGAGCGCGAGCTGCTGGGGCACGTCATCTTCACCCAGGACGTGCACCGCCTGTACGGCGGCGTGGTGCCGGAGCTGGCCAGCCGCGCCCACCTGCGCACGGTGGACGACGTGGTGGACGGCGCGCTGCGCGAGGCGGGGGTTACGCTGGACGAGATCGACGTGGTCGGCGTGACGGCGGGGCCGGGGCTGATCGGCGCGCTGCTCGTGGGGCTCGCCTGGGGAAAGGCGGCGGCGTGGGCGGCGGGAAAGCCGGTGGTGGGCGTGCACCACATGGAGGGGCACCTGTTCGCCACCCATCTGGAGGATCCCGGCGCGGAGCCGCCCTTCGTCGCGCTGCTGGTCAGCGGCGGGCACACGATGCTCCTGTGGGTGCCCGCGTGGGGCGACTACCGCCTGCTGGGCGCCACCAGGGACGACGCGGCGGGCGAGGCGTTCGACAAGGCGGCCAAGATCCTCGGCCTGGAGTACCCCGGCGGCCCCGCCATCCAGCGCGCGGCGGCGTCCGGCGACCCCGGGCGCCATCCCCTCCCGCGCCCCCTGCTGAACCGGGGCGAGCGGCTGGGCGACCCGGAGTACTACGAGATGTCGTTCAGCGGGCTGAAGAACGCGCTGCGGCTGCTGGTGCGAAAGCTGGAGGCGGAGGGGCGGCTGGCGGACGAGGTGCCGCACGTGGCCGCATCCTTCCAGGCCGCCGTGGTCGACGTGCTGACGCAGAAGACGATGCGCGCGGTGAAGCAGACCGGGGTCCGGCGCGTGGTGCTGGGCGGGGGCGTGGCCAACAGCCGCGCGCTGCGGGATTCCATCCGCGAGAAGCTGGGGCGGAGCGGGGAGCTGTACGCGCCGTCGCCGCGTCTTTCCACCGACAACGCGGCGATGATCGCCCGCGCGGCGCTCTTTCGCTGGCGGCGGGGAGAGGTGGGCGGGCTGGACCTGAACGCCCGCGCGGACCTTCCGTTCCCGGGGCTGACGCGCGAATCCGCCGCCGTGGCACGGGGGTAGCGGAACTGCAGGTTCAAGTGCCCAGGTTCAAGTGTCATGAGACCTTCCTCGACACCGGGCACTGGACACTGGGTACTTGACACTGGGCACTTACCACGAAGCCGGCTTGATCTCCATCCTTCACGTATCCGACCTCCACTTCGGCCCGCCGTACCACGAGGGCGTGGGCGAGGCGCTGCAGAAGTTCGCGCACCGGCTGAACGCCGACTGCATCGTGGCCTCGGGGGACTTTACCCAGCGGGCGACGGAGGAGCAGTTCGCCGCCGCGCGGGCGTTCCTGGACCAGCTGCCCCGGGCGCCGACCATCGTGACGCCGGGGAACCACGACGTGCCGCTGTACCGCGGGCTGGAGCGGCTGCTGGACCCGTACCGCCACTACCGCACGCACATCAGCGACAAGCTGGACTTCGTGACGGAGATCCCCGGCGCGGTGATCGTCTCGCTGAACTCCACGGCGCCGCGGCAGGCCATCACCAACGGGCGCATCAGCCGCTGGCAGATCGACCTGGCGCGCGAGGCGTTCAAGGGCGTGCCGGACGAGACGCACCGCATCATCGTCTCGCACCACCACTTCGCGCCGCCGCCGGACTGGGAGGGCGCGGACGTGATGCCCAAGGCCAAGCGCGCGCTGGACGCGTTCACGCAGATGCGGGTGGACCTGATCCTGGGCGGGCACCTGCACCGCGCCTACATCGGCAACTCGCTGGACGTGTACGCGGGCGCGGACCGCGAGCACGGCATCATCATCGCGCAGAGCGGCACCAGCACCTCGCGCCGCGGCCGCGCGCGCGAGCGGGAAAAGAACTCGCTGAACGTGTTGCGGCTGGGCGGCGGGGTGATCCGCATCACCCACTACATGTACTTCGACGACGCGGGCGACTTCGTGCCCACCAGCCGGCACCTCTTCTTTCGCCGCGGCCGGCCCCCGGTGCTGGACGACGACGAGGGGCTGGGGCACGGGGTGGAGAGCATCTTCATGGACGACCGCAGGGAGCGCCGCGATGCGAAGGTGTAGGCGCCGGACCGTCCGGCCGCGGGGGGGCTGAAGGTGGCCCGGCGGGCGGTGCGCATGCTGACGTGGGGGCTGGGCGGCGTGGCGCTGGGCGTCGCGCTGCTGCTCCTGCTGCTGAACGTGGTCGCGCGGACGGAGCGCGGGCACGAGTTCGTGCTGCAGCGCACGCTGGACGCGCTGGGCAAGAACGTGCACGGCGGCAAGCTGCTCATCGAGAACATCGACGGCAACCTGTTCGAGGGCGCCAAGGTGTACGGGCTGCGCCTGCAGGACAACCAGGGGCGCGCCTTTCTCGTGGCGGACAGCGCCTTTCTGAACTACCGCGCCACCACGCTCATCTCCCCGCGCATCCACATCACCAGGGCCACGCTGTACGATCCGGAGATCTACATCTTCAAGCTCCCCGGCGACACGCTGTGGAACTACCAGGCGATCTTTGCCGACACCACGGCGAAGGACCCCACCGCGCCCAGGAAGGAGCGCGCGACGCTGATCGACTCGCTGCGGGTGATCGGCGGCATCGCGCGGCTGCAGACGCCGTGGGAGCCCGACAGCTCGCTCTCCCCCGCGGCCCGGCGCGCGGAGATCGCCGACGCGCTGAGCGACACTTCGCTGGCGCTGGTGGACACGGTGCGGGGCGGGTACATCCGGACGATGAACTTTACCCGGCTGCACGGACGCCTCTCGCGCATCCGCTTCGCGCCGGGGTCGGCGACCGGCTCGCGCATCCACATCGACTCGCTGCGCGGGGTCGCGCAGATCTTTCGCAGGCCGGTGCAGTTCAACCAGATCCAGGGGCAGATCGCGCTGCTGCGCGGCCACGTGGAGCTGGACGCGCCCGTGATGCGGCTGCCGGGTTCCACCCTGTCGCTCTCCGGCGTGGTGCGCACGGCGAACTTTCCGGCCTGGTTCGACCCGGACAAGGCGCCGATGTACGACCTGGCGTTCCGCAGCGACTCGGTGGCGTTCCGGGACCTGCAGTGGCTGTATCCGCGCTTTCCGGCCGAGGCGCGCGGCTCCATCTCCCTGCGCATAGAGCACCGCCCCGACGGGCTGATGTTCCTGGCGCGCGACACGGACGTCACGGCGCCCGGGACGCACCTGGTGGGGGATTTCGGGATGATCCTGGGAGACACGCTGCGCTTCGTGGACGTGGACCTGGAGGCCGATCCCGTCCGCATCAGCACCATCGAGCGCATGCTCCCGGAAGGGCTGCCGGTGCAGGGGCTGGTGCTCGGCGGCGCGACGATCAAGGGCGAGCCGTAGGGGCGTGATCCCGGGCGGACCGGCGCCGCCGGGTACGGCCCGGCCCGCCACGGGCTGAAGCCTGGCTGAAGCCCGCGGCTGGAACGGCCATAAGCCCCGTCCTGGCTCGCTTCGCGCTCGCCAGACGGGGCTTCAACTGCGATAGACGGGGCACACCGATCCGTCGTTCCGAGGGGGCGCGCACACGGCACTCGCCCGCACACGGCTGCCCGCGCGCGACCGGGGAATCTACCGTCGGAATCCTCGTGGCGAGTGCCGCGCTCCGGACCCGCGGCTGCTGTCCGCGCAGGCGGACATTGCGTTTTCCCAGCCGCGAATTCATTCGCCACCGATTGCGCACGAAGACCAGCGTCTGGGAAACTTGCCGCTCACCTCGATCATGGAGGCGGCGGATGGTTCTCCAGATCGCGCATCGGAGGTGCGGGCATCTTTCTCCCCTGCGTGTCGGAGATCATCCGGCGCTCCGCATCCCTCTCCAGAAAACGCGGATGGCCCCCTGCCGCATTCCATCTCTCTCCCGTTCCCCATCGTCCACGGGATCGTGCCTCGTCGACCGGCGCGCCATGTCGTCCCCTCGCGTCGATCCGGCTTCGCACCGGGAGAGCAGAGGAAACGGCACGAGAAAACTCCGCTGACTCCGCTGACTCTGCGTGAGGACCCGTCTTTTTGCGGATTCGGCCACGGCAACGAAAAGCGGGCCCGGAGCGTGGATGCTCCGGGCCCGCTCGGCCGCCGTGGGGGCGCGGTCCGCTACACGGCCAGCGCGCGGCCGGTGACCAGCGTCAGCGCCCGCTCGGGACGCGTGAGCAGGTGCACCAGCCCGCCGATGCGCTCCAGGTTGCACGGCTTGGAGATGTGCCCCGCGAACCCCTCGGCCAGCGCGCGGCGCTCGGGCCAGGTGAGCACGTCGGCGGAGATGGCCACTACCGGGATGGTGGCAGTGGCGGGGTCCTCCGCCAGCGCGCGGCGCGCGGCGACCCCGTCCATGCGGCGCATGCGGATGTCCATCAGCACCAGGTCCGGCTGCTGGTCGCGCGCCATCTCCACCCCCTCCTGCCCGTCGAATGCGTGCAGGACGTGGTAGCCGGAGTGCTCCAGGAACACTCCGCACACGGTGTGCTGATCGGGATCGTCGTCGACGATGAGGACGGTGATGCGGGCCATGGGCACCTCGGTGGGACGGGCGCCGGTCCGGCGGGACGCGGATGCGGTTGGCGAGAGTCCAATCTACAGTCCTCGCCTCAGTCGGACAACCCTTCCGTGCAACTGCTACGCAACGGGCACGTTGCGTTGTCGTCGCCCTTTCACTCCGCCCGCGCGCCGCGGTTCTTGTCCACGATGGCGGCCAGGATGAGGACGAACGCCAGCAGCCGGATGCCGTACAGCCACAGCTGCTCGCGGTCCGGATCCTGGAACAGGGCCAGCAGCAGCCGCTGCAGCGCCAGCAGCCAGAACGCGCCCGCGAAGATGCCGAACAGCCGGTCGCGCGTCTCGCGCCAGAAGCGCAGAAAGAACAGGCCGGCCACGGCGTAGCCCATCACCAGCAGGCCGCTGACGAGCGAGGTCACCGGGTCTCCCATACCAGTCCGTACAGCAGCAGGGCTACGCCCGCCAGCGCGGGAAGGGAGCGCCAGAGCGAAAGGTCCAGCGTGGGCACCACGCGCTTGTCGATCAGCAGCAGCACGTTGTTGGCGGCCAGGCCGGCAAAGCACAGCCCCGACCACAGCAGCAGCCGCACGCGGCTGGCAAAGTAGCCGCGCAGCAGCAGCACCGCGCACGCCAGGCTGGTCAGGGCACACAGGGAGTAGACGAGCGTCGCCATCAGTCCTTCCTGAGCTTGAAGGCGTCCGCGAAGCTGCGGAGCGGGTCCGGGGGCTTGTTGTAGATCAGGTTGATGACGGCCACGCGGCCGGCGCGGTACGCCTCCGCCAGCGCGTCCACCTGCGCGGCCTGCGCGGGGCGGGAGGGCGCGTAGCGGTACGCGGGGTCCGCCGCGCCGCTGGACGAGGCCAGCCCCATCTGCACCAGCTGCTCCAGGCGGCGCGTGGCCCCGGCGGGAACGGTGTAGATGGACCGCGCCACCGCTTCCGGCGACCACTCGCGCGCGGGGTCGGAGTGCACCAGCAGCAGCGTCTCCAGCAGCTCCGCGGAGTCGATGTGCTGCGCGACGAAGCTTCGAACGGCGTCGGGGATCTGCGTCTGGCTCATCCGCTCCCAAGGTTCGCGGCGTGTCCGCCGCCGGCGGCAGGAGGCGGACCCTGCCAGTATACGGGCTCCCCCATCCTCACGCCATCCGGCGGGCGGGCGCACTGGCGCGGCCGGGGGCGGGACGCTCTTATCTCACGCCGGGGGGACGCACCGGCAGGGAAGGGAGGGGACGCGCGACGGCCGGCGATCCGCGGGGGCATCGCCGGCCGTATGCGGGATGGCAGCGCGGCTACGAGTTGGACGTCAGGCGCTTGGCCAGGAGCGACTTGGAGCGCTCTGCGCGGCGCGTGTTCTCTTCCTTCACCTCGCGAAAGAACTGCGCCAGGTCGCGGTCGCCGGACTCTTCGGCGTCGCGGATGTACTGGTCGTGCGTCTCGGCCGCCTGCAGGGCGTGATAGAGGATGCTGACGAGGTTGTAGGTGACGTCCCCGGTGCCGGTGTTGCCCTGGCTGGTGTCGCTCATGGAGCCGGTCTCCGTTGCTGGAAGGTTCGCATCTGTAGCGCGCGGCCCAGCCGTCGCAAGAGCGGGACCGCACATGTGGGAGTGCCTGGTGACTGGTGCCGAGTGCCGAGTGCCTAGTGCCTAGTGCCTAGTGCCTAGTGCCTAGTGCCCAGTGCCCAGTGCCCAGTGCCCAGTGCCCAGTGCCCAGTGCCCAGTGCCCAGTGCCCAGTGCCCAGTGCCCAGTGCCCAGTGCCTAGTGCTTGGTGCCTCACTCGCCACCAGGCAGATGCCCGGTACTCGGCACTCGGTACTCGGTACTCGGTACTCGGCACTCGGCACTCGGTACTCGGCACTCGGCACTCGGTACTCGGTACTCGGCACTCGGTACTCGGTACTCGGTACTCGGTACTCGGTACTCGGTACTCGGTACTCGGTACTCGGTACTCGGTACTCGGTACTCGGTACTCGGTACTCGGTACTCGGCCCTCGAAACCTTCCCTCGCCGGAGCCATCGCATGCTGTACATGATCGTCGAAACCTTTCGCGGCGGGGACGCGGTGCCCGTCTACCGGCGCTTTCGCGACCGCGGCCGCCTGGCGCCCGACGGGCTGCGCTACGTGGCCAGCTGGGTGACGGACGACCTGCGCCGCTGCTTTCAGGTGATGGAGTGCGACGACGCCGCGCTGCTGCGGGAGTGGATGGCCGCCTGGGACGACATCGTGGATTTCGAGGTCGTCCCCGTCATCCCCTCCGCCGATGCCGCCGCCGCCATCGCCCCGCGCCTGTGATGCCCTGTGATGAGGGGAGGGATGGGGCCGCCCCGCGACGAGTCCCGGCCGCCGGGATCGGCGGCCGCGTCATAATCCGGCATCCGCCGGACGTTGCATCTGCGAACGGACCCGCCGCGGGTACGGGTCCGCCAGAGGTTCTGCGCAGTCCCGTGCGGGCGCTTCGCCATCCAGCGAATGCCGTTCGCGTCGCCGGCAGTCGTCGGGCTCGCCACCCGCGGCTGCCGCGCGTCGTTTCCGCTCCGTTCCGCCCCCCGCCGTCAGCGCCGCATCTCCCGGGAGGTGAGGCGGCCGGCACTGTCCCGGGCGGTTGAAACCGCGGCTAGAACATCACAAAGTCCACATTCGTGGACTCGGCGGCCCGGCCGTGTGCGGCGTCCCGTGCACCAGCGCGTCCGCAACCGGGTTGGTTCACGGTGAGGCAAAAGACGGAGCGGTGCCTTCCCCAGGAAGACACCGCTCCGTTTCGTTCTGAATCCCGGATATCCGTCCGACGTGATCCTCGCGCGAAGCCAGCGGGACCGGCACGAGAAAACTCCGCTAACTCCGTTGACTCCGTGGCACCGCTGCCACCGCTCCCAACATCGGCCGATGAGCGATCGCCGTCCTGAGGCCTTCACCTGCTTTCCCCAGGTTGACGTCGCCTATGCCAGCCCATTGACACTATGTCAATCCAGTGACATACTGTGAATGTCACTGCACTGGCATAGCGATCTGCGCTGCCGCCTTCACCACAAGCCGGGGATTGCCAATGTCGCCGCTCACGCAACGAAACACGGAACGCACGACCGCCCAGCGTCAGACGTCGACCGGGCGCCGGAGGACCTGGATCTACGGTGTGGTGTCGGCCCTCCTCCTGTGGTCGCACACGGTGGCAGGTGCACAGGGCTACGATCCAGCGGTCCAGTCCCCCCTGAACCTCCTCACGTCGCCGCCGGATCCTGTCGCGTATTTCGACGCAAGGCAGAGGGCGCGCGCACTGCTGGGGGAGGGAAAGCTCGCGGAGGCCGAGTCGCTGATAGAGCAGATCACGCGTGAGTATCCGCGCGACGGCGAGAACTGGCTGGCGCTCGGATACGTCCGGAGGGCGCTCAACAAGTTTTCTGAGGCAGCCACTGCATACGAGAAAGCGGGCGAGCTGCTCGGGTGGGGTGGGGGTAATGCCGGCGTGGGGGCTGCGATCTCACACCTCCACGCTGGAAACAGGCGCGCTGCCCTGGATCGTCTTCGCCACTATACGGTGGCGGAAGGGAGACTGGCTACAGGCTGGATCTACGACGAGGACGACTTCGTCACGCTGAGGTCCGATCCTGAATTCCTCGAGATCGCCGGCCGGCGCGACACCTCGGGTTGGTCACGGGATTATGGCTGGCGGCGCGACCTGGATTTCCTTCGCGACGAAGTGAGGCGCCTGAATGCCGAGTATCGCAACCATCCCCTGCCGCCGGAGTTCGAACGCCGCTACGAAGCGCTCAGGGAAAAGGTCCCGCAGCTGTCGGACGAGCAGATCTTTGTCGGCATGAATGGCATGCTCGCGGTCCTGAACCAGGGGCACACCTCGGTGTGGGCGTTGAGCGACTCCCGCGTGGTGAACAGAGGACTCCCATTCCAGCTCTGGGCGTTTCCGGAAGGAATATTCGTCGTCGGCGCCCGGGAGCAGCATGAGGACCTGATCGGTTCCCGCCTCGTCAGCATCGAAGGCGTGTCGGCAGAAGAAGCGCTGCGCAGGGTGAACCAGAACCAGAGTGTGGACGGGGACAACGGGTACCTGTTCCACGGCATTCAGCTACTGCGCGAGGCTCCCTACCTGGTAGGGCTCGGCATTGCACGATCCGCGGACTCGATCGAGGTCACGGTTCAACAGCCCGGCCGGCCCCAACAGACCATCACGGTAGAAACGATTTCCTGGCGGGCTCCTGAAAGACTTCGTCCGCTGCAGGGGATCGAGACGCCGCTGCACCTGCGGGACCTGCGGTTTCACTGGCATCAGGCGCTGCCCGAGCACGACGCCGTGTACGTGCAGTTGAACAATCTGCAGGACGAGAGGGACGAAACGCTGGAGCAGTACGCGCTGCGGCTGCGGAGCCTCCTTGCAGCATCGCCGCCGAAGAACATCATCCTCGACATGCGACACAATGACGGCGGATCGACGCATCTGTATCCGGAGCTCCTGCGCACGATGATCGCCTTCAGCATGCTGCCGGACCGCCGTCTCTACGTCGTGATCGGCCGCAATACCTACTCGGCTGCAGGCAACCTGATCACGGAGCTCGAACAGCTCGCCGATGCGATCTTCGTAGGTGAGGCGAGCAGCCAATGCTGCACTCTGTACGCCAGCCCTTCCGAATTCACACTACCGTTCAGCGGTCTCGAGGGAAGCGTGTCCACCAGGCGGTCGACCCTGAGCCACAAGGTCGACGATTTCCGCCGCGAGCTGCACCCGCACGCACCCGTGCTCATCACGGCGAGGGACTACTTCTCCGGACGCGATCCCGTGATGGAGACGGTGGTTCGCCTGATCGAGCGGGAGAAGGCCCGCAGATAGCGAACCGACTCTACGAGGACTTCTCCATCAGCCTTGCGAGGGTGCTGTCACTCACGGCCATCTCCACCCGGGCGTTTTCCCCGAACCGCAGGTGCCGTGCGGCTGGCCGCCCCTCGATTACCTCCAGGGGTGCCTGGAGGAGCACCTGCAGCAGGTTCGCGTACGGCTCAGCAAGCGATTGCGTCATGGTCGGAGTTCCATCCAGCGTCACAGGTATGCGTACGGAGCCACCGGGGATCTCTCGTCCGTACTTCTCCCGGATCTGCTTGGCGAGCTCGATCGCCGTCCGGAGGTGCAGGGGATGTGCGACCTGGTCGTTGACGAGGACGAGGTTCTCATCCCTGCTCAACACGAGCTGAACGGGAGCGCTCCTCGGCAACGTGAGGTCCGCTCGCAGGAGGATCTCCACGTTCCCACCGAGCCCATGCGCCCGGACAACGTCGTTCCGGGCAGGTACGACGGCATGTTCGAGACCCGATGTGGCGACCGATGCAGCCGCGGTGTCCGCAAGCGTACTCGTGGCTGCGGCGGTCGGCAGGGTGCCCACGCGAGCAGGCTCCGGCGGCGGTGTCGTTCGAAAAGGGGCAGGGCTCACCGCCGCTCGTACGGCGCCGCTCTTCCCGGGCGCGGTGTCGTCAGCGACACGAAGCGTGGCGCGTGGCACCGGATGGAACGCCGACGCCGCCATCGCGAGCGTCAGCGGCAACGCGATCGCGATGACCTGTGCCCGGCGCGTTGGCGTCGCTCGTGAGCGAGACGCATGCAGCACGGCGAGCAGGCGACCTTCGAGCTGTGACCTGCGCGCCATCCCGACCGAGAGCAGCCCCGGGGATCCCATCTCGCGCGCGCCGCGCGCGACGTCGAGCAGGTGAGATGCGTACTCCCATGGCTGCGTCCCGAGCGCGACGACGCGTTCATCACATGCAATCTCGCACTCGGCGCGCAGGCGCTTCGCGGCAACCAGCGCGAGCGGGTGGAACCAGTATCCCGCGCACGCGATCGCGGCAAGCGACTGCGCCAGCGAATCGGCACGAGCGACGTGTGCCAGCTCGTGACGCAGCACGATGCGCCGGCGCTCGGTGGACCACTCCAGCGCATCCTCCGGAAGCAGCACGACGGGTTCGCGCGCCCCCCATGTGAAGGGCGTGGCGGCGGCGGGACTCACGAGCAGCCGCACCCGCCCGGAGACACCGGCCAGCAGCTTCTCCTCCTCGAGGAGCCGGTTCCACGGCGCGTCGTCCGGTGCCCATCCCCGCGCCGCGATCGCGCGCAGCCTCGATCGCCCGATGAGCAGGCGGGCGAGCAACAGGAGAGTCCCGAGCGGCCAGATCGCGAGCAACAGCAATCTCATGATCGGCCGATCGCGATCGCTTCCGTCGCCAACCGGGGCCTCTGACGGGCTTCCCGCCTCGGGAACACGGGTCCCGGACCCGCCGTGACCGGCGAGATGCGATGCCTTCCAGCCACTGCGCGCCTCACCCGGCGTCACCTGTCCAATCGATGGAAGGATGGCGGCATTCCACCGCGGCACGGTAATGGCCAGCAGTGGCAGCACGAGTGCTCCGCACAGCGAGGCCAGCAGGATGCTGTGACGCAGCGCCGGGTCCACCCGGCGCATGCTCCCGAGCAGCAGTCCGCAGGTGAGTACCAGCGAGACCTTCGCCAGCAGCTCGACGATCGGGTACAGCGGCGCCTGAAACAGGGCGCTCATGATACGCCCCGCTTTTCGCGTAGCCGGTCGAGCATCGACTGAAGCTTCTGGAACTCCTCTTCGTCCAGGTCCTTCTCGTAGATGCCGATCATGGCGGCGACCGCGGTGCTTGCCGAGCCGTCGAAGAACGTGCTCACCAGGTGCTTCAGCGCGGAGTGGCCCACGCGGCGGCGGTCATCCGTTGGGAAGTAGACGTAGCGCGGACCGTCCTCCTCATGCCGGAGGTAGCCCTTCTCCTCCAGGAGGCGGAGCATGCCGCGCACGGCGGTATACGTCGGCGGATCCGGCAGATCACCATGAACCTCGGCAGCGGTCGCGCGGCCGTGCTTGTGGATGATCTCCATGATCTGTCGTTCGCGACGTGCGAGCTCGTGGAGCGATTTCCCGGTCATGCGGATCTCCGATGGGGGCGAGATGGCCACCCCCGGTATGTCAATCGAATGGCATCCGCAATGTGTCAGTGTGCTGACAACGTGTCAATGGACCACGCATGGACCGTCACCTCTACCATCACCGACCACAATACCTGAGAGCCCTGCTCAGTGAAAACGATGGGCGCATCGGGTCGAAGTGGGGCATCGCAACCTGTTGCGGGGTCCTCCCGTCTCATCCGATGCAGCACAGGTACGATGTGGCAGTGAGGCGCCCGAGGGAGAGCGCCGCGTAGAGCTTCGCAGCGACGGGTGACGTGCTATCGCGAGATGACAGTGCGAAGGCGCGCATCGGCGCGTACGTGGTAACTATATAGCCGCCTAACGCCCCAGTTCAGCTTCGGAGCGGCCCACGCGGAGCTCTGGCCGCCGGCTCGTAGGCTGGGCCGCTCCGTCAGCTGCAACAGTTCGTTAGGCTACCGCGACACGGACAGAGGTTGACACGATTGCACGTGGCCTGAGGTGATGGCGCCTTCGCACAATCCGTGACTACCGGCCGTAGGACTAGCGCGTCAAGACATCGGAGACATCCTCAAGTATCTTCCCGACGTCGAGCGAGACACCAAAGATCTGGGGTTTGATCTCGAAGTACTTCGCGATGCGTCCAGCCTTTGCAGCTCCCTTTGCCCCGGCTTTCAACGTCACTCGCTTCAGGAACTGGAACACGTCTTCTTGTGCTCGAGAGAGGGTAGCGAGTTTGTGGAAGAGTCGCGGGAGGTCCTGAGCGTAAGTCGACAGCTCGGAAAACCAGACGACCGCCCATCGATCATGGGAAGGGTCGAAGGCTGCGAAGTCCCGGTCGATTATCAACATGCATGGGTCGACATCGTTGCTCAGGCGATCACGAAACTCGGGCGGCCAGTTCTTACTACGAATTTCCTCATACGTCTGGTACTCGCTGGCCTTGTATGCTTGCAGGACGAGGCCAGACGTCCGGAGATCTGCGCCGAAGGCGTCTAGCTGCTTCGCCATCTCCTCCTTCAGCTGAGTGGCGTAGTCGTTCCAGCCGATGATGACGAAGAGGTATCGGTATTCACCGAGCTTCACGGGGGCGAAAAGCGATACCTTGGCGCTCATAGCATGTCTCCTGATCGATGGACTCTGTTGCGGCCTACTGACACAAGGGTCAGGGGTGCGGGGCCGGCGCGCAAGACTCGCCTTCGCCCCAAAGCATGCGAGGCGCCGCATCCCCTGCGGCCGATGTCAGGCCGCGGGCGGTGCGGTAGGGTAGCCGGGCGGCACGTGGGGGCTAGTGCGGCGGGGATGAGCTCGTTGCCTGCCGGCGCAGGCGACGCCGCCGCTCGGCCGCAGTCTCCTGGGGAAAGACGAGAATGAGCGGCAGCTCCACCCACTCGGGAACGGGGATGCCTTCCAGCTCGCCCGGCGAGAAGCGGACCGCGGACGCTACGTTCAGCGCGACGGAGTCGACTGCCGGAACGCCCGACGACCGCACGACCGAGGCGGAGGTGGCCGTGCTGTCCAGGTTGGCAATCATCTTCACGTGGACCGTGAACTGTCGGCCGAACAGCAGGGTATCGCGCTGCCGCAGCTGGCGCATGGAGCGGTGCAACTGGTTGGAGACGCGGGTCTGGTTGGCGAGCCGCGCCTGCCGGCCGACGAACACCCGCGGCGTCAGCGACGCGTCGGGTCCAGTGTTCACGACCACCGTCACGTTAAAAGGCTGGTATGGCGGCCCCACCCGCAGCGCGGGCTGCAGCGCGTCACGCACCCGCGCGGCGAACGTCGAATCGACCAGAAGTGGGAAGGCCGCCCGAACGGTGTCGGGCCTGCCGGCGCTGTCGAAGTGAATGTAGAAGGCGCGCGCCCGACGCGCGGTGTCCGGCGGCGGGGGCAGCCTGCTGAGCGCCGCAATCGCTGCAGAATCCAGCAGCCGCTCGACCGGGTGCGAGTCGCCCGGCATTTCGGCCGGCTCCACCTGGTCGTAACACGTCTGCGC
Source organism: Longimicrobium sp. (assembly GCA_036379135.1). GTDB lineage: Bacteria > Gemmatimonadota > Gemmatimonadetes > Longimicrobiales > Longimicrobiaceae > Longimicrobium. The sequence continues at coordinate 58,160 of DASUVG010000191.1, forward strand.
GATGTGCTGCACCTGTGGCTGCCCGCGGGCGTGCTCCAGCGCGCGACTCAGCGGCCCAGTCGTCCCATCGCCAGGGATGCGCACTTCGTAAACTGAGCCCCTGTAGACGTGGCCTCCCTCCAGAACGCCGATGGAGTCGATGATCGCTTGCTTTTCCGCCCGCGCGACGCCGGGTCTGAAACGCAGGTAGACTGCATCTGCGATGCAGACCCTACCCCGCGTCCGCGACGTGATCTCCCGATGACGTTTGATCAGATACCACTCGTTGGGGAAGGTGTCTGGGACAGGCCCCCGACACCCTGGCATGGCGGGATCAAGCGTGCAGAGCGCCTCACGTGTTGCGGCGAACTGCGGTGCGGGCGTGGGTTGTGCCGCCGCGTCCCCGGAGCGGACACATGCCGCGGCGAGCAAGCTGAGCAGGATTCCAATTCGCATTTTCCTGCGAGAGCAGGCGAAACCATGATATTCGCTGGACTCAGGGCCGATAATCACCCCCGTCGCCAACTCGGCGTGTCGCCGTATGTTGCTGCCACATCAGGAGCCTGGCAAGGAGGCGTCGTTCAGGCGGAAGCCGGGGAGCTGTCAGCGGCCGATGCGCCCGGGGAAAGTGGCTGGTCCTTCGTGAGCGGGAGAGGGGAAAGAGCCGCCGAACGACACAAGGGAGGGTGTGGGGCCGGCGCGCAAGACTTTCGTCCGGCCGAAAACATGCCGGCCCCGCATCCCCTGCAGCCGATTGTTAGGCCGCGCGGTGCATCCGGGTTGGGCACCGGCGGCTGAGCACTGCATCAATCGTCGTCGCGGTCTTCGAACTCTGCTCCGGGAATGGGCGTGACGGTCGGGTCGCTGATGCCCTCGTCCATGTTGAAGTACACGAGGTCGCCCAGTGCGAGCTGGACTGGCTGCTCCGCCGCGCGGGCCAACTCCCGCGCAAGCAATTCGCACCGCTCCCGTTCCTCGCCCTTGTCTGCCAGGCGGTCGCGGAGCCGGCGTACGTCCTCTTCGCGCCCGGAGTACTTCGCGCCATTGAGGCAGGTCGTAAGCGCCTGCTCGATTCCCCGCTCTTCTTCGAGGAGTGTCTCGGCCTTCGCCTGTGCCCGTTTGGCGATTTCGGCACTGGTGTAGGTGAAGAGCCAGCTATTCCGTTGGCCCCGGTCGCCTTGCATGTAGTAAAAGGCCATGCGGTTTCTCTCGCCTCCGAAGGTCGAACAATCTGGAGATCAGGGTGCAGGGTCGGCGCACAAGCGGGAGGATCACCTGCCGGCTGCCGCGATGCTTGTCGAGCGGCCTACCGACAGAAGGGTCAGGGGTGCGGGGCCCGGCGCGCAAGACTTTCCTCCACCCGAAAACATGCAAGGCCCCGCATCCCCTGCAGCCGATTGTCAGGCCGGTGACGACGCGTTGTTAGGCCGCCGGCGGGTCGGCACCTGCAGGCCAGTCCCGGCGCAGCAGGAGTTCCTCGATGCGGTACGCGTGGAGGAAGTCGTGCAGCGCGAGGTGCCGGAACATGATGAACACGGAGTACGTCCGGTATTCGCCGTGCTCCGCGGTGCGCGCCCACTCGGCGGGGTCGAGCCCCTCCAGGCGAGCGACGAGGTGGGCCCGGTCGACGGCGAAGCGCTCGAGCGACGCGTCCAGGTCCATGCGGAGCAGCAGGTCGTCGGCGTCCTGCTCACCCGGCAGATACGGCCGGATGACGGGCGCCGGGTGGCGGAGCATGTAGTCGAGCCGGTCGAAGAAGAGCGCGTGCACGTGAGCGAGGTGACACGCGTGCTCGTGGGCGGACCAGCGGCGCGGGGCCGGCCGCCGCCGCAGGATTGCCCGCGGCACCTCACGCACGAGGGGCACGACGATCTCCGGCGCTCGGCGGAGCGCATCGATGACGGCAGGGATGTCACCCGTCTGCGTGAGCATACAATGTTTGTAGGCGGTGTAACGACACAAGGGTCAGGATGCGGGGCCGGCGCGCAACACTCTCCTCCGGCTGAAAGCATGCAAGGCCCCACATCCCCTGCAGCCGATTGTTAGGCCGCGCCCCCGCTTGGCACCAGGTCATCCTCAGGCTCGGCTGTATCTCGCGGCCGAAGGAGGATGTCCGGCACGGTCAAGCGAGCAATCTTCACATATAGTTCCTGCTGCATCCTCCTCCTCTCCTTCCAACGGTGGAGCTTCCCGTGGCACGTTTCGCAGACTGCGACTGCGTTAGTCACAACATCTGGACCGCCTTCGGCAAGAGGAATCACATGGTGGACCTCTAAGAACCGATCTCCATCATCGGTTTCATAACCGAGTATCCCGCAGGATTCGCATCTCCCATTGGCGTGCTCCAGAACCCAGGCAACGACACGGGGGTGTCGGATGAATGCACGCCCTGAAACCTCTCGTTTCTCCGGTCGATCATCACCAGTCGGCGGCTCAACATCTACGCCTGCGCGGCGAATTCTCTCTGACCTCGCGAAAAGAAGCGCTTCATCAGCGGTCGGCTCTGTATCTTTAGCGAACTCCGAAGGAAGGTCCATCGGTGGTCGGCCAGGCACGTTCGGAAATAAACCCGCCAAGATCATCGCGGATGCTGCCGAGCCGAATACCTTCTGGAGCACGGCATGATACACTCCTGCGCTGGCCAACTCGTCCTGAGTAGGGGTATGTCCAAGATCTGAGGCTAGCCGTCGAATGATCTGGATGATCGGACGTTGGGCGTCTCTTCGCTTTATCTGTTGGCGGGCGCTGCGGACCGCGGCGAACACGTCTTGAACTTCGTCGCGCACGCCTCGCTCGCTAACTGCGAGACGTGCATGTTGAAGCGGAATCGCGAGGTTCTCGGCGAATTCCTTGAAGCTAATCGCATTCGAGGCGGCAGCTAGGATTTGCGCGGAGGATGGAAGCGCGTTGCGGTTCGGACCTGCACGTCCATTCCGAAGTAGACGTTGTCGAACTCGCTCGCGCGTGATTCCGAGGGAATCCGCAATCGTAGTCATACTCTCGCCCGCATCCCAACGAGCAACAACGTCGCCATCAGTAATCATGCGAGATCGATATGGAACGGAAAGGGCTGTCGCGATGCTTACCCAGCGGCCTAACGACGCAAGGGTCAGGGGTGCGGGGCCGGGGGATGTACTTTCACCTCGCGGGAAAGTATGCAAGGCCCCGCATCCGCTGCAGCCGATTGTTAGGCCGCGTGCGGAGCACCCGGAACGGATTGGCTGCTTAAACGCAGGACGACGTAGTCTCGTTAAGCGTCCGCTGCAACGCTTGGTTAGGCGTGCCTTTCACCAGAGCTCAAAGGTGAACGTGCCCACGAACTGAAGGAGATTGCCCGCAATAAAGAACACCACGCCCCAGAACACCACCATGAACCGCAGACGCTCGTTTCCTTCTAGTCGCACGATCAAACGCTCGACGCCAGCCAGAGCGGATGTGAAAAACACTTTACGAATGGACTCGAATAGGCCATCGGCGATAAGCGACCAAAGCATGCGCCACGGGAGGTAAAACAGGAGAAGTATATGATATCGACGAATAACGGCCATCGTGGAAGCCGGCGCATCATCTTCGCCGGGAAAAAACGGAAGGAAGTGTTGCCGGATCCGCTCAGCACGGCCTCGCCAACGCATTTCCGCAATCCCGAGGTAGACGAGCAGTGCATAAACAACCGCCAAGAGACCTAGTGCGTACCAGAAGAGGCGAATGAACAAGAGGCCGATGACGGCTACGATCGCGAGAGCCAGACACAGCCCGATCCAGAATGGTGACGTAGTGCCCAGATAACCGATAAACTTCTTCGTGATCGCCATGCGGCCATGCAGGGATGAACGAATCGATTCGAGTCTCCGCTCAATTCTCGTTTCGAGGTGTCTGAGCCGATCAAGACCGATGAGCTCCGGGGCGACCATGAAGCCGGCCGCGAAGTTCAAAATGACACCAATGCGGTTAACCCAGTCGTTGTCCATGTGACCTCGCGTCTGGCCGCCTAACGAATAAAGGGTCAGGGGTGCGGGGCCGCCGCGCAAGCCTGTCGCGCACGGCGGCGCGTGAGATCACCTGCGGCTGCCGCGTATGCTTGCCCAGCGGCCTAACTTGTTGTTAAGGAGACGGATTTCCAGCTAAACGCGCATACCTCGCCGTCATAGCCGAATCCGCCCTTATCCAGATAAAACCCCTGCTTCCTGAATGTCGAGCGACAGGAAACCGCGGCATTTCGGCGCGGGAGTCCGGTAGGCCCTTTCGGACCATCAAGGATTTACAAGGGTTTTCGGCACCCGCGCCGATTCCTTCTCTGACTCCGTGTCCGTGCGAGGTCCAATCTGTTCAGGCGCTGAGCCTCGGCACGTGCTCGGTGCAGGCGCGGGCGAGAGCACTTCTCCTCCGCGCCTCCGCGTCCCTGCGTAAGGCCGATCTTTTCCGGGCCGGCTAGGCCAGCGGGAGCCCCGACGTGGCGCGCGTGTGCTCGTCGTGCAGGGCGCGCAGCGGGGCAACGTCCGGGTGCTCCGCGCCGGTCCCCATCTCCTCCACGAAGTGGCAGGTCGCGCGGCCGCGGGACGCGGCGTCGTAGCGCGCCTCCCACTGCCGCATCTGCGCCTCCTCGCCCGGCCCCTCGAAGGGAAAGCCCACCGGCGGGTTCTCCACGCCGATGCGCCAGGGCTTGGGGGTCAGGCGCGCGCGAAAGGTCTTCTGCACCTGGCACAGCCTGACGTACTGCGGGTCCGCGCCCAGCGCGTTCATCGCGGCCTGCGTCGCCGCGTCCGTGGGCGAGAATACGTCGTGCGTCACCAGGTAGCGCAGCCCGGCGCTGGTGCGGTACACGCGCACCCGCCACTCCGGGTGCGACGCCACCCAGCGCCGCAGCCGGTCCAGCGCGGCCGACGCCGGGTCCGCGGGCGCGGGCGGCGGCGGAGGCGGCGCCGCGGGCCGCGCGGGCCTGGAGCCGAAGAGTCCGCCCAGGATGGACTTTACGCCGCCCGGCAGCGGCAGCGCATCCACCAGCTCCCGGGCCGCCGCCATCGGGTCCACGGCGGAGGCGGAGGACGACGAGGATGCGGACGACACGGGCTCGTCCGCGCGGTCTACGTCGACGTCGATGAAGAAGGCGCGGGCCGCGTTCAGCACCAGCGCGCCGTACGAGTTGCGGGTGATGGCCGCGTCCGGTGCCTCCACGCCGCCGGTCGCGGGAAGCTCGCGCACCACCTCCTCGCGCAGCGGGCGGTCGCCGTACGCATACCGCTCGGGAAAGCCCGCCCCGGCGCGAATGCGGTCCGCGATGCGCGCCACCGCCTCCTGCGCCAGCGTCTGCGCCTCCGCGGAACTGCTCCGCGAGCCGCGCCACACGTGAAACCGCACGAACTTGCCGGCCGGGGTGGTCGCCGTGGACTCCGCGCGCGACCAGAAGCGGGGGATCAGCATCGTCGATGGGCTCCTTGGGTGGGAACGGCGGTTTCCGACCGGGTAAGGGTTCAGTATCTGCGGCGGATGCCCGCGCCGCAAGACGGATCGCGCGTGCACCTGCGCGCGGACGTCATCCACGGAATTCCGAACTCCGGGAGATCCGCCTCCGCCCCGGACCGGCGGGTGATCGACGGGGATGCGGCCCGATCCGCATCCATCCGCCGAAGCCATCTGCCGAAGCCGGCCGCGGCCCCGGTTGTGTGAATCACGATCCGCCGATTATCATTCCTGCTCCTTCCCGGCCCGCTGCTTCCCGCCATTCTCCGTTCGATCTCCGTGGATACCTCCACGCTGCTTCTCGCGCTCATCGCGCTTGCCCCCGGCGCGTACGCCTGGTGGACGGGCCGCGCCCTCGCCTCCCGCGCGGACGATCCCGATCTGCCGGACCTCCTGGTGGCGCGCCGGCGGCGGCTGCAGCCCGCGTGGACCGTGGCGCTGGTGGCGGTGATCTTCATCTCCGGCGGCCGGATCGGGTGGATCGTGCCGCTGGGGGTGGGGCTGGCCGCCGGCACCTTTCCGCTGCGGCGCAGGCTGTTCGACGAGCGGTGGGGCTTCGCGGGGTACCTGCTGTGGACGGTGCGCACCCTGGTGCCCGCGCTGGGGCTGGTGCTCCTTCTCCAGCTCGCGCCGCTGCTCATCGTCTCCGCGCGGCCGTACCACTGGGCGGCCGCGGCGGCGGCGGTGCTGGCCATGCAGGCGTGGCGGCGCTGGCAGTTTCGCCTGTGGCTGTGGGCGTACCGCGCCACCCCGCTGGACCGCCCCGCGCTGCTGGAGCGCTTCGGAGAGATCGTGCGGCGCGCGGGAACCGTGTCTCCCGGCGTCTACCGGATGGGCCCGAAGGGCGGGCGCCTGGCGAACGCGTTCGCGCTGCCGGACCCGCGGGGCCCGTCCGTGGCGTTCGGCGACGACCTGCTGGAGTTGCTGGACGAGGACGAGGCGGCCGCCATCTTTGCCCACGAGCTCGCGCACATCGAGCAGCACGACGCGGCGAGGGTGCGGCGGGGGCGGATGCGGATGCACGGGCTGGTGGCCTGCGCCGCGGGGGTGCCGCTGCTGCTGATCGCGGCCGGATGGGCGGGAACGGTGCAGGCGCTGGCGCTGGGGCTGGTGCTGCTCTTTGGCCTGGCGCGCATCATCGCGCACCGCCAGGCGGACGAGACCGCGGCGGACGCGCGCGCGGCGGAGCTCACGGGCGACCCGGAGGCCGTGGTGCGCGCGCTGGTGCGGCTGCACCAGTACATGCGCCTGCCGCGCCGCTGGCCGCATGAGATGGAGGCGCGCGCCTCGCACCCCAGCCTGGCGCGCCGCATCGCCGCGCTCCGCGGCGGCGCGGACGGGGCGGGGCCCGCGCCCCGGCCCGGCGTGCTGCGGTCGCCGCGCGAGGGGAGCTGGGTGGCGTTCGACGAGCGGCGCGTCTCGTGGTTCGACGGCGTGCCCGCCGGCACCCCGCCGGAGCCCGCGGTGCTCCACCAGGCCGCCGCGACCGCGCGGACCGTCGCCTACGCGGAGCTCGCCGACATGCGCGTGAGCGCCGGCCCCGGCCCGCACCCCGTGCTCAGCGCCACGGACCGCGCGGGGGTGAGCTGGCAGCTCCCCATCTTTGCGGAGGACGTGGAGGCGGTGCGCGAGCGCGTGCACCAGGTGGACGTGCAGTTCACCGCGCCCGCGCCCGTGCCCACCGTGGCCGGCCGGCGCACCGTGGCCCTGGTGGCGTTCTTCGCCGCCTGGTGGGCCGGCGCCGCGGCGCTGATGCTCCCCGCGCTCCTGGCGATGGCGTGGCCGGCGACGGCGGCGCTCGCCGCGCTGGGCGCGATGGCGCTGGGGATGCCGGCGGTGCGCGCGGCGGAAGGCTCGCTGCGCTGGGCGTCGGGGCTGCAGCTTGCCGCGCTGGGCGTGCTGGCGCTGGTGGGCGTCGGCATGATCGCGATGTCGCTGGGGCGGGGCCCGCGCAAGGGCGCGCCGCGCCGGCCCGGCATTCCGCTCGCGGTGCTCGCCGTGCTGGCGCTGCTCGCGGCGGCCCGGGTGTGGATGGTGGCGTCGGACGGCGGGGTGGACTGGCGCGCGGGCGTGCCCGGCGCGGAGACGGCCGGGCTGCTGCTGGCGGGGCTGGCGGCGGGGCTGCTGCGGCTGCCGCGGACGGCCCTGCGCCGCTCCGGAGCGGCGGCCGCGGCGGCGCTGGGGATCGGCGCGCTGCTGCTGTCGCTGGGCGGCGACCGGCTGGCGGGGCGCGCGCCGCGCATCCGGTGGGCGGAGGGGCGTGCCGCGCCCGCGGGCTCCGTGTCGCTGCCGCGCTTCGCCGACCTGGTGGCGATGTCGCCCTCCGGCCGCGCCTGGCTGGTGCGCCAGCCGCCGGACGACGACCGCTGGCAGGCGGACACCCGGTGGCGGTACATGGTGGGCGACTTCAGCGGCTTTCGGCGCGCGTTCTCCGCCTCGGACGCCGCGTTCGCCGGCGACGGGCACCTGCTGGTGGTGCAGGGCGGCGGCGACTCGGCGCAGGTGCGGATGGAGCCGCTCTCGGGGCCGGCCCCCCTGTGGACGCACGTGCTGCGCGGCGCGAGCCATCCCACGGTGGCGCCGGACGGGGCGGACGGATGGAGCGTGCTGGCGTACGAGCCCGGCGGCGGGGGGCGCGTGCTGGTGACGGGCGGGGCCGCCGGTCCCGCCCGCACCCGCCGCGCCGGCCGCAGCGCGGGGTACGCGCAGGCGGTGGACGTGGGCGGCGGGGCCATGGTGCTCCTTCACGCGGGCGGATTTCCGGAGTCCGCCTCGCTGCTCCCCCTGCTGCTGCGCGGCGGCGCGGGGATGCACCGGGAGGCGTGGCGGGTGGATGCGTCGGGCGAGCGTCCGCTGGGGCGCGTGAGCGGCGTTCCACGCTGCGCGCGGGACGATGCGCGCGGGGGCGCCGTCTGCTCCGTGACGGACGGCCGCCGCGCCGCGCTCTGGTCGCTGGGGCGCGACGGCGGCATGGTGAACGTGGGGCAGGTCCCGCCCGACCTGCTGGGCGACGTGGCGGTGCACGGCGGCGTGGTGGCCGCCGTGCGCCACGGCGGCGAGGTGGCGGTGATCCGCCCGGACGCGCGGCGCGGCTGGCGCGTCCCGGTCCCCGCCGGCGCGTCCGCCGTGCACCCCGTCCCCGGCGGCGTGGCCGTGCTCTACGGCGGCGTGGACGGATCCACGCTGAGGCTGTTCCGCACCACGCTTCCCACGCGCTGAGGCCCCGGGCGCGCTTTCCGGTCGGAGGGACGCCGATGCTTTCCATCATCCGCCACCTGATCGCGATCCTGCTGCTGCCGTTCATGGTGGTGGTGATGGTGCCGCGCTGGCTGCTGGGCACGGACGCCGCCGCGATGGGCTGGGGCGGCGCGCCCGCGGTGGACGGCCTCTCTCGCGCGGCGGGCGCGGTGGTGTTCGCGGCGGGCTTCGCGCTATTCGCGTGGTGCGTCCTGCTGTTCGCGCGGGTGGGGCAGGGGACGCTGGCGCCGTGGGACCCCACGCAGCGGCTGGTGGCCGTGGGGCCCTACCGCCACGTGCGGAATCCCATGATCAGCGGCGTGCTGCTGATGCTGACGGGCGAGGCGCTGCTGTGGAGGTCGGCCGCGCTGGCCCTCTGGGCGGGCACGTTCCTGCTGATCAACCACGCCTACTTTCTCCTCTCCGAAGAGCCGGGGATGGAGCGGCGCTTCGGCGACGGCTACCGCGTCTACCGGTCGCACGTGCCGCGCTGGATTCCGCGGCTGACGGCGTGGCCGGGGGAGTGATACCAAATCCAGCTGAGCTGGGCCGTCCCGGATCTGGTATGATGTGATGTGATGTGATGATGTGATCGTGATGAATCGTGATACCACACATCCGGGAAAAGAATGTGACTTCCTGAGGGAGCGCACGCCCAGATTCTGCCGCCTGCACTGACCCCGGCGCGCGACCGAAGGACCTCCTTTCGGCTGCGCACGGGCCAGATCAGGACGCGGAGCCAGGCCCCTTCGTCCTGCTGGCGAGGTCCTTCGGTCGGCGCGCCGGGTTCCCGGTCGAGATAGGGTTCAGCGCGGCGCCTCCCTCAGGAAGTCATGCGCTCTATTGCCGGATTTGGGATGAACCCGGCGATTTCGGCAGCCGCGGGACTTGCTCCCGCGGCTGCCGTGCTTCAGGGGACCGGAGTGGGCCGGCGGTCACTTACCGCCGCTGCCGCCCAGGAACGGGCTGTCCTCTTCTTCCTCCGTCCGGTTGCCGCTGCCCGTGAAGGCGGAGCTGGCATCGTCACCCTCCCGGCTTCCCGAGCCCATGTACGACGAGCTGGTGGATGCCGACGCAGCGTCGCCGTTCCGATTTCCCGAACCCATGTAAGTCGAGCTTGTGGATGCCGACGCATCGTCGCCGTCCCGATTCCCCGAGCCGATGTACGTCGAACGGGTGGATGCCGCCGCGTCGTCTGCGTCGCGGCTTCCCGAGCCGGCATACGTCGAGGAGGTAGATGCCGACGCGTGGCCGCCATCCCGGTTCCCCGCGCCTGCGTAGACTGAACTTGTGGACGGCGGTGCGTCCTGGTCCAGGCCGGTGCCGATGGCGGGAGAGCCATCGAACGCAGGCGTACTCTCGGCGGCGGCTTCCGATTCGCTGCGGTACCCGCTACCCATGAGGGTGCTGTTCAGCGGCGCGGCGGCATCGGGGAGGACGGGATCGCCCTGGCACGCGGCCAGGGTGGCTGCCAGGGCAAGGGAGAAAGTGCGGATTCGCATGGTTCACCTCGAGCGAGTGGAGAGGGCCGCGCCGGCTGGCGGGGCCTGCTCCCAAGCTGTAGCAACGCAGGCGAAGCACAAAGCCGGCAGGTGCGAATCCGGACGTTTCTGGTGCGGACCCGCCGCCGTGGCGGGACGAAGCTTTCCCGCATGCCGCCGTGTCCGATAATCCCCCGGCGCGGGGTTTCCGCCGGCGTTCCCGGGGTGCACCGAAACGATGGTATTTGAGCCGCACCTGGCCGGTAGTGCGCGTGGTTTTTGACGCACCGGCCGTATCAAACCTGTGCTCTTGCTGTCCGGGTCGTTATTATAGGGTGTCCATAGTTGTCCGAATTGTCTGATTTGTCCGCTTTTTTGTCGGACTGCTTCCCGGGGCGTTGCCGCGACAGAGACCATGGGCGAACACGCGATCGACCTCGACAGCGCCAGAACGCAGCTGCCCGAGCTGGTTCGGCAGGCCGCCCGCGGCGAGGACGTGATCCTCACCGAGGGCGGAGAGCCCGTCGCCCGGATCATCCCCGTCATGCGCGCGCAGGGGCCGCGCGAGTTCGGCAGCGCCCGGGGACTGATCCACATGGCCGACGATTTCGACGAGCCCCTTGATGAATTCAGGGATTACATGTAGCCTCTGTGCATGTCCATTCGTGCCCTGCTCGACACGCACAGCTTCATCTGGTTCATCGGCGGCAGCGAGCGCCTGAGCGCCCGGGCCCGCGCGCTCATCGAGGCGCGCGAAAATCCCCTGCTGATCAGCGCGGCGAGCCTGTGGGAGATCGCCATCAAGAGCGGCCTGGGCAAGCTTTCCCTGGACCGTCCGTTCGCCGAGCTCATTCCGGATCAGCTGGAGCGCCAGCAGATCGCCGTGCTGGGCATCGAGCTGCCGCATCTCGCCGAGCTGGCCCGCCTGCCGCATCATCACCGCGACCCCTTCGACCGCATGATCGCCGCGCAGGCCATTGCGGAACGGTTGCCCGTGATCAGCGCCGACGCCGCCTTCGACGCATATGGAGTGCAGCGCGTCTGGTGAGGGGCCACGCGGCGCGGAGTCGCCCGGCGCTTTGACCGCATCCATAAAAGCACTCACGCGGACGACGCGGAGGAAACGAGAGGGGACGCGGATGAAGTCGTCATCCGCGTCCCCTCTTCGTTCCTCCGCGTCTTCCGCGTGAACCCGTTCTATTCCAGGGATTACGGCTGCCGCGTCCCCGGGACCACGGCGCCGTTCTGGTGCAGCGTGGCGACCGTCGCGCGTCCGTTCTCCACGGTAAAGACCAGGCGCACCGCGTCGTCGAAGTCGGGGATGAACACGTGCTCGCCCTGGTGGCGCAGCCGGAACGCGCCCTGGCCGGCGGCCTGCGACATCAGCCGCCCGCCCTGCGCGAAGATGCGCAGGTCCATCGTTCTCTCGCCCAGCCGAAGCGTGTACGTGCCTTCGTAGCGCGCCATCTCCTCCGCCGTCAGCGGCAGGTCCAGCACCTCCACCGCCGGCGTGGACGTGCGGTCGCTCACCCGGCGGGCGTTGCGCTGCGTGCCGTTCATGTCCATCACCACCCCCGCCACCGCGCCGGACGCGTCCCGCGTAAAGCGCATCCGCCACGGCGTGCGCTTGAGGAAGAAGCTGCTGTCCGACTCGGCGTACATCCTGAACCGCACGTTCTCCGGGATGCGGATCGTCATCGTCCCGTCGTCCTCAAGCCGGACGAAGGCGGACCGGCCGGGGGCGAGCTCGTACTCGCCCGCGTAGCCCGCGAGCACGCCGCGCGCGACGGGCACCTCGCGGATGGCCAGCGGCGCCCCGCGCCTCAGGAAGTCCTGGCCGATGTCGTCCTCGAACCCGCCGGAGTTGGTCAGCAGCACAAAGCCGACGCCCTTTTCCGGATCGAAGCCGATCATGGTGTTGAAGCCGGCGGTGCCCCCGCCGTGCGAGATGAGCGTTCGGCCCCCTTCCGTCTGCAGCGCCCACCCCAGCCCCATCGCCATCTCGTCCGTGAACCGGTGCCGCAGCTGGTGGGTCTGCCGCATCGCCCGCTCCAGCTCCGTGTCGGCGGGGCCCAGCTGGGCGCGCAGGTAGACGAGCATGTCTTCCATGCTGGAGCGCAGTCCGCCCGCGCCCGCGATGGCATCGTTCAGGTCCCAGTACGGCACCACGCGGCCGGCCTCGTTGTGCCCCCGGGCCAGCCACTCGCCCACCTCGCCCTCGCGGGAGTAGCTGGTCATCCGCATCCCCAGCGGCTCCAGGATGCGCTGCCGGATGAGCGTCTGGATGTTGGTGCCCGCGGCGCGGCCCAGCGCGTGGCCCAGCAGCCCCACCCCCAGGTTGGAGTACTCGAACTCCGACCCGATGTCCCGCCGCAGCTCGTGGCTGTTCAGGAACGCGTAGAGCTGTTCGACCGTGTAGTCGGCGTACGGGTTGGTCGGGTCCGCGGGCGCCATGTTGCTGGCCAGCCGGGGCAGGCCCGAGCGGTGGGTGGTCAGGTCCAGCAGCGTGATCTGCCGCCCGTTGCGCGAGGGCACCCGCACCCCCTGGGGCATGTACTTCTGCACGGGATCCTCCAGCGCCACCTCGCCCCTCGCTACCATGTCGGCCAGGATGGTGCCGGTGAACGTCTTGTTGATGGATCCGATCTCGAACACCGTCCGCGGTCCCAGCGGCCGCGCCCCCGCCCCCGCCGATCCCGCCGAGAGAACGCGCGTGGACCCGTCCGCCTCCACGATCCCCAGGATGATCCCCGGCGTCTCCCCGTCCTTCACCAGGTAGTCGAGCATCACCTGCAGGTCCGCGTCCGACGGGAACGTCCACGCCGGGTTGGCCGGCGTCGGCGTCTGTGCGGCGATGGCGGGCGCGCAGGCCGTGCCGAGCACCGCGGCTGCGAGCGCGGCGGGGAGGAGGGTCGATGTCCGTCGCATGGCGCGTCCTGTATCGCGGGTTTACGTGGCTCGATGGGGAGTGTGCCCGCGGGTACGCGCGGGTGCCGCTCCGGGTTTCATGAAGGTTCGGTTCACGGCATGTCGCAAACGCATGGAGGTGGGAATCGGGCGCTGCCGTGTCCGACCAGGGAAACAGCCGGTGATGCCCGCGAATGATGCCGGCGACGGGTTGTCACGCAGGCAACCCGGACCCCCCAACGCAGAGGTGTGCCGTGGCGATCAGCTACTACGTGAACACACAGGCGCAGTCGAACGGAGACCACGAGGTGCACAGGGACGGGTGCACCTACCTTCCGTCCATCCTGAACCGGAAGTATCTCGGCCAGTTCAACTACTGTGTCGATGCGGTCGACGAGGCGAGAAAGCACTACACGCAGGTGAACGGGTGCTACTACTGCTCCAACGCCTGCCACACGAACTGATCCCCGGATCACAGCAGGAGAGCACGTCTCGGGATCGAGAAACCCCATGACCCTGGACAGGGAGAGTCGAATGGCGAAGTTCTGGATAACCAGAGACAGGGCCGGCGAGTGGCGGTGGGCGCTCCTGGCCGACAACAACAAGACGATCGCGGATTCGGGTGAGGGCTACGTCCGCCGCGAAAGCTGCCTGGACGCGATCGGCCGCGTGAAGCGGGACGCGCCCGGCGCATCGGTCTACGACGCGCCCGAATCCACCCCGAAGCTGGTCCCGGGCGTGTAGATACGCACAAGGAGCAGGGTGGGGCCGAGCGCTGGAACGCGAGCCCCACCTCGCTGCTTTCGCCGCCGGCGGAGGGACCAACTGCTCGCACCTGCTACGCCTGGTGTCCCCCGCACGATTTTTCTTGCGCTCCCCCGCGCCGGGGAGCATCCTCCGTGGCGCAGGCCCACCGTGAACATGCCTACCGGGAGAGAATTCCATGGCAGACGTCGACGCGACGATGATGAAGGTGCAGCGCCTACTGACGGGGCCGATGGGGCTCCGCATCACGCTGCAGGGCGAGACCATCACCGTGTCCTTTACGGACGTCAGCACCCGGGTCAACCTGAACTTTACCGCCTGGGGCCAGAACAAGGCCGGCGATCCGTCCACGCTCATCCAGCTTACGTGCCCCCTGCTGTGGGAGGTGGATCCCGCGCCGGCCGTGTACGAGTGGATCGCGCGGCAGGGGGGCAAGTTCTACTTCGGGCACGTTACCGCATACGACGACTCGTCGGCGGCGGGCAAGCTGTTCCTCATGATGTCGCACACGCTGCTGGGCGACTACCTGGACGAGGAAGAGCTTCACTGGGCGCTGCACACCATGCTCCAGACGGCCGACGGCCTGGACGACGAGCTGAAGGGCAAGTTCGGCGGCAAGCGCTTTGCCGACTTTGCCTGAGACGCGCCGATGAACCGTGCCGTGATCTCCGATGCGGCGGTCTCGGCCGCCAAGGCGTACTCGCACGCCGCGGTGGAGCCGCGCCACGTGCTGTTCGTCCTGGCCCGGCACTTTCGCGAGCATCCCGGCTGCGCCGCGTACCCGGAAGCCGCCAAGCGCGCGCTGGAGCCGCGGGGCAACGCGTACGGCTCGCCGGCGGTGAGCGAGGCGGCCACCGCCCTGCTGGACACGCTCAAGTCCGACGACGACGCGATCGCCGCGCTCCGGCAGGCGTTCCAGGGCGACGGAGCCGCCGCGGGCGCCGCGGGCGGACAGGCGGCCGAGACGGTGGAAGAAGCCGCGCCCCGCGCGCAGCCCCGGGCCACCCCCGGCGCCGCGGAATCCGTCGTCGACGTGCTGGCCGAGCTGGACGCGCTGACGGGGCTGGGCGCGGTAAAGGCGCAGGTGCGCAGGATCATCGCCGTGGTGCAGGCCAACACCGAGCGCGAAAAGGCCGGGCTGCGCCCCGTGAAGCCCGGGCTGCACCTGGTGTTCACCGGCCCGCCGGGAACGGGAAAGACCACCGTGGCGCGTCTCGTTGCCCGGCTGTACGCGGCGGCCGGCGCGCTTCCGGGCTCCAACTTCAGCGAGGCCACCCGCGCCGACCTCATCGCCGGATACGTGGGCCAGACGGCCATCAAGACGCACGAGCTCATCAACCGCACGCGGCCCGGCGTGCTCTTCATCGACGAGGCGTACAGCCTTACGCCGACCAGCGGCGTGGATTACGGCCACGAGGCCATCGCCACCCTGGTAAAGGCGATGGAGGACCACCGCGACGACTTTGCCGTGATCGTGGCCGGCTACGGCGACGAGATGCAGGAGTTCATCGAGTCCAACCCGGGGCTCCGCAGCCGCTTCAAGACGTACATCGACTTCCCGGATTACGATTCCGGCGAGCTGAGCGAGATCTTTGGGCGGATGGCGGACGAGGTGGGGATCGCACTGGGGCCGGGCGCGCTGGAGAAGGCGGAGAAGGTGTTTGCCTCGGCCGCGGGCAAGCGTTCCTTCGGCAACGCGCGGTTCGCCCGCTCGCTCTTCGAGCAGGCGTACGCGCACATGGCCACCCGCGCCGCCGGCGACGGCGCCGTCACCGTCGAGGAGCTGACCACGCTCCTGGCCGAGGACATTGACACGGACCTGTCGATGCTCCCGGCCGATCCGCGCCGCATCGGCTTCTGACTCCGGGTCGCAGCCGGGCGCGGGCGATGAAGCGAGCCAGCCAGTCTGGACGATCCGCGTACCCATCGGAGGGGTGCAGATGAAAGCGATCACTAAGGACCTCAGCACAGCGGCGCTCGGCAGCGTTCTCCTCGTGCTGCCGTTCGCGATTCTGGAAGCGGTCAACACCACGCTGACCAGGCAGAATGCGCGCGGTTTCACCGTGCTGTTCGGGTTTTTATGGCTCCTCGCCGCGGTCTTTCTTGTCGTGCTGATGCCGGTCATGCGGAGTGTGCGAGCGGGGAACGCGGCGAATCCGCTCAGGCTCCTGCTCGGAGTCGCTGTTCTGCTCGTGGTCGCGTGGGTATGGGGAAGCGTAGTCGCCGATCAGATGCCCTGTTTTCTGGGCGTCCCGAACTGCGATTAAGAATGGCCGATCAATTGAGGAAGGAGCGGCCGGCAACCCGTGCCTGAGCCGACTAACCCCCTCCGCGCCGTGGAGTTGGACTCCGACGTGCACGCCCGCGAGCTGGAGCGGCTGGCCGCGGCGGCGATAGATCCGTGTGAGCGGGAGCGGCTGCTGTACCTGGCTGGGTTCGCGCGCAACCGCCCAGTACTGCCGGCGGTTGACGCGCTCAAGGTGGCGTCCGTTGAAGGATCGACGTCGTGCCGGAGTGAACCTGAGAGCGGATCGAGATGGCTGGCAACTTCGAGGACGTTGCTTTGCGTGAAGCCGCGCTGTCAGATTGGAATTGGGAGGAGGAAGACGCCGCCTGGGTGCACCTTCAGGAACCGGGGAGATGCGTTGACGCCGATGCTCGAACGCGCGATCCAAGCTGCCAAGGCACTGCCTGAAGCAGATCAGGACGCGCTCGCGGCCGAGATTCTGGAGTGGATCGAGGATGAGCGGCGCTGGGCGGAGTCGTTCGCACGTACGCACGAAGCGCTCGCGGAACTCGCCCGCGAGGCGCTGGCCGAGCACCACGCCGGCCAGACTCTCGGTCTCGACGCCGCTTACGCCGACATGGCTGCGGATGAGTCGCGCGAGGCGGAGGCGCTGGAATGGTCAGAGAGCGTGATCGCGGACGCCGCTGATGAAGCGGACGACAACCCTCGGCCTGCTGCGGACGAGTGAAACGGAATCGGCCGGTCCCTTGAAGGCCGGCCGATTCTGTTGTTGTTGTTGTTGTTGTTGTTGTCGCTGTTACCCGCGCAGCCGCCGCACCACCTCTTCCGCGCCGCGCTTGTACACCGTAACGCACACCAGCGCGCCCGCCGCATCCACCACCGCCCAGTACCGGCTCGATCCGTACCTCTTCACCTTGTAGCCGGGCTGCTGCTCGCTGTTCTGCTGATGAGTCATCATAGGCCTCCATCCACTTGACCCTGGCCGCGCAGCAGAGCTATCGTTGGCGAGCGGGCGGCCTCCGGGTCGGTTCGCGATGTGAGGCTGGCCGAATCTTCTTGGCGGGAGAGCGGCCAGCCTTGCTTTTTCGCCCTGCTGTATAGAATATGTATACTCACGCTGCCTCTGTCAAGGATTTCTATACATGAACTTCAGGGAAGCAACTGATCTTCTTTCGATGCCACTGGAAGAGATCGCGAATGCCATAGGAAAGACGTACGCGACGGTGCTCGCCTACAGGACGGGTGGAAGAATTCCCCCCCCAGAAGTTCGCTTAAAACTCGCTACCCTCATGCGCGAGCGCGCAACGGTGCTTTGGGCAGAGGCTGATCAACTGGACTCATCTCGGTAGCTGTAAATGTATGACTCTGAGAGGCGTAAACTATCCCGCGCGTAGCTGCGTGCATGGGGAGCAGCAGTCCTTCTCGACGAAGGCGATCCGCTGTAGTAAAAATCTTGACGATAACGTGTGTTTCGCATATCCATGCATCTGTGTGCTTCCCGTACTCCTCTCCTGCTCCAAGGATTACTTTATGGCTACCGAACTGGGTAAAGCTTTCAAATGGGGGTTCCTTCTGAAGGAGGAGGATATTAGGCGCA
The DNA here is from genome assembly GCA_036379135.1 of Longimicrobium sp. Lineage (GTDB taxonomy): Bacteria > Gemmatimonadota > Gemmatimonadetes > Longimicrobiales > Longimicrobiaceae > Longimicrobium. Next base: position 75,831 of record DASUVG010000191.1, read on the forward strand.
TCAACGCTACTGCAGAGGAACACATGCGCAAGATTGATAAAGCATCTGCTCCTACCAGCACTTCTTCCATTACGGCTACATTAGTCGATGGTTCTGTAATAACGGCACGGAGCCTAGACGATGTCATTGGCTTAGAAAATGGTGGAGCACGGCGAATCGATGCTCTCGAACTACGGTACAGTGACGGCCTCTCTTCAACCATTCAGATCAAGTTCAGGGATGGAGATCGAAATCCAAGCAGTTGGACATCTGTCTCCTATCAAGTAAATGGTGCGGAACGAGATTGGGTTTTTTTAGCAGCATCAGAAATTGAGGAGCGATTGCGGAGGATTCGAACCATCGCGTCCAATTACATTGTACAACACCGGTGGTTTATGGTACTTCCACTTGTTATAGCGGTGTTACTATCTATTTCGCTCATGCAACGGGTCCAGGCTGAAGGGTTAAGATCAACGTTGAACCAGATTGAAGCGGAGCACAAACGGGGAACCCTAACCGATCCTATAGAGGCGATACTTTTGATTGAGCGGGAGCGACTCGCGACCAACTATTCAGGATTGCGCACCGTCGCTGTGATCGGGCTGTCGTATGTCGCACCAATGGTCTTTTTTTGGTTGTTCTCGAAACTCGCCCCGTGGCTGTTCCCAGCTTACAACTTTTATTGGGGTGATTATCGCGCGTTCTATGATAGGCGGCGCCAAATAAACAACGTAATTTGGATTGTCATCATACTGGGATTAGTTGTGTCTCTTGTTGCGGCGGCCATTGAGCATCGTATTTTCGTCTAATAATATAACACCAGAACTTCCCCGGCTTGACGTGCAATATGCTCCCTGAATTTCCGGTATGTTGCATGTACTTGTTTCCTTACTTGGGTTGCTTGACTGTGTTCGGGGACCAGAAGCTCGTAAAGTTCCATGGTTCCGCGCGCCTGCACTCGTACGGCGCATGACCACAATATTTTGTACATGCAGTGTCCGGCGGGGCACTGCAGGGTGTCGGCCGCTTTTTACCGGGGCGAGCAGTTCCTGCGGCAGCTGGCTGACCAGTGCGGGGCTCGCGTTGCCGCCGGACTGGCGCATCACTTGGCCGACGAAGAAGCCGGGCAGGCTCGTCTAGCCGGCGCGGTTCCCGCCGGCCATGGCAGTATCAGCCGCGCGAGCCCGGATAGACGTCGGCCCTAGTCACCCGTTCCTTCGGAAAGGCGCCTGCAAACATCTCGCGAAGAATCCTGCATTCGCCCAGGCGCACCTCGTTGTTCCCGATTTCAGGGCCGGTCTCACTCTTCACCGTCACCTCGATGGTGCCCGCCGGCCCTACCAGGTATACCAGCCATTCACGTTCGGCTCCATCTGCCATAATCCGCTCCCATTCAGGTATGTGATCGCGATCAGCCCCCCAGCCGCTCCTGCACCAGCTGGCTCACGAGCGCGGGGTTCGCGTTGCCGCCGGACTGGCGCATCACCTGGCCGACGAAGAAGCCGAGGAGGCCCGTCTTGCCGGCGCGGTACTCGTCGGCCTTGGCGGCGTTGGCGGCGATCACCTGGTCCACGATGGGGGTCAGGGCCGTCGGGTCGCTCACCTGGCGCAGGCCGCGGCGCTCCACGATCTCCGCGGGGCTGCCGCCGCCGCGCGTCATGTCCGCCAGCACCGCCTTGCCGCTCGCACTGCTGATGGTGCCGTCCTCCACCAGCCCGATCAGCTCGCGCAGCTCCGCCGGGGTGAACGCGATGTTGGTGATGCCGCGCTCCTTTACCTCCAGCAGCACCACGTTGACGATCCAGCTGGCCACCGCCCTGGGCGCGGCGCCCAGCCCTACCGTGGCCTCGAACAGGCCGGCCAGCTCGTCGTCGCGCGTCAGCACGTCGGCGTCGGACGGGGAGAGGCCCAGCTCGTCCACGAAGCGCGCGCGTTTGGCCTCCATCTCCGGCGAGCGGACGATCTCCATCGCCCCCGCGGGCCGGGCGCCGCCGGTGGATTCAGTGCGATCCCGCGGCGCGCGCTCCGCCTTCGGCTTCTTCTCCGCCCTGGGCGCGGCGGCGGGCTGCGCGGTGGCCTTGGCCCAGGCGTCGCGCAGGGTGACGGTGCGGTTGAAGACCAGCGCGTCCGGCCGCGAATCGACCACGTCGCTGCAGAAGTAGCCCACCCGCTCGAACTGGTAGCGGCTCCCGGGCGGATCGTCCTTCACGCTGGGCTCGATGATGGCGCCGGGGACCACCACCAGCGAATCGGGATTCAGGTAATCCTTGAAGTCCCCCTCGCGCGCCTCGGGATCGGGGACGGTGAACAGGCGGTCGTACAGCCGCACCTCGCACGGAACGCCGTGCTCCGCGCTCACCCACTGGATCGTCCCCTTCACCTGCCGCCCGTCCGGCGTCGCCCCGCCGCGCGTGGCGGGATCGTACGAGCAGCGCAGCTCCACGATCTCACCGGCGTCGTCCTTCACCACCTCTTCGCAGCGGATGACGTACGCGTACCGCAGCCGCACCTCCGCGCCCGGCGACAGGCGGTGAAAGCCCTTCGACGGGCTCTCCATGAAGTCGTCGCGGTCGATGTAGATCGTCCGCGAAAAGGGCAGGGGACGCGAGCCCTCCTTGGGTACGTCGTGCGGCCAGAGCGGCGCGTCGAAGGTCTCCGTCTCGCCCTCCGGATAGTTGGTGATCGTCACCTTGAGCGGCCGCAGCACGCAGAGCACCCGGGGCGCCCGCGTGTTCAGGTCGTCGCGGATGGCGAACTCCAGCTTGGCCATGTCGATGCGGCTGTTGAACTTGGCCACGCCCATCCGCTCCCAGAAGCTCCGCAGCGCCTCTGGCGTTACGCCGCGGCGGCGCAGGCCGGCCAGCGTGGCCATGCGCGGATCGTCCCAGCCGCTCACGAAGCCGCCCTTTACCAGCTGCAGCGACTTGCGCTTGCTGGTGATCACGTACTCCAGCTCGCCGCGCGCGAACTCGTACTGGTGCGGCCGCGCCGGCGTGCCGCCCGTGGAGCGGACGTAGTCCTGCCAGTGGTCGATCACCCAGTCGTACACCGCGCGGTTGTTGTCGAACTCCAGCGAGCAGAGGGAGTGGGTGATCCCCTCGATGGCGTCCTCGATGGGGTGCGCGTAGTCGTACAGCGGGTAGATGCACCACGCGTCGCCCGTGCGGTAGTGGTGCGCGTGGCGAATGCGGTACAGGAGCGGGTCCCGCATCAGCATGTTCCTGCTGGCGAGATCGATCTTCGCCCGCAGCACGTGCGCGCCGTCGGCGAACTCGCCCGCGCGCATCCGCCGGAAGAGGTCCAGGTTCTCCTCCACCGAACGGTCGCGATACGCCGTCGGCCGCCCCGGCTCCGTCACCGTGCCGCGCGCCTCGCGAATCTCCTCGTCCGTCGAGCTGTCCACGTACGCCAGCCCCTGCTGGACCAGGTACTCGGCAAAGCGGTACATCTGCTCGAAGTAGTCCGCCGCGAACAGGGGCTCCGGGCCAAAGTCCGCGCCCAGCCACCGCACCGTGTCGACGATGGAGTTTACGTAGCTGATGTCCTCCGTCTCGGGATTGGTGTCGTCGAAGCGCAGGTTGAAGCGCCCGCCCGTCTCCTGGGCGATCCCGTAGCTCAGCAGGATGGCCTTGGCGTGGCCGATGTGCAGGTACCCGTTGGGCTCCGGGGGAAAGCGGGTGACGATGGTGTCGTACCTCCCCTCGCGCAGGTCCTCGGCAACGATGGCGCGGATGAAGTCCAGCCCCTCACGCTCCGCGTAGGCCGTGGCGTCGGGCCGCGGGTCGCTCCCGCCCCTGGTATCGATATCGGTCACGGTCGGTCTGACTGCTCTTCGGTTGATGACGGACGTCGAGCGTCCGGAGTCCGCCTGGAATTCCGCGGAGAAACTTCGAAGAATAGCGGATCGCCGGATGATGAACAACGCCGCCTGGCATCACTGGCGAGGCACCGCTGCGGAACCGATGTTGTTCCGCCACCGCCCGTGTGCCCCTCCACGCCTCCTCCCTCCGATCCACGAATGCGCTTCTTGCACCTGACCGTTCTCCTGGCGCTGCTCCCGGCGTGCGCTCCGGCCGCGGACCGTGGCGATTCCACGCAGGCCGGCCGTGGAGCACCGCCGCCGCTGCCCATCCCCTGCGTCCTGTCTCACGCGGTGCTGGTGATGGCGGAGGCGGACCTGGGGATGGCGCCGGGCGAGTCGCGCGTGCTGGACCCGCCGGTCACCCACCATGGCCCGGCGGGTCCGCGCCCGCTGGTGGAGGGGTGCGGGGTGGCCTGGAGCTTGGAGGGCACGGGCGCGGCGATCGACACCGCCGGCCGTCTGACCATTGCCGCGGATGCCCGGGTGGGCGACTCGCTGTTCGTGGTCGCCCGCGCAATGTCCAGCTCGGCGCGGGCGCGGGTGCGGATCGTCGCGCCGGGCCCCAACCCGCTGGCGGGCGTGTGGAGCCAGGTGCAGACGCCGACGTGCGTAGGCCCGCGAGGACCGGTCCGCGAGCTGATCCTGCGGCGCAGCGGAGGCATGCAGCTGACCGTGAGGCCGTTCGAGACGTACGTCGACATGGCGGGCACGTACACGTTCGACCCGGCGACCGCGCTGCTGGAGCTCCGGAGCTCCACCCGCGCGATCGACGGGGGACTTTTCCTGGCGGGCTACGCGCGCGTGGAAGACGGTTCCCTGGAGATCACCCTCGCCGATGGGGGCGACCGCATCGGCCTGTTCGCCTCCATGCCGGGGGAGGAGCGGTGCCGCGCCGTCTTCCGCCGCGTCGCCGCCGCGCTGTAGCCTCCTCCGCGCCACCGGCCGGGCCCCGCCGCGCCGCCTCCGTTTCGCCGATTCGGCCCGCTTCTGCCGGTCGCGCCCGCGCACCCGCCTGTTTCGATCGACGCGGGGTGGACGATCATCATCCTCCCCGCGGCCGCCTTCCTCACTCTGCGGGCACTTGGTGTCCTGAAATCAGGATGCTCGATGCCCGCTCCGCGCACCTTCCGTGCGCTCTCTGCGTTCATGCAAACCGTTGCCTGTGCTAAGCATCAGGTGCGCGCTGGGATACAAGCGTTCCCTGGACAGGACCCTCGATCTCCCATCATCATACAAATGCAGACGGATTCTGAGTGCGGCGTCCATCTTCAACGCTGGAGGCGTGCCATGACATGCGTCGAGAAGCCCTACCCCTGTGACGTGCCGGAGTACGCGCTCACGGGACCACAGGTGGAGCCGGAAGCCAGCTTCTGGAACCACTGTCCGCAGCTGCGGCTGGTCTCCATCAAGGAGCTCACCGCCATCACCGACGACCCCGCGCATCCCGGGTACTTTCCCCCGTACCCGGACTGGTGCACCCCCGAGGGGCAGGACGAGATCAAGAAGGAGTTCATCGAGCTGGAGGAGCTCTCCAAGCTGCGCGACGAGCCGTGCAGCCTGGTGAACCCGGGCGACTGCCCCAACCTGACCGACTGGCCGTGCGAGCCGCGGCGGGAGCTGCCCAGGGCGTTCGGGTGCCGCGCGCCCATCAGCCGGCTGTTCAACCTGATGCCGCCGCCGCTGGGCGCCGTGCAGGCGACCCGGCTGCCGGGGCAGCAGGTGTACCGCACCGGGCGCGGCCTGGCGCGCGCGTTCGAGAACGAGACGCCGGGCATCGCGCACCGCCACGCGCTCAACTACCTCATCACCACGCGCAGCTGGTCGCCGCCGCGGCAGGCGCTGGTGTGGGCGGCGCTGGACATCGCCATCGCCAGCGCGCTGCAGGCGGCGTGGTACTACAAGTGGCTCAGCCCGCGGCAGTTCACCTCGCGCCGGCCGCGCCCCATCGAGTACGGCGTCCTGAACGTGCTGTACGACCGGCCGGACGAGCTGAACCCCATGTACATCACCTGCCCGGACGCGCGGCCGTGCAACCCGGTGGGCTTCAGCCCGGGGACGCCGCGGCACCCGGCGTACCCGTCGGGGCACAGCACGTACGCCGGCGCGGCCAGCACCATCCTGGCGTACTTCTTCGGCAACGACCCCACGCCCAACGCGCTCACCCTGGGGCTGGCCAGCACCACCATCGGCCAGGAGCTGCGCAACATGGCCGACAACATCGGCATGGCGCGGCTGTGGGCCGGCATTCACTGGCGCAGCGACCACGAGGCCGGGCTCAAGCTGGGGCAGGTGGTGGCGTGCCTGGTGCTGCGCCAGCTGTCCAGCATCTGCGGCTGCCGCTTCGACCTGTGCCCGCCCATGATGCCCATGCCTCCGCAGTGCGACTGCAGCGTGCGCTTCCCCTGCCCGAACGACCCGCCGCCTCCGTGCGACGAGCTCAAGCAGCAGGCGTGGGCGTGCCAGGAGCGCTGCCCGCCGTGCGGCGAGAGCTGGGACTGCCTGCCCCCGCCGTGCGGCGGCCCGGACTTCGGGCCCGACGTGGTGGCCGCGGAGCCCGAGCAGCTGGACCAGCGCAACGTGCAGCAGGGCGCGCTTTCGGCGGAGACGCGGCAGCAGATCCGCGAGCGGCTGGAGGCCGGTGCGTCCGGCGCCACCGCCAGCGGCGCCACCGCCAGCGGCGCCACCTCCGACGCCGCGACGGCGGAGGGTGCCACGCCCGAGAGCCTGGACAAGCGCAGCGTGCAGCAGGGCGGCCAGTAGCCGCGCGCGCTGACCCGTAATCCCCGAACCGAGCGCCCGGACGGCCCCGCCGTCCGGGCGCTCACCCGTCGTGCACCACGGCAACGGCGTCGCGCTCCGCGCGGGGCCCTCACCCCGGCCCCCCGCGTCGGGCGCAGTTCGATTCCTGTCGACGAGCCCCCGAGCCAGCGGTTCGGATGGGGCGGTGCGGGATGGTGGGCCGCCCCCCATCCCCGGCCCTTCCCCCACAAACAGCGTGGGGGAAGGGTGACGCGAGCCGAAGTGTCCGGAGCGCTTCGGGAGCAGACGCGCAGCGAGCCGTCCGGAACGCGATCGAATTCTCCCCTTTCTCCCGCGCAGCGGGGGAGAGGGGGCCGCGTCGGGCGCAGTTCGATTCCTGTCGTAGAGGATCCGATCCAGCGGCATGGACTCCCCTCTCCGCGAGGAACGAGCGGGGAGGGGCCGGGGGAGGGGCCCACCGCGGGTCGTG
>DASUVG010000192.1:0-45141 GCA_036379135.1 Longimicrobium sp.
GAGACGCTGGAGGACACGGCGCGCACCCTGGCCGGCTACCTGGACGTGCTGGTGATGCGGACCAACGAGAGCGTGGAGGAGATGCGGATCTTCGCCTCGCACCCCTCCATGTCCGTGGTCAACGCGCTCAGCTCCGACGAGCACCCCACGCAGGCGCTCACGGACCTGACGACGATCCTGGAGCACTTCGGGCGCCTGGAGGACGTCTCCGTCCTGTACTGCGGCGAGGGGAACAAGTCCGCCGCGGCGCTGGCGCTGGCCATGAGCCGGGTGCCGGGGATGCGGCTGACGCTGGCCACGCCGGCCGGCTACGGGCTGGACCCGCGGGTGCTGGCGACCGCGCGGGAGCTGGCGCAGGCGCACGGCGCCACGATCGAGGAGACGCACGACATCGACGGCGTGCAGGCGGGCTACGACGTGGTGTACACCAGCCGGTGGCAGGAGATGGGCGTCAGCAAGGCGGACCCGGAGTGGAAGACGCACTTTCACCCCTTCCGCGTGACGCAGGCGCTGATGGACCGCGTGGGAAAGGAAGGGACCGTGTTTATGCACGACCTTCCCGCCGTGCGCAACGAGGACGTGGACGACGAGGTGCTGGACGGGCCGCAGAGCCTGGCCTGGGTGCAGGCGCAGCACAAGATGTTCAGCGCCATGAGCGTGATGGAGTGGTGCGGCGCGGGCGTCGTGGACGAAGCAATCTGACCGGCCGTTCCCCCATCCAGCATTCAGACACGCCTGACCCAGCGCGGGCCCCGATGCACTCAGCAGCAGCAACGCTCCTCGACACCCGCTCCCGCTCCGCCGAGCGGCGGGCCTTCCCGGCGATCTCTCCCGCCGCCAGGCAGGTGCAGCAGGCCGGATACGGCTCCGTGCACGCCCACCACGGCGAGATCCTGCAGGGGATGTTCTACTCCAGCGACGGCACGCTGGAGCACGGGCTGGTGACCCTGCCGTGCGGCCTGTACGGCACGCGCGCCCGCTTTCGCCCCCTGCGCTCGGGCCCGCTGACGGTGGAGCCGGACGACCGGCCCCGCGCGCGGGTGGCCGCGCGGCTCACGCTGGACGCGCTGGGCTACCGCGGCTGGGGCGGCTCCATCCGCATCGAGGGGAACGTGCCGCTGCGCTGGGGGTGCGGCTCGTCCACCACCGACGTGCTCTCCACCATCCGCGCCGTGGCCGACGCATTCGGCCAGGAGCTGGAGCCGGAGTGGATCGCCCGCCTGTCGGTGGCCGCCGAGACCGCCTCGGACTCGCTGATGTACCCGCCCGAGCGCGCCGTGCTCTTTGGCCAGCGCCGCGGCAGCCTGCTGCAGGACCTGGGCGGCCCGCTCCCCCGGGTGCAGGTGCTGGGCTTCAACACCGAGATCGACCGGGGGATGGAGACGCTATCGCTGGCGCCGATCCAGTACTCCGTGTGGGAGATCGAGGCCTTTCAGCCCATCCTGGGGCTGCTGCGCCGCGCCGTGGACCAGCAGGACCCCGGGCTGCTGGGGCGCGTGGCCACGGCCAGCACCGAGATCAACCAGCGCCACCGCCCCAAGCCCCTGATCCCCCAGCTGCTCAAGCTGGCCGGGGAGATCGGCGCGCTGGGGACGCAGGTGGCGCACAGCGGCACGGTGGCCGGCTTTCTCCTGGCCCCCGGCGACGACGTGCCGGGGCGGGTGCGGCACGCGCAGGCCGGCCTGGAGCGGCTGGGGCTGCACCGCAGCTGGGAGTTCTCCAACGACCTTGCCCCGCAGCCGGAGCTCCTTTCGTGAGCGGACCCGTGATCAACGCCAACGTGGTGGACGCCATCGCGCTTCCGCGCGTGGTGTGGCTGCGCCCCAACCTGATCGGGCTGGCGTTTCCGCTCATGAAGCTGCTGCCGGCGCGCTTCATCATCCGCAAGGCGCTGGAAAAGGGCGAGCTGAAGCCGGGCGGCCTGATCGCCGAGACCACCAGCGGCACCTTCGGGCTGGCGCTGGCCATGGTGGCGCGGCTGCAGGGGCACCCGCTGGTGCTGGTGAGCGACCCCGCCATCGACGCCCCCCTCAAGCGCCGGCTGGAAGACCTGGGCGCCACGGTGCACATCGTGGAAAAGACGGGCGCCTCCGGCGGCTACCAGCAGGCGCGGCTGGAGGTGCTGGAGCAGGTGCTGGCCGACAACCCCGGCAGCTTCTGCCCGCGCCAGTACACCAACCCCAACAACCCCGCGTCGTACGCCCCCTGCGCCGAGCAGCTGGCCTACGCCACGGGCGGCATCGACACCCTGGTGGGGACGGTGGGCTCCGGCGGCTCCGTCTGCGGCATCTCGTCGTACCTGCGGCTGATGTTTCCCGAGCTGAACGTGGTGGGGGTGGATACGCACCGCAGCGTGATCTTCGGGCAGAGCGACGCGGGCGGCGGGCGCATGCTGCGCGGGCTGGGCAACAGCCTGATGCCCCAGAACGTGGACCACACGGCGTTCGACCTGGTGCACTGGGTGGGCGCCGCGGAGGCGTTCCGCGCCACCCGCGAGCTGCACCGCGAGCACGCCCTGTTCGTGGGCCCCACCAGCGGGGCGGCGTACATGGTGGCGGACTGGTGGGCGCGCGAGAACCCCGACCAGCTGTCGGCGGTGGTGCTGCCGGACGAGGGGTACCGCTACCAGGACACGGTCTACGACGACGCCTGGCTGGCGGAGAAGGGGGCGGTGATCGACCGCCTTCCGGAGCAGCCGGTGGAGTGGGACCGCCCGCAGGACGGCGACGACCCGTGGGCGTTCTACCGCTGGGGCCGCCGTCCGTACGCGGACGTGATGGCCGAGGCGCACCACCTGGCCGTGGCGCAGCGATGAGCCCGGGACCCAGCCGCAAGGCGGTGCTGTTCATCGAAAGCAACACCAGCGGAACGGGGCGGCTGTTCGTGCGCACGGCGCGCAGCCTGGGCTACTGGCCGGTGCTGATCACGGCGAATCCCGGAAAGTACGCGTACCTGGCGGAGACGGACGCGCCGGAGGTGATCGAGGTGGCGCGGGTGGACGAGGAGAGCCTGTACGCGCTCGTCCAGCGCCGCTTTCGCAACGGCACCTGCCTGGCGGGGATCACCAGCAGCTCGGAGTACTTCATCGCCACGGCGGCGGCGCTGGCGGCGCGCTTCGGACTGCCGGGCCCCGACGCCGGGGCGGTCAATGCGGCCCGCGACAAGTCGTGGCAGCGCCGGGCGCTGGCGGCCGGCGGCGTGGCGGTCCCCGCCTTTCGCGTGGTGCGGACGGCGTTCGACGCGGTGCTGGCGGCGGACGACATCGGCTACCCGGTGGTGGTGAAGCCGGTGGGCGCCAGCGGCAGCATGGGCGTGCGCGCCTGCGCCAGCGCGGCGGAGGTGGAGGAGCACGCGGCCGGCCTCTTCGCGAGCGCGCCGGCCGGCGAGGCGCCGCGGGCGCTGGTGGAGGCGATGGTGACGGGCGCCGAGTTCTCGGTGGAGGTCTTCAGCGGCCGGGTGATCGGCATCACCCGCAAGCACCTGGGCGAGCCGCCCTTCTTCGTCGAGGCGGGCCACGACTACCCCGCTGCCGTCCCCGCGGACGTCGCCCGGGCGCTGGCGGAGACGGTGACGCGGGGGACGGAGATCCTGGGGCTGGGCTGGGGCCCGCTGCACTGGGAGCTGCGGATGCAGGGCGACACGGCGGTGCCCATCGAGGTGAACCCGCGGCTGGCCGGCGGCTTCATCCCCGAGCTGGTGCGCCACGCGGAGGGGATCGACCTGATCCGCGAGACGCTGCACCTGGTGGTGGGCCTGCCGGTTGATCTGGACGCCCGCCGCCGCCGCCACGCATCCATCCGCTTCCTCTTTTCCCCCGGGGCGGGCCGGCTGGAGTACGTTCAGGGGATGGCGGAGGCGCTTGCCGGGGAGGGCGTGGCGGAGGTGACGATGTACCGCCGTCCGGGCGACGAGCTGGCGGTGCACGGCGACTTTCGCGACCGCATCGGTCACGTCGTCGCCTGCGCGGACGCCTTCGACGCGGCGTGCACGGCCGCGGACCGCGCGCGGGGGACGGTGCGCGTGGTGATGGATCCCGCCGCATGCGCCGAGGAATCGCAGGACGTGGAAGACGGGGTGCTGCAGCCGGCGTAGGAGCCTCCTCCCGGCACACCACGCCGCGACAGGAGAGAGCCGAACGCGTCGCCGGACGAGCGCGGCGGAGCCATCGATCTCTGGCGCATCGCCGGCCCGGCGCCGCGAGCCCGTACGACGACGCCGCGGCGGGGCGTCGGGAACGGGGAGATGGGAAGGGGTGCGGCAGAGGGCCATGGCAATTTTTTTTCGGGAGACGGGGGATCGCCCCGGCCGCCCGCCGAAGCCGCCCGAGAGCCTGCCGTCCCCATCAACCCGATGCGCGATCCCGAGAGCCGTCGGCCCGCGCCGCGGTCCGCGGCAACGCGTGGATCGATACGCCACACCGGCTCACGTGTCCGGCGCAGGCTCCGGAACAGACGCGCATCAGGTGTGGCGTGGGCCGGGTGCGGCGCAGGTGGCGGGCGGCGGTGGCCGAAGAAGATCCGGATGACACACCGCGTGGGCTGACTCGACGACGGCGGTGCCGAAGGACGACGGCGGGCGGCACGACAGACCATCGAGACGACGGGCGGCGGACGATCGGAACGGACGAACGATCGGGACGACGGACGACGGTCGGACGGCGATCGACGGGACGGACGACTCGGACGATCGGGACGACGGACGGCCCGGGAGACGGGACGAGGGAACGACCGGCACGACGGCGGATGCCGATGGCGGCGGGGTCTGATGGATCGAGCAGAGTCGGATGAGAGCGGCCCGGGCCACGGCCCGGTTGCACGAAGGTCCTGAACGGAGAAGCATGGCGAACGCACGATTGCTCGACCCCAGCCGGTGGCGGGCGCTCCTGGACCTGATGTGGCGGGCCGGGCGCTGGAAGCTGGTGCTGTTCGGCGCCCTGGTCATCATGGCGGGCCTGCTGCCCACCGCGGTGATGCTGGTGACCGGATCGCTGGTGGCCGCCATTCCCGGCGCGGTGGAGCACGGACTGGACGCCGCGGCCGGGCGCCCGGCCCTGTTCGCCCTGGGCGGCCTGCTGCTGGCGCTGGGCGCGCTTTCCATCTGCGCGAACGCCATGGTGCAGCTGGCCCGCGTGCTGGACGCCGCGTTCGCGCTGGAAGTGCACCACACCGTGGCCATGGTCACGCTGGGCACCCCCGGCCTGGCGCCGCTGGAAGACCCGTCGTTCGCCGACGCGCTGCAGCCCGTGCGCGAGGCCGAGCGCCGCGGCGTGCTGCGGCGCACCGCGTTCGAGATCTCCAACATCGGCTCCACCCGCCTGCGGGGCATCGGCGCCTTCGTGGTGCTGCTGGCCTTTTCGTGGTGGGCGCCCCTGGTGCTGACCTTTGCGTGGTGGCTGACCAACCGCGTGTACGTCAAGTCGACCGAAAAGGGCGTCAGCGTGGGGATGAACGAGGGCGCCGTGCGGCAGCGGCGCGCCGAGTACCTGCGCTCGCTGGCCATGGAGCCCGCCGCCGCCAAGGAAGTGCGCGTCTTCGGCATCGGCGGCTGGACCGTGGCCCGCTACGGCGAGGCGTGGAAGGGCGCGCTGGGGCTGGTGTGGGAAGGCCGCAAGGCCAGCCGCCCGCTGACCGCCGCCGCCACCGTGGCGCTGGCCGTGTCGCACGGCGTGGTGCTGGCCGCGCTGGGGCTGGCCGTGAGCCGGGGCGAGATGAGCGCCGCCGCGCTGCTGGTCTACGTGCAGGCCGTGCTGGCCACCAGCGACCTGGGCGTGATGGGCGAGTCGCAGTGGTTCCTGGCGCAGTCGCTGGCCGTGTCGGAGCGCGTGGCGCAGCTGCGCGCCATGGCCCCCGACCGCCCCGACCGCGTGGACCCCGCCACCGTCCACGCGCGCCGCGTAAAGCCGCCCGTGCGGCTGGAGGGCGTGCGCATTGCCCCCGTCCCGGCGCCGGCGCGCGGAAGCGTGGCCGTGCGGCTGCAGGACGTGCGCTTTACCTACCGCGGGCGCGAAAAGCCCACGCTGGACGGGTTGACGCTGGACATCCCCGCCGGCCAGTCGCTGGCCATCGTGGGCGAGAACGGGGCGGGAAAGAGCACGCTCATCAAGCTGCTGTGCGGGCTGTACGAGCCGGACGGCGGGCGCATCACCCTGGACGGGGCGGCGTCCCCGCTGCAGGCGCGGGACCGCATCGGCGTCATCTTTCAGGACTTCGTGCGCTACCCGCTGGCCCTGCGCGAGAACGTGGGCTTCGGCAACCTGGGGCTGATGGCGGACGACGCCGCGCTGGAAAAGGCGATGCGCGACGCCGGCGCCGGCGAGCTGCTGGGCAAGCTGGCGAACGGCTGGGACACGGTGCTCTCCAAGGAGTTCGAGGGCGGCGCCGACCTGAGCGGCGGGCAGTGGCAGCGCGTGGCGCTGGCGCGCGCCCTGACCGCCGTGCGCGGCGGCGCCGGGCTTCTGATCCTGGACGAGCCCACCGCCGCCCTGGACGTGCGGGCGGAGACGGACCTGTTCGAGCGGTTCCTGGAGCTGACGCGCGACGTGACCACCATCCTGGTGTCGCACCGCCTGAGCAGCGTTCGCCACGCGGACCGCATCGTCGTGATCGACGGCGGCCGGCTGGTGGAGGACGGGACGCACGACGCGCTGATGGCGGCCGGCGGCATCTACGCCCGCATGTTCACGCTGCAGGCCGAGCGCTTCGCCGCGCAGCCGGCAAACGAAGGGGTGGAGGTGGCGGATGCGTGAGCAGTGGCGTGCCCTGGTCCTGCTGGTGGGGACCGCGTGGCGAACCGACCCCCTGCGTTCGGCGGGACTGCTGCTGGAGCCGATCGGCGCCCTGCGCATCCCCCTGTTCGCCTGGTTCCTCAAGCTGCTGACGGACGGCGCGCTGCGGCAGGACCCGCGGCTGCTGGCCATGGGCGCCGCCGGCCTGGTGGCCACCCGGGTCCTGGCCTTCGTGGGGCTGTGGATCGGCTCGTCCATCCGCACCCGGCTGATGGAAGACGTGGGCTTCGAGCTGGACCGCCAGGTGGCCACGCTCACGGCCGAGCTGCCGGGGCTGGAGCACCACGAGCGCCCCGACTACCAGGACCGGCTGGAGCTGCTGCGCCAGGGGCAGGGCGCCCTGGGCGGCTCGCTGAACACGCTCATCGTCACGGCCAACGCGCTGGTGGCGGGGGTGGGCACGCTGGCGGCGCTGGTGCTGGTGAGCCCGTGGCTGCTCATCCTTGTGCCCTTCGCGCTCCCCGCCATCCCCATCGCGGCGGTGCAGCAGCGGTGGAACAAGGCGGCCGAAGAGGCCGCGGGCGCCCCCTACCGGCGGGCCCGCCACCTCCACGCGCTCACCACCAGCCGCGACGCGGGGATGGAGCTGCGCGTCTTCGGGCTGCAGCGCGAGATCCTGTCCCGCTTTGCCCGCGCCTGGCGCGAGGCCCGCGGGCTCATGCTGGCGGCGGGCTTTCGCGGCGCGGTGCTCGACACCTGCGGCGACCTGCTCTTCCTTACGGGCTTTGGCGGCGCGGTGGGGCTGATGCTGGTTCGCGCCAGCCGCGGGCAGGCCACGGTGGGCGAGGTGGTGATGGCGGTGTACCTGGGCCACCAGGTGCGCAGCAGCGTCGTGGATCCCATCCGCCGGCTGGCCGGGCTGGGCGCGGTGCTCCGCGCGGCGGGGCGCATGCTCTGGCTGCAGGACTACGCGCGCACCGCGTCCAGGCCCGGGACGGCTCCGGCGCCCGGGCGGCTGACGGACGGCATCGTCTTCGAGCGGGTGGGGTTCCGCTACCCCGGCACGGAGCGCTGGGCGCTGCGCGACGTCTCGCTGCGCATTCCCGCGGGCTCGGTGATCGCGCTCGTCGGTGAGAACGGGGCGGGAAAGACGACGCTGGTCAAGCTGCTCTGCCGGATGTACGAGCCCACCGAGGGACGCATCCTCATCGACGGGGTGGACCTAGCGGAGATCGAGGTGGCGGAGTGGCGGGAGCGGCTTTCGGCCGCGTTCCAGGACTTCGCGCGCTTCGAGGTGACGGCGCAGCACACGGTGGGGCTGGGCGACCAGCGCCGGCTGGACGACCGCGCGGCCATGCTCGCCGCGCTGGAGCGGGCGGGCGCCTCGGACGTGCTGACCAGGCTTCCCGAAGGGCCGGACTCGCAGCTGGGCGCCCGCTGGGCCGGCGGCGTGGACCTGTCCACCGGGCAGTGGCAGAAGCTGGCGCTGGGCCGCGCGCTGATGCGCGACGACCCGCTGGTGGTGTTCTTCGACGAGCCCACGGCCAGCCTTGACGCGCTGGCGGAGCACGCACTCTTCGAGCGGTACGCCCGCGAGGCGCGCTCCGGCAGCGCCCGCGGCGCGGTGACGGTGCTGGTGTCGCACCGCTTCAGCACGGTGCGCAGCGCGGACCTGATCCTGGTGATCGAGGGCGGCGGCGTCTCCGAGCTGGGCGCGCACGACGACCTGCTGCTGGGCGACGGCCTGTACGCCGAGCTCTACGGGATGCAGGCGCGGTCGTACCAGTGAGGTGAACGGGTGAACGGGTGAACGGGTGAACGGGTGAACGGGTGAACGGGTGAACGGGTGAACGCGCAGGGCTGGGTTCCGCGCGACACCTTCCGTAACCCCCATCGCCGGATGCTCGCCGGGGCGTGACCGGATCACCTGATGCGCAATCCCGTGCGCCTTCGGACTCCCCCAGGACCCGTCGGAGCTGCCGTGACGGCCGTCGTTCGGCGGCGCGGCGGTGAGGGGGTGATGCAGGGCCGGCGTGGCGACTCGCCGCAGTGGGTGGACCGGGGCCGGCGGAGGTGCGGGGGCTCCCCGGAGAAGCCGCGCGGCCGGTACCGGATTGTGAATGACGAAGCAGGGCGGGCGGCGTGGGGCGGAGCGATCCGCATCCCCCGGTCCCGCTGACGGATTCGGGTCTCACACGGAGGCCGGCGCGACCGGCAGGACTTTTGTCTCATCCGCTCCGGCGGCTCCGTGTGAGACCCACTCGGCGGCACTCCGCCCTGGCCACGCACCCCGCGGCCGGCGGCGGTTCCCGCAGCCATGCGCCTTCGCAGTATCCGCCGCAAATCGGCGGAGGGCGCGGCTGCCACCATCCAGACCCACCGCGGGACCCCATGGGACGTGACCTCTCGTTCGAGCGCGCCATCCAGTTCGCGGCCGACCTCATCCGCATCCCCAGCCTTCCCGGCGAAGAGGGGGACGTGGCCCGCCGCATCGTGGACGAGCTGCGGGCGCTGGGCTTCGACGAGGCGCATACGGACCGCGCCGGCAACGTGATCGGCCGCATCATCGGCGCCGGCGACGCGCCGCCGGTGATGCTCTCCAGCCACATGGACGTGGTCGACGTGGGCGACGCCGAGGGGTGGGAGCACGAGCCCTGGGGCGGCGCCGTGGCGGGCGGATGCCTGCACGGGCGCGGCGCCATGGACCTCAAGGGGCCGCTGGCCCTGCAGGTGTACGCCGCGGCCGGGTTCGTGGAGGAGCGCCCCGCCGGCGACCTGCTGGTGGTGTTCTCCGTGTACGAGGAGAAGGGCGGCTGGGGGATGATGCACTACATGGACACCGCCCCCGTACGCCCCGGCGCCGTGATCCTGGGCGAGGCCACGGGGCTGGACCTGTGCACCGGGCACCGCGGCCACGCGGAGCTGGCGGTGGAGATCCACGGCCTGGCGGCGCACGCCAGCGCCCCCGAGCGCGGCTGCAACCCCAACCACGCGCTCCCCTACGTGCTGCTGGCCCTCCGCGAGCTTTCCGCCGCGCAGCCCAGGGACCCCATCCTGGGCCGCGCCACGCTCACGCCGACGGTGGTGGAGACGTGGCCCAAAAGCGGGAACGTGATCCCCGACCGGGTGCGCGTGACGCTGGACCTGCGCGTGCTTCCCGGCTGGGACGAGGACGAGGCGCTGGCGGAGCTCCGCGGGCTGCTGGCGGAGCGGGTGCCGGAGATGGCGGGGATCCGGGTGGAGGTGCTCCCGGGGCGCGCCACGCACCGCGCCTGGACCGGGTGGGTGGACGAGCACAGCAACTTCACCCCCGGGTTCCTGATGGACGACGACCACCCGGTGGTGCAGGCGGCCGCGCAGGCGCTGCAGGAGGCGATGGGCGGCACGCCCGTGATCCGGCAGTGGAAGTTCGGCACCGACGGCGGGCACACCTGCGGCACGCACGGCGTGCCCACGATCGGCTTCGCGCCGGGGCTGGAGCTGCTGGCGCACACCAACCGCGAGCGGCTGGAGCTGGAGTCGGCGCGCATGGCCTTCGACGCGTACCCCGCGCTCATCCGCGCCGTGCAGGCCGCCCTGGAATCGACGCGCGGCATTCCCTTTGCCGCCGTCGGCCTGCACCCCGCCGCCATCGTGTAGCGGAACCTGCGTCCGCCGTCGCGGGAGCCCGCGCCCACTTTGGGCGCGGGCTCCTTGCTTCACGTCCCGTGCCGAAGGCTGCCGATCCATCCACCGGCGCCGTCCCTTCGCGCCGCAGGATCGCGCCCGTCCACCGGCGGCGTGCCGTGTGGCGCCCTTCGCGCCGGTGGATAGCGCCCGTCCACCGGCGGCGTGCCGTGTGACGTCCCCTCGTGTCGAAGGATAACGCGCGTCCACCGGCGAAGCGCTGTGTGACGCCCCCTCGACGCACCTAACCCGTCATTCCGAAGGAGGCGCTGCTCCGAACCGACCGCCAACCCGGCACCCTGGCGCCGATCGAGGAATCTTCTCGCCCGTGGCAGCGGCCAGCGTCCGTGACGAGACATCGCCTTTACGAATTCCTGCAGACGGTGTTGCCAGATCTCGCGGGAATCGAAGCGTGGCGCCGACTTCCTGAGCCTGAGCAGCGCCACACCTGGGGTGAGGTCTCGTCCGGGACAGCCGGCCACCGGCAGCAGAGGGGAGATTCCTCGGTCGGCGCCACGGTTTCCTGAAATCGGCCAGGATCGCGTGGCGCCTTCCTTCGGAATGACGGAGTGGGTATCCGGTGGCTTTTCGTTGTGAAAAGCGGATTCCTCCGTCGGAACGGCGGGTGGGGAGCGTGGTGAATCGCAGAGCTCTCCCCGTGCGTTTTACGCCGGTACTTGACGCAATACGGAAACGCTTGTATGCTTGTCCTCTCGCGAAGTCGTTGTCCCGTTTGCACATACGCCTCTCGCCATACCCGGCGCCGCACGGCCTGCATCGCCGCAACTGACCCAGACAAAATAGAGGTAGAGCAGGATGAAAATCGGCGTGAAGATGTTGACGGAGTTCAGCCTCACCAGCCTGCGGCGTATTGCCCGCTGTTTTTACACGGAGCTGTCGGAGCGGCACGAGCTGGTGTTTCTGCCGCAGGAGTACCCGTACGTCTCCGAGCAGGAAAAGGAGCGCATGGCCGAGGCGTTCCTGCAGGGGTGCGACGTGGTGGCGGGGGTGCTGGACCCCGCGCTGCTGGCGGCGCGCCGCAGGCTGAACAGCAGCGTTCCCTTCGTCTTCTTCACCTTCGGCGACCTGGCCGTGGGCGGGTGGGAGGTGCGCCAGAACATGGCCAGCCTTACCGACCGCGACGTCATCCTGGTCAACTGCACCAGCGAGGTGGAGCTGGCGGAGAAGTTCTTCGCCAACGCCAACGTGCGCATTGTCCCCTTTGCCCTGGACCGCAGCGCCTTCTACGTGCTGGACGACGAGGAGCGCCGCGCGGCCCGCAAGAAGCTGCGCTTTCGCGAGACGGACCGCGTGATCCTGTACGCCGGCCGCATCAACCCCGAAAAGAACGTCCACGCGCTGCTCAGCATCTTCGACGTGGTGTGCAGGGAGGTGCCCAACGCCTACCTGGTGCTGGCGGGTACGGTGGAAGGGGGCGCCACGCTGCAGCGCTTCAACGTGTCGCCGGTGTCGCTCTCCAACACCTTCAACCGCTTCATCTCCGACATGGAGATGCCGGAGCGCGTCATCACCGTCACCAACCCCGACGCGCAGCGCATGCGCGAGCTGTACAACATCGCCGACGTCAAGGTGAACCTCACGCTGAACCCCGACGAGAACTTCGGGCTGGCGCAGGTGGAGGCCATGGCGTGTGGCACGCCCGTCATCGGCACGGCGTGGGGCGGGCTCAAGGACACCATCGTCGAGGGCGTGACCGGCTACAAGGTGAGCACCGGGCCCACCGCCACGGGCGTGAAGTTCAGCTGGTGGGAGGCCATCAACAAGATCGTGGCCCTGCTGCGCGACGCCCCCGCCCGCGAGGGCTTTCGCGACGCGTGCGTGCGCGAGGCGCAGCGCTACACCGAGGCCGGCTTCGGCGACCTGATGGAGGAGATCCTGGCCGCCAGCGTGCGCGACCGCGAGCTTCCGGCCCAGCCGCTGCGGGCCACCCGCTTCGGCGAGGAGTTCTGGACGGTGTGCGACCCGCGCTGGGGCGGCTCGCCGTACCGCCGCGGCCCGCGCAGCGAGGAGCTGTACCGCGACCTGGTGGAGCCGTTCACCGCCGTGTCGCCCGAGCACGTGCCCGCCGATGAGCCGCTGCAGCCGGACCAGGTGCTGTGCCTGGCCACGCCGGTGCACGTGGACGGCACGGGCGGCGTGCGGCCGGACCACGTCTTTCACCCCTTCACCGCGCAGGCGCCCGACGGCGACCACGACGCCACCCGCGCGGTGCTGGCGGTGATGCGCGAGGAGCCGGCGATCACGGTGGAGCAGCTGCTGGCGCGCGTGGGCCCCGTGCCCCAGGTGGAGGGCGCGCTGGCGTGGATGCTGGACGCGGGGCTGCTGCTGCGCACCCGCCCCATGGCGGGGTGGAGCAAGCCCGGCATCGTGGACCGCCGCCTGGGGCAGACGATGTTCTCCGTGCAGCAGGTGGACCGCTCCGCCACGGACCTGATCGTCTACCGGTAGGATCGCGGCGGCCGGGTCGCCACATCCGGGAAAAGACGGTTCACGCAAAAGACGCGGAGGCATGACAGAGCCGGCGGCGCCGCGGCCTCCGTTCGTGGGGTCGGCGGCGGCGCCGATTCAGGGCATGGGGCGGCGAAGCCGCAGGCTTTCATCAGAAACGGAATCGCCGCCCGTCCAGCAAAGGACGGGCGGCGATTCGTCTTGGCGCTCAGCCGTGGATCACGCCTTTACGGTCGAGTCCTTGGAGCCAGGGGCGCCGGGGAGCTGCGGGAGCGAGCCCAGCACCTTCTTGATGTCCCCCAGCACCGTCACCAGCGCCAGCGACTGCGCCGCCAGCCCCTGCGTGAGCTCCGCCAGGCCGGTGTTCAGCGACGCCAGCTCGCCGCGCACCTCGGTGAGCGTGGCGTTGGAGGCACCCATGTCGTCGTGCAGGCGCCCCACGCCCGCGGACAGGGCGGTAAAGGTGGCGCCCATGCTCTCCAGCCGCCCGTCCAGGGCGCCGATGCCCACCCCGATGCCGTCCACCGCCGTGGTCACGCTGCCCAGCGTGGTGTCGAGCGAGCCCAGGTCCGTGTGCAGCGTGCCGATCCCCGTCTCCAGCGCACCCAGCCCCGCGCCCACGCCCTCGGCCAGCGTCGCCAGCCCGCCGCCCAGCGCGGTGCTGACCGCGTCCACCGCGCCCTTCACCTCGCCGAAGCCCGCGCCCATCTCCGTCCGGAGCGAGCCCAGGCTGCCGTCGATGGCGGCCAGCGTGGTGTTCACCGCGTCCTGCCCGGCCGCCAGTGCGCCCAGCCCCGACTCCATCTTCTCGCCGATTCCGCCGAGCGCGAGGTTGCCGGCGTCCTGCCCCAGCTTGAGCGCACCCAGCCCCGACTCCACCTTCTCGCCGATGCCGCCGAGCGCCAGGTTGCCAGCGTCCTGCCCGAGCTTGAGCGCGCCGAGGCCCGTCGCCACCCTGTCGCCGACGCCCGCCACCGCGGCGGTGCCGGCGTCCTGCCCCAGCTTGAGCGCGCCGAGGCCCGTCTCCACCCGGCTCCCCACCGTGCCCAGCGTGGCGTTCGCCGCGTCCTGGCCCAGTTTGAGGGCGCCCAGCCCGGTCCCCAGCCCGCCGAGCGCGCCGTTCAGGGTGCCCAGGCTGCCGTTGATGGAGCCCAGGTTGCCGTTGATGGTGCCCAGCGTAGCCGTGGTGGCGTGCTGCGCCGTGCCCAGGTCCGTCAGGCGGCCGTTGATGGCGGTGAGCCCGTCCGTCAGCCCCAGCACCGAGAGCGCGTTCTCCACCGTCACCTTTACCGGCCCGGTGGGGAGATCCGGGATCTCGCCGCCGGTGAGGTCGGGGACGATGATGCCCGCCATCACGTAGCTGCCGCCGTCGCCCTGGAAGGGGCGGATGTAGGGGCCGACAGGCTCGTTGCCGTCGATCACCCACTCGTGGATCAGGTCGTTCGAGGTCACGGCGTCGTACTCGGTGACCTTGATCTGCACGCTGTTCTCGTACGTCACGGTCACGTTCAGCAGCATCACCGACCCGTCGTCCAGCCCGTCCTTCTCCACCACCTGCGGCGGCGACCTGTCGGCGTTGATCTCCACCTTGAGCTGCTCGTCCCACGACTCGCTGCTCTCTACGACCGTCACGCTCGTGAGCGTAAGCTTCTTCAGCATCTGCGGAATCCTCGTGTTTATTCGAAATGTGTGCCTGCGCCTCTCGCGGCGCGTTGCGGCCGGAGCCACCCGCTCCGGTCGGCCCCGCTTCAAGGCAACCGGCGTTCCGGAGCCGTGCCGGGCGCGCCTCAATCCGCCAAATCGTTACTGTGCAAGCATTTGACATCGATCCTTGACGAGCCGCAGGGGACAATGTTAGAGGGGTGTGGAGATGGAGGTACACCGCCGTGACGTCGATGTCCCAGGATCTGCCCCTCTCGCGTCCCGGATGGAAACGCACGGTTTCGGATCCTCCGCCGCGCCCGCGCCGCTTGTGGGCGGGCGCGAAAGCGCGGTAGCTTCCGGAGACTCGGTTCCACCGCTCCCGGCCGTCCCGTCCGCCACACCTGCCCCCATCCCATGAACCGCATCCTTGCCGCACTCGCCGCGCTGGCGCCGGCGTGCGCGCCCGCCCACGCGCAGGGGCCGATCGCCGTGCAGCCCGAGCAGGAGGTGCGCATCCAGGCGCCGGCGTCGGGGCTGCGGCGGCTCACCATCGGCACCGTGATGTCGGTGAGCGCCGACACCGTGGTGGTGCAGACCGCGGTGCGCGACACCGTTCGCGGCGGCCGCGTGCTGGGGCAGCACGCCGTGCCCGTGGCGCACCTGTGGCGGCTGGAGGTGCTCTCCGGACGGGGCGACCCCGCGCGCGGGATGGCGAAGGGCGCGCTGGTCGGCGCGGGGGCGGGGGTGCTGGGCGCCCTGTTCCACAAGAGCTTTTCCCGGCGCGAGTCCCGGTTCGCGCCCTGCGATCCCGCCCTGCCGCCGGAGCAGTGCCCCCTGGTTCCGGAGGTGCGGCTGGACCCGTACGATCACACCCGGTCCGCCGTCATCGTCGGCGCGGGCGCGGTGATCGGGGTGGTGGTGGGCGCGCTCAAGCCTGGGCGCACCTGGCGGTCGGTGCTGCCGCGCCCGGCGGAGGCGGCGGCGGGGCCGGCGCGGGGCGGGGGAGTGCGCGTGGAGGGGACGATCCGCTTCTGAGCGGCGATGGAAATCTGAAACTTTTGTGTCGCGCCGTCCGTCGTCCCATCCGCGCAGGCCGCGCATGTCCGGCGAACGAAAGCCGGAGGCGGATCGGCGCACAAAGTCAGATTCCATCGAACCATGCACACCGCGCAGGCGACTCGCTGGCAGTACACCATGCTCACCGTGGACGTCTACCGCTTTGCCCGGGGGCCCCACGTGGACCCGCGGCAGATCAGCGGAAACCTGAACCAGCTGGGCAGTGAAGGGTGGGAGCTGGTCTCCATGATCGACGTGAACGCCGGACAGGGCGCCACCTGCGACCTGGTGGCCGTCTTCAAACGCCCCGCCTGCCCCGCGGCGGGCGAGATGGATCGATAAAGGAAACGGGACGGGCGCCTCGACCAGGGGCGCCCGTCCCGCCTTGTTCTCGTACCGAATCCGTTAGAAAATCACGCGAGGGAACCCGGGAGGACGCGGGTGGCGTTTCATCCGCGTCCTCCCTTTCGTTCTTCCGCGTCCTGCGCGTGAACCCTTCGTTTTCCACGATCCGGGACGAATCGCAACGCGCGCGGGGGCGAAATCGTGAGAATTGACGGATGCTCAACCGTACGGTACTCTAGCGACAATACGGGATGCGGCGTTCGTCCTCCCTGCCCATCCTTCCGCACCGCCCCCTTTCACGGTATCCCACAATGAACAGAACCCTTTCATGGTTCGTCCTGCTGGCGTGCTTCTCGTCCGCTCCGCTGCATGCACAGGAGGAGAGGCCGCTGCGGCGCCGCGAGATCGAGCAGACCGGTGCCGTCTCGCTGCGCGACGCCATTGCGGCGGCGCGCCCGCACTGGCTCATCCTGGGCGGCGACACGGCGGACGCGGCATCGGCTTCGCGGGTGCTGGTCTTTGTGGACGACGGCGAGCTGGGCGACCTGCGCTCCCTGACCACGATCTCGGCCGCGCGGGTGCAGAGCGTGACGGTGCGCAGCGGGACCCTGGCGCGCCAGCGAAACCCTCGGCTGGCGCACCGCGAGTTCACCGCCGCCCTCTACGTCTCCACCATCGTGGTGCGCGCCCCGGGCGCGCCCCGGCGCCGGCTTTCGGTGAGCGTGAACGCCGGGATGGCGATCCAGAGCCAGGCCGGGCGGGTGCGGTCGGCGCTCGGTCGCGAGGGGTATCGAAGCGTGCTGCCGCCGCTCCAGGCGTGGGCGCGCGAAGGTGAGTCGTCGCCCGCGACCTACGGAGGGGTGGTGCACTACGCCGTCCGCGGCGACCTGGGCGCCGAGCTGGAGGTGCAGCACACGCCGGAAGCCTTCTTCGGCGGCATTCGCGGGGATGAGAATCCCATCGTGAGCGGCTTCTTCACCACCTCCGAGGCCGCGCTGATGGCCACGTGGAGCCGGACGGCGGCCCGCGCCGGCCTGGGCGTGGCGTACCGCACCACCCGCTGGGACCTTGCCCGGGCCTACTGCCAGTGCGAGGACAACACGTCGTCGTCCACCTCGGCGCTGGGGCTGGCGGCCGGGGTGGCCCTCCAGCTCCCGGCGGACGCGGCCTGGTTCGTCCAGCTGCGCGGGCAGGCCCGGTACTTTCCCTCGCACCGGTCGCCGGAGTATGCCGGGCCGGGTGCCCTGGACGTGGGCGGATTGACCGTCTACAGCGGCGTGGGCCTGGGCTTTCGTCTTTGAGCGGATGTCCGCTCTCGAGTCGCCCGATCCGGACGAGCGCGTCGGGATCGCGGCCCTGCCGGCGGATCGTGCGGCGGCGATCGCGGCGAGCTCCGGCCGGTGGCCGCGGGCAAGGCAGCGCAGGGACTGAAGCGGACACGGAAAAGGCTCCCCGGGTGGGAGCCTTTTCCGTGGGTCCGGATCGCGCGATCAGCGGATGGCGTAGCGGCAGACCCGCGGCCCCAGGCCCAGCGCGGTTCCCTCCGGCAGCGTGTCGACCTCGTCCACCAGGTCGAATCCCGCCCGCTCCACCGTCCTTCGTGACGCGACGTTGTCCGGTTCGATCAGCACCCACAGCGGCGCCACCCCGCACGTCCGCGCCACCCCGGCCACCAGCGTGACGGCCCGCGCGGCGTACCCGTTCCTGCGATGCGCCTCGTCCACCGCATAGCCGGCGTGCCCCAGCGCGCGCAGGATGAGCGGATCGTCCGTGACGCGCAGGTGGATGCGGCCCACCCGCAGGCCGTCGGCGCGGCGGTGGATGGCGAAGCGGTACTCCAGGGCGGGGGAGAGGAACCGGGCCTCCGGCGGACGCGCGGACGGATCGCCGGGACGGAGCGTGCGCAGCAGCCGAAGCTCGATCACGTCGTCCGCCAGCACCGCTCCGGACGGCGGCTGGTCGAGGGGAGGCGGATGCGTCATCGAGCGGGGATCCATGAAGGGCGTGGCCGGCGGTGCCGGGGGATGCGGATCACACCGCCGGGCGCTTGAGGGCGGGCATGTTGCCGATGGTGGCGTAGTGGTCGCCCCACAGGCGGGCGACGGGGCGCAGCGCGGCGGTGTCGGCGTAGAGGGTGCCGGGGGCCAGCGGGACCGCGTCGGACAGGCGGACGCGCAGCACCTCGCCGATCACCAGCGTGTTGGGGCTCCCCTCCAGCTCCACCGTCTTGAACAGGCGGCACTCCAGCACGGCCGGGCAGTCCGCCACGTACGGCGCATCCACGGACTCCGCGTCGGCCGAGGCGAGGCCGGCGCGCTCGAACTCGTCCACCTCCGGCCCGTACTCGCCGGCGCTCTCGTTCATGGGCACCAGCTGCGGCTCGGTGGCCAGGTTCACGCAGAACGCGCCCGTCTGGCGGATGTTGCGCAGGGTGTCCTTCTCCACGCCGCTCCGGCTGCCGATGGAGACGGAGACCAGGAACGGCGTGGCCGCGACGGCGGCGAAGTAGCTGAACGGCGCCAGGTTGCGCCGCCCCTCGGCCGACCGCGTGGACACCCACGCGATGGGGCGGGGAACCACCAGCGAGGTAAGGAGCTGGTACCGCTGCCGGCCGCTGAGCGCGGCGGTGTCCCAGATCACGCCGCGCCGGACGCCGGCAGCGAGCGCTCCATCCACTCGCGGACGTCGCGCGCCTCGTCGGGGCTAATGCCGTGGCCCATGGGGTAGTCGCGCGTCTCCAGCTCCGCCCCCGCCGCCCGCAGCGCCGCGCGCCCCTGCTCGCCCATGGCGAACGGGATGGCGGGGTCCATCGTCCCGTGCCCCCAGAAGAAGCGGGTGCCGCGCACGGAGTCCGGCGTGGCGCGCACCGTGGGATGATCGGCCAGAAAGCCGCTCAGGCACATCGCCAGCGGCACCGCGCCCGGGTTCCGCAGCGCGTAGCCGACGGACATCGTCCCCCCCTGCGAAAATCCGCCCAGCACCACGGGGCCGGTGCGGACCGGCAGCCTGGCCGGAAGCGCCGCAAGGAACTCCGCCAGCGCCTGCTGCGACTGCTCGAAGCTCTGCGGCTCGGGCGTGTTGCCGCCCAGGTAGCGGTACCACGCCCAGCCGGGCCCGTATCCCCACGGCGTGCCGCTGTGCGGCGCCTCGGGGGTCACGACCACGGCGCCGGGGGCCAGCAGCGGCGCCAGGTTAAGCAGGTCGAAGCGGTCCGTCCCGCGCCCGTGCAGCAGCACCACCAGCGGGGCCCCGTCGCGTGCCTCCGGCGGCACCACCTCCTCGTATTTCAGCATCCCCTTGTCCCGTTGGTTGCGATTTACCGGCCCGGCACCACCGATTCGACTTCCTGAGAGAGGCGCCGCGATGGACCTTGCCTGATCACCGCCGCAAACGATTGCGCGGCCGCTGGTTCCCGCGATCGCCCGCTCAGGAAGCCGGGGTCGACCGGGTGCTGGTCTTGAATCCTCAGGAACGCGGAACGGGCTCGTTCGTCGTTCCGAGCGTGCCCGTCTCGCGGTCGTAGACCACGATGTGCTCCCACTCGCCGGCGTCGGAGCGCGCCACCACGGCGACCACGGGGTCGGTGTCGCTGAGGTTGAAGACCTCGTGCGGCACGCCGGGCTCGATGAAGATGAAGTCGCCGGGGCCGTTCTCCACGCTCCGGCGCAGGTGCGGGCCGTACTCGTGGCGCACGCGGCCCTCCAGGATGTACAGCATCACCTCGAAGTCCACGTGCACGTGCGCGTGCGCCACCCCGCCGGGCGGGATGGTGGCCACGTTCATCGACAGCTTCTTCGCCCCCACGTTGGCGGCCGACATCCCCGTCTTGTAGCGGATGCCGTTCCACGCGCGGTGCGTGCCGCTGCCGCGGATCACCAGGATCCCGCCGTCTCCCTCCACCGCGCCCGGCTGGTCGCGGGCATCATCCGCCATCGTCATGTCCGGTCGGGGTCAGCGGGCGTCCGTGGCCATGCCTCGCATCCCCGGCGACATCTGGAACGGGTTGTCGCGGATGGCCATGATGCCGCCCAGGATGAGCGCCAGCGCCAGCGCCACGCCGATCAGCGAGATCATGTGCGCGCGCCGCGGGTCGCCCTCCTTCTTCGCGTAGACGGTAAGCCCGTGCGCGACGAACGCGGCGGCGATCATCATGAACAGGTGCCCCATCAGCTTGCCGTACCAGGGGCGGGTGAGGATGAGGAAGATGCCGAGCGTGACCTGAAGGTCCAGCACGCCCGTGAACACCGCCGCGATCGCGCGGCTCTGGCGGTCGTATGCGCGCCGCGAGCTCCACCCCCACAGCAGCACCGCGACCGCCATCGCCGCGGAGAGCAGCACCAGGAAGCGCAGCCCGGAGTGGGCGTAGAAGAGCATGTTGGCCATGCGTCGGCTTTCGATCGGGTTCTGGTGGATGCGGACGGCGGTAATGTAGTGCGAAAGTGCGAGAGTGCGAGAGTGCGGGAGTGCGGGAGTGCGGGAGTGCGAGGGAGGTGAACGGGTGAACGGGTGAACGGGTGAACGGGTGAGGAGAGGGCGGTGCGTGGAATTTCGGTTGCGCCTCGTCTGGTAAGTGATTACTCTCTCACTTGCGTGACAAGTCTACATCCACTGACCTGGAGGTGTGGTCATGAAGGTATTCGTGACGGGGGCTACGGGGGTGGTGGGGCGGCGGGCGGTGCCGCTCCTGGTGCAGGCGGGGCACCAGGTGGCGGCGGTGGCGCGGACGCCGGAAAAGGCGGCGGCGGTGGAGCGCGCGGGCGCGCGGCCGGTGCGCGTGGACCTGTTCGACGCGGAAGGGGTGCGGCGCGCGGTGGCGGGGCACGAGGCGGTGATCAACCTGGCCACGCACATCCCGCACTCCACCACGCGGATGCTGCTGCCGTGGGCCTGGCGCGAGAACGACCGCATTCGCCGCGAGGCGTCGGCGGTGCTGGTGGACGCGGCGCTGGCGGCCGGCGCCACGCGCTTCGTGCAGGAGTCGTTCGCGCCCATGTACCCCGACATGGGCGACGAGTGGATCGACGAAGCGGTGCCTCCGGCCCCGGCGCGCTACAACCACAGCACGCTGGACGCGGAGCGGTCGGCCGCGCGCTTCGGGCATGCGGGGGGCACGGCGGTGGTGCTGCGCTACGGCGGGTTCTACGGGCCCGACGCGGCACACGTCCCCGACCTGATCCGCTTTACGAAGCGGGGAATGATGGCGCTCCCCGGGCGGCCGGAGGCGTACTTCTCCTCCATCTCGCACGACGACGCGGCGTCGGCGGCGGTGGCGGCGCTGGCCGTGGACGGCGGGATCTACAACGTGGTGGACGACGAGCCGCTGCGGCGCCGCGAGTTCTTCGAGGTCGTCGCGGCGGGGCTGGGGGTGCCGGCGCCGCGCCCGCAGCCGGCATGGATAGCGCGGATGATGGGCTCGCTGGGCGGACTTCTTTCCCGCTCGCTGCGCATCTCCAACCGCAGGTTCCGCGAGTCCAGCGGCTGGTCTCCGCGCCACCGCTCCCTGCGCGAGGGCTGGCCCGCGCTCCTGGCCGAGATGCGCGGCTGATACAAATGCGGAACTTCGACTTCGTGAGGGAGGCGCCGCGCTGGATCTTCCCGAACGATACAGCCAGGGCGCCGACCGAAGGATCTCGCCGGCAGAACCGCAGGGCCGGCTTCGATGTGCGAAGCTGGCCCCACGGTTTCGGAGAGCAGATCCTTCGGTCGCGCGCAGGCGGTCGTGAGGCTTCGGGATTCCGTGTGGCGCTCCCTCAGGAAGTCATTTCCCCGTTTCGGGTTCGTGGGCGCCAGGCAGCAGGCCGCGAAGCATCACCCGCAGCCACGCGAGGACGAAGCGCTCGTCGTCCACGCGGGCGGGGGACTCGCCGAACAGCGCCTGGAACAGCTTGAACGAGGTCAGGCCGCCCAGCAGCACCGCCGCCGTGGCCTCGGGGTCTTCCACGCGCAGCTCGCCGCGGGCGGCGCGCTCGCGCAGCCAGTCGGCGATTGCGGCATAGGTGGACTGCATCCGCCGCTCGCGCACCTCGTCGCGCAGGTCGGGGAACTGCTCCAGCTCGCGCCAGACGATGCGCAGCACGTCGCGGTCGTCCTGCAGCATCTGCATGGCGGCCCGGCCGAGTACGCCCAGCGCCTCCTCCGCCGGCCCGGGGACGGTGCGGATGAGCTCCCGCGCCCGCTCCGCGCCGGCCACGAAGTCCTCCATCCCCGCCGCCAGCACCGCCTCCTTGCTGGGAAAGTGCTTGTACAGCGCCCCCGAGCCCGGCGCCAGCCCCGCCGCCGCCTGGATGTCGGCGATGCTGGTGCGCTCGTAGCCGCGCTCCGCGAACAGGCGCATGGCCTCGCGAAGGATGCGGTCCGCCGCGGGCGAGCGCCTGGGCCGTTCGGCGGGTTCCGTGCTGTCGGGCATCTGTGGCGTGGCTCGGGATCTGGAGAACGGCAACGGCATGGCACGCAGAGCAGCGGAGGGACGGAGCAGCAGAGAAAGCCCGATGAAGTTCTCAGCGGCTCTGCATCTCTGCTGCTCTGCGTGCCATCTTTTCGTCAGGTCCTGGGACCCGCGCCCGGCGGCGGGGTTTCGGTGCTGAGCTCGCGGTTCACGGTGCCGGTGCCGCTGGGCGTGGGGCGATGGTCCTCGCGCGCGTCCGAGGCGACCTCCGCCAGCGCGGCCTCCGTGATCCACCCCCTGGACGCGGCGTGGCGCGCGGCCGCCAGGGTGTCGTCCGTCAGCAGCAGCGTGCTCCCCGCCTTTTCCACCTCCTCCGCCAGCTTCTTGATGGACCCCAGGCGCTCCGGCTGCGGGGTGACGTTGCGGATGTACACGGCCTGGATGCGGTCCGGATAGTCGTGCACCACGCGATGGTAGATCTCCGGGTCCTCCTGCCCGCTGTCGCCGATCAGGATGAAGGGGAGCGAGGGGAACAGGTCCAGGATGCGGCGGATGGCACCCAGCTTGTGCCCCGCGTGGCGCGTGGCCAGCGTCTCGCCCGCGTTCAATCCCCAGTCGCGCAGCATCAGCGGGCCCAGCGGGATCTTCTGGATCTGCAGGAACTCCGTCAGCAGGTCGTGCAGGTTCCACGGGCTGCTGCTGACGTAGAACACCGGGTTGAACGGCGACTCGCCCGCGCCCTTCTGCAGCGCGCGGTAGAACGCGGCCACGCCGGGAAAGGGGATGCGGGTGCGCGCGTTGGTGAAGAAGGTGGTGCGCGCCATCCGCAGCAGCGAGGTGGCGCCCGTCTTGACCACCGTGTCGTCCAGGTCGCTGATGACGCCGAACGCGCTCTCCGCGGGCGGCACCAGCACCTGCGCCTCGCACCGGTGCGGCGGATCGCCGGCGGGGTGCTCCAGCTCCAGCACCAGGCTGTGCCAGAGCGCGTTGGGGGCGAACTCCGGGCGCGGGTGCACCCACGCCTCGAAGAATCCCTCCCCGTCCGTCGTCACCGACAGCGGCTCGCCGCCGGGAACGTAGACGCGCACGCGGGCGCCGGGCACCTCGTCGCTTTCGAAGCGCTGCACCATGCTGGCGATGTTCATCATCACCCCGTGCCCCTCTTCGGCCGCGGGGACGGGGTTGCCGCGCAGCACGCGCCCCTTGAGGTACGCGCGGTCGGGGCAGCCGTAGCCGCGGTAGGCGTCGATGCGCGCCCTGCCGCTGCCGGGCGCGTACTTCTGCCGCTGCACGTCCACCTTTTCCTCCACCCGGTGGACGAACTTCTGGAGCGAGGTCTTCCAGTCCGCCATGAGCGCGTGCGTGAGTGAGTGCGTGAGTGCGTGAGTGCGTGAGTACCGAGTACCGAGTACCGAGTACCGAGTACCGAGTACCGAGTACCGAGTACCTAGTACCTAGTGCCTGGTATCGAGGACTGAGGACTAGGCACTAGGCACTAGGCACTAGGCACTAGGCACTAGGCACTTCTTCCCTTTCCCCCTGCCGTGGAGCATATTGGCGGCCAGCATTCCCGCAGTCCATCCCCTCGTCACTCCGCACCCGCCAGGACCCACGCGATGGCATCCCACGCACCCGCCGCGGCCCCCGAGCGCCGCGGCATGCTGAACGCGCTCGGCCTGCACCGCCCCGAGCTGCGCGCCTGGGCCATGTACGACTGGGCAGCTTCGGCGTTTCAGACCACCATCATGGTGGCCGTGTTTCCCATCTACTTCATCAGCGTGGCGGGGCACGGCGACGCGCCGGGGGCCAGCCAGTGGTGGGGATACGCCAACTCGCTGGCCATCGCCATCGTCGCCATCATGTCGCCGATCCTGGGCGCCATCGCCGACTTCTCGGGGGGAAAGAAGCGGTTCCTGGGCGTCTTCACGGGGATCGGGATCGCCGCGGTGGCGGGGATGTGGTTCATCCACCAGGGCGACCTGCTGCTGGCCACGGCGCTGTACCTGGTCGCCTCCATCGCGGCGTCGGCGAGCTTCGTCTTCTACGAGTCGCTCCTCCCCCACATCGCCAGCGAGCAGGAGGTGGACCGGGTCTCCACCGCCGGGTACGCCTTCGGCTACGTGGGCGGAGGGGTGCTGCTGGCGGTGAACCTGGCCTGGATCCAGAAGCCGGACCTGTTCGGCATGCCCGCCGGAACGTTCCCCGTGCGGCTGTCCTTCATCTCCGTGGCCATCTGGTGGCTCCTCTTCTCCATCCCGCTCTTTCGCGGCGTGCGCGAGCCTCCGCGGGGGATCGAGCCGGACGAGAAGCCCACGGCCAATCCCGCGCGCATGGCGTTCGTGCGCCTGGGGGAGACGTTCCGGGAGCTGCGGGGATACAAGAACGCCTTTCTCTTCCTCGTCGCGTTCCTGCTGTACAACGACGGGATCGCCACCATCCAGAAGATGGCCGCGCCCTATGCGACGGAGCTGGGAATCTCCCAGGGGGTGACGATCGGCGCGATCCTGCTGGTGCAGTTCGTGGGCATTCCCTTCGCCTTTGCCTTCGGGGCGCTGGCGGGACGGATCGGGGCCAAGCGCTCGATCCTGCTGGGGCTCGCGCTCTACGCGGGGATCAGCATCTTCGGGTTCTTCATCGGCTCCCTCCCCCCCGGGGAGCGGGCGCGCGCCTTCATCGTCCTGGCGCTGATGGTGGGCACGGTGCAGGGCGGCACGCAGGCACTCAGCCGCTCGCTGTTCTCCACCATGATCCCGCGCCACAAGTCCGGCGAGTTCTTCGGGTTCTACAGCGTCTTTTCCAAGTTCGCGGGGATCTTCGGTCCGCTGCTCTTCGCCTACATGATCGGCCGGACGGGCTCGGGACGGCACGGCATCCTGTCGGTGATCGGCTTCTTCATCGTCGGCGGGACACTGCTCCTCTTCGTGGACCCCGTGGCCGGCGAGCGGGCCGCGCGCGAGGCGGAGGCGGCGGTTCGGGTCCTTCCGGCCGATGACCGCACGGTGAACGGGTGAACGGGTGAACGGGTGAACGGGTGAACGGGTGAACGGGTGAACGGGTGAACGGGGGACGCTCCGTCCGGAGCGACTGAAGTCGCGGCTACGACTTCACACTATGGCCTTCGCGGACACGGCCCGCGGGTGTGCGGATGAGGATGGCGGCCGAAGCCGTTTCCTCCGCGCCTGAGCGTCCGCCGTGGTGGAACCAGCTGCCGATCGCGCTGATGTCCGGCGGCTGGCTGGGGCCGCTGGTCATGTTCTGGCTGGCGGTCTGGGGGCCGATGCGGCCGTACGACGCGGCGGGCCCGCTGTCGCCGTCGCCGGTGCCGTACGCGCTGGCGCTGCCGTTCTGCTTCGCGGCGGCGTGGGTGCCGGGCAGATGGCTGCGGCCGCGGCGCTGGGAGATGGGCGGACGGCTGTACGAGGCGCTGGGCGTGCGCGCGTTCCGGCGGCTGGTGCCGGACGGCGACTGGTCCAACGCCCTGCGCCGCCGCCGCGATCCGCACTACCGCGTGGTCCCGCACCGCCGCGCCGCCCAGGCGTTCGTCGCGCGCAACGACGCCGGCGAGCGCTCGCACGGCGTGCTGCTGCTGGTGGGGCTGGTGTCGTCCGTCTACGCGTGGCAGATCGGCTGGCGCGGATGGGCCGCCTTCATCGGCATCGGCAACGTGCTGGTGAACCTGTATCCCATGCTGCTGCAGCGGTACACCCGCGCCCGCCTGTTCCGCCTGACCGCGCGCCGGAGTGCAGGGCGCCGGAGCGAGGGGTTCGCTGCGGGAGGATGACGCGGGCGACCGGTGTGGAGTGACGGGTGGGGACGGGAGAAAGTGGAAGGGACCGGCGCCTGGTGGGCGCCGGTCCCTTCCGTCCGACCGGGGGCTGCTTCAGGGCAGCTGGCCCACGCGAGCCGCCAGGGTGGCCGTGCGCTCGCCATTGTCGATG
Organism: Longimicrobium sp.; assembly: GCA_036379135.1. Taxonomy (GTDB): domain Bacteria; phylum Gemmatimonadota; class Gemmatimonadetes; order Longimicrobiales; family Longimicrobiaceae; genus Longimicrobium. Next base: position 26,228 of record DASUVG010000192.1, read on the forward strand.
GAGCGGAAGCCGGCGCCCACGAAGACTTCGTGGTCGTTGTACGTCACGTACGAGGCATCGATGTATCCATAGGGGTTGGCGCCAAAGTACGCCGTGTAGGTGGGGCCGGTGGCGCGGACACCCGCGAAGGTGACCGCAAGCTGCCGGTAGTAGATCTTGAGCGTGCGTACGTCTTCCGTGCCGCTCTGGCCGATGCCGATTCCCGTGATCCCGTAGCCGGCCGGGACTTCGCCCCACGCCTCGAGCGTGTGGTTGGGCGAGGAGCCGAAGCGGTAGTCCACGGTTTCTGCCCACGTGCCGTTCGCGTTCAGGCGGCGGCCGCGCAGGGCCAGCGTGGTGTAGTCGTCGCTCCCGTTGATGCGCGCCCCGATGCCGGTGAGCACCAGGTAGCCGCAGCCGCTGGACGTGGTTCCCGAGACTTCCAGGAAGCTGTACGGCTCAATGCCGGCCCGGTACTCGATGTAGGTGCTGATCAGCGAGCTGCACGGGGGCTGATAGCACCCGCCGTACGGGTCGTTGGGGTCGCACGGCGGCTCCGGGTCGCACGGCTCCTCGATGGTGCACGGGCTGATCGCCAGGGCGGGGGCGCCACCCCGCGCGGCCGACGCCGGCGTGTAGTTGAGCGCCACCGGCTCCCCCGTGGTGGGATCGATGGCCGACGTGGGCGCGGACTTCTGCTCCGCGGCGGTTCGCGGGGTCGCCAGGCCCGTGGGCTGGTCGCACGCGCCCAGCAGGGTCAGGGTGGCCGTGGCCGCGGCCAGGAGGGTGGTCTTGAATTGCATTTGCCTGCTCCCGAAAAAAGGAACCGGAGGTCCGGTACGTCAGCCGTACCGGCGGAAGGGGGAGCGCTGGCCGTCGCCGTAGCTCCCATGCACCCGGCGGCCGCCGCGGAGCCCCCGGGTACGAAAAAACGTTGCGCCTGGCTGCCGCTCTGAATTTCCTTTTGCGACGGATCAGGAACTGCGGACAGGGGCACAAAATCCGTACGTTTCCATTGTTGCGGGCGTGCAAGATGGAATGATCGGCAGAATGCGATTCTGACCGGATTTCCGCAGTTTGTGACGAGTTTCGTGGACTTTTGGAAAAAGCGCAGTCCGGCTGTGCATCGATGTGGGCCGAGCGGTAAATTCTGGAAACCGGTGAACGTCCCCGCCGAGGAGGTTCTTCCGTGCGGGCGCGCCTTCGACCGAACACGGGCGCGCCGGCGGCCAGATGAACGCGTGAAGCCCCGCCTCCGCCGCGTCAGCGGCAGGGCGGGGCTTTTGGCGCTCCCTCCACGGCTTTACTTTAGCGGCCCACCCGCTTCGCCGGACCATCCAACCCACCACCTGACGCACCGTGAACCTCGTTCTGCTGGGCGTGCTGGGATACGTGCTCTTTCAGTTCGCCGTGGGCATCTACGTTTCGCGCCGCATCCGCACGGAGACGGACTACCTGATCGCGGGGCGCAGCCTGGGATACGGGCTGGCCATCTTCACCATCTTCGCCACCTGGTTCGGCGCGGAGACCACCATCGGTGCGGCGGGCGCCATCTACACCGACGGCCTCAGCGGCGGCACGGCGGACCCGTTCGGCTACGCGGCGTGCCTGCTCATCATGGGCCTCGTCTTCGCCGTCCCCCTCTGGCGGCGCAAGCTGACCACGCTGGCGGACCTGTTCCGGCAGCGCTTTTCCCCCGGCGTGGAGCGGCTGGCGGTGGTGCTGATGATCCCCACCTCGCTGCTGTGGGCGGCCGCGCAGATCCGCGCCTTCGGGCAGGTGCTCAGCGCGGCGTCGGGGCTGGAGGTGACGTTCATGATCACGGCCGCGGCGCTGATCGTGATCGCGTACACGGCGTTCGGCGGAATGCTGGCGGACGCGTGGACGGACCTGGTGCAGGGGATCGCGCTGATGATCGGCCTGGCGGTGGTGCTCGCGGTGGTGCTGGCGGATACGGGGCTGGAGCCGCTGCGGCAGGTCCCCGTGGAGCGGCTGCGGTTCTTCGGCGGGCCGGATACGCCGCTGCTGGCGAACCTGGAGGCGTGGGCGGTGCCGGTGTGCGGCTCGGTGCTGGCGGCGGAGCTGGTGCAGCGCATCATCGCCACCCGCACGCCGCAGATCGCCCGCAACTCGTCGCTCGTCGCCGCGGGGATGTACCTGCTGTTCGGGATGATCCCGGTCACCCTGGGGCTGATGGGGCCGGCGCTGGTGCCCGGCCTGGAGCACCCGGAGCAGATCCTGCCGCGCATCGCTGCGCAGTACCTGCCCGGTGTGCTGTACGTGGTCTTCGCGGGCGCGCTGGTGTCGGCGATCCTGTCGACGGTGGACAGCGCGCTGCTGGTGGCGTCCGGGCTGCTCTCGCACAACCTGGTGGTGCCGCTGCGGCCGGGGATGACGGAGGCGCAGAAGGTTCGCGTGGCGCGCTGGGGCGTGGCGCTGTTCGGCGCGCTGGCGTACGTGATGGCGCTGTACGCCGAGGGCGTGTACGCGCTGGTGGAGGAGGCGTCGTCGTTCGGCAGCGCGGGGATCTTCGTGGCGCTGGTGATCGGGCTGTTCTCGCGCTGGGGCGGGGCACGCAGCGCGGCGGCGTCGCTGCTGGCCGGCGTGATCGCGTGGGTGCTGGGGGCGTACGTGATGGACCTGCCGTATCCCTACCTGGTCTCGCTGGCCGCCGCGTTCGCCGGGTACGCGATCGTCGCGCTGCTGCTGGAGCGCGGCGGTGCGCGGGCGGACGCGATGGAGCCCGTAGGCGCGTGACCTGCGTGGCGGGATGGGTATGATGATCCGCAGGCATCGTCCGGGGCGGTTGAAACCGCGGCTACGAAATCACGAGGTCCGCCCGGGCGGACCCGGCGGCCAGGCGGTTTGCGGCGTCCCGGGCACCGGCGCGTCCGCAGCCGGGGAGTCGTCCGATCGGATGGTGTGGCGTGGGCACGGCGGGAGCGTCCGCCGGGCCGTCAGAGCGTGCGTTGCGGCCGCGATGGCGGCGGCGCTCGGGGGATGCGCGGCGCGGCTGGCGCCGGGGAATGCGCAGGCGCTGGGGGACGTGCTGTTCGCGCCGCCCACGCAGGCGGAGATGTGCGCGGTGGAGGCGGAGTGGGCGCGGCGCGACACGCGGTCGCACGACGCGCGGGTGGAGTGGCGCGACGAGGGGCGCGGCGGGCGGACGATCGTCCTTTCCCACACGGTGGACGGGCTGCGGCACTACGGCGCGGTGCGCATTCCGTCCGGCGCGGAGGGGCGGCGGCTGCCGGTGCTCGTCATCACCCACGGCGGCGACAAGGGGACGTCGGGCTACAACTTCGTCCGCAGCGGGCCGCTCTCGGAGGGGTGGATCCAGGTGCTGCCGTCGTACCGCTCGGAGCGGCTGGCGGTGCGCCCGCTGCGCCGGTACCGCTCGCAGGGGCGCCCCAGCCCGTGGGACCGCGATGTGGACGACGTGATGGCGCTGCTGAGCACCACGCTGGCGCAGGTGCCGGAGGCGGACAGCGCGCGCATCGCCGTCTTCGGACGCAGCCGGGGCGGGGGCGTGGCGCTGTTGATGGCCGTCCGCGACCCGAGGGTCAAGGGGGTGGTGGACTACTTCGGGCCCACGGACTTCTACCTGCCGGAGGTACGCCGCCTGGCGGACCGCGCGCTGCGCAGCCGCATTCCCAGGCTTCCCGGCGCCGGCTACCTGGCGGACAGCGTGCTCTTCGCCCTGCGCGACGGGCGGACGACGGTGCAGCGCGCGCGGTCGGAGCTGCTGCGCCGATCCCCCGTCTACTTCGCGCACCGCCTGCCGCCCACGCAGATCCACCACGGCACCCGCGACGACGAGGTGCCCATCGCCCACAGCCGGCGGCTGATGGACGCGCTCACCGGCATCGGCCGGCCGGCGCCGCTGTGGGAGATGAACACCTACCCGGGCGGCGGCCACCGTCCGCACACGCTGGCCGGCGCGCCGCAGCGCGTGGCCGACTGGCTGCAGCGCGTGGTCGCCTCCGGCGCCGCGCCGCCGCGAACCCCCACGACATCGACCTGCTGATCGTGCAGAATCGCCTGCTCACCGCCGCCGCCGTCGCACTGCTGGCGGCTTCCGCGTGCGTCAAATCCCACGTGCCTCGCGAGGATCGCGTGATCCCCGCCGGGCGCTACGCCTACACCGCCACGCTCAAGCTCCCCGACGTAGCCGATTCCGTCGCCCTGCGGGGCACGCTGGTCCTGGACGCCGTCACGCCGGACTCGGTCGCCGGGAGGTGGGAGGTATCCGGGTACGATCCGGAGCTGCGCGAGAACCGCTGGAACGTCGCGTCGTACGAGGTGCACGCGCGCACCGGCGCCGGCGCGGACTCGCTGACCGTCATCCACCACGTAAAGCGCGGCCGCGCCGCCGACCAGCCGGACTGCCGCGTCTCCATCACCCGCACCGGCTACCACGCGGACGGCACCTGCACCCTCCGCCTCCAGCGCTGAACGTGATTCGCGAAGGGGCATGGGTGCCCTCGGCGCGACGCCTCCCTCGGAATGACACGTGGGGCAGCAAAAGAGAGAGGGCGCGGTTGAATCCATCATCCGCGTCCTCGATCTTTTCCTCCACTCCCTCCGCGTGAACCGCTTTTCCTACTCGGCCGCCGAGGTGGCGGGCTCCTCGACCATGGCGTCCAGGTCCAGCTCGGCGGACGTCGTGAGGTCGGCGTCGATCACGCGCTGCATGTAGCGCAGGGCCTGCTTGGTGTCGATGGGCTCCAGCGAGGCCACGCAGTCCGGCGGCACGTGCACGCGGTAGCCGCGCATGTAGGCGTCGCTGGCCGTCATCAGCACGCAGATGTCGGCGGTCAGGCCCGTCAGGATCAGGTGCCGCGTGCCCAGGTGCTCCAGCAGCGTGGCCAGCGTGCTCTCGAAGAACGCGGAGTGCTTGGGCTTGAGCACGAAGTAGTCTTCGCGCTCCGGGCGCAGAAGCTCCACCACCTTCTGCCCGCGCACGCCGTCTTCCAGGCAGTGCTTTACCACCTCGCGAAAGTCCGAGCGCCACTTGCCGAAGTTGTCGTTGGCGTAGATCACGGGAATGCCGCGCGCCTGCGCCTCCTTCTTGAGCGCGGCGATGCGCTCCGCCGCGGCCTGTGCCGACTGCACGATCTTTTCGCCGCCCGGCCACTCCAGGTCGTTGATCATGTCGATCACCAGCAGCGCCGCGGGCGACTGGTCGGGCGCGTTTCCGTGCAGATCGGGGCTGTCTTGCGGCATGCGTGGTCCGGTTCGGATGGCGTGGGGTCCGGCGCCGCGGGGCGCCGATGGATCCGCTCCCACACGTTACCATCCATCCCCCCGTCCCGACAGACCGTCTTGCCCGGACGTCCGCCGCCGCATACCCTCATCCTCCTCCGCCGCGCCCACTCTCGCACTCTCGCACTCTCGCACTCTCGCACTTTCCTCATGCGAACCATCGCCGTCCAGATCCGCACCTCGTGCAGCGCCTGCGGAAGCCCGCTCCCCCTGAACGCCATGGTGCCGCGGCTGGCGTGCCGCGCGTGCGGCGCGTCCAACGACCTGGGCACCGACTTCTGGAGGGAGGTGCTGGGCGACGACGACGTGAGCAGCGCCACAATCCTGCTGCACGACCGCGAGGTCGCGCTGGACGCGGACTTCCGCGACGACCCCGCGTGCGCGGCGTGCGGCGCCGGCATTCCGGCCGAGGCCGCGCTGGCCGCCGCGGACGCGGGAGGCATCGCCTGTCCGGGGTGCGGGGCGCGCGCCCCGCTGCGCGTTCCGGAGCCGGCGTGGGTGGTCTCCGGCTTTCCGCTCCTGGTGGGGGAGGACCCGCTGCAGCTGCCGGCCGCCGGCGCCACGGTGCCGGTGCCGCGCGCGGCCGCGGGGCCGGTGGCGTTCAACTGCCCCACGTGCGGCGGGGTGCTGCACGTGGACGGCAGCGCGCGCGTGGTGCAGTGCGGGTACTGCTCCGGCAGCGCCTACCTGCCGGACGGGCTGTGGCACGTCTTTCACCCCGTGCCGGTGACGCGCCCCTGGTACCTGCTCCACGATCCGACGGTGCGCCGGGCCCACCGCCGGGTCGCTAAGAACGAGGCTACCGCGCCGGAGCGGCTGGAGGAGCTGTCGCACCACCTGGACGCGGAGGTGCGCGAGGCGGTCGCGCGCAATCCGCGCACGCCCCAAGCGACGCTGCGCCGCCTGGCCGACGACGATACCGTGGCGGGCGACGCGCTGGAGAATCCGTCGTTCCCGCGCGCGGCGTGGCTCGAGGTGGCGGTTCAGGGGCGGTCGTGGGTGCTGGAGAAGATCGCGCGCGCGCCCGACGCGTCGCCCGATGCGCTGCACGCGGTCGTCCGGCACGTTGCCGCGCGCCTCGCCGACGACTTTGCGGGCGACGAGGACGCGTTCGACGACTCCGACGTGGGCGACGTGCTGGAGGGGCTGGCGGAGAACCCGGCGACCCCGGCGGAGATCCTGGCGCAGGTGTGGAGCCTGAACGCCCGGCGCGACGACCCCGGCGACTACGGCGAGGCGCTGGCCCGGCACGCCGCCGCGCCCCCGGAGCTGCTCGCCGAGCTCGCCGGCAGCGGCGACGACACCGTCCGCGAGGCCGTCGCCGCGAACCCCCGCACCGCGCGCGAGGTGCTGGAGCGGCTCGCGGGGGACGCGGAGCGGAGTGTGCGCGAGGCCGTCGCCGGGCGCACGGAGCTGGCGCCGGAGACGCTCAAGCGGCTGGGGAAGGACGACGAGTACCTGGTCCGCGAAGCCGCCCGCGCCAATCCGGCCTACCCGCGCTTCTCGTTCTTCAAGTCGCTGTTCGGTGGATGATGGACGCGCGGATCCCACCGCCGGCCGGTTCGCCGCGGCGAGACGATTGTCGGCGGGATGATTGTCGGCGGGACTATGGTCGGCGGGACGATGGTTGGCGGGATGATCCGCGGCGGGTCGTTCGGCGGTTGATTCCGCGTCTGGGTGATTCGTTGATCGGCGGGGTTCGCGCCGAAGTCATCACGGGTTGGAAACCCGCGGCTAGAAATGCCAGAAGCCCCGTCTCGGCTCGTTACACTCGCCGAACGGGGCTTCAACCGCTCGCATCGCCAACGCCCGTCGCGCGGTAGATGAAGGGCGTGCAGGGCCGAACCGCATCGCCCCGTCACTCCCGCAGCGTCTCCCACGTGTCCGCCAGGCGCTGGGCCAGGGCGCGCTGCCGCTCGCGAAGCTCCAGCAGCGCCTGTCCGCGGCGTGCGCGGATGAAGAAGCGCCGCGCCTCGCCGCTGGCGCGCCGCCACATGTCGATCACGATCACGGTGAGGATCGCCACCACCGGCAGCAGGACGAGCGCGGGAAGGCCGATCTTCCATCCCCACCTCCACCAGGCGATGCCCGCCAGCAGCACTGTCCACACCAGGTGCAGCGCGATGCCGATGAGCGCCTTGTAGGTGGCGCGGATGTCCTGCGGCGGCCTGGCCCGGTCCGCCAGAAAGCCGGTGAGGCGGTAGGGGATGTAGAACAGCGCCAGCCCCACCATCGCCACGGGGAGCAGCGTGCGCAGCACCGTGAGCTGCCGGAAGGTCCACCGTGCCGCCTCGGCGGCGCTGGCGGAGGCTTTCACCTCCACCGGCGTCATCCGCAGCACCCGCAGCGTGCGCACGTGGGCGTGCACGGCGCGGGCGAGCTCCTCCCACTCCCCCGGACGCTCGCGGCGCAGGCGGGCGAGCGCGGCGGTCGTGTTGCGGGTGCGCCCCACCCGCGCCGCGGGCGACGGATTCGTGGGGAACTCCGCCGCGTAGACCGCCTCCGCCATCTCCACCAGCGGCGCATCCTCCCACCGCTCCAGGTTCACCGTCACCGCCCGCATGGCCGCGTCGATCCGCGCCGTCAGCTCGCGGACGGCCTCGTGGTCATCCACCCCGCGTCCTTCCAGCCCCGCCCATTCCACCGGCTCGCCCACCACCGCCAGCGCCTCGCTGCGAAAGGTGTCCTTGCGCCGGAAGGTGAGACCCACGGGGACGATGGGGATGGGCCGCCCGAGCAGCGCCGCGCCGCCCAGCGCGATGCGCGCCGCGCCCGTCTTGAGCGGCGCCAGCGAGGGCTGGCTGTGGCTGATCCCTTCGGGAAAGATGGCCACCGCCGCGCCCTCGGCCAGCACCGCGTACACGGCGCGAAAGGTGTCCTCGTTCTTCGCCACCTCCGCCTCGTCGTCGGCGCGGCGGTAGACGGGGATGGCGCCGGAGCCGCGCACCAGCCAGCCCACCATGGGATCGGTGAACAGCGGCGCCTTGGCCAGAAAGCGCACCGGCCGCCCCGCCACCGCCGCCACCAGCGCCGGGTCCATCAGCGAGTTGGGGTGATTGGCGACCAGCAGCACCGGCCCCTCCGCCGGCACCGCTCCCCCCGCGATGCCCAGGCGGTAGAACGTGGTGGTGGCGAGCCTGGAGAACTTCGGAAAGAACGGAAGCAGCCACACGGCAGGGCAGGGGATTCAGACGGACCAGCGGGTGAGGCGGGCGCACGGAAGGTAGGCGGACCGGCGGGATCAGGGCAACCGGCGGCGGTGCCGCGCTGGGGCGGCCGCGAGAGAGGGAGACTCGGACGACGACGTCCGCGCGCGATCGCAGTTCAACCTCCCCCAGGGTTTTTTGGGGGAGGTGGGCGAGGTTTACGAGCCCGGAGGGGGCGCCTGGCGGACGCAGTTCGATGCGTTTCGTCGCGCCAGTGGGTGATTTTGATCCACACGATCCGGAGCGCGATCGAATTCTCCTCTCCCCCATGCAGTTTATGGGGGAGAGGCCGGGAGAGGGGGGCGCCGGCGCCCGGCAGGCTACTTCCCGAACCGCCCCGCACTCACGCACTCACGCACTTTCATACTCTCGTACTCTCGTACTCTCGTACTCTCGTCCCTCCCGTACTTTCGTACTCTCGCACTCTCGCACTTCCCTCACGTCGCTCCCCAGATGCTCGGCCCGCTCTGCGCGGCGGGGGCGCGGACCGTGCCCTCGGCGGCGGCCGCGGCGGCGCCGTTGAAGACGTCCCACTCGGCGCGCAGCCTGGTGTACAGGTCGTGCAGCGGTGCGCCCGGCTGCTCGTACTGGCCCGGGTGGTCTTCCACCAGGTGGCGCAGCAGCACGAAGCAGCAGGTCGCCTCGCCCGCCCGCGACTGGGTGGTGAACTGGGACGGATCGGTGAACCACAGCGTGGTGGGCATGCGCTCCGCCGTCTGGGCCAGCGTCACCAGGTCCGGCCTGGGGCGCAGCCAGGGGTTGCTTTCGAACAGCGCGGGCTGGTTGCGCGCCATCGAATAGATCAGGTTGGAGATGCGCCGCGCGGCGAAGGCCTTGTCGTCGAACACGCGCCCGAACACCAGCCTGCGGATGCGCGCCATGAAGATGCTGGAGGTGAGCGCCAGCAGCGACGTGATGCGCAGCACCATCATCTGCGTGAACTCCGAGACGGTGAGCTTCTTGAAGCTGGCCCACGCGTGCACGTCGATCGAGCTGGCCAGCAGCTGGTTCCCCTCGCGCAGGCGACGGTGCGCCCACCACAGCCCGCCCGCCACCCCCGCCGCCAGCAGCCCCGGCACCCCGTACAGCAGCAGGTTCTCCAGCCGCCACTCCCCGTTGCGCATGGTGCGCCAGCCGTGCTCCGCCAGCACCAGCGCGCAGGCCACGGCCAGCACGAACAGCAGCCGGCCGATCCAGAACACCCCGTTCAGCGTGAGCCACCCGCGCTTCGTGGGGGTGGGCGGCATCTGGTACATCTCGTCGTTGCGCGCGCTGACGTCGGAGATGAGCAGCGTGGTGGCCGCGGTGTCATGGAACGCCAGCAGCAGGCTCTGCACGCCCTGGTTGTCGTACACGCCGCCGTCCATCAGCGGCAGCCCGCCGTCGAAGTCCGCGCCCAGCTCCTCGAGGGCCGCGTCCAGCGGGTACTGCGCGGGCCAGTGGAACTGCTGGGGAAACACCAGCGGCTCGAACCCGCCGGGAAAGCACGACGAGGCCGCCACGATGTCGGCCAGGCGGATGTGCTGGGCCACGGCGCGCGGCAGCGGGTAGTTGCGGTTGCCCAGGATGGTCCGCGCGCGGGCGCTGCAGCGAAAGCGAAAGTCCAGCCCGGTGTGGAACTCGGTGGAGTTGAAGATGGCCTCTTCCAGCTGCAGCCCCTCTGCCCCCAGCAGGTCGCCGAACCGCCGGTCGCCGAACAGGTTGGGGCGCGCGTACACGTCCGACGCTGCGCCGATCAGGCTGGCCCACCGATGGCTGGCGTGGTCGCGGCTGCCGGCGAGCTCTTCCATGGCGTCGGCGATCACGTTGTTGCCGAGCAGGTATCGGGAGAACTGGTCGTAGAACTCGCCGAACGGCTTGCCCTCGACCAGGCTCACCACCCACGCCATCCCGCAGATGGTGCCGCCGGAGACGGTGGAAAGGCCCACCACACTGGGCAGCAGTCCCACCCGGTCCATCATCCGCATGGTGCCCAGGTGGTACGCCGCCGCGCGGTATCCGCCGCCGGAGAGCGACATGGCCAGCTTCCCCAGCGGCCTCTGCGGATCGAACCCCGCGGCCGCGGCGGAGGCGGTAGTGGTGATATCTGCGGTGTCTGCGGATGCAGCAGGGGGTGCGGGCGGAACGTCGGACGGGGGGATGGATGCGGGTGTGGGCTCGGACATTGGGGGGCCTCGGACGGGCGGGGAGTGGATGGGAGACGAGGAATAGAAAGCCCCGAGCTTCCATCGGTCAATGAACTCCTCGCCCGTCCCCGCGGATTGTCACATCGGCTGCGGATGGTTGGGGCTATGGGAGATGCCGCCCCGTGGATCCGCCTCGTCGACCATCCCGCTATTCCCTATTCCCTATTCCCTATTCCCTATTCCCTGTCCCCGCCACCCGCCCCTACGCCTCTTCCTCCAGCACCAGCGCCCTGTACTCCGGATGCCGCTCGATGTAGGTGCGGACGAACGGGCACCACGGCGCCACCTTCACGCCCCGGCTGCGGGCCTCGTCCAGCGCGTGCTTTACGATGCGCCCGCCGATGCCCTGTCCCTCCAGCTCCGGCGGCACTTCGGTGTGGGTAAGGTAGAGCGCCCCGTCGCGTTCCATGTACTGCAGGACGGCCGTCCCACCGTCCACCGCCAGCTCGAAGCGGCTCTGCTGCTTGTTGTCGGTAATCCCGCCCTGTTCCTGCGCCATCCGGCCTCTCCTTGTCGCGCGTGCGTGGTGCTCCGTCTCGCCGCAGAGCCTGCCGCCCCTGCGCAACCGCCGGACCACGCGCCGGGAGAGACGTGTCTATGTGCCCAGAAACCGCTTGGCGACGCGGATGTAGCGCCGGTCCTGCTCTTCCTCCGGCAGCGCTTCGGCGGCCTGCAGCAGCTTGCGGACGTGGCGGTGCAGGCGCGGCTCGCCCCAGCGGTAGCCGGTGGCGGCCTCGGCGCTGGCGGTGTTGGCGTCGCGCGCGGCCTCGATCAGCGCCCGCGCGGCCGCCGCATCGAACCTGGGATCGTCCCGCGCCGGCAGCCCGAACAGCCCCGGCGGCACGAACCCCGAATCTTCCTTTACGAACGCACGCGACATCGTCAACGACTCCGCATTCCTGGTCCACGGCAGATCCGCGCGTCCACTGAGCAAATCTGCTGCCTTGCGGGCGGATGCGGCCGTTTCGCGCTCATGGAGTAAACCGGAGGTGTCAGGTGTGCGCTCCTTCGGAATGACAGACGGGTGCCTGCGGATGCGCAGCCCCGCGCAGTTTGCGGGGCTTCCCGCTGTTCCAGCCGCGGATTCATCCGCCCAGGACGATGCCGGCCGACTCATCCGCCCGATTCATCCGCCTGATCCATCCGGCCGATTCATCCGCCTGATCCATCCTTCCGATTCATGCGCCCGATCCATCCGCCCGATCCATCCGCCCGATTCATCCGCCCGATCATCCACCCGATCCCTCCGCCCAATTCACCCGATCCATCCGCCCAATCCCTCCGCCCGATTCATCCCCCCGACTCATCCCCCCGACTCATCCCCCCGACTCATCCGCCCAATCCATCCGCCCGATTCATCCCGCCCGATTCATCCCCCCGACTCATCCACCCGATCCATCCGCCCAATCCATCCGCCCGATCCATCCACCCGATTCATCCGCCAGATTCATTCGCGCGGAACGATGCCGGCCGATTCACCCGGCTTCTGCCAGATCAGCGAGTAGCGCCAGAAGAGGTGGCGGCGAACGGCGGCTCCCGGAAGCAGGCGATCCGCAAGCGCGCGGACGTCGGCGAGCGTGGGATAGACGTCGTGCCGCGCGTGCTCCGACCAGGCCTGCCGCACGTGTGCAGGTTGCCGGAGCCGGCGCAGGTGCCACGTACGAAGCAGCCGGTTCCACGGGTACGCCAACGCGCTCCAGAGCCAGTCCGCGAGGGTCCGCGCCTGGTACAGGTCCAGGACGAGGAGCACGCCGCCGGGCCGGAGCGCCGCATCCAGCTTCTTCAGCGTCTCTACCAGCGGCAGGTGATGCAGCGTCGCAATGCTGGCGATGCAGTCGAATGCGGCCGGCGGCAGATCCCAGGTGCGGACGTCGGCCTGCCGGAACTCCACGTTCTCGACGGTCCGGGAGAGCTCGCGGGCGCGGCGGACCATCCCGGGGGAGAGGTCGACCGCGATCACCCGCTCGAAGTGCCGGGCGAGCGACCGCGCAAAGTCCCCGTTCCACAGCCGATCTCCAGCGCGCTCTCCCGCCTGGGCGGCAGCGAGCGCAGCAGGAACGGGTGGTAGTGCCGGTTGCTGTCCCACCGCCCCTCGTCCAGCGCGGCGAGCCGGTCGAAGTCGGTCTGGACCCGCAGCGTCGAATCACTCATGCACTGCCTTCGATCCGGATGATGCCCCCCCGACGTCCCACGCGTAGATCGGCGCGGAGGGCACGGAGGCGACTGGCGAAGCGCGACGGGCACGACGTAGGATGCCGTTCCTGTCCGCAACACGACAACGTTCCCGACGCTCCGGATCATGCACCCGAAGTACCCCGGCCTGATCGCCCGGCGCCGCACGCCGGCGTGGCTCGTCATCGCCTGCGCCCTGATCGTCGGGGCGCTCCTGCTGCCGGGGCGCTCGGAGGCGCGATGGTCCGGGCGCTGCGCGGCGGGGTGCACGCCGGGCGGCATTCCGGTGCTGGCGTGGCACAACTTCAAGGACCAGGTCACGCCGCAGGACGGCACGCTCACGGAGTCGTTCGCCGCGTTCGAGGAGATGATCGTCTTTCTGGCGGAGAACGGCTTTCGCTCCGTCTTTCCCGAAGAGGTGCGGCTGGGGGCGGACGGCGCCGCGCGGCAGGTGATCCTGACCTTCGACGACGGCACGCGCGGTCAGCTGCGCGCCGCGGAGATCCTGGAGCGCCACGGCTTTCGCGGCATCTTCTTCGTCATCCCCACCCGCACCGCCGGCGGCGACCCGCGCTTTCTGAACGCCGATGACCTGGAGCGGCTGGCGCGCGCCGGGCACCGCGTGGCCGCGCACGGCTACGAGCACCGCAGCCTGCCGGGCTCCGGCACCGAGGTGGCCGCCTCGCTCGTCCGCTCCACCCGGCTGCTGGGCCAGGGTGCGCAGCCGACCGCCAGGTACGACTTCGCCTTTCCCTTTGGCCACTACACCGCCGAGATCGCCGAGGCCGTCGCCGGCGGCTACCGCTACCTGCACACGGTGAACCCCGGCTACTGGGACGGCCGGACGGCGCTGCTGCCGCGGATGCTGATCATGTCCGGCGTGGATCCCGCGCTCTTTCGCCGGTACGTGCTCGCGGGGGAGCGATATCGGCCCACGCTGGAGCCGCTGACGCCGGACGGGGCCGTGGCCGGGCGCATCGCGTTCCGCGCGCACGGGCCGGTGCCCGACGCCCTGGAGCTGTTCGCCATCACGGCCGATGCGGCCGGCCGCAGCTACGTAAGCCAGCCGCTGGGCGACCTGGCGCGGGTGGCGGGGGATACCGTCTGGGTTGACCTGGCCGGCTACATGGCGCGCCACTATCCGCCAGGGCGCGCCGTGATCAGCTACGCGCTGGTCACGCGGGAGGATGGGGAGATGCGGTACGCCTCCCCCGGGCTGCTGAACTGGACCGGCGACCCCATCGACGCCTTTCGCCCCGCGCCGCGCCCCGCGCGCGCCGACTCGGCCGCGCCGGCGCCGGGCGCGCACTAGCCGGCGCGGCGCGCGCTGCGGCGCCCGCCGGCCAGCGCCGTCCGCACCGCGGTGGTCCAGCGCTCCGGAAAGCGGGCGGGGTCCGCGGCCCACTCCTCCACGCTCTCCACCGCGTTGGGGATCCCGGCCGCCTCGTCCGCCGCGGCGGCGGCCAGGATGCGGCCCATGTTGGGGAGCCGCGCCACCCACGCGGGATCGGCGTCCGCGTCGAAGGCGGCGGCCAGCGCGCGGCAGTCGTCCTCGGCAAGGTGCCGGCGCTGCTGGTCGCGCAGCAGCGCGCACGCCTCCAGCAGCCCGCGGTAGCGGCCGCCGTGGCCGGGAATCGCGCGCACCAGCTCGTCGTGCAGCAGCTCCAGGTGCCGCTGCAGCAGCCAGCGCGGCATTCCCCGCGCGCCCAGCACCCGCCCCAGCCACATCACCTGCCGCTCCACGAACGCCGCGTCGCCGCGGCACAGCGTCACCAGCCACGCCCCGTCGCTCCCCCCGAACAGCCGCCCCCGCTCGCCGTACCGCTCCAGGTAGTACGGCGCCTCGCGCAGCGACGCCTCCGTCGCGCGCCGCACCGCCTCCAGCTCCGGCGGCGACGCGGTGACGGGATGCACCCCGGCGTGGGGATTGATGGCCGCCGCGATGGTCGTTTCCATGATGGGAGAGCTCCGGAGAGGTCCTGCGGATGGATGGCCGCGACGGCTCGCAAGGAGCTTGCCGGGCCCGTCCTCGCACCTCCCGCGCGGCGGATCCGCGCCCCCTATCCCCTCCCGACCGCCTCCAGCTCCTGGACCGCGCGGTCCGCGGCCACGTCGTCCGCGATGATCCGGCCCAGGCGCGCCGCCTGCGCCCCGAAGCCGGGCTCGGCGAGCAGGCGCCCGACCGCGGCGGCGATGCGCGGCGGCGTCGCGGAGGGCTTCAGCCGCAGCCCCGCGCCGCGCGCGACCACGCGGGCGGCGTTGTCGTCCTGGTCGCGCCCCATCGGCAGGCAGAGGAGCGGAAGGCCGTGGGCCAGCGCGCGCATCACCGTGCCGTGCCCCGCGTGCGTCACGATGGCGGCCGCGCGCGGGAACACCTGCGCGTGCGGCGCGGAGGGGACCGCGACGACGTTTGGGGGGACGTGGAACCGTTCGCCCGCCATCGCCGGACCCAGCGTGACCAGGCCGCGCACCGGCAGCGCGCCCAGCGCCGTGATGATGCGCTGCAGCACCCCGCGCTGGTCCTGGAAGGTGGAGGAGAGGCTGGCGACCACCAGGGGCCGGGCGTCCGGCTCCGGCCATGGATCCCGCCACGACGGGCCGGTCCAGTCCGGATGGTCCAGGACGGGGCCCACGTAGCGGACGTTGGGCGGGGGTGGCGTGATGGGAAAGTCGAACGCCTGCGACGTCTGGATCAGCCGCAGGTCGGCGGCGTGGTACTGGCCCAGCAGCTCCCGCGGCGTTCGGAGCGGCGCCAGGCCGCAGGCGCGGCGCGCGTCGTTGAAGGCGGGGAGGTACGCCTTCAGCTGGGCGAGAAAGAGGCGCGTCATCAGGCCGTCGCGCAGGCGGCCGGCCAGGTCCGTGCGCGGAAGAAAGCCCGGCCCCGCCGCCGGCCTCCCGGGGCCGGGGAGGTACTCCGGCATGTGAAAGAGCACCACGCGCGGGACCCCCGCGGCCTCGGCGGCCACCAGTGCCCCCGGCATAAGCGCGTCCACCACCACCACGTCCGGCCGCTCGCCGTCCAGCGCGCGCCGCGTCTCCTCGGCCACGATCCGGGCCGGGCCGAACACCAGGTGCTCGAACGACGCCTTCAGCGCGCCGATCGGCGACCGGGCCGCCGCGTCGCCGATCAGGTCCTCCGTGCGGTCCCGGCGGGTGAAGTGCCGGGTGAAGGGGACGAAGCGCGCGCCCGCCGCCTCCACCGCCGTACGCAGGCACGGCTCCGCGAGCACGCGCACGTGGTGGCCGCGCGCGGCCAGGCGCCGGGCGGCGCCCAGCACCGGGGGAACGTTGCCGCCGCCCTCGAAGGTCACGAACAGGTAGGCGCGCGCATCCGGCATCGGCACCTCAGGGAGGGGGAAGGAAGAGGAGTCCGCCGACCAGGGCGCGGATCACCTGCGCGGTGTCGTCGGCGGAGCGGCGCAGGTCGCGCCGCAGGAGCTTCCACACGTAGACGTCGGTGGCCGCCACCAGGGCGTCCAGGCGGATGCCGTAGCCGTCGCTCTGGGGGGGCGGCAGGTGGGGGGCGAAGACGCGGGCGCACCAGTCGCGATGCCCGGCGCGGCCGGCCCGGACGATGGCTTTCGCCTCCGCCACCGTTTCTTCCAGCGCCAGGGTGCGGAGGACCGCATCGCCGTCGCGCTCGTAGTGCGCCAGCAGGACGGCGAGCGCTCCCTCCACGTCGCCGGCGGATGCCTGGCCGCGGTCGGCGGCGATCCCGGCCGCGTCCGCCTCGATGCACGCCGCGATCACCCCCTCCCGCGACCCGAAGCGCCGGATGACCGTGCGCACGGAAACGCCCGCGCGTTCGGCGATGGCCGCAAGGGTCACCTGGTCGAGCGGGCGCTCCCGCCACAGCCCGGCGGCCGCGGAGAGAATGTCGTGGGCCGTCCGGGCCGCCGCTTCGGCCCGCGCCGCCATCCGGTAGCCCCGTGCGGGGGAGGACGATTTCATGTCACGCATGATGACGCCAAATAGAGGCGGCGTCAAGCTTCATGGTGCGCCCGCTCGATTCCACCCCCGCGTCCGGCCGGTGGGAGGGCTCCGCAGAGAGGGGTTGCGTGAATTCTGGAGGTATGGTATCTTATTCCCCGAGCGCTGCTTAGGTGCAGCGCAGGGGCCGATGGGGGTGTCCGGAAGGATGCCGCCGCGGACCAACGGGGGCCCGAGGGTTCCCGCGGTGTTCACGCCCTATGTCGAACCTGAACGAAGGAGGTGATCTCTTGTCCATTACGACGACTGCTCGCAACCTGACCCGGGCAAGCGATCGCCGCATCGGCGCCTGAGCCGATCGAAAGGCGAAATCTTCCGCGTCGGCGGGATGACCCTTGCGGCCATCGCGTCAGGAAGCGGCAGACCAAAAGCACCACCGGCCTCGTGCCGGTGGTGCTTTTTTTCTATCCCCGGCCCCGCGGGAGCGAATGATCGCCGCTGGAAAATCGCAAAGTCCGCCTGCGCGGACTCGGCGGCCCGGCAGCGAGCGGCGGCCAAGGCACCTGTGCCCGCAGCCGAGGTGAGATCAGCGTCTCGTCCGGACCTTGCAGCGGAGAGCGGCGCCTGTGTGGGTTGGGATGAACCCGGGACCGGGAGACATCGGTGCGCAGAATGCTGGTTCCGCTGGCCGCGCTGCTGCTGGCCGCGTGTGGCGGAGACGATGAGGCCGCCGAAGCGGCCGCCGCGAGCGACACGCTGACCACGCCAACGGTGGATACGGCCGGCATGGGCACCAATCCGCCCACCGCCGGTGGCCAACTGGTCGACACCGCCGCCGTCCCCGGCGCCACCGACACCGTCCAGGGCACTCCCACGGCGCCGTGAGAGGCTTTCCCAAGACCTGAAGCGATGATTTCCTGAGGGTGCGCCCGCGCGGAACCTGAACCCACGCCACCGCCCGTGCGCGACCGAAGGATCTCGTCCGCCTGCCGCAGGGCCGGACGCGGGGCGCAGGATACGGTCCCACACCCTGCTGGTAGGGTGACGGGGTAACGGGCTTCGTCCCCTCGGTTTGGGCTACAACAGCTTGAGGATGCGGCGGATCAGTTCAGCGGTGGGTCGGGTGACGTCGTTGTCGGTCCAGTACTCGGTGTGACAGAGGGGATTCCATGCGCGGAGTACCGGTCCTGCATCCACCGCCACGTCCGTCACCACCTTGTCGAATCCGTTCATCAGGGGAGCCAGGGGATAGCCCAGCACATCGTCGGGATCGTACAGGTTAAGCCACCTCGACGCGTCTTTGATGTCCTCCGGGGATGTGCCTTTGGGGAAGTACGCCTTGAGGTTGGGCGTGGGAAACGCGATGGGATCGAGCTTGACGTAGGCCAGCGTGAAGAGCGGGATGTTGCATCCGAACATCACGATGCCGGTGAGCGTCTGGAAGCCCTCGAACGGATTGGCGGCAGGCTTCTTCTTCGCATGCTCCGAATCGCGCACGTCCCAGATGTAGTTAGAGATCATGTGGCACCCAAGGGAGTGCGCGATCACCACGAGCGGCACCTCGCGCGCGTCCGCTTCGGCGCCAGCGCGGACGCGCTCCCGCAGAGTCTTCATCGCCTCGGCGATCTTGCCGTGTACTTGGTGATAGACGTTGATCTGATCGGGCGAGGCACCGCGGTTGGTATCCTGGTAGGCGATGGCGTCGGCCAGCGAGTGCATTACGAACCGGCGCAGTTCCATCCACTCCAGATCGTTGCCGTCGGCCATGTTGCGCAGCAGGGTCTCTTCCTTGTCCGCCAGCACGGGCGCCCACCACACCTCCTGGAACGCGATCTGGTGGTCATCGCCGCCCTGCTTCCGAACCCGCGCCTTCAGCTCCTCGATCATGGGCGCGGCGAACCCGCGGTCCTGATTCCCCATTCCGTGGATCAGCAGAACTCCCATCTTGAATGGCATGAATCACCTCAAAAAAAGGGCGGCGGCGAAGGTCGACACAGGATAGATAGGATGGCACACATCACTTCACCACGTTTTTCATCATCCCTTCTTCCGCTCGCCGCCCGCGGGACCCCTGACATTCCCCGCGGGATAATTCCACCTTCACTCCGCTGACTCAGTTGACTCCGTGTGAGGCCCCCATCTTCCCCTCGCGAAGCGGGAGGATGGAGCGCATCTT
>DASUVG010000193.1:0-12441 GCA_036379135.1 Longimicrobium sp.
CACCTGCAGCGGCCGCTCTTCGATGTACTCGTACGTGGTGAAGCGCCGCTCGCAGCGCAGGCACTCGCGGCGGCGGCGCACGGCGCGGCCCTCGCGCACGCTGCGCGAGTCGACCACGCGGTCGTCGGTGTGGTGGCAGAAGGGGCAGCGCACGCGCTTAGAACCCCGCTCCGGACCCGCGGTTCATCGCGTCCCCATCCGCTGCAGCTCCGTCCGCGCCTCGCCCGCCTCCGGGCTGCGCGCGAAGCGCTGGACGATGGCGTTGAAGTGCGTCCGCGCCTGGGTACGGTTCCCCCGACCCAGCTCCAGCCGCCCCATCCGCAGGAGCGCCGCGGGGGCGCGGGTGGAGGTGGGATAGAGCTCCACGACGCGGGCGTAGGCGGTGATGGCGTTGGCCGGCTCGCGCCCCTGCTCGTAGCTCTGCCCGATGTTGTACTGCGCCTCCGGGGCCAGCCGGTGCTGCGGGTTGGCGCGCAGGAACTCCTCGAACCCGGCGCGCGCGGTGCCCACGGACCCTCGCCGCAGCGCCCCCAGCGACGCGTCGTACAGCTCCTGCGGGTCGCCCC
This sequence comes from Longimicrobium sp., assembly GCA_036379135.1. Classification (GTDB taxonomy): domain Bacteria; phylum Gemmatimonadota; class Gemmatimonadetes; order Longimicrobiales; family Longimicrobiaceae; genus Longimicrobium. Next base: position 567 of record DASUVG010000193.1, read on the forward strand.
CCTCCTCGTCCCCGCCGCCGTTCCCCTCGTCCCGCGCGGCGGCCGCGGCGGCCTCCTGGGCGCGGCGCGCCTCGGTGGCGCTCTGCTCGATCTGCTGGCGCAGGCCGGCCAGCTGGGCCTGGTTCTGCCCGCTGAGCTCCTGGATCTGCACCAGCTGCCGCTCGATGGCCAGCAGCCGGTTGCCCACGTCGCCCCGCAGGCGCACGTTCTGGTCGCTCAGCGAGTCCAGCATGGCCTCCGTCCGCGCGATCAGCGTGCGGAAGAGCGAGTCCTGCTGCGCGCGCTGGGCGGCCATGTCCAGCCGCAGCTCCTCTACGTCCTGCTTGGTGGCCACGCACCCGGCGGCGAGCGGAAGGAGCGCGGCGATCAGGAGAAAGCGGCGGATCATCGCAGCTCCTCCGGCACCACGGTCACCTGCCCGCCGATGATGCCGAACTCCGCGCGGCGGTTGCGGGACCACGACTCCTCGTCGTCCCCCTCCACCAGCGGGCGCTCCTTGCCCATGCTGACGGTGGTAAAGCGGTCGGGGTCGATGCCGTAGTTGGCCAGGAAGGCGCGGACGGCCTCGGCGCGGCGCTGGCCCAGCGCCAGGTTGTACTCGGTGGAGCCGCGCTGGTCGGCGTGGCCCTCGATGCGCAGGCGGACGTTGGGGTTGGCCGCCAGGACGGCGGCCTTGAGGCGCAGCTTGTCCTCGGCCTCGCTGCCGATCTCGTCGCTGTCGTACTCGAAGAACACGATCTCGGTAAGCACCTCGCGGGCGCCGGCGGTCTCGCGCTCCACCCGCTCGCGCTCCAGGCGGTCGCGCTCGGCACGCTCGCTCGCAAGCCGCTCGCGCTCGGCCTCGGCCAGGCGGATGCTGTCCTCGCTCGTGGAACCGCTCCCTGCGACGATCGTCGTGTCCCCATCCGGCACGGGCGCGGTCCGCGGGCGCTTTTTGCACGCGCCCAGGGCGGTCAGCGGGATGAGGGCACAGACGAGGGCGTGGCGCAGCTTCATCGGGTCTCCTGGCGGTCTGGAGTCGGGTTGTGCGTTTGCGGGTTCAAAGAACGCTGGATCTGGTGTGCAGTCCCGCCGGGCGAACCGAGCTGGCGCCCGACAGGGCCCCCTCTCCCCCGACCCCTCTCCCCCGCTGCGCGGGAGAAAGGGGAGAATTCGATCCCGCTGCGACACGCTTTCTGCCGTTCTCCCTCCCCTACACAGTTTGTGGGGGAGGAGGGCGCCGGCGGCTCGCGCCACACCCTCCGCGCCACGGCCTCTGCCGTGTCTCCCCCTCTCGCGCAGTTCGCGGGGAGGGGGGGCGCTCTCGGGCACCGCCGGGGGAGGGCCCCTACCGAGCCGCCCGCAGCAGCGTGGGCGACCAGTCGGGCAGGCCGAAGCCGCGGCCGCGCAGCAGGGGGCGGATGGTGCCCGTCACGCTGTCGAGCACGAACAGGCCGCCGCCGTCGCGATCCGACGCAAAGACGATGTGGCGGCCGTCGGGGGCCCAGCTGGGATCCTCGTTGTGGCCGCGGTCCGTCAGCATCCGCGGGCTGCCGCCGTCGGCGCTCACGGCGGCGATCTGCATCCGCCCGTTGACGCGCGTGTGGTACGTGATGGCCGGCCCGGCGGGCGACCAGTCGGGCGAGGTGCTGTAGCCCCGGCCGCCGTACGCGTAGCTGGACACCAGGCGCGGCTCGCCGCCCGGGCTCATCACGTAGATCTGCGGCTCGCCCAGCCGGTCGCTGACGAAGGCGAAGCGGCGGCCGTCCGGCGCCCAGGTGGGCGACAGGTTCTCGTAGCCGCGGCCGCGCGTGTGCTGCCGCAGCCCCTCGGCGCCGATGGTGGCGATCTCCGTGTGGCCCCCGACGGTGGTCGCGAACGCCACCGTCCGCCCGTCCGGCGCGTACGAGGGGGTGATGTTGATCCCCCCGCGGTCCGAAAGCACGCGGTCGGCGCCGGTGGAAAGGTTGCGCTCGTACAGGAGCGGCGCGCCGCTGCGGAACGAGGTGTACGCGATCCGCCCCCCGTCCGGCGCCCATGAAGGCGACAGCGAGATGGAGCCGTCGTTCGTGATGCGGGTGACGTTCTCGCCATCGGAGTCGACGACGTAGATCTCCTTGGACCCGCGCCCCTGCGTCACGAACGCGATGCGCGACGCGGCCATCCCCGGCTCGCCCGTGGCCCAGCGGACCACGGCGTCGGAGGCGGCGTGCACGGCCAGGCGGAACGCGCGGCTCCCCGCGGCCGGCAGCGTGAAGGTGCCAGATCCCTTCACCGTTCCGTACGCCGCGTCGTGCAGCGTCAGGCGCAGGGAGGCGCCGGTGAGCGCGCCCTCCAGCACCCAGGTGGCGCCGCGCTGGCTCCAGGCGTCCAGGTCCAGCGGCTGCCCGGCGCGCGCGCCCGTGGCCTCGGCCATCTCGAAGCGGTCGCTGCGCTCCAGGTCCCCGCGCAGGATCGCCGCGATGTCCGCCCCCGCGCCGCCGGCGATGGGGAGAACGATGAAGCCGGGGGAGCGCGCCGTCTCGTACTGCGCGCGCAGGCGCACCACCACGCTGTCCTGGGCGGCGGCCGGCACGGCGGCCAGGGCCGCGGCGGCAACCAGGAACGCGAGCGCGCGCGGGGCGCGGAATCTGGAAAACGTCACTCGAATCAGGACTTCGCTGGGGTTCAGCTTCGCGGGGTAAGCTCCACGCACCATCTCCACCGCGCCGGATCGAACGCGCCGGGCAGCGTACCGAAGGCGCGGCGGCTCCCCGCGGCCTCGGCGGCTTCCATCATCGCCAGGCGAAAGGCGGCGCCGCCGCGGACGCCGCGCGTCTCGATGGCCGTCACGCTGCCGTCGCGCTGGATGCGGAAGCACACCTCGCCCCGGCCGCCGGTGCTTTCCGGCGGCGCGCGGAAAAAGCGGTATACCTGGCGCTGCACGTTCTCGCAGTAGCCGGCCACGGGGCAGGGATCGCCCTCCACGTGCACGTTCAATCCCTCGCCGCCGGGGCTGGAGGCGACCGGGTTGCTGCCGGTCGCCGGGCCCGTGCGCGTTCCCGTGCCCTGCGTGCGGTTGGGACCGCTCCCCGTTCCGCTCTGCCCGCTCGTCCCGCTCGCCGGCCGGTTCGTCGCGGGCCGGTTCGTGGACGGCTGGCTCGGGCGCGTCGTGCTCGGCGTCGTCGTCGACGGACGATTCGGCGTCGTGCTCGGGCGCTGCTTCGGCTGCTCGGGCGCGGGGGTCGGACGCGCCTTCGGCTGCTCGGGGGTCCTTCTAGGCTCGGGGGCCTTCGCAGGTTCCTTCGGCGCCTCCCTGGGCGGCGCGGGCTCCGGGTCCGGCTCCGGCGCGGGCGGCGCCGGGTCGGGCGCGGTCTCCGCGGGCGTGGCGGCCGGCTCCGCGGCGGCGGCGGGGCCGGGCTCCTGCGTGGCGGGCGGCTCCGCCGGCATCTCCCCCGCCATGTTGGGCGGCGGCGAAACGATATCCACCGCGTACACCTTGGTCTTCGGCGGCTTCGGCGGCGAACCCTCGGCCACGACGGCAAAGCCGATGATGGCGGCGTGCAGAAGCAGCGACGCCACCAGCGCGCTCCGCACACGTCCGTCCGCCCGCCGCCGATGGTCCATCGTCAGCTCCCGTCCTGCTCGGGTTCCGCGATCAATCCCACGCTCCCCACGTCCGCCGCCTTCATCGCCCCCAGCACGCGGATCACGCTGCCGTACGGCACGCCTTCGTCCGCGCGCAGGTAGACGCTGTTGGCGCCCTTCTCCCTGACCAGTTGCGGGAACAGGGTCTCGAACTGCTCCCACGCCACCCGCGCCGAGCCCACGTAGATCTGCCCGGTGCGGTCGATCGACACGATCAGCCCTTCCGCGGAGGGCACGGACTCGGTGCGGGCGCGCGGCACCTTGACCTCCACCCCGCCCTGCATCATCGGCGCGGTGATCATGAAGATCACCAGCAGCGTGAGGACGACGTCCACCAGCGAGGTGACGTTGATCTCGGCGCTGTAGCCGAGCTCCGCGCGGTTGCGGCGGCGCGGCACGGCTAGATCCGCCCTTCGCGGGCCAGCGCGCCGATCAGCTCCGTGCTGATCCCTTCCAGCTCGCCCGTAAAGCGGTTGAGCCGCGCGGTCAGGTAGTTGTACGACATCGCCGCCGGGATCGCCACCACCAGGCCGCCCCCCGTGGCCACCAGCGCCTCCGCCACGCCCGGCGCCACCACGGTGATGGAGCTGGATCCGCTCGCCGCCACGCCCAGGAACGAGTTCATCACCCCCAGCACGGTGCCCAGAAGGCCCAGCAGCGGCGACGCGGTGGCGATGATGGCCAGCCAGCTGAGCCCCCTGGCCAGCTCGTCGCGCTCCTCGGACTCTTCCTTCTCCAGCACCATCTTCATCACCTCCAGCTGCGCCGGAGACAGGCCGCGCACGTCGGTGCCCTGCTTGGCGGCGCCGGGGCGCAGCTCGCCGAAGAAGTGCATCCCCCGCTTGAAGAGGCGGGTGAACGGCGACTCCTTGAGGCCGCGCACCCAGGTGTACGCCTCGTCCAGCCGCTCGGCGGCCTGCACGCGGTCAAGGAACTGGTCCGCCTCGCGGTGCAGGCGGCGGAACTGGATGAGCTTGAGGACGATGAGGGTCCACGACGCCACCGACATGATGGCCAGCGTGGCCATGATGATCTTGGTCGAAGGCGTGCCCTGGGCGATCATCTCCCAGGCGGCGGCGAACTCGTTTCCGGTATGCTGCTGCATCAAGGCAGTGCGAAAGTGCGGGAGTGCGAAAGTGCGAAAGTGGGACGGCGCGCCGCCGTCCGCGTCTCCGGGTCTATGCAGCCTGCCCCGGAGCGGGCGTCGCCGTTCCGGCGCCGCGGCGGATCCTCCTATGCCGACTGCGGATCCGGCCGGGAACTGGCCGGGTAGCGGACGCGCGGGTGCTTCGGACGCCGCATACGGCCGGGCCGCCGAGTCCGCGCATGCGGACCTTGCGAATTTCCAGCGGCGACTTCAGCCGCTCCAGCGGGCGGACGGCTCGCTGCCTGATCGCAGGGCGCACGAGCTTCAGCACCCTCTCACCTGCTGCCTCCTTCGTCGGGATCTCCGCCGCCGCGGGGCTCGCGGTCCAGCTCGAAGAGGTAGCGCACGGTGTCGAGCACCCCCGTCCCCCTCCCGTTGCCGGCGGCGTCGCGCAGGCGGGCGGTGGGCGCGTGCAGGACCTTGTTCACCAGCGAGCGCGTCAGCGCGTCGATGGCGAGCTGGTCCTCGGGGGAAAGGTGGGAAAGCTGGCGCAGCGCGCGCTCCACCTCGGCGCGGCGCATCTGCTCGCCGCGGTCGCGCAGGGCGCGGATGGTGGGGACCACGGCCAGGCTGCTGTACCAGGCCCAGAAGTCTTCCACCCCCTGCGACACGATGGACTCCGCCTGGGGAAGCTGCGCGCGGCGGCGCCCCAGGTTGTCGTCCACGATCTGCTGCAGGTCGTCGATGTTGTACAGAAAGACGTTGGGCTGATCGGCCACCGCCGCCTCCACGTCGCGCGGGATGGCGATGTCGATGATGCACAGCGGGCGCCGCGGCCCGTGCGGCAGCGCGGCGCGCAGGCGGTCCACCGTGAGCACGGGGTGCGGCGCGGCGGTGGAGCAGATGACGATGTCCACCTGCGGCAGCGCGGCGCCGAACTCCTCCCAGTGGATGGCCTCCCCGCCCCACCGCTCCGCCAGCTCCGCCGCGCGGTCGAAGGTGCGGTTGGCGACGATGGCCGTCCGCACCCCCTCGTCGCGCAGGCACTCCAGCGTGGTCTCGCTCATCTCCCCCGCGCCGAGGACGAGGGCGCGGCGGCCCTTGAGCGAGCCGAAGATCTTCTTCGCCAGGTCCACCGCGGCGCTGGAGACGGAGGCGGCGCCGATCCCCAGCCCCGTCTCGCTCCGCACCCGCCCGCCGATGGAGAACGCGGTCTGGAAGAGGCGGTGCAGCGCCTGGCCCACCACGGGGCCGTTCTCCCCCGCCACCTCGCGCGCGGCGGCGTACGCCTCCTTGACCTGCCCCTGGATCTGCGGCTCGCCCAGGATCATGGAGTCCAGGCCGGAGGATACGCGGAACAGGTGCTCCGCCGCCTGCCGGTCGCGGTGGACGTAGAAGTAGCGCGCGGCGGCGGCGGCGTCCTGCCCGATGCGGTCCGCCAGCAGCGCGCGCGCCTGCTCCACCCCGTCCGAGCCGTCTGGCAGGGAGAGGTAGACCTCGGTGCGGTTGCAGGTGGAAAGCACCACCGCCTCCGAACCGTCCGCGGCCAGCCCCAGGAGCGCGCCCGGGACCTCGGCGCGCCCCAGGGCGAACCGTTCCCGGTGCTCGATGGGCGCCGTGCGGTGGCTTGCGCCTACGACTGCGAGAGGCATCGGCGGATGGACTGCTCCACGTCTTCGTCCCGTCCCGCGACCGCAAGGTCCAGGAACCCGGGGGTGATCAGCTCGAACCAGAAGGCGCGCCGCCGCGGCTCGTCCGCGGCCCAGCGCGCCTGCACCTCCGCGCGCACCGCCGCCAGCCTGCGCGCCGCGCGCCCCAGCCCGGGGGTGACGACCGTCTCCAGCCGCTCGCGCAGCCGCCGCGCCAGGAGGGGCGACGCGCCGCCGGTAGAGAAGGCGACGACCACGTCTTCCTGGCGGATGTGCGACGGGACGTGGAAGTCGCTCTCCCCGCCCTCGTCCGCGCGGCTCACCAGGGCGCCGGCCGCCCGCGCATCGTCCGCGATCCGTCCGTTCACCGCCGCGTCGTTCGTGGCGGCGAAGACCAGGTGATGGCGATCGACATCCATCGAATCGTAGGGTCTTGGATGCCAGACGAGCCGCAGGCGCACGATGGACGCCCGCAGCTCGTCCGTGACCGCGGGGGCCACGACCATGGGGCGCCCGCCGGCCTCCGCCAGCCCCGCCACCTTTCGCGCGGCCACCGCCCCGCCGCCCACCACCAGCACGCGCAGCCGCGCCATGTCCAGCATCAGGGGATACGCCGCCGCGCTCACAGGAACCCCGCCCCGGCGCTCTCCGCGGCGCGCAGCAGCACGTACGCCGCGACCACGACCGCGAATCCGACGACGGAGACCAGCGCGCCGCGCCGCGCCCGGGCCGCGCCCTCGCCCGCGCGGGCGATGAGCGCCGCCGCGAAGACGATCCAGGTGATTACCCCCCAGACGATCTTGGGGTTTCCGGCCTGCATGTCGAAGCCGAAGCGCTCCGACCACGCCCACCCCAGCAGCAGCGCGACGGTCAGCGAGGGGAGCCCCACCATCAGCGCCCGCCGGCCGATGCGGTCCAGCGTGTCCAGCGGGGGAAAGAAGCGGAACACGGCGCCGAAGCGCTTGCCCTTCAGCTCCCGGAACTGCAGCAGGTACATCAATCCCGCGGCAAAGGCCACGGTGAGCCCCGCGTACCCCAGCATCGCCAGGACCACGTGGAGGACGAACCAGGGCCCGCGGAACGCCATCTCCTGCGCCGCGGGGCGCATCCCGGCCACCTCCGCCACCCCCGCCAGCGCCGCGGCGACCGGAACGAGCACGAGGCCCAGCGGGCCCGTCCGTCCCAGCGTCGCCAGCAGCAGCGAGCCGAGCGCGACCAGCAGCGCCAGGACGGAGAGCGAGGGGCCCAGCCCCACCAGCGGCAGCTCGCCGTACCGCGTGGCGAACGCGGCCAGGGCGGCGCCGTGCGCCACCACCCCGGCGGCCAGGCACGCCGTGGCCGCGGCGGGCAGGCGGCGCGCGCTGCGGGCCAGCGACACGCCCAGGAGCGCCGCCGCCAGCGCGTAGAACGCCAGCGCCAGCACGTGCAGCACCTGCGTCACGTCCATCGCGCCCCTTCCGGATGCAGAGACGCCCTTCCCGGGGGAAGGGCGCCGCCAGCACCGCCGGGCCAACCCGCCAGTGCCGTCCCGGTCACGGCATCCGCGCCACGCGGCGCACCGGCAGCCCCACGGTAATGCGGGGCTGCTCCAGGTGCGTCACCCGCACCGACGCCGTTCCCTCGGTCACCTTCACCACCTGCATGCGCGCCACGAAGATCTCGGGGCGCGTGCCCCAGCGGCGCTCGGTGGAGGGATCGTAAAGCTCGAACTCGTCGCCCACGCCCACGCCGGCGCTGCGGCCGATGTCCAGGAACAGGATGGACTCGGTGCGCTGCAGCGGGGTGTCGTCGCGGAACGCCAGCACGCGCCCCTGCAGGTCGGCGTCCACGGGGGCGGGACGCTCCAGGGTGCGGATGGGGAAGGTCTCCGGGCGGATGGCGGCGTCGCCGATGCGCACCTGGTCGAACATCCCCACGATCACCACGGTGGCCGTAGCGCCGTCCATGGCCGCCACCGTGCCGACGCCGGTGGGAAGGTAGACGCGGCGCCCGGTGCGGCGGATCTCCCGCCCTTCACGCAGGAAGTGCAGCCGGTCGCCCACGGCGACCCGCGCGGGGTCCACCCGCACGAACACGCGGTCGTACAGGTTGAACTGCGTCCGCGGGCTGGCGGCGACCACCGACTCGTACTCGGCCTCTTCCAGCCGGCCCACCAGCGGCACCTCGCGCGGCTGCGCCATGAAGGCGGCGCGGTAGAAGTCGCCCTGCAGCACGGCGGGGCGCTCCACGGTCACGCCCAGGCGCAGCGTGGGGCCCTGGGGCGCCTGCTCCGGCGGCCCGAAGAACGGGCCCTCGCCGGTCCTCACGCCGGCGCAGGCGGGAAGCACCAGGCGCTCGGAGGGATAGATGAGCGCCGGGTCCTCGACGGTGCCGGCGTTGAGGCGAAAGATCTCCGGCCACAGGAACGGGTCGGCAAGGCAGGCGCGGGCGATGTCCCACAGCGTCTCGCCGGGGCGCACCACGTGGACCTGCGCCGGCTGGGCGGGCTCGTCCTGCGCGGCCAGCGGCGCGGCCGAGAGCAGCGCCGCGGCGGCGACGACGGATGCGGTTGTTCTCACGGGACCCCGAAGGCGGTTGCGTGCGGGCGTGGGATTCACCGGATTTTCGCTGGGGGGATGGGGCCGCGCAAAAAGAATCGGTGCATGGCGGGCCCGGCGTAGCCCAAGTGTAAGCTGCGCCCCAGCGAATGGCAAGGCGAATCGCGGAAAAACGGTTGATTGGACTGCTTCGCGCCGCCAATCCCGTGCCGGATGCGCCATGATGCACATCTCCAGCAACGGCGCCGTTTCCGCGTGGAGCCGTGAGTCGCCGCACCGCTGATACAGGTGCAGAGTCGGCAAAGTTTGCACGATCCACTGCATGCCGCCAGGCAGCGGAACATGTCGGCAGCGCTCCTGTTCCGCCAGGTCACGGACCTACTTCCCGCCACCCCTTGACGTGCACTCCGAGGGGTTCCCAAGTTGGGAACTCGTCCTTAGATTCCCATTCAGGCGGGATTGCCCGATGCGAGTAATCTCACGCAAGAAGCTGGTGGAGTTCTGGGAGGTGCACATGGAGGCCGAGCCGCCGCTCCGCGCGTGGTTCAGCCTCATGACGAGCAGGCGGTTCGAGAACCCACACCAGGTCAGGGAAGCGTTCGGGTCGGTGGACTTTCTCGGCGGCCATACGACGGTGTTCGACATCGGAGGAAACAAGTACCGCCTGGTCGTCGACATGCGCTATGACCTGGGACTGGGACGCGTGTATGTGCGCCACGTTCTCACGCACGCCGAGTATGACCGGCTGTTACGGACAGGACGGCTGTAGGCGCGGGCAGTGAGCCACTGGACGCTGCAAAACAGAAACTGGGAGGAGTACACATGACTGCCGTGCTCGATTTCACCAGGCCGCACGTGCTCCGCACGGAGGAAGAGTACGACGAAGCGGTCCGCATGCTCGATGAGCTTCTCGACCGCGATCCTGAGATCGGGACCGAGGACCACGATCTTCTGGAGTTCCTCTCCGTCCTGATCGAGGCGTACGAGGCGAAGCATCTCCCCGACGAGATGTTCGCGTCGACGCCTCAGGACGTCGTGGATTTCATGCTCGGGCAGAAGGGGATGCAGCGCAGCGACCTGGCCGAGATCATCGGCGGAAAGAGCCGCGTCTCGGAGTTTTTTGCCGGTAAGCGGGAACTCTCGAGAACGCAGATGCGGGCGCTGCGGGACCTGCTCGGCATTCCCGCGGACCTGCTTCTGTAGCGAAGAAGAGAGCCGGCGGACAGGCATCCGCCGGCTCTCTTTCATCCAGCCCGAATCTGACGCGGGGGCTACTCGTCGTCGGTGCCGGCGGAGGCCTCGACGCCGGCGCCGCTGCGGCAGATGGCCACGTAGTCGGGCTCGGCGCCCTGGCACGAGGCGCGGCGCTGCTCGGCGGCGTTCACCAGGGTGCCGATCATCTCCCCCACCGCGCGGTAGCACTGGCGCTTGGGATCGCCGCCGGCGACCAGGCGGCAGAAGCGCAGCCCCTCGTCCGGGTCGGCGGCGACGTTCACCAGGTTCTGCACCACGCCCAGCGTGCACCACAGCTGGCCGCGGCCGTCCGCCTGCCCCGCCGTGCGCCCGCACATCTCCAGCGAGCGCGCGTGGTTCTGCGCGGCCAGCGCGGTGATGTCGCGCCCCAGGCTGCCGAAGCAGAGCGAGACCATGGGCTCGGGGGCACCCTCGCACGCGCGGCCGGTGGCCGCCACGTCGGCGCCGTTGAAGAACAGGATGGCGGAGGTCTGCATCATGTAGCACCCCTCCTGGTACTTTTCCGCGACGGCGTTGCACGGGTACAGCGGGTCGCTGCGGTCCAGCGGCCGCCAGGGGCCGTGCCGCATCGCCCCGTGCGCGGCGTGCGCATCGGCCCCGGCCTGCGCCTGCTGGCCGGCGGCGTGCTCCCCGTGCCCGCCGTGGTCCGCCGCCTGCGCCGCCCCGTGCGCATGCGCGTCCGCCGCGGCGGGCTGCGCACCGTGCCCATCCCCCCCCTGCGTGCCGGCGTGGCCCTCCGCCGTGTGGTGCGGGTGGGTGACGCGCACCACGTTCTCCATGAACACGCCGCCGTAGCAGGAGCGGCGGATGAAGTCGTCCGTGGCCAGGTCGCAGGCGTCCAGCGACATGGGGACGTGGTTGTCGTGCACGGCCATGAGCCCGTGACCCACGCCGTGCGCGCACTGAAAGAACAGAAAGGTGGTGCCGCGGTGCGGCTCGCACATGGTGTCCAGCTCGGGGGTGCCGGGAAGCCGGCCCTGCCGCGCCAGGGAAAGGAAGTAGCCCTGCACGACGCCGTGGTAGCACCCGGACATCTGCGTGGGCGGGCAGTCGGCGAAGGTGGAGGCCAGCGTCTCCGGCGTGCGGTACGCGGCGATGCCCAGCCCGTGCGCCAGCGCGTGGGCGTTGAAGCGCACGTCGCCGTCCGCGATCACCAGCGTATCCAGCACCTCCATGGTGCGGCCGATGCCGGTCTGGTCGATGAGCGCGACCAGGGTGCGCTCCACGCACGCCTGCTTGTTGCGAAAGCGGCTGCCGCACTCCCGCCGCACCCATCGCGAGATCTCGCTCGCCGGCGACTCCGCGGTCCACGCGCGGGGATCGGGCGCGCCGTCCGCCTCCGGCGCGGGCCCGCCCGCACCCGAACGCGCGGAGGGCGTGCACGAGGTCAGCAGCGCGGCGCACGCGGCGACGGCCGCGCACGGAAAGCGTCGGTGCAGAGAGAACTTCATCGTCGCCTGGATGGTGATGAATTCGGGCCGGGTCGGACCGCCCGGCGCACGCAAAATTGGCTCCCTGCCCTGGCATCCGCAACTCCGCGCGGCTGCATCGACAGCGCAAAGCGGGCGCGCACGACGCCTGTCATTTTGAAGGAGGCGCCACACGGGACTCGCGGCAGGCACGGAACCGTTGCGCCGACTGAGAAATCTACTCGCGGATGCTCGTGGCCTGTCCAGCGGCCGCAGGTCTCGCGGATTGGTGCTCGGATGCACGCGTCGGACCGTCCGGGGCGCGGAGCAGAT
>DASUVG010000194.1:0-138482 GCA_036379135.1 Longimicrobium sp.
CTGGCCACGCCGGCCGGCTACGGGCTGGACCCGCGGGTGCTGGCGACCGCGCGGGAGCTGGCGCAGGCGCACGGCGCCACGATCGAGGAGACGCACGACATCGATGGCGTGCAGGCGGGCTACGACGTGGTGTACACCAGCCGCTGGCAGGAGATGGGCGTCAGCAAGGCGGACCCGGAGTGGAAGCAGAGCTTTCACCCCTTCCGCGTGACGCAGGCGCTGATGGACCGCGTGGGGAAGGAAGGGACGGTGTTCATGCACGACCTTCCCGCCGTGCGCAACGAGGACGTGGACGACGAGGTGCTGGACGGGCCGCAGAGCCTGGCCTGGGTGCAGGCGCAGCACAAGATGTTCAGCGCCATGAGCGTGATGGAGTGGTGCGGCGCGGGCGTGGTGGACGCGCGCTGATCCGGCGTCTCTCCCTTCGTGGGAAAGGTATCTACCCGTGGAATCACCTTTTGCGACGATGATCACCACTGTGCACACCCCGGATCTCCGCCGCGCCCGCGGGGAGCTCCCCATCGACCGTTCCCCCCACGCGGAGACCCTGCCGTGAGCGCCGCCGTGATCAACGCCAACGTCGTGGACGCCATCGCGCTTCCCCGCCTCGTGTGGCTGCGCCCGAACCTCGTGGGCCTGTCGTTCACGCTGATGAAGCTGCTCCCCGCGCGCTTCATCATCCGCAAGGCGCTGGAGGAGGGGGAGCTCCAGCCCGGCGGGCTGATCGCCGAGACCACCAGCGGCACCTTTGGCCTGGCGCTGGCCATGGTGGCGCGGCTGCAGGGGCATCCGCTCTTTCTGGTGAGCGACCCCGCGATCGACGCGCCCCTCAAGCGCCGGCTGGAGGACCTGGGCGCCACCGTGCACATCGTGGAAAAGGCCGGCGCGGCGGGGGGCTACCAGCAGGCGCGGCTGGAGGTGCTGGAGCGGGTGCTGCAGGAGAACCCCGGCAGCTTCTGCCCGCGCCAGTACACCAATCCGCACAACCCGGGGAGCTACGCCCCCTGCGCCGAGCAGCTGGCCCACGCCACGGGCGGCATCGACTGCCTGATCGGCTCGGTGGGCTCCGGCGGCTCCGTATGCGGCACCTCCTCCTACCTGCGGCTGCTGTTTCCGGAGCTGCGCGTGATCGGGGTGGATACGCACCGCAGCGTGATCTTCGGGCAGAGCGACGCGGGGAGCGGGCGGCTGCTGCGGGGGCTGGGGAACAGCCTGATGCCGCGGAACGTGGACCACACGGCGTTCGACCGGGTGCACTGGGTAGGTGCGGCCGAGGCGTTCCGCGCCACCCGCGAGCTGCACCGCAGGCACGCCCTGTTCGTGGGCCCCACCAGCGGCGCGGCGTACCTGGTGGCCGACTGGTGGGCGCGGCAGAACCCCGACCAGCTGGGCGCGGTGATCTTTCCGGACGAGGGCTACCGCTACCAGGACACCGTCTACGACGACGCGTGGCTGGAGGAAAAGGGGGCGCGGCTCGATGTGCTTCCGCGGGAGCCGGTGGAGTGGGACCGGCCGCACGACGGCGACGACCCGTGGGCCTTCTTCGACTGGAACCGCCGCACCTTCGCGGAGGTGATGGGCGGGCCCGCTCCGCGCCCGGAACTGGTGCAGTCGTGAGCGCGGGCGCCGGCGGCGGGGCGGTGCTGTTCATCGAGAGCAACACCAGCGGGACGGGGCGCCTGTTCGTCCAGGCGGCGCGCGCGCTGGGCCGCCGCCCCGTGCTGGTGACCGCCCGCCCGGAGAAGTACGCGTACCTGTCGCGGCCCGACGCGCCGGAGGTGATCGTCGTCCCCCGCGTGGACGAGGACGCGCTGCACGACCTCGTCCAGCGCCGCTTCGCGGACGGGGCGGGAGTGGCCGGCGTCACCAGCAGCTCCGAGTACTTCATCGCCACGGCGGCGGCACTGGCGGCGCGGCTGGGGCTGCCGGGCCCGGACGCGGCGGCGGTGCGCGCCGCGCGCGACAAGTCGCACCAGCGCGAGGCGCTGGCCGCGGGGGGCGTGGCGGCCCCCGCCTTTCGGGCGGTGCGGACGGCCGACGAGGCGGTGCGGGCGGCGCGGGAGATCGGCTTTCCCGTGGTGCTGAAGCCCGTGGGCGGCAGCGGCAGCGTGGGCGTGCGCGCCTGCGCCGGCGCGGACCAGGTGGAGCGCCACGCGGCCGCGCTCCTGGCCTCCGCCGAAGGGGAGCGGGTGCTGGTGGAGGCGCTGGTGGAGGGCCCGGAGTTCTCGGTAGAGGTCTTCAGCGGGCGGGTGATCGGCATCACCCGCAAGCACCTGGGCGCGCCCCCCGCCTTCGTGGAGGCCGGCCACGACTACCCCGCCGCCGTCCCCGCGGACGTTGCCCGGGCGCTGACGGAGGCGGTGGCGCGCGGGACGGAGATCCTGCGGCTGGGCTGGGGCCCGCTGCACTGGGAGCTGCGGATGCGGGGCGGGACGGCGGTGCCGATCGAGGTGAACCCGCGGCTGGCCGGCGGCTTCATCCCCGAGCTGGTGCGCCACGCGGAGGGAATCGACCTGATCCGCGAGACGCTGCGCCTGGTGGTGGGCGAGAGGCCGGAGCCGGCGCCCCTTCACCGCCGCCACGCCTCCATCCGCTTTCTGTTCGCCCCCGGGGCCGGCCGCCTGGCGGCGGTGGAGGGGGTGGAGGAGGCGCGGGCCGGGCCGGACGTGGTGGACGTGGCGCTCTACCGCGCCGTGGGCGACGAGATCGACGTCCACGGCGACTTTCGCGACCGCATCGGCCACGCGATCGCCTGCGCGGACTCGTTCGACGCGGCGTGCGCGGCCGCGGAGGCCGCGCGGGGCGCGGTGCGGATCCGGGTCCGGGCGCCGGAGGGCGGGGCCGCGCCGCGGACGGAGGCGGAGGAGGCGGTCCGGAGCGCCCCGTGAGCACCGACGACGTCGTCGCGATGTATTCGCGCTACCCGTACCCCAGCCCCGTGGTCGCCGGCGGGGTGGCGTACGACGTCGCGAACCTGTTCGCCCTGCTGTGCGGCGACGGCGCGCTGGCGGGGAGAACGGTGCTGGACGCGGGGTGCGGCACGGGGCAGCGGGCGGTGGGCTTCGCGCAGCGCTACCCCGCGGCGCGGGTGCGGGGGATCGACGCGGTGGACGTGGCGCGCGAGCTGGCGGAGCGGCACGGGTGCACAACGTCTCCTTCGGCCGGGGCGACATCATGAACCTGGAGATGGGGGAGGCGTTCGGCTTCATCATCTCCACCGGCGTGGTGCACCACCTGGAAGACCCGCGGCGGGGGCTGCACAACCTCTGCCGGCACCTGTCGCCGGACGGAGTGATCTGCGTCTGGCTGTACCACGCGTTCGGCGAGATGGACCGCCTGCTGGAGCGGGAGCTGCTGCTTACGCTGTGGGGCGAGGACCGCGCGGACCTGGACGAAGGGCAGCGGGTGATGGAGCAGCTGGGGCTGCGGCTGGGCGCGGGCCGCTACGGCCACGCCGCCGGCGCAGTGCAGCCGGCGTCGCGCCGCGGCCAGCTTTCCGCCGACGCGGACGCCTTCATGAACCCCATCGTGAACGCGTACCGGTTTGGCGAGGCGATGTCGATGTTCCGGGGGAGCGGGGTGGAGTGGGTGGCGGTGAACGGCATCAACACCCCCGAGACGGTGAAGCTGGTGGACCTGGGGGCGGTGGAGGAGGAGGCTCGCGGGCTCTGCCTGCGCTCCGGGGACCTGTTCCCGGCGGAGGAGCTCGGGAAGCGCTTCGAGGCGCTCCCCCGGACGGAGCGCTTGAAGGTCGTCGAGCTGCTGACCCGGCCCACCGGGTTCACGCTGGTGGCGGGCCGGGGAGATTCGCTGCGGCGGCTCGTGCCGCGCATCGCCGGCAACGCCATCCCCGCGGACGCCCTCCCCCACCCGGATCCCCGCATCTTCCGCGTCTAGCGGGGGGAAGGGTAGAAAAGCAGAGAGGGGACGGCACCGGTGCCGTCCCCTCTCTCAATGCTTCTCCAGGTACTCATGGTACCAAGTCTCAGCCTCATGCAAGACTTGGCGGAGCGTCGGCGCCCGGTCTGGCGGAATTATCTCCGGGGGCCAAATTTCCTCTCCCGTACCCAGAACATCGAAGCGGTGCCGGTGGTGGTGCTGATGATGCTCCGGGACACCTGCCGTTGGTGTTATGTCGGGGCTGTCGTATCGGAAGATGTTCCCACGGTTGTGCAGAACCGCACTGTGGCTGTATTCAACAAGATCAAGCAGCCGCTCTGGACCACTCGGTGCCCAACGCCTTTCCCTGTGGAACATCAACCTTTCATACACCTGCACTCGGACGCCGCCCGAACATACAACCGTTCCTCGTGTGTTTAAAAACTCTCTGCCGCCTTCAACTTCGCCGTAGTAATCAATGTCATCCCACTCCCAGAATTCGCTCTGCTTAATCTGTTCAACAGCGTCTTGTATCGAAGCGATGTACAGGTGCAGTGCGCGCGGAGTTTGCCTACCGCGAGACACGCCTGACCGGTCGAGAGAAGACGTTGTTGAACAAACTGATTATAAAGGCCAACAGGGAAGGCTTCGGCGCACGTGCAGCCTTAGCGGGGTGCGCGAGCTTGGCCAGAGTAGCCATGCGCTCTTCATGGCTCATGGCTTCAAGTTCCATCCTCGATACCCGCATGCTGCCTCCTTCGACGTGGCTTCCGTCGTGGTTGGTACGTCCTGCTGGCTACCGCTAGAGTAACCTGATTACACAGTGTAACTAGGCCGGGGGCGTGGTAACGGGCCTGACCCATCCATCTCCACCCACGTACCTAGACACCACCAGTCTACCTTATCCTGCCCACCTGTCAAGGGCGCTCCGGTAAGGTACTTTGTTGTTCCCTCATAGGTTGCTCCTCAGGAAATGAAAGGGTTCTGAAGATGATCCTGACAGCTAGTGGTTTGCGGCTACGTCTTCGTCCGTATGCTGGAACTGACCCTAAACGCAGAGGCGCGGCCAGCCGTCAAGCAGTGCGCGGGCCTGTTGATGTTCGGAACTGTTGTGGCCGCTGTGCTCCTCATCGTGCAGTCCCTTGGAACACGGCGAGCACTGGACGTGGGGGCCGCCGGCGAGGAGCCCGCCTACAACTTCGATACGACGAAATGATTACGCTTCCTTATGGCTTCGACACGATTGGTCCTCCGTTTGTTGTCCCTACGACCGACAGTGTGATAACGACTACCGCCCCCTGATCCGGGTTCGGGAGGGGCTCACTTCGGGATCGCATTCGGCTAACTTCGGGATCATCCGGGTATATCCGGAATCAGGCTGCTTTGTCCGGGTTGGCCGGCGTATGTCAATCATACATACTCGCCCAAAAGACATAGTCTCACCCGGAGACGCGGAGGCGCAGAAAGAAGTTTCTCTCCGCGGTCTCCGCGTCTCCGCGTGAGACAAAATCTTTTAGCGGATTCGGTAGCATGATTATCCCTCCTCCAGCCCCGCCCAGGGCGGCGGCACGTTCCCCACCGGCCCGCCCGCCTGCCGCCGCCGCACCCACTCCGCAAGCGCAGCGCACCCGCGCCGCCAATCCGCCAGGTACCTCGCCACCTCGTCATCCGCCGCGCGAAGTGCGGACGCCGTGGGCTCGGAGCCGGGCGGGAGCCCTTCCCGCCGCAGCGCGTCGCGAACCCGCAACGGACGCATGTTTTCCCAGCGTGGGAGCATGTACGCGTCGACGCGCTTCCGCACGTCATCATACAGCACGGCCGGGAAGGGGACGACGGGCCGCTCGCGGGTGATTCGGTGCCGCTCGGATGACTGGATGGGCCGCTCGCCCAGGGTCCGTGGCGGGGAGGTGGCGCGCGGTGCTATCTATCATCCCGCGTGCCGGGACCGTTCGCATAAGGTGTTGCTGCTGAACCGGTTGCCGCGCGGCTGATTCACCACGACCCATCCCGGTCCTCGCCAGGCGAGGCCTCTTTCGTCCCGTTCAGCAGTGAGTCGCAACCATGGAACCCGATCCCCTGGACCCCCTTGTTCCCGGCTACAACATCAGCTCCCCCGTTCCGGACGAAGAAACGGGGCCGGACCCGGTAGGATGGTGGGAGGTCATCGGCGGGGCCTGGCGCTGGGTGCTCTACCCCAATCCCGATTGAGCGCTCGGAGGAGCGACGTCCTCCGCCCGCGTCCGTTCCGGCCCTGGACGGCCGAGACCGTTTCATCCCGTTCAGCAGCGAGCTTGCATCCATGGAAACCGATCCGCTCGACCCGTACGAGAACGATCTCCCGAGCGACTCCCCTGATCCCCCGCCGAGCACCGAGCCTGGCTGGTGGGACGTGATCGGCGGCGCCTGGCGCTGGGTGGTGAACCCCACGCCGTCCGAGTAGCACCGGATCCAGGCAAAGATCGGCCTCACGCGGAGACGCGGAGGCGCGGAGGCGATGGCTCCTCTCCGCGCCTCCGCGTCTCCGCGTGAGGCTTCTTTCGCATGGATCGCGGCAGCGGAGCCGCGTTCCTCCGCCCGCGTCCCGGGTCAGCCGGTGAAGTAGACGCGCTCCTGCAGCCGGGGGCGGTAGCGGCGGCTGCACACCAGGCGCGTGCCGTCCTTGAGCGCCACCGACAGCTCACGGTGAAACAGCGGTTCCACGGTGGCGATGCGCGACAGGTTGACGATGGTGGAGCGGTGGATGCGCACGAACTTCGAGGGATCCAGCAGGTGCTCCTCCATCTCCTGCAGCGTCTTGTGCACCAGCCGCTCCTGCTTGCCCATGTGCAGGCGGATGTAGTTGCCGTCCGCCTCGATCCAGTCGATGTCGTTCACCTCCACGAAGCGGTACTGGTCCCCCGACTTTACCGCCAGCAGCTGCGGATACTCCGGCCGCGCGGGCGACTGCAGCAGCTGCACCAGCGCCTCCAGCCGCGGATCGCCCGCGGGCTGGCGCAGGCGCATGGCGTGGCGGGCGCGCTCCAGCGTGCGTCCGAAGCGCTCCTCGTCGAACGGCTTGAGCAGGTAGTCAAGCGCGTACGCCTCGAACGCGCGCAGGGCGAACTCCACGTACGCGGACGCGAACACCGTCACCGGCATGCGCTCCGCGCCGATCGCCTCCACCACGCCGAACCCGTCCACCCCCGGCATCTGCACGTCCAGGAACACCAGGTCGGGGCGCTCCGCGCGGATGATGGGGATGGCCTCGGCGCCGTCCACGCACTCGCCCACCACCTCGATGTCGTCCTCGCGCTCCAGAAAGGCGCGGATGCGCGTGCGCGAGAGCGGGTCGTCGTCCACCACCAGCGTGCGGATCAGCTCCGTCATCGGGTCTCCTCTCCGGCGGGCGCCGGCCACGGCTCGTCGTGCCAGGGCAGGCGCAGCACGGCGCGGGTGCCGCCCCCCTCCATCCGCCCCACCTCCACCGCGCACCCGGCGCCGTACAGGCGCGCCAGCCGTGCGCGCATCCCCGCCGCGTCCTCCTCCCCGGGCCCGTCGGCCGCGGGCGCGCCGCATCCGCCGCCGCGCACCTCCATCTCCAGCCACCCGCCCCGCCGCCGCGCCGCCACCGCCAGGCAGCCGGCGCCGTCGCCCGCGCGGCGCAGGGCGTCCACCACAAGCGGCTGCAGCACCGTGTGGGGCACGTACGCGTCCAGCGCCTCGTCGTCCACCTCCCACTCCACCCGCAGCCGGCCGTCCAGGCGGATGCGCTCCACCTCCAGGAACGGCTGCAGCGCGCGCAGCTCCTCTTCCAGCGGCACCTCCTGCTCGCCGCCGCCGCTCATGGCCTGGCGCAGCAGGTCCGCCAGCCGCACCACCATCCGCTCGGCGTCGGCCGGCGCGCGGTGCACCCGCGCCGCCACCGCGCCCAGGGCGGTGAACAGGAAGCCGGGGTTCACCTGCATCTTGAGCCCCCGCAGCTCCACCGAGGTGCGCTCCAGCTCCGCGCGGGCCAGCGACGCCTGCAGCGCCAGCGCCGCCGCCTCGGACACGCGGCCGCGGCGGCCGTACTCCACCGCGTGCGCCACCAGCGACGCCGCCGCGTACACGGCCATCCACATCACCGCCTGCCCCGCCATCCACACGGGGTTGGGAAGGGACGACAGGGGCGATCCCCACGCGATCCCGCAGGCGTGGCGCACCAGCGTCATCCCCAGCGCCAGCGCGAGCGCCGCGCCCACGTGCCGCCGCGCCGCCGCGCCGGCGCCCGGGGCCACCGGCGCCCGCCGCGCCAGGACGAACGCGGTGCAGACCAGCAGCGTGAGCATCCCCGCGTTCAGCGCGCCGCACACCGCCGCCTCCACCCCCCCGATCACGCGGCCGGCCGTGCGGGCGCCGTGAATCACCCCGTACGCCTGCTGCCAGAGGAGAAGGAAGACGGCCCCCGCCGCCACGCGCCCCTTCCACCCGCCCCGCCCCGCGGCCGCGGCGGCGGGGGGCCCGTCCAGCGCGGGCGCGGGCCAGGGCGCCTCGTGAAAGGGCAGGCGCAGCGAGACCCGCGTGCCGCCTCCCGCGGCGGGGTGGATGGACAGGCCGTGCCGGGCGCCGTACAGGTGGGCCAGCCGCGCGCGCGTGTTGGCCGTACCGATCCCCCCGCCCGGGGTGGAGCGCCGCGCCGCCGCGGCCAGCCCCACCCCGTCGTCGCGCACCGCCAGCACCAGCCAGGGCCCCCTGCGCCGCGCCGACACCTCCACGCATCCACCCCGCTCGCGCCCGGCCAGGCCGTGCTTGATGGCGTTCTCCACCAGCGGCTGCAGCACCATGTGGGGCACCCAGGCGCCGCGGGTGTCGGGGTCGATGCTCCAGTCCACCCGCAGCCGCCCGCCCAGGCGGATCTCCTCCACCTCCAGGAACGGCTGCAGGGTGCGCACCTCCTCGTCCAGCGGCACCTCGTGCGCGGCCGTGCGGGTGACAGCGTGGCGCAGCAGGTCGCACAGCCGCTCCGTCATGCGCTGCGCGGCGCCGGGCGCGTGGTGCACCAGCGCCGAGACGGCGTGCAGCGAGTTGAAGAGAAAGTGCGGGTTCAGCTGCAGCTTGAGCACCCGCAGCTCCGCCTCGGCCCGGTCCAGCTCGGCGCGGGCCAGCGACGCCTGCAGCCGCAGCCCGGCCAGCTGCCGCTCGCGGTAGCGCCGCGCGTACTCAATCGCGTGCGCCGCCAGCGCGAGCACCGCGTACAGCACCAGCACCGCGGCCAGCTCGTCGCCGTCGCGCGCGGCGGTGAAGGCGGGGCCGTGGTCCGACACCACCAGCCGCTCGGCGTTGCGCACCGCCGTGTTCAGCAGCGCCAGCCCCAGCGCGGCCCCCGCGTGCACCGCCAGCGCGCGCGCCGCGTGCCTGCGCGTGAGCGTGTGCCGGCGGGTGACGCGGAACGCCGCCCACCCCACCGCCGCCAGCACCAGCGCCGACGGGAGCGCCAGCAGCACCGCCAGCACGGGCGACGCGGGCGCGCCGCCCGCCAGCGAGGCGCCCCGGAACTCCGGCGCCAGCATCCCCAGGTTCACCGCCAGCCACGCCGCCAGCGCGGCCGGCCCGGTCCAGCGGCGGGCGGGCCTTGCCTGTACGGGCGGTGGCGCCAGAGAATCGAACGCCGGGGCAGGGGGGGCGGGGCGCGGCCGGAGCCGCGGGGGTGTGGAGGTCGTCATGGCAGGTTGGGACACCGGGCCGCGCCGTCGCGCCCCGGGTGACGGTGCGCCGCGCACACCTGCGAGCGATTCATGTGCCGCAGCGCGCGGGCATGGGGTGGGGCTGCAAGAAACGGCCCCATGTACGCCAGGTTCATGATGCTGCTCTCCACGCCTCGGGTGCCGCGCGGCCCGGCCGGGTGCCGCCGCTGGACGGAAGGTGGATACGTACGCCGGCTCCGCCCGGTTTCCCCGCCCGCGGAGGACGGCGCGGGGTGCCTGCGACAGGAAAGAACGTCCGGAGGGGGCGGATCGGGACCGATTGGCGGCAGGCCCGTGCGGCGGCGGCGCGGGGACGAGGGGGAGGGGGATGGAAAGGGTGCGGGGAGGGGAGTGGGGGGATGCGGACGAGGGCGGCGGCGGACCCCCGGGTCCGCCGCCGCCCCCCTGTTCACGCCGGGTACGTGGCTACCGCCACTCCCAGGTGCGCACCCCGCGGTTGTTGGTCTCGATGGACTCCGCGACCACGCCGCCGATGTCGGCGTCCACGTGGTACTCGTTGCGGTACTGGTAGTACGAGCTGGACGCGTAGACGATGGTGACGCACTGGCCCGCCGGGATGGGCGGCGTGGCGATGTTCACCATGGTCTTCCACCAGCCGTTGCCGCCGGACAGCGGCGCCACCCAGTGCCACAGCCGCGTGTACGAGGCCCCCGCGTCGGCCGTGCCGTTGTTGCAGACGCGGATGTACACGTTGCTGCCGTCGAACGGGTTGATGTCGCCGATGTACAGGTCCGGCATGGCCGGCGGCGCCACGTACTCCTCGAAGATCACGTCGATGAAGAAGTAGCTGGCGCTGGACGAGGTGGGAAAGCTGCCGGCCGGCTGGCCGTAGTACCCGCCGTCGGAGTACAGCGGCCCGCTGCTCAGGGGCCCGTTGAACGCGTACCCGCCGCCCGTCTTAGCCTGGCGCGTGTTGGTGTTCACCGACACGCGGTAGGTGGTGTTGGCCGAGATCTCCACCGGGTTGTCCAGCATCACCGTGACCCATCCCGTGCCCGACGGGAACGGGTTGGACGTCTTGAGCTTGGTGCCCGTGTTGGTCCACAGCCGGCCGTAGTTGGTGCCCGTCTCGCCCGCCGCGCGGTAGAAGCGGAAGCCCACCACCTTGCCGCGCGCGGAGCTGGTGAAGCGGGTGCCCACCTCCCAGCCGCCGGTGGCGTCCAGGTTCTCGGTGGGCGTCTGCGAGCTGTACAGCGACCATCGCGGGTTGGCGGTGGCGGTCACCCGGCTGGCCTCGCCCGTGGGTGCCACCGGGTTCTTCGTTTCGCCGTCGCAGGCGGCCGTCGCAAGCAGCGAGGCGCAGACGGCCAGGTACCTCAAACGCATGCGGAGTCCTTCTCCAGAGGGTGTGTGGATGCGCTCGCCTGCGCAGCGTCACGCTCCAGGCGGGCGGCGGGTTGCGGGGAGAAGGGTAGCCTGAGGAGAGGTGTAGGATAACGAGAAGTGGGCGAGCGGTCCCGCTGGTCGTGCCGGTGGCCCCGCAGCCCGGTCGAGCGGTCCGGCCATCGCGCACGTTGTAGCGTTCCGGAGCGGGTGTGCCGAATCGAGACGCATGTCCCGCCGTCGTCCCCGGGTGGATGAATCCGCGCGTCGATGGGGGCCGGCGAGGATGGGGTGAATCGAGGAGCGGTGTCCGGCCTCACCCGGCTGGCGTCCGGCGGCACCGGCCCGTCATCGTCATGCCGAATCCGGAAACGACGGGCGTCCGCAGGCGCGGCTCGCCTCGGGCCGTGGAGCTGGCGGAGAGTTCCAAGGATCGCGCATCGGGTGGTGCGATCGGCTCGATTCCCTGCGCTGCAGAGGTCATCTGCCGATCCGCATCCCTCTCCAAAAAAAGGTTCATCGCGGATTTGGTTGTACGGACCCTCGAAAGGCATCCTTGATCTTCAGGATGAAGGCTCAAGGTGCAGCTGCGCATCCCCGAGACGCAGGCGCGCGACATGGTGGTGGGGCAGCCTGCCCGCATCGACACGCGCAACGGCATCGTCGGCGGCCGGGTGACCCGCATCGACCCCGCGGTGCAGGACGGGTTGGTGACGGTGGACGTGGCGCTGGAGGGCGAGCTGCCCCGCGGCGCGCGCCCCGACCTGAGCGTGGACGGCGTGATCGAGATCGAGCGCATTCCCGACGTGCTGCACATCGACCGCCGGGCAACGAAAAAGAGTGGCCTCACACAGAGTCAACGGAGTCAGCGGAGTCGTTTCTCATCCTTCCCGCACGTTCCGCGAACGATTCACTGTCGGGAACGGCACGAGAAAACTCCGCTAACTCCGCTAACTCTGCGTGAGGCCAATTCAGTGAGGCTCTCCGGGCCGGTATCAGGCCTCCGGAACGGAGGGCGTGCGCACCTTTACGGTCCGCACCAGGCGGCCGACGGGGAGCGGGGGGTGCGTGCCGTGGATCTTCATCTCCACCAGCTTCTCCGGCGAAACGCCGGAGATGCCCTTTTCGCGCAGCGCCCGGATGAACGCGGGCGTCACGCCGTGGATGCCCATCTCCATGAGCTGCCGGCGGGTGAGGCCGCTGTAGCCCAGCGCCCCCAGCTCGCGCACGTACTCCGCGGTCACGCCGTGAATCCGCAGATCCACCAGCGCCTGCGGCGTAAGGCCGTCCAGCCCGGCCTCGCCCATCTGGCGGACGAACGCAGCGGTGACGCCGTGAATCCGCAGGTTCACCAGCTCCCGCGGCGGCAGCCGCGGAACCCCGGCGGCCAGCAGCGCGCGAATCTCGTCCCCGCGGACGCCGTGGATCCCCATCTCCAGCAGCTGCTCCCGCGACAGGCCCGGGTACCCCGCCTCCTCCAGCTCGCGGACGTACTCCGCCGTCACGCCGTGGATGCGCAGCTCCACCGCGCCGGCCACGGTTTCCGTTCCCCCCACGCCCAGCGCCCGCATGGTCCGCACGTAGTCCGGCGTGACGCCGTGCACCACCAGCTGCATTACGCTTCGCACCTCCAGCGGCCCCACCAGCGCGGCGAGCTCGCCGATGGCGGCGGACGACGCGCCGGTCTGGGCGAGCGTCATCAGGTCGCGGTCCGTGAGCGCGTCCGCGTCCGCGACGCCGTGGGCACGCAGGGCCGGCGCGAACGCGCGCCCGGGGTGAAACACGAAGCGGCCGGAGCCTTTCCCCCCTTCGAACGAGCCCTCCATCGCGAAGACGCCGGCCTCACGCTCCACCCGGAACGAGGCGGGAGTTGAGGTCGGGGACGCCAGGGCGTCGTCCCCCAGGCCCCGCAGCTCCTCCCGGGTGACCGGCTCCGACCAGGCGGTCGAGTCCGTGCGCAGCGACAGGTGCAGCCGGCCGGCCGCGTCGGCCGGGCCGGTGACGGCCCACGTTCCTTTGGTGTCCATGCGCCTCCCTCGGGTGGTGGTTGGCAGGTTCCGAGCTCCAGGCGGTCATCGATTCCCCGCGCGGGCGGAGTGCGCCCGATCCTCCGTCAGGGTGAATCAGATCAATCGCGTACCTGTCCTTAAAGGATCGTGCCGCGAAACGCTGCCGCGTCGTACGAAACATGTTAAGCATGCTCCGGGAAGGGCGAAAGAGGAAGGTCCTGGCCGGAGCCTGGGTGGACGATCCCCGCCCATGCACGAATTTTTGGCGGTTAGCGATAGGGCGCTGCGTCCTGTGGCCACCTGTCTGCCGTTCGCTACGTTGGGTGGAGAGAGGGTGGGCGCACGGCGATTTTCGGGATGCCGTGCGCCTCGTCGCGTCCGTGCCATCCCCGCGCCCATCCTCGTGATCCGCCCTGACGGCTCATCCCACCTCGTCGTACCGCGGGCCGAGTGTTCCACCCGCACCAGCACTCAATATGCGACCGCAAGTGTCATATAAGGTGCGTGCGCAATACGTCGAAGCAGTATTTCCACATAGCTCGTTTCGAGACGCGGTACGCACAGAGGAATGAGACATGCATCTGCCAGCCTGGGGCTCCGTCCGGCTCACTCCATCCCGATCCGCAGCGATGCCGTATACCACTCAGGACCCACGGCCCATGCATCCGAAATTCCATAATCCCATTGCGCAATTCGCGTGATAAGGTCCCTGAGCAACGACACGGTCACCGCACGGAAGTAGTTAAAATGAGCTTGTTGACATCCTGTGGTTTGGGTGGTTACTACTTGTTCGGACCTCACAAGCCAGCGTACATGGCGTGAGGGCAGCGTTCTCGAACGATATTTTCTGAGCCACACCGGTGTCTCTGATCGTGGTACATTTGTTTCGTATTGTTGGAAGGTAAAACGCACACATCGAGTGCGGCGCCCATGGCCGAGCCGGGAAGGTTTCTGGTACGTCCGTCTCGTCCGTGAACGGATAACCACGCGGCGGCCCACCGTCCGCGACCAGAGGTGTGTTCGACGTGACTATTGTTTCACGTCTATATGTCCACGGTAACGGTTCGTCGATGGTGGCGGTTCGAAGCGGAATGCAGTGTTTGCTGGTGGCATGAAAAGAGGGTTGGTGCGCGGATCGGTATCCGCCGGGCGTGGCGGGGCTGCTCACCGCGCCCGCGTGGCGGCCGCCGCGGGGGGATGAACGCGCTTCGCCGGATGCGTCTTCAACGAAACCAGACCCGGGAGCAGTCGATGCAGGGGAACGTTCTCGACGAGGGACGGGGGATGGACACCTTCGAGGCGCTGGAGTCGGCGGTGCGCAGCTACTGCCGCGCCTTTCCCGTGGTGTTCACCTCCGCCTCGGGGTCCGTCCTGGTGGACGAGGAGGGCCGCCGGTACGTGGACCTCTTCAGCGGCGCGGGCTCGCTGAACTACGGGCACAACCCGCCGGCCATGAAGCGGGCGATGATCGAGTACCTGGAACGCGACGGCGTCCTGCACAGCCTGGACATGGCCACCGCGGCCAAGCGGCGCTTTCTGGAGCGCTTCGACGCGGTGGTCCTTGGCCCCCGCGGCCTGAGCTACCGGGTGCAGTTCCCCGGCCCCACGGGAACCAACGCGGTAGAGGCGGCGCTGAAGCTGGCCCGCAAGGTCACCGGGCGGCAGACGGTGGCCTGCTTTGCCAACGCGTACCACGGGATGACGCTGGGCGCGCTCGCGGTCACCGGGAACGCCTCCAAGCGCAGGGGCGCCGGCGTTCCCCTTCCGCACGCGCTCTTTCTTCCGTACGACGGCGACCTGGGCCCCGGGGTGGACACGCTCGACCACTTCGAGCAGCTGCTGGGCAACCCCGGGAGCGGGGTGGAGCTCCCCGCGGCGGTGATCCTGGAGACGGTGCAGGCCGAGGGCGGGGTGAAGGTGGCCAGCCCCGCCTGGCTGCGCCGGCTGGAGCGGATCGCCCGGGAGCACGGCATCCTGCTGATCGTGGACGACATCCAGGTGGGGTGCGGCCGCACCGGCGACTTCTTCTCGTTCGAGGAGGCGGGGATCCGCCCGGACCTGGTCTGCCTCTCCAAGTCCATCAGCGGCGCGGGGCTTCCCATGGCCCTGGTGCTGATCCGCCCCGACCTGGACGTGTGGGCCCCGGGAGAGCACAACGGCACCTTCCGCGGCAACAACCTGGCGTTCGTCACGGCGGCCGAGGCGCTGGCCTGCTGGGAGGGCGACGCCCTTTCGCGCGAGGTCCGGCGGAAGGAGGCCCGGGTCGCGGAGCGGCTGGGGGAGATGGCGGCCCGCTTTCCCGGGGCGCGGGCGCACGTCCGCGGACGGGGGCTCATCCAGGGGCTCTTCTGCGGCGCGCCGGGGCTGGCCAGGGAGGTGTCGCGCGAGGCGTTCCTGCGCGGGGTGGTGGTGGAGACCGCGGGCCCGCGCGACGAGGTGCTCAAGCTCCTTCCCCCGCTCACCATCCCCGACCTCCTGCTGGAGCGGGCGCTGGACGCCATCGAGGAGTCGCTGGCGGCAGCGCTGGCCGGGGCCGCGGGTGAAGCCGTGATCGTCATCGGGGAGTCGCCGGCCGAGGCCGCCGGCGACGGGGGGATCGGAACCATCGAGGGACCGCTGGCGGCGTCGCCGGCCGTGGCCGCGGGCGACGTCGCGGTCGCCACCGTCGCGTAGACAACGTTCCAGGCGACCACCCGCACCGATGCGACCCCTCGTCCTCAAGTTCGGCGGCACCTCGCTGGGCACCCCGGCGCGCATGCGCCGCGCGGCCCGCCGCGTGGCGGCGCACGTGCTGCGCGGGCGCGCCGTGACCGCCGTGGTCAGCGCCACCGGGCACACCACCGACCGCATCCTGGGCTGGATGGAGGCGCTCGGCACCGGCGAGGGCCCGGACGAGCACCTGCGCGAGGCGGACCGCGCCCTGGCCACGGGCGAAGACCTGGCCGCCTCGCTCTTTGCCGCGGCGCTGTGGCGGGAGGGCGTGCGCGCGGTAAGCCTGCGCGGCGGCGAGGCCGGGGTGGTGGCGGAGGGGCCCTTTGGCGCAGGACGGATCCGCGAGGTGCAGCCCGGCCCGCTCCGCGCGCTCCTGGCGGCGGGGGTGGTGCCCGTGGTCGCGGGGTTCCAGGGGGTGCGCCGCGACGGCCAGACGGTGACGCTCGGGCGCGGCGGCTCCGACACCAGCGCCGTGGCCATCGCGGCGGCGCTGGGCGCGCCGTGCCACATCGTGACCGACGTGGAGGCCGTCCACGCCTGCGACCCCCGCGAGGATGCCGGCGCGCCGGCGTTCCTCCACCTGACCCACGCGGCGCTGGTGGCGCTGGCCGAGGCGGGGGCGCGGGTGGTCCATCCCGCGGCGGCGCGGCTGGCGGAGACGATGGACGTGCCGCTGCGGGTCTACAGCTTTCGCGCGCCGCTGGGCGGCCCGGCCGGCACCCGCGTCCACACTCCCGCGGGAGCCGTGCGGGAGCTGGAGCGGCCCCGGGTGGCGCGCCTCGCCGGGTTTTCCGCACCGGACGCGGGGAGTGCGGCAGCGCGGGCCGGCGGCGAGTCTCTGGCGGCCGGGGATCCGGACGGGTCGGGTGTGTGCGCCGTGCTCCGCGCACCGGAGCAGGTCGATGTCGCGGTGTCTTGAAAAGTGCGTGCATGGATCGCCTGATCCATCGCGCAGTCCGGCAATGACCACTCCGTTCGTGACAGGAATAGCACTGGTATTGGACCTGCGTCTGCCCGTTTTGGACCCCGTCCGCCACGCGGACAGCTCCCGGGTCCATCCCGATCCGCAGCAGCGAGGTACACCTTCCGGACCAGTGCCACCTGCATCGAGGTTCGCCAATATCGTTCATGAAAACGCGCAAAGGTGTCTGCCGGGTGTCGCCGGATAAATCATGAACGGGGGGAATGCGGCTCTCGCGACCCTGTGTAGATGGGTAAACATCGGTATCGAAAAAACCATCGAAGCTACCCGTGCAGGAAGTGGATTGCTTTCATTTTTCCGCCGCGGGATCGCTGCGGTAGTCCCAAACTGTCGGCCGGTAAAATCCACACGTCGGGTACGTGAACTCCAGCGGGGTCGGAGCGTGTCGTAGACGTCCGGACTCGCTCCCGGAGCCGGCAGCCATGCGGCGGTCCACCGTCCGCAACCACAAGGTGTGTTCGATCTGACTGCTTTTTGACGCCGGTAAATCCTTGTACATGCTCCGCCACCCGTGCTGTTTTTCGCCGCGTGTGGAGGTGTGGCGGAGGCGTCAAATGGGTTGGTGATACGCAGGTGAATCGCAGCCGGGTGTGACGGGGACGCGCAGGGGGGCGGGGGCCGGCGAGCGTCCGCCGGCCCTCGGGAGGGCAGGAACGCGAGGGCCGGCTCGCAGCGGGAACGCCGGTGGTCCGCAGCAAGGTTGAGACGGGAACCCCGAAGACGTGGGTCGATGTCAGTCGCCAGCGAGATCCAGCACGCCCCCGGCACGCCCGGGGAGGACGCGAAAATCGGCGGCCCGGCCGCACAGGTGGACGGCGAGTCGAGCCTCGCGGGGGTGGAGGCGTGGAACCGCACCGAGGCCCCGTATCCCGCGGAGCGCTGCATCCACCAGCTCTTCGAGGAGCAGGCGCGGCGCACGCCGCACGCGGTGGCGGTGGTGCACGAGCACGACGCGCTGACGTACGCGGAGCTCGACACACGCGCCAACCGCCTGGCGCACCACCTGGCCCGCCTGGGCGTGGGCCCCGAGGTGCGCGTGGGGGTGTGCCTGGAGCGCGGGGTGGGGCTGGTGGTGGGGCTGATGGCGGTGCTCAAGGCCGGCGGCGCCTACGTGCCGCTGGACCCCGCGTATCCCGCGGAGCGGCTGGCCTTCATGCTGGCCGACTCCGGCGCCGGCGTGCTGCTGACGCAGGAGAAGCTGCGCCACCTTCCCGGCGCGCCCCACGGCACCCGCGTGGTGAGCGTGGACGGCGCCGCGGCCGCGATCGCCCGCGAGCCCGGCACCAACCCCGATCGGGGGGCGGCCCCGCGCAACCTGGCGTACCTCATCTACACCTCCGGAAGCACCGGCGTACCCAAGGGCGTGGCCATCGAGCACCAGAGCGCGGTGGCCATGCTGGCGTGGGCGTGGAGCGTCTACTCCGACGACGAGCTGGGGGGGATGCTGGCCTGCACGTCGGTGTGCTTCGACATGTCGGTGTTCGAGCTGTTCGCGCCGCTGGGGCGGGGCGGGCGGGTGATCGTGGTGGAGAACGCGCTGGCGCTGCCGCGCTCGGCCGCGGCGGCGCAGGTGCGGCTGGTGGACACCGTGCCCTCCGCCGCCGCGGCGCTGCTGGACGCGGGCGGCCTTCCCGCCGGCGTGCGCACGGTGAACCTGGGCGGCGAGCTGCTGCGGCCGGAGCTGGTGGACGCGCTGTACGCCGCCGGCGTGGAGCGCGTCTACGACCTGTACGGCCCCTCGGAAGACACCACCTTCAGCACGTACGCCCTGCGCGTTCCCGGCGGCGCGCCCACCATCGGGCGGCCGCTCGCCAACGCGAAGTGCCACGTGGTGGACGCGGCGCTGCGCCCGCTGGCGCCGGGCGAGGCGGGCGAGCTGTACATGGCCGGCGCGGGGGTCACCCGCGGGTACCTGGGCCGGCCGCGGCTCACGGCCGAGCGCTTTGTCCCCGACCCGTTCTCGGCGCGGCCGGGCGCGCGGATGTACCGCACCGGCGACCGCGTGCGCTGGCGCGGCGACGGCACGCTGGAGTACCTGGGCCGCCTGGACCACCAGGTGAAGGTGCGCGGCTTCCGGGTGGAGCTGGGCGAGGTGGAGGCCGCGCTGCGCCGCCACCCCGCCGTGCGCGACTGCGTGGTGGCCGCGCGCCGGGACGGGCCCGCCGGGGAGACGCTGGCCGCGTACGTCGTGGCCGCCGCCGGCACGGACGCGGACGCGGACGCGGGCGAGCTGCGCGGGCACCTGCGGCGCACCCTGCCGGACTACATGCTCCCCGGCGCGTTCGTCTTTCTCGCCTCGCTCCCGCTCACCCCCAACGGCAAGGTGGACCGCGCGGCGCTTCCCGCCCCGCACCCCGCCGCCGCGGAGGGCGACGGGGACATCGTCCCACCGGCGACGGAGACGGAGGCGGCGCTCGCCCGCATCTGGTGCGGGCTGCTGGGGGTGGAGCGGGTGAGCGTGGACGCGCCCTTCCTGGAGCTGGGCGCGCACTCGCTGCTGGGCATCCGCGCCCTGGCGCGCATCGAGGACGCGTTCGGCGTGCGCGTGCCGCTGCACGTGCTGCTGGGCTCCGGCACCATCCGGGAGGTGGCGGCCGTGGTGGACGGCGCGCGCGGCACGGCGCGCGACGCGACCCTCCCCGTGCTGCAGCGGGTGCCCCGCGACCGCCCCCTTCCCTTGTCGTTCTCGCAGCAGGCCACCTGGTTCTTCGAGCAGTTCTCCCCCGGGCAGCTGGCGTACCGCGCCCAGGCCACCTTCCGCTTTCGCGGGCCGCTGGACGTGGCCGCGCTGGAGCGCGCGCTCACCGAGATCGTGCGCCGCCACGAGATCTTCCGCACCACCTTTCCGGTGGAGAACGGCGAGCCGGTGCAGCGCATCCACGCGCCCTGGCCCGTCCATCTTCCCCCGCACGACCTGTCGGACGTCGATGCCGACCGCCGCGACGACGCGCTGCGGGAGATCGTGGACCGCGAGCTTCGCCATCCCATCTCCGTCACCGAGCTGCCGCTCCTCTGGCTGAGCCTGGTGCGCGTGGGGCCGCGGGACCACGTGCTGGTGATGGTGGAGCACCACTTCGTCCACGACGGCTGGTCGTTCGGGGTGTTCCTGCGGGAGCTGCGCACGCTGTACCTGGCCTACGCCGCGGGGCGCGAGTCTCCCCTGGCGGAGCCGGCGCTGCAGTTCGCCGACTTTGCCGTGTGGCAGCGCCGGTGGATGGAGAGCGAGACGGCGCAGGAGAAGCTGCGCTTCTGGGAGAAGGAGCTGGCGGCCGTCCCCGCGCTGGAGCTGGCGACGGACTTTCCGCGCCCCGCGGTGATGCGTTTTCGCGGCGCCCGCGAGCGCGTGTACCTGCCGCCGGCGCTGGTGGCCGCGGCGCGCGCCTTCAGCACGGCGCACGGCGTGACCTTCTTCACCACGCTGATGACGGCGTTCCAGGCGCTGATGGCCCGCCACACGGGGCAGCGGGACTTCTGCGTGGGAAGCGGGCTGGGGAACCGCGGGCAGGTGGCGCTGGAGGGGGTGATCGGGATGGTGGTGAACACCGTCGCCATCCGCGCCGGGCTGGACGGCGACCCCACCGGCACGGAGCTGCTGCGGCGGGTGCGCGAGGCCACCCTGCGCGCCGGCGAGCACCAGGACGTCCCCTTCGACCAGGTGGTGGCCCGGCTGCGCCCGGAGCGCAGCGCCAGCGCCCTTCCCGTCTACCAGGTCTCCTTCGCCGCCCACGACTCGCCGATGGCGGACCTGTCCTGGGGCGACGTGCAGGTGGAGCTGGCCGACGTGCTGGACAACGGCTCGGCCAAGTTCGACATGCAGGTCACCGTCGTTCCCCGCCTGGAGCAGGGGATCCCCGGGCTGGAGCACGAGGTGGTGCTGGTGTGGGAGTACGACACCGACCTCTTCGAGCGCGCCACCCTGCAGCGGATGGCGCGGCAGTACCAGACGCTGCTGGAGGGGCTGATCCGCGACCCGGGGCTGCGCCTGTCCGAGCTCCCCCTGCTGCAGGCGGACGAGCGCCGGCGGGTGGTGGAGGAGTGGAACCGGACCGCCGCCAGGCACCCCGCCGGCCGCACCGTGGTGGACCTCTTCCGCGAGCAGGCGCACCGCGCGCAGAACGCGCCCGCGGTGGCCTGGGACGACGCGGCCCCCATCACCTACGGCGAGCTGGACGCGTGCACCAACCGCCTGGCGCGGCGCCTGGCGCGGCTGGGCGTGGGGCCGGAGTCGCGCGTGGGGGTGTGCCTGGAGCGCGGCCCGGAGCTTCCCGCGGCGCTGCTGGCCGTGCTCAAGGCGGGCGGGGCGTACGTGCCGCTGGACCCGGCCCACCCCGCGGAGCGGCTGGAGCACGTGCTCGCCGACTGCGGCGTGGGGGTGCTGCTGACGCAGCGCAAGCTGCGCGCGGGGCTGCCGTCGCCGGCGGGGGTGCGGGTGGTGGAGCTGGACGGGGGGGATGCGTTCGCGGCGGAGAGCGCGGAGCCGCTGGAGGGGCGGCCGGCGCCGGAGAGCCTGGCGTACGTCATCTACACCTCGGGGTCCACCGGCACGCCCAAGGGGGTGGCGGTGGAGCACCGGGCGCTGGCCAACCACATGGCCTGGTTCGTCCGCGACTTCGCGCTGGGCGCGGACGACCGGGTGCTGCAGAAGACGCCGATCGGGTTCGACGCGGCCGGGTGGGAGGTGTACGCGCCGCTGCTGACGGGCGGGGTGCTGGTGATGGCCGCGCACGGCGGCGAGCGCGACCCCCGCTACCTGGTGCGCACCCTCCGCGACCAGCGCATCACCACGCTGCAGCTGGTGCCCTCGCTGCTCCGCGCGCTGCTGGACGAGCCGGAGCTGGCGGAGTGCGCCGCCCTGCGCCGGGTGTTCTGCGGCGGCGAGGCGCTCCCCGGCGAGCTGGCGCGGCGCTTCGGCGAGCTCCTTCCGCACGCGTCGCTCGTCAACCTCTACGGCCCCACGGAGTGCTGCATCGACGCCAGCACCCACCTCTGCGGGGACGGGGACGGCCGCCGGGCGGTGGTGTCCATCGGCCGCCCGGTGGCCAACACGCGCGCCTACGTGCTGGACGAGGCGCTGCGGCCGGCGCCGGTGGGCGTGCCGGGCGAGCTGTACCTGGGCGGCGCGCAGGTGGCGCGCGGCTACGTGGGCCGCCCGGCGCTCACGGCGGAGCGCTTCGTCCCCGACGCATTCGGCGCGGAGCCGGGGGCGCGGCTGTACCGCACGGGCGACCGGGCGCGGTGGCGGGCGGACGGCGCGCTGGAGTACCTGGGCCGCCTGGACGCGCAGGTCAAGGTGCGCGGCTTCCGCATCGAGCCGGGGGAGATCGAGGCCGCTCTGCGCCGGCACGCGGGCGTGGTGGACTGCGCGGTGATCGCCCGCGATGACGCGCCCGGGGACCGGCGGCTGGTGGCGTACGTGGCCGGCGCGGCGGACGCCGACGCGCTGCGCGCGCACCTGCGGCGCACCCTGCCGGAGTACATGGTGCCGGCCGCCTTCGTGGCGGTGGACGCCCTTCCCCTGACGCCCAACGGCAAGCTGGACCGCCGGGCCCTCCCCGCGCCGGAGTACGCCGCGCACGAGGCGTTCGCCGCGCCGCGCACGCCGGCGGAAGAGGTGCTGGCGGGGATCTGGGCCGAGGTGCTGCGGACGGACCGGGTGGGGGTGAACGACAACTTCTTCGCGCTCGGCGGGCACTCGCTGCTGGCCACGCGCGTGGCGTCGCGCATCCGCGCGGTGCTGGGCGCCGAGGTGCCGCTGCGCGTGCTCTTCGAGCGTCCCACGGTGGCGCAGCTGGCGCAGGCGGTGGAGGAGGCCCGCCGCGACGGGCTCCCCGTGCCGCCGCCGGTCGTCCCCATCGACCGAACCCGGCCGCTGCCGCTCTCCTTTGCGCAGGAGCGGCTCTGGTTCCTGGACCGGCTGCAGCCGCACGACGCGGCGTACAACGTCGCCCGCGTGCTGCGCGTCGCGGGGCCGCTGGACGTGCCGGCGCTGGAGCGCGCCCTGGGCGACGTGGTGCGCCGGCACGAGGCGCTGCGGACCACCTTCCGCGAGGCGGACGACGCCGCGGTGCAGGTGATCGCGCCCTTCGCCGGCTTCGCGCTGCCGGTGGACGACGTCTCCGGCCTGGACGGGGCGGCGCGCGAAGCGGAAGTGCAGCGCCGCGCGGCGGCCGAGGCGGCGCGCACCTTCGACCTTTCCGCCGGCCCCCTCTTTCGCCCGGCGCTGCTGCGGCTGGGGGACGAGGACCACGTGCTGCTGCTCACCATGCACCACGTGGTGAGCGACGAGTGGAGCATGGACGTGCTCTTCCGCGAGCTCTCCGCCCTCTACGCGGCGTACCGTGACGGGCGCGAGTCGCCGCTCCCGGAGCCGGCGGTGCAGTACGCGGACTTCGCCGTCTGGCAGCGCGAGCAGCTGGGGGGCGAGGCACTGGACGGGCAGCTGGCGTGGTGGAAGGAGCGGCTGGCCGGCGCGCCCGCGCTGCTGGCGCTGCCCACGGACCGCCCCCGCCCGGCGGTGCGCACGCACCGCGGCGCGCGGGAGTTCTTCGACCTTCCCGCGGAACTGCTGGACGCGCTGCAGGCGCTGGGGCGCGGCGAGGGGGCCACGCTGTACATGGTGCTGCTGGGCGCCTTCCAGGTGCTGCTGGCGAAGTACGCCGGGACGGACGACGTGGTCGTCGGCAGCCCCGTCGCCGGGCGCACGCGGCGCGAGACCGAGGAGCTGATCGGCTTCTTCGCCAACACGCTGGTGCTGCGGACGGACCTGTCCGGCGACCCCGCGTTCCGCCAGGTGCTGGCCCGGGTGCGCGAGACCACGCTGGGCGCCTACGACCGCCAGGAAGTGCCCTTCGAACGGCTGGTGGCCGAGCTGCAGCCGGAGCGCAGCCGCAGCCACTCGCCCCTCTTCCAGGTGCTGTTCTCCCTGGAGAACGCCGGCCGCGCGGAGCACACCCTGCCGGGGGTGGAGCTGCGCCGGGTGGACGCGCGCCGCGAGACCGCCAAGTACGACCTGATGCTGACCCTGGCCGCGCAGCCGCACGGGCTGCGCGGCGTGGTGACGTACAGCACCGAGCTGTTCGAGCGCGCCACCGTCCAGCGGATGATCGGCCACCTGCGGCGGGTGCTGGAGCAGGTGGCGGCGGAGGCGGACACGCCCCTGTCCGCGCTGGAGCTGGCGGACGACGCCGAGCGCCGGCGCGTGCTGGAGGCGTGGAGCGGCGCGGACGCCCCTCGTCCTCCCGCCCCCATCTGCGTCCACCGGCGGTTCGCGGAGCAGGCGGCGCGCACGCCGGAGGCCGTGGCCGTCACCTGCGGAGCGCGGTCGCTCACCTACCGCCAGCTGGACGAGCGGGCCAACCGCCTGGCGCGCCACCTGGTGCGCCTGGGGGTGGGGACGGACGCGCGGGTGGGGATCTGCCTGGAGCGCGGGCCGGAGCTGGTGACCGCCGTGCTGGCCGTGCTCAAGGCGGGCGGCGCCTACCTGCCGGTGGACCCCGGCTCGCCCGCGGCCCGGCTGGAGATGATGCTGGCCGATGCCGGCGCCGGGGTGCTGCTGACGCAGGAGCGCCTGCGGGCGGGGCTGCCGGCGCTCCCCGGCGTGGCGGTGCTGGAGGTGGACGGGGCGGGGGAGGCGGACGAGGGCGAGAGCACGGCGCCGCTCCCGGACACGGCGTCGGCGGAGAGCCTGGCGTACGTCATCTACACCTCCGGCTCCACGGGGACGCCCAAGGGAGTGGGCGTGACGCACGGGGCGCTGGCGAACTACCTGGCCTGGTTCGACCGCGCGGTGCTGGGCGAGGAGGGTTTCGCGCTGCCGCTGGTGAGCCGGCCCTCGTTCGACGCGCACGTGCGGCCTCTGTTCTCGCCGCTGCTGCGCGGCCAGGACGTGTGGGTGCTGCGGGAGGAGACGGTGGCGGACCCCGCGGCGCTGCTGGCCGCGCTGGACGCGCGCGGCGGCCGGGTGGGCTTCGGCGGGGTGCCGTCGCTGTGGGGCGCGATGGTGGAGCTGATGGAGGCGGGCGAGGCGCCCAGGCCGCGCGGGCTGGTGTCGGTGCACGTGGGCGGCGAGGCGCTGCCGCCGCGGCTGGCGGAGCGCACCTTCGCGCTCTTTCCCGGCGTGGCGCTGCGGAACCACTACGGGCCCACCGAGGTGACGGTGAACGCCAGCGTTGCGCGGGTGCGGCCGGGCGGGGCGGTCGGCATCGGCCGCCCCGTGGCCGGCGCGCGCGTCTACCCGCTGGACGCGCGCGGGCGGCCGGTGCCGCTGGGCATTCCCGGCGAGCTGTACGTGGGCGGGCCCGGCGTGGCGCGCGGCTACCTGGGGCGGCCCGGTCTCACGGCGGAGCGCTTTCTCCCCGACCCCTTCTCCGCGGAGCCGGGGGCTCGGATGTACCGAACGGGCGACCGGGTGCGCTGGACGGACGGAAGTGCGGAAGTGCGTGAGTGCGTGAGTGCGGAAGGGGAGGACGGTGGCACTCACGCACTGACGCACTCCCGCACTCCCGCACTCCAGTACCTGGGGCGGGTGGACGCGCAGGTGAAGGTGCGCGGCTTCCGCATCGAGCCGGGGGAGATCGAGGCGGCGCTGCGGCGGCAGGCGGGGGTGCGCGAATGCGCCGTTGTGGCGCGCGAGGACGCGCCGGGCCAGGCGCGGCTGGTGGCGTACCTGGTGGGCGACGCCGACGTGGACGCGCTGCGCGGCGAGCTGGGGCGCACGCTGCCGGACTACATGGTCCCCTCCGTCTTCGTGGCGCTGGAACGCCTCCCCCTGATGCCCAACGGCAAGCTGGACCGCGCGGCGCTCCCCGCGCCGGACCTTTCCGCGGACGGGGAGCGGTACGTGGCGCCGCGCAACCCGGTGGAAGAAGTGCTGGCCGGGATCTGGGCCGACGTGCTGGGCCACGCCCGCGTGGGGGTGCGCGACGACTTCTTCGCGCTGGGCGGGCACTCGCTGCTGGCGGTGAAAGTGGTCTCGCGCATCCGGGGGGCGCTGGACGGCGGCATCGGGGTGGTGGCGCTCTTCGACAACCCGACGATCGACGGGCTCGCCCGCTTTCTGTTGGACCGCCAGTCCACGGGGGTGGTGGGCGGGGGCGGCGGCCGCATCGCCGTCGCCGGGGCCGCGCGCGTGCTGGCGGAGCTGGACGACCTTTCCGACGAAGAGCTGGACCGCCTGCTGGCGGCCTCCCCCGAGACCCCGGTGTCCGAATGAGCGCCCCCGTGGAATCGTCCGGCGGCCTGTCGCGGGCCGAGAAGCGAGAGCTGCTGCGCCGGGTGATGGTGGAGCGCATCAGCCAGGTGCGCACGGTGCCGGCGTCGTTCGCGCAGGAGCGGCTCTGGTTCCTGGACCGCATGCAGGGCGCCGGCGAGATCTACAACCTGCGCTGGGCGCTGCGCTTCGCCGGCGCGCTGGACGCGCCGGCGCTGGAGCGCGCCCTGGGCGAGGTGGTCCGCCGGCACGAGACGCTGCGCACCACCTTTACCGAGGTGGACGGCGCGCCCATGCAGGTGATCGCGCCCTTCGACGGCTTCGTGCTCCCCGTGGAGGAGCTCCCCGGCGCGGACGGGGCGGCGGTGCGGCGCGCATCCGCGCGGGACGCCCGGCAGCCGTTCGACCTGGCGGCGGGCCCGCTCTTTCGCGCGCGGCTGCTGCGGATCAGCGCCCGGGAGCACGTGCTGCTGCTGGGGATGCATCACATCGTGGGCGACGGGTGGAGCCGGGGCGTGCTCTTTCGCGAGCTGGCGGCGCTGTACGAGGCGTTCCGCGAGGGGCGCCCGTCGCCGCTGCCGGAGCCGCCGCTGCAGTACGCCGAGTACGCGGCGTGGCAGCGCGAGCAGCTGCGGGGCGGGGCGCTGCAGCCGCAGCTGGACTGGTGGAAGGCGCGGCTGGCGGACGCCCCCGCGCTGCTGGAGCTCCCCACGGACCACCCGCGCCCCGCGGCGCGCACGGTGCGCGGCGCCAAGGAGACGGTGGAGCTCCCGGACGATCTGGTGCGGCGGCTGGAGGCGCTGGGCCGGCGGGAGGGCGCCACGCTGTACATGGTGCTGCTGGCCGCCTTCCAGGTGCTGCTGTCGAAGTACGCCGGCACGGACGACGTGGTCGTGGGAAGCCCGGTGGCGGGGCGCGACCACCAGGAGGTGGAGGAGCTGATCGGCTTCTTCGTCAACACGCTGGTGCTGCGGACGGACCTGTCCGGCGACCCCGCGTTCCGCGAGGCGCTGCGGCGGGTGCGCGCGACGGTGCTGGAGGCGTTCCAGCGCCAGGAGGTGCCGTTCGAAAAGCTGGTGGCGGAGCTGCAGCCGGAGCGCACCCCCGGTCACTCGCCCCTCTTCCAGGTGATGTTCACCCTGGACGCCGATGCCCGCCCCGCCGCGCTCCTCCCCGGGATGGAGCCGCTGCAGCTGGATCCGGAGAGCGAGACGGCCAAGTTCGACCTCCTTCTGGGCCTTACCCGGGGCGCGGACGGCGTGCGCGGCGTGCTGGAGTACAGCACCGACCTTTTCGAGCGCGGCACCATCCAGCGGATGACGGGCCACCTGCGGCGCGTGCTGGAGCAGGTGGCGGACGATGCGGACGCGCGCCTTTCGCGGCTGGAGCTGGTGGACGACGCGGAGCGGCGGCGGGTGGTGGAGGAGTGGAGCGGGACGGCGGCCGGCTACCCGGCGGACGCGGACGTGGCCGCGCTCTTCACGGAGCAGGCGGCGCGGACGCCGGACTCCGTCGCGGTGGTGATGGGGGACGATTCGCTCACCTACCGCCAGCTGAACGAGCGCGCCAACCGGCTGGCGCACCACCTGGTCCGCCTGGGCGTGGGACCGGAGGTGCGGGTGGGGCTCTGCCTGGAGCGCGGCCCGGAGATGGTGGCCGCCGTGCTGGCCATCCTCAAGGCGGGCGGCGCGTACGTGCCGCTGGACCCGGCGTATCCGCGCGAGCGGCTGGCGTTCATGCTCGCCGACTCCGCCGTCCGGGTGCTGGTGACGCAGGAGTCGCTGCGGAACGCGCTCCCCGCGGCGGAGGCCGGCGTCGCGGTGGTGAGCGTGGACGCGCAGCGCGAGCGGATCGCCGCGGAGGATGCCGGCAACCCGCGCATCGCGGCGGGGCCGCGCGGGCTGGCGTACGTCATCTACACCTCCGGCAGCACCGGCACCCCCAAGGGCGTGGCCGTGGAGCAGCGGAGCGTGGTCCGCCTGGTCCGCGGGGCCAACTACGTCGACCTGGGGCCGGGCGAGACCGTGCTGCAGGCCGCGCCGGTCTCGTTCGACGCCAGCACGCTGGAGCTGTGGGGGCCGCTGCTGAACGGCGGGCGGCTGGTGATCGTCCCCGGGGCCAATCCCTCGCTGGAGGAGCTGGGCGGCACCCTGGTGCGCCACGGCGTCACCACCCTCTGGCTGACGGCCGGCCTCTTCCAGGTGATGGTGCAGGAGCGGCTGGAGGACCTGGCCGGCGTGCGCCAGCTCCTCGCCGGCGGCGACGTCCTTCCCGCGGAGCAGGTGCGGCGGGTGCGCGAGCGCTTTCCCTCGCTCCGCCTCATCAACGGGTACGGGCCGACGGAGAACACCACCTTCACCTGCTGCCACACGGTGGACGGCGGGTGGAGCGGCGGCCCCGTCCCCATCGGCACCCCCATCAGCAACACCCGCGTCTACGTGCTGGACGCGGCGATGCGCCCCGTCCCGATCGGCGTTCCCGGCGAGCTGTACGCGGGCGGCGACGGCGTGGCGCGCGGCTACCTGAACCGCGCGGCGGCCACGGCGGAGCGCTTCGTCCCCGATCCGTTCTCGTCCACGCCGGGAGCGCGGCTGTACCGCACGGGCGACCGGGTCCGCTGGACGGAGGGAAGTGCGGAAGTGCGTGAGTGCGTCAGTGCGGAAGTGGAGGACGGCGTACGGGACACTCACGCACTGACGCACTCCCGCACTCACGCACTCCACTACCTGGGCCGGCTGGACGCGCAGGCCAAGATCCGCGGCTTCCGCATCGAGCCGGGCGAGGTGGAGGCGCTGCTGCGGCGCCACCCCGGCGTGGCCGACTGCGCGGTGGTCGTCCGCGAGGACGAGCCGGGGGAGAAGCGGCTGGTCGCCTACGTGGTGGGGGATGCGGACGCGGAGGCGCTGCGCGACCGGGTGCGGCGCACCCTGCCGGAGCACATGGTCCCCGCCGCGTTCGTCGCCCTCGCGTCGCTCCCGCTGACGCCCAACGGCAAGGTGGACCGCCGGGCGCTCCCCGCGCCGGACGGGGCCGCGGAAGACGCGTTCGCCGCGCCGCGCACGCCGGCGGAGGCGGTGCTGGCGGGGATCTGGGCGCAGGTGCTGCGCCTGGAGCGGGTGGGAGTGCACGACGACTTCTTCGCGCTGGGCGGGCACTCGCTGGCGGCCACCCGCGTGGTCTCGCGGGTGCGCGCCGTGTTCGGCGTGCAGCTGCCGCTGCGAACGCTGTTCGAGGCGCCCACCGTGGCCGGGCTGGCACGCGCGGTAGAGGCGCTGCGCCGCGCGGAGCTTCCGCAGCTGCCGCCCGTGGCCACGGTGGAGCGCACCGGCCCGCTCCCCCTTTCGTTCGCGCAGGAGCGGCTCTGGTTCCTGGACCGGCTGGAGCCGGACAGCCCGCTGTACACCATCCCCGTGGCGCTGCGCCTGGCGGGCCCGCTGAACGCGGCCGCGCTGGAGCGCGCCCTGGGCGAGATCGTCCGCCGCCACGAGTCGCTGCGCACGGTCTTCGTCCAGGGGGAGGGGAACCGCCCCGCGCAGGTGGCCGCGCCCTTCACCGGCTTCGCCCTCCCGGTGCAGGACCTGTCGGCGCTGGAGCCGGCGGCGCGCGAGGCCGCGGCGGCCGCCCGCGTGGCCGCCGACGCGGTGCGCCCGTTCGACCTGCAGGCGGGGCCTCCCTTCCGCCCCGCGCTGCTGCGGCTGGGAGCGGACGACCACGTGCTGCTCCTTTCCATGCACCACATCGTCGGCGACGAGTGGAGCATGGGGGTGCTCTTCCGGGAGCTTTCCGCGCTGTACGGAACGTACGAAAACGGCGGGGAAAGCCAGCTGCCGCCCCTCGCCGTGCAGTACGCGGACTACGCCGCGTGGGAGCGCGCGCAGCTGGGCGGCCGGGCGCTGGACGGGCAGCTGGCCTGGTGGCGCGAGCGGCTGGCCGACGCCCCCGCCCGGCTGCAGCTGCCGACGGACTTTCCCCGGCCCGCCACCCGCTCGCACCACGGCGCGCGGGAGGCGTTCGAGCTTCCCGGCGAGCTGGTGGAGCGGCTGCGCGGGGTGGGCCGCGGCGAGGGCGCCACGCTGTTCATGGTGATGCTGGCCGCCTTCCAGGTTCTCCTGGCGAAGTACGCCGGGACGGACGACGTGGTGGTGGGCAGCCCCGTGGCCGGGCGCACGCGCGGCGAGGTGGACGAGCTGATCGGCTTTTTCGCCAACACCCTGGTGCTGCGGACGGACCTCTCCGGCGACCCCGCGTTCCGCGAGGCGCTGCGGCGGGTGCGCGAGGGGACGCTGGGCGCGTACGACCACCAGGAGGTGCCGTTCGAGCGGCTGGTGGCGGAACTGCAGCCGGAGCGCAGCCAGGGGTGGACGCCGCTCTTTCAGGTGATGCTCGCCCTGGAGAGCGCCGACGGCCCCGGGCTGGACCTCCCCGGCGTGACCCCCGCCCGGCTGGGCGTGGACCGGCCGACCAGCAAGTTCGACCTGACGCTGTCGCTGGCCCCGCGTGCGGACGGGATGCGGGGATCGCTGGAGTACAGCACGGAGCTGTGGGAGCGCGCCACCATCCAGCGGATGGCCGGACACCTGGCCAACGTGCTGGAGCAGGTGGCCGCGGACCCGGACCTTCGCCTTTCCCGGCTGGAGCTGCTGCACCCGGTGGAGCGCCGGCTGGTGCTGGAGGCGTGGAACCGCGCCGCC
Source organism: Longimicrobium sp. (assembly GCA_036379135.1). Taxonomy (GTDB): domain Bacteria; phylum Gemmatimonadota; class Gemmatimonadetes; order Longimicrobiales; family Longimicrobiaceae; genus Longimicrobium. The sequence continues at coordinate 30,528 of DASUVG010000194.1, forward strand.
GCCGGCCCCGCGCCGGAGGTCTGCATCCACCAGCGCTTCGAGGCCCGGGCGGCGGCGGACCCGCACGCGGTGGCGCTCGTCTCCGGGGGCGAATCGCTGACGTACGCGGAGCTGAACGCGCGCGCCAACCGCCTCGCCCGCCGGCTGCGGGGGCTGGGCGTGGGTCCGGAGGTCCGCGCGGCCGTCTGCGTGGAGCGCAGCCCGGAGATGGTGGCCGCGCTGCTGGCCGTGCTCAAGGCCGGGGGCGCGTACGTGCCGCTGGACCCCGCCTATCCCGCCGAGCGGCTGGCCTTCATGCTGGCCGACTCCGGCGCCGCCGTGCTGCTGACGCAGGCGCGGCTGCGCGCCGCGCTCGACCTCCCGGCCTCGATCCCCGTCGTCGACGTCGACGTGGACGTGGACGTGGACGTGGACGTGGACGTGGACGCCGGAGATGCCGCGGGCGAATCCGCCGGGGACCTGGACGCCGCCGCGTCGCCGGCGTCGCTGGCGTACGTCATCTACACGTCGGGCTCCACCGGGACGCCCAAGGGCGTGGCGGTGGAGCACCGCTCCTTCGCCAGCTACCTGCTGCACGCCGCCCGCGAGTACGCCATCGCCCCCGGCGACCGCTTTCTCCAGTTCACCTCCATCAGCTTCGACCCGGCGGGCGAGGAGATCTTCGCCACGCTGGCCGCCGGCGCCACGCTGGTGCTGCGCACGGACGCGTCCATGGACACGCCGCAGGCGTTCTGGGAGGCGTGCGGGCGCTGGGGGATCACCCTGCTGGACCTGCCCACGGCCGTCTGGCACCAGCTCCTTCCGCACCTGCGGTCGGAGCCGTCCGCGCTGCCGCCGTCGCTGCGCCTGGTGGTGGTGGGCGGCGAGGCGCTGGACGCGGAGCGGCTGCGCGCCTGGCGCCAGGTGGCCGGCGACCGGGTGCGCCTGCTGAACAGCTACGGCCCCACCGAGACCACCGTCGGCGTGACGCTGTGGGACGCCGGGGACGCGGCGCGGGTGGCGGAGGGCGGGGTGGTCCCCATCGGCACCCCCGTTCCCCACGCGCGCTGCTACGTGCTGGACGCGGCCCTGCGCCCGCAGCCCGTGGGCGTGCCGGGCGAGCTGTACGCGGGCGGCGTGCAGGTGGCGCGCGGCTACCTGGGCCGGCCGGGGCTCACCGCGGAGCGCTTCGTCCCCGATCCCTTCGCCTCCACCCCCGGCGCGCGGCTGTACCGCACCGGCGACCGGGCGCGGTGGCGGGCGGAGGGCGTGCTGGAGTACCTGGGGCGCCTGGATCAGCAGACCAAGATCCGCGGCTTCCGCGTGGAGCCGGGCGAGATCGAGGCGGCGCTGCGCCGGCACCCGGGCGTGGCCGACTGCGCCGTGGCCGTGCGCGGGGACGGCGACGGCGACGGCGACCGGCGGCTGGTGGCCTGGATCGTCGGCGAGGCGGACGCGGACGAGCTGCGCGCGCACCTGCGGCGGGGGCTGCCGGAGCACATGGTGCCCGCCGCCTTCGTGCACCTGGAGGCGCTCCCCCTCACGCCCAGCGGCAAGCTGGACCGCGCCGCGCTCCCCGCGCCCGACTTCGCCCCGGCGGAGGCGGCCTTCGCCGCGCCGGCCACCCCCACGGAAGAGCTGGTCGCCGGGATCTGGGGCGACGTGCTGGACCTGGAGCGGGTGGGGGTGGGCGACAACTTCTTCGAGCTGGGCGGGCACTCCCTGCTGGCCACCGTGGTGATGGGGCGCATCCAGGAGGTGTTCGGCATCCGGATGCGGGTGGGCGAGCTCTTCAACGGGCCCACGGTGGCGGAGCTGGCGGCGCGGGTGGACGAGCTGCGCCGCGCCGACCTGCCCCCCCTGCCGCCCATCGTCCCCGTGCCGCGGACGGACGCGCTGCCGCTCTCCTTTGCGCAGGAGCGGCTGTGGTTCATGGACCGCCTGCAGCCGGGGAGCGCGTCGTACAACATCCCCTCGGCCATGCGCGTCAGCGGCCCGCTGGACGTGCGCGCCATGCGCCGCGCCCTGGGCGAGATCGTGCGCCGGCACGAGGTGCTGCGCACCGTCTTCGCCGAGCGGGACGGCGTCCCCGTGCAGGTGGTGGCGCCCTTCGCCGGCTTCGAGCTGCCGGTGGAGGACCTGTCGGCGGTGGACGAGGCGGAGCGCGAGGCCGAGGCGCGGCGGCGCGCGGAGCAGGCGGCGGACCGGCCCTTCGACCTGGCCGCCGGGCCCCTGCTGCGCGCCGCGCTGCTGCGGCTGGCGCCGGAGGACCACGTGCTGCTGCTCTCCATGCACCACATCGTGAGCGACGAGTGGAGCATGGGCGTGCTCTTCCGCGAGCTTGCCGCCCTCTACGCGGCGTACCGCGACGGGCGCGAGTCGCCGCTGCCGGAGCCTGCGCTGCAGTACGCCGACTACGCGGCGTGGGAGCGGGGCGAGCTGAACGGCGCGGTGCTGCAGCGGCAGCTGGCGTACTGGAAGGAGCGGCTGGCCGGCGCGCCCGCGCTGCTGGAGCTGCCGGCGGACCGCCCGCGCCCGGCGGTGCGCACCGACCGCGGCGCGCAGGAGCCGCTGCAGCTTTCCGGCGAGCTGCTGGAGCGGCTGCAGGCGCTGGGGCGCGCGCAGGGCGCCACGCTGTACATGGTGCTGCTGGGCGCCTTCCAGGCCCTGCTGGCGAAGTACGGCGGCACCGACGACGTGGTGGTGGGCACCCCCATCGCCGGGCGGCCGCGGCGCGAGGTGGAGGAGCTGGTGGGCTTCTTCATCAACACGCTGGTGATGCGCACGGACCTGTCGGGCGACCCGCCGTTCCGCGAGGTGCTGCGGCGGGTGCGCGAGGTCACGCTGGGCGCGTACGAGCACCAGGAGGTGCCCTTCGAGACGCTGGTGGCCGAGCTGCAGCCGGAGCGCTCGCTGGGCCACTCGCCGCTCTTTCAGGTGATGTTCACGGTGATGAACGCCACCGGCCCCGCGCTGCGCGGGGTGGAGATGAGCCGGCTGACCGGGGGGAACCGCACCGCCAAGTTCGACCTGACGCTGGCCGTCTCGGTGCAGCCGGGGGGGATGGAGATGGTGCTGGAGTACAGCACCGACCTGTTCGAGCGCGCCACCGCGGCGCGCATGCTCCGGCACCTGCGCCGGGTGCTGGAGCAGATCGCCGCCGACCCCGGCGTGCGCCTGTCGCGCCTGGAGCCGATGGATGACGGGGAGCGGCGGCTGGTGGCGGAGACGTGGAACGCCACCGACGCCCCGTACCCCGCGGACGCCTGCATCCACCAGCTGGTGGAGGCGCAGGCGGCGCGCACGCCCGAGTCCGTCGCGGTGGAGTCCGACGGGGGCTCACTGCGCTACGGCGAGCTGAACGCGCGCGCCAACCGCCTGGCCCACCACCTCCTGCGCCTGGGCGTGGGCCCGGACGCGCGGGTGGGGATCTGCCTGGAGCGGGGGCCGGAGATGGTGGTGTCGCTGCTCGCCGTGCTCAAGGCGGGCGGGGCGTACGTGCCGCTGGACCCCGGGCACCCCGCGGAGCGGCTGGCGCGCATGGCCGCGGACGCCGGCGCGCGCGTGCTGCTGACGGCGGGCGGCGCGGCGTGGGCGCCGGCCGGCGTGGAGGTGGTGGATCTCCACGCGCGCCGGGAGCGGATCGCCGCGGAGCCGGCGGAGAACCCGGCGGCCGCCGTCGCGCCGGGGAACCTGGCGTACGTCATCTACACCTCCGGCTCCACCGGCACGCCCAAGGGGGTGGGGATCGACCACCGGGCGCTGGTGAACCACATGGCCTGGTTCGTCCGCGACTTCGGCGTGGGCGCGGACGCCCGGGTGCTGCACAAGACGCCGCTGGGCTTCGACGCCGCGCAGTGGGAGGTGTTCGCGCCGCTGCTGGCGGGCGGGGTGCTGGTGCTGGCCGCGCACGGCGAGGAGCGCGACCCGCCGTCGCTGGTCCGCACCCTCCGCCGGCGCGGCATCACCGTCGTGCAGCTGGTGCCCGCCCTCTTCCGCGCGCTGCTGGACGAGCCGGAGCTGGCCGCGTGCACGGCGCTGCGCCAGCTGTTCTGCGGCGGCGAGGCGCTGCCGGGCGAGCTCTGCCGGCGCTTCTCCGCGATCCTTCCGCAGGTTCGGCTCGTCAACCTCTACGGCCCGGCGGAGTGCTGCATCGACGCCACCATCCACCGGGTGGAGGATGCGGACGGCGCCTGCGCGGTGGTGCCGATCGGGCGCCCCGTGGCCAACACGCGCGGCTACGTGCTGGACGGCGCGGGGCGGCCGGTGCCCGTGGGCGTGGCGGGCGAGCTGTACCTGGGCGGCGTGCAGGTGGCCCGCGGCTACCTGGGCCGGCCGGCGCTCACGGCCGAGCGCTTCGTCCCCGATCCCTTCGCCTCGGTCCCCGGGTCGCGGCTGTACCGCACGGGCGACCGGGCGCGGTGGACGGAAGGAAGTGCGGAAGTGCGTGAGTGCGTGAGTGCGGAAGTGGAGGACGGCGCGCGGGACACTCCCGCGCTGACGCACTCCCGCACTCCCGCACTCGTTCTGGAGTACCTGGGCCGCCTGGACGACCAGGCCAAGATCCGCGGCGTCCGCATCGAGCCGCGCGAGGTGGAGGCGGCGCTGCGCCGGCACCACGGCGTGGCCGACTGCGCCGTGGTGGTGCGCGAGGACGTGCCGGGCGACCGGCGGCTGGTGGCGTACCTGGCGGGCGAGGTGGACCCCGCCGCCGTGCGCGAGTCGCTGCGCCGCACCCTGCCGGAGCACATGGTGCCGGCCGCGCTGGTCGTCGTCGGCGCCCTGCCGCTGACGCCCAACGGAAAGCTGGACCGCAATGCCCTCCCCGCGCCGGAGTACACGGCCGCGGAGGCGTTCGTCGCGCCCCGCGACCCGGTGGAGGAGGCGCTGGCGGAGATCTGGGCGTGGGTGCTGGACGTGGAGCGGGTGGGGGTGCGGGACGACTTCTTCGACCTGGGCGGGCACTCCATGCTGGCCACCCGCGTGGCCGCCCGCGTCCGCGAGGCGTTCGGCGTGGAGCTGACCGTCCGCGCGCTGTTCGAGAACCGCACCGTCGAGGGGCTGGCCCGCTGGCTGGCCGGGCGGGGGGCCACGGCCCCCGCCGCGCGGACCGGCGCGCCGGCGCCCGCGGCGGACGCCAACCCGCACCACCTGCTCGCGCTGCTGGACGAGCTGTCGGACGAAGAGCTGGACCGCATCCTCGGTGCCCACCCTGAGAACCCGGTAGTGGAATGACGGTGCCTCCCGAGTCCGCGGGCATGCTCTCGCGCACGGAAAAGCAGGAGCGGCTGCGCGCCATCCTGCTGGAGAAGATCGGCCGCACGCGCACCGCGCCCGCCTCGTTCGCGCAGGAGCGGCTCTGGTTCCTGGACCGCCTGCGGCCGGGGAACGCCAGCTACAACGTTCCCGAGGCGCAGCGGCTCTCCGGCCCGCTGGACCCGCGGGCGCTGGAGCGCGCCCTGGCCGAGGTCGTCCGCCGCCACGAGGCGCTGCGCACCACCTTCGCCGAGGCCGACGGCGTGCCGGTGCAGGTGATCGCGCCGTTCGAGGGCTTTACGCTCGCCGTGGAGGACCTCGCCGGGCTGGACGCGCAGGCGCGCGAGGCCGAGGTGGCGCGGCGGGTGACGGACGACGCGGTGCGTCCGTTCGACCTGGCGGCGGGGCCGCTGCTGCGCGCCCGGCTCCTGCGGCTGGGGGACCAGGAGCACGTGCTGCTGCTGTGCATGCACCACATCGTCAGCGACGGGTGGAGCATGGGCGTCCTCTTTCACGAGCTCTCCGTGCTGTACGCCGCCTTCGCGGCGGGCGAGGAGCCGCGGCTGGCGCCGCCCCCCATCCAGTACGCCGACCACGCCGCCCGCCAGCGCGAGCGGCTGGCCGGCGACGCGGTGGACCGCGAGCTGGCGTACTGGAAGGCGCGGCTGGCCGGCGCGCCCACCCTGCTGGAGCTGCCCACGGACCGCCCGCGCCCCGCCGTGCAGACGCTGGAGGGCGCGCACGTATCCGCCGAGCTCTCCCCCGTCCTTCTGCGGCGGCTGCAGGCGCTGGCGCGCGGCGAAGAGGCCACGCTGTACATGGTGCTCCTGGCCGCCTTTCAGCTCCTGCTCTCCCGGTACGCGGGGAGCGACGACGTGGTGGTGGGAAGCCCCGTCGCCGGGCGCCGCGGGAGCGACGAGGAGGCGCTGATCGGCTTCTTCGTCAACACCCTGGCGCTGCGGACGGACCTGTCGGGCGACCTCACCTTTCGCCAGCTGCTGCGGCGGGTGCGCGAGGTCACGCTGGACGCGTACGAGCACCAGGAGGTGCCGTTCGAGCGGGTGGTGGAGGAACTGCACCCGGAGCGCTCGCTGAGCTACGCCCCCGTCTTTCAGGCGATGTTCACCCTGCACGACGGGCGCGGCCCCCGCGGCGGCCTTTCCGCGCTGCGGATGGAGCGCGTGGCGTCGGAGCACGGGACCACCAAGTTCGACCTCACGCTGGGGATGGGGGTGGAGGACGGGTTCCGCGCGGCGCTGGAGTACAGCACCGACCTGTTCCACGCCTCCACCGCCCAGCGGATGCTGGGGCACCTGGAGCGGGTGCTGGAGCAGGTGGCGGCGGACCCGGACACGCGCCTCTCCGCGCTGGAGCTGGCGGACGAGGCGGAGCGGCGGCGGGTGGTGGTGGAGTGGAACCGCACCGAGGCGGCGTATCCGGCCGAAGGCATCGCCGCGCTGTTCGCGGAGCAGGCGGCGCGCACGCCGAACGCGGTGGCCGTGGTGTGCGAAGACGCCTCGCTCACCTACGCGGAGCTGGACGAGCGCGCCAACCGCCTGGCCCGCTTCCTCGGCAAGCGCGGGGTGGTGGCGGAGTCGCGGGTGGGGATCTGCCAGGAGCGCGGGGTGGAGATGGTGGTCTCGCTCCTGGCCATCCTCAAGGCCGGCGGCGCCTACGTCCCCCTGGACCCGGCGTATCCCGCGGAGCGGCTGGCGCTGATGCTGGCCGATTCCGCCGTGCAGGTGCTGCTTACGCAGGAGTCGCTGCGCAACCGTCTTCCCGCGGCCGAGGGCGTCGCGGTGGTCAGCATCGACGCGGAGCGCGAGGAGATCGCGGCGGAGCGCGCCGAGCCGGTGGACGGCGGCGCGGGGCCGCGCGCGCTGGCGTACGTCATCTACACCTCCGGCAGCACCGGCACCCCCAAGGGCGTCGCCGTCGAGCAGCGGAGTGTGGTCCGCCTGGTCCGCGGGGCCAACTACGTCGACCTCGGCCCGGGCGAGGCGGTGCTGCAGGCGGCCCCGGTCTCGTTCGACGCCAGCACGCTGGAGCTGTGGGGTCCGCTGCTGAACGGCGGCCGCGTGGTGATCGTCCCCGGGTCGAATCCCTCGCTGGAGGAGCTGGGCGGCACCCTTACCCGCCACGGCGTGACCACGCTGTGGCTGACGGCCGGCCTCTTCCAGGTGATGGTGCAGGAGCGGCTGGATGACCTGCGCGGCGTGCGCCAGCTGCTGGCCGGCGGCGACGTGCTGCCGGTGGAGCAGGTGCGCCGCGTCCGCGAGCGCTTTCCCGAGCTTCGCCTCATCAACGGATACGGGCCCACGGAGAACACCACCTTCACCTGCTGCCACACGGTGGACGGCGGGTGGAGCGGCGGCCCCGTCCCCATCGGCACCCCCATCAGCAACACCCGCGTCTACGTGCTGGACGCGGCGATGCGCCCCGTCCCGATCGGCGTCCCCGGCGAGCTGTACGCGGGCGGCGATGGCGTGGCGCGCGGCTACCTGAACCGCCCTGCGCTGACGGCGGAGCGCTTCGTCCCCGACCCGTTCTCGTTCGGCGCGCGGCTGTACCGCACCGGCGACCGGGTCCGCTGGACGGAGGGAAGTGCGGAAGTGCGTGAGTGCGTGAGTGCGGAAGTGGAGGACGGCGTACGGGATACTCACGCACTCACGCACTCACGCACTCACGCACTCCACTACCTGGGTCGCCTGGACGAGCAGGCCAAGATCCGCGGCTTTCGCATCGAGCCGGGCGAGGTGGAGACGGCGCTGCGGCGGCACGCGCAGGTGGACGACTGCACCGTCGTCGTCCGCGAGGACGAGCCGGGGGAGAAGCGGCTGGTCGCCTACGTGGTGGGCGACGCCGACGCGGACGCGCTGCGGGCTCACCTGCGCGGCCGGCTGCCGGAGTACATGGTCCCCGCCGCGTTCGTGTCGCTTGATGCGCTTCCGCTCACGCCCAACGGCAAGGTGGACCGCCGCGCCCTTCCCGCGCCCGACTTCAGCGCGGAGGACCTGTTCGTGGCGCCGCGCACGCCGGTGGAAGAGGTGCTGGCGGGGATCTGGGCCGAGGTGCTGCGCCTGGAGCGGGTGGGCGTGCACGAGAGCTTTTTCGCCCTTGGCGGGCACTCGCTGTTCGCCACCCGCGTGGTGTCGCGCATCCGCGCGGTGCTGGGGGTGGAGCTGCCGCTGCGCGCGCTCTTCGAGGGGCCCACCGTGGCCGAGCTGGCGCGGGCGGTCGAAGAGCTGCGGCGCGCGGAGCTGCCCCAGCTTCCGCCGGTGGTGCCGGTGGACCGCACGCGGCCGCTGCCGCTCTCCTTTGCGCAGGAGCGGCTGTGGTTCCTGGACCGTCTGGAGCCGGGCAGCCCTCTCTACAACGTCCCCGCCGCGCTGCGGCTGAGCGGCGAGCTGCACGCGGCGGCGCTGGAGCGCGCGCTGGGCGAGATCGTCCGCCGCCACGAGGCGCTGCGGACCACCTTCGCCGAGGCGGACGGCGCGCCGGTGCAGGTGGTCGCGCCCTTCGCCGGCTTCGAGCTGCAGACGGAAGACCTGTCCGCGCTGGACGGGGACGAGCGCACGGCGGCCATGCGGCAGCGGGTGGCGGAGGAGTCGGCGCGGCCCTTCGAGCTGGCGGCGGGCCCGCTGTTCCGCGCGCTGCTGCTGCGGCTGGCGGACGACGAGCACGTGCTGCTGCTGAACCTGCACCACGTGGTGGCCGACGGGTGGAGCCTGGGCGTGCTCTTCCGCGAGCTGTCCGCGCTGTACCTGGCCTTTCGCGACGGGGGCGAGCCGCCGCTGGACGAGCTGCCGGTGCAGTACGCCGACTACGCCGTCTGGCAGCGCGAGCAGCTTCGCGGGCAGGCGCTGGACCGGCAGCTGGCGTACTGGAAGGCGCGGCTGGCCGGCGCGCCCGCGCTGCTGCAGCTGCCCACCGACCGCCCCCGTCCCGCCGCGCAGACCTACCGCGGCGCGCACGTGCCGGTGGAGATCCCCGCCGCGCTGCTGGAGCGGCTGGACCGGCTGCAGCGCGGCGAGGGGGCCACGCTGTACATGGCGCTGTTGGCCGCCTTCGCCGTGCTGCTCTCCAGGTACGGCGGCGGCGAGGACGTGGTGGTGGGCAGCCCCATCGCCGGCCGCACCCGGGCCGAGGCCGAGGAGCTGATCGGCTTCTTCGCCAACACGCTCGTCCTGCGTACGGACCTGTCCGGCGACCCGGCGTTCCGCGAGGTGCTGCGCCGCGTGCGCGAGACCACGCTGGGCGCGTACGACCACCAGGACGTGCCCTTCGAGCAGCTTGTGGCGGAGCTTCAGCCCGAGCGGTCGCTGAGCCACGCGCCCCTGTTCCAGGTGATGCTCTCGCTGCAGACCGGCGACTTCGCCGAGGCGGAGCTCGCCGGGGTGCGGACGGCGGGCGTGGCGGCCGGCGGCCAGACCACCAAGTACGACCTGGTGCTCACGCTGGCGCCTGATGGGGACGGGCTGCGCGGCGCCATCACCTACGGCACCGAGCTGTTCGAGCGCGCCACGGTAGAGCGGATGGCGGCGCACCTGGTCCGCGTCCTCGATCAGGTGGCGACGGATCCCGACCTTCGCCTGTCGCGGCTGTCGCTGGCGGACGCGGCCGAACGCCGGCGCGTGCTGGAGGACCTGAATCGCGCGGACACGATTCAAGTCGCCCATCCGCCGGTCCATCAGCGCTTCGCGGAGCAGGCGGCGCGCACCCCGGACGCCGTGGCGGCCACCTGCGGCGCGGAGTCGCTCACCTACCGCGCGCTGGACGAGCGGTCCAACCGGCTGGCGCGCCACCTGGCCGGCCTGGGCGTGCGCACCGACGCGCGGGTGGGGATCTGCCTGGAGCGCGGGCTGCAGCAGGTGGTCGCCGTCCTGGCGATCCTCAAGGCGGGGGGCGCGTACGTGCCGCTGGACCCCGGTGCCCCCGCCGAGCGGCTGGAGCTGATGCTGGCCGACTCGGGCGCGGCGGTGCTGGTGACGCAGGAGCGGCTGCGCGCCGCGCTCCCCGCCCGCCCCGGCATCCCCGTCGTCCGCGTGGACGCCGACGCGGACGCGATCGCCGCGGAGAGCCCGGAGCCGCTCGCGGACGCGGCGACGGCGGACAGCCTGGCGTACGTCATCTACACCTCCGGAAGCACCGGCACCCCCAAGGGCGTGGCGGTGCCGCACGGCGCGCTCTCCAACTACCTGGCGTGGTTCGACCGCACGGTGCTGGGCGACGAGGGATTCGCGCTGCCCGTGGTGAGCCGCCTCTCGTTCGATGCGCACGTGCGGCAGCTGTATCCGCCGCTGCTGCGGGGCGAGGCCGCCTGGATCCTGCCGGAAGAGACGGCGACGGACCCGGCGGCGCTGCTGGCGGAGCTGAGCGCCCGCGGCGGCCGGGTGAGCTTTGGCGGCGTGCCCACCATCTGGTCGGCGATGGTGGACCTGGTGCAGGCCGGCAAGGCGCCGCGGCCGGAGAACGTGGTGGCGGTGCTGGCGGGCGGCGACACGCTCCCCGCGGAACTGGCGGAGCGCACCTTCGCGCTCTTTCCGGACGTGGCGCTGTGGAATCACTACGGCCCCACCGAAGCCACGGTCAACATCAGCGCGGCGCGGGTGCGGCCGGGCGAGCCCATCGGCATCGGCCGGCCCGTGTCCAACGCGCGCGTCTACCTGCTGGATGCGCACGGCGAGCCCGTGCCCGCCGGCATCCCCGGCGAGCTGCACGTGGGCGGCGCCGGCGTGGCCCGCGGCTACCTGGGCCGCCCCGCCCTCACCGCCGAGCGCTTCATCCCCGATCCCTTCAGCACCGCGCCCGGCGCGCGGATGTACCGCACGGGCGACCGCGTTCGGTGGACGGAAAGAAGTGCGGAAGTGCGTGAGGGCGTGAGTGCGGGAGTGGAGGAGGGCGCGCGCACCGACTCACGCACTGACGCACTCACGCACTCACGCACTACCGCACTCGAGTACCTGGGCCGCCTGGACGGACAGGTGAAGGTGCGCGGCTTCCGCATCGAGCCGGGCGAGATCGAGGCGGTGCTGCGCCGCCAGCCCGGCGTGCGCCAGTGCGCCGTGGTTGCGCGCGAAGACCTCCCCGGCGACCGGCGGCTGGTGGCGTACGTGGCGGGGGATGCGGATACGGATGCGCTGCGGGCCGCGCTGCGAAAGAGCCTCCCCGAGTACATGGTGCCGGGCGACTTCGTGGCGCTGGACGCGCTGCCGCTGACCCCCGGCGGCAAGGTGGACCGCCGCGCCCTTCCCGCGCCGGCGTACGACGCGGAGGAGGGCTTCGTCGCGCCGCGCACCCCGGCCGAAGAGGTGCTGGCGGGGATCTGGGCCGACGTGCTGGGCGTGGAGCAGGTGGGCTCCAACGACAACTTCTTCCAGCTGGGCGGCCACTCCCTGCTGGCCACGGTGATGATCGGGCTGGTGCGCGAGGCGCTGGCGGTGGAGCTGCCCCTGCGCGCGCTGTTCGAGGGGCCCACCGTGGCCCACCTGGCGGCGCGGGTGGAGGCGCTGCGCCGCGCCGGGCTTCCGCCGCTGCCGCCCGTGGTGCCGGTGGAGCGCACCGGCCCGCCGCCGCTTTCGTTCGCGCAGGAGCGGCTGTGGTTCCTGGACCGGCTGCAGCCGGGAAGCTCGTCGTACAACGTGGCCACCGTCCTCCGGCTGGAGGGCGCGCTGGAGCCGCGCACGCTGGAGCGCGTGCTGGGCGAGATCGTCCGCCGCCACCAGGCGCTGCGCACCGTGTTCCGCGAGGTGAACGGCGTGCCGGTGCAGGTGGTGGCGCCCTTTGGCGGCTTTGCCCTGCACCTCGAGGACCTGTCGGACCTGGACGATGCCCAGCGCGAGGCGCGGGCCCGGCGGCGCGCATCGGAAGAGGCGAAGCGCCCGTTCGACCTGGCGGAGGGGCCGCTGTTCCGCGCGCGGCTGCTGCGGCTGGGCGCCGAGGACCACGTCCTCGTCCTCTGCATGCACCACATCGTCACCGACTGGTGGAGCACGGGCATCCTGCTGCGCGAGCTGTCGGCGCTGTACGCGGCGTACCGCGACGGGCGGCCGTCGCCGCTGCCCGAGCCGGCGGTGCAGTACGCCGACTACGCCGTGTGGCAGCGCGAGCAGATGCGCGCCGAGGTGCTGGACCGGCAGCTGGGCTGGTGGAAGGAGCGGCTGGCCGGCGCCCCCGCCCTGCTGGAGCTGCCCACCGACCGTCCGCGGCCCGCGGTGCAGAGCTACCGCGGCGCCGTGGAGCCGGTGGAGCTGCCCGCCGCGCTGCGCGAGCGGCTGCGCGCGCTGGGCCAGCGCGAGGGCGCCACGCTGTACATGGTGCTGCTGGCCGCCTGGCAGGTGCTGCTGGCGAAGTACAGCGGCTCGGACGACATCGTGGTCGGCAGCCCCATCGCCGGGCGCACGCGGCGCGAGACGGAGGGGCTGATCGGCTTTTTCGTCAACACGCTGGCGCTGCGCACCGATCTCTCCGGCGACCCCGGCTTTCGCCAGGTGCTGCGGCGGGTGCGCGAGGTCACGCTGGGCGCCTACGACCACCAGGAGGTGCCCTTCGAAAAGCTGGTGGCCGAGATGCAGCCCGAGCGCTCGCTCAGCCACTCGCCCCTCTTCCAGGTGATGTTCAGCTGGGGCAACGCGCAGGGGGTGGAGGGCGCCGGCGCGCCGGGGCTGCGCATGCGGCTGGCCGGCGCGGAAAAGGACGCCGCCAGCTTCGACCTCACGCTGGGGCTGGCGGACGACCTGCACGGCTTCCTGGAGTACAGCACCGACCTCTTCGAGCGCGACACCATCCGGCGAATGCGCGGCCACCTGGAGCGCCTTCTCCAGCAGGCCGTGGACAACCCCGACCGGCCCATCGGCGCGCTGTCGCTGCTGGACGAGGGCGAGCGGAGGCAGGTGGTGGAGGAGTGGAACCGCACGGAGGCCATGGTGCCCGCCGGCGCCTGCATCCACCACCTGTTCCAGGCCCAGGTGGAGCGCACCCCCGACGCCCCCGCGCTGGTGTTCGAGGAAGATTCGCTCACCTACGCCGAGCTCAACGCGCACGCCAACGGGCTTGCGCGGCGCCTGTCGCGCCTGGGCGTGGGGCCCGAGGTGCGCGTGGGCCTCTGCCTGGAGCGGTCGGTGGAGATGGTGGTCTCCATCCTGGCCGTGCTCAAGGCCGGCGGCGCGTACGTGCCGCTGGACCCCGGCTACCCGGCGGAGCGGCTGGCGTGGATGCTGGCGGATTCGGCCGTCCCCGTGCTGCTGACGCAGGAGCGCCTGCGCTCCGTCCTTCCCGCCGGCACCACGGCCCACGTCGTTGCCGTCGATGCGCCGTCCGACGCGGTGGCGGGGGAGGGCGCGGAGGACTTCGACGGAGGGGCGACGCCGGCGAACCTGGCGTACGTCATCTACACCTCGGGATCCACCGGCCGCCCCAAGGGGGTGATGAACGCGCACGGTGGCGTGGTCAACCGCCTCTGCTGGATGCAGGCGGAGCACGGGCTGGGCGCGGACGACGTGGTGCTGCAGAAGACGCCGTTCTCCTTCGACGTCTCCGTCTGGGAGTTCTTCTGGCCGCTGATGACCGGCGCCACGCTCGTGGTCGCGCGGCCGGACGGGCACCGCGACCCGGCGTATCTACGGGAGGTGATCGAGTCGCGCGGCGTGACCACGCTGCACTTCGTCCCCTCCATGCTGCAGCCGTTCGTGGAGGATGCGGAGGCCGGGCGCTGCGCCAGCCTGAAGCGGGTGATGTGCAGCGGCGAGGCGCTGCCGTCGGCGCTGGTGGAGCGCTTCCACGCGCGGTTCTCCTCCACCGTGAACCTGTACAACCTGTACGGCCCCACCGAGGCCGCCGTGGACGTGAGCCACTGGGCGTGCGAGCGGCGGTCGCCGGTCGCGTCCGTACCCATCGGCCGGCCGGTGTGGAACACCCGGCTCTACGTGCTGGATGCGGCCCTGCGCCCCATTCCCGTGGGCCTGCCCGGCGAGCTGTACATCGGCGGCGTGCAGGTGGCCCGCGGCTACCTGAACCGCCCCGACCTCACCGCCGAGCGCTTCGTCGCCGATCCGTTCTCGTCCGGGGCCGGCGCGCGCCTGTACCGCACCGGCGACCGCGCCCGGTGGAGGGCGGACGGTGCGCTCGAATACCTGGGGCGCCTGGATCACCAGGTAAAGATCCGCGGGCTGCGCATTGAGCCGGGGGAGGTCGAGGCCGCGCTGCGCCGCCACCCCGCCGTGGCCGACTGCGCCGTCGTGGTGCGCGAGGACGCGCCGGGCGATCCGCGGCTGGTGGCGTACGTCGTTGCCGGCGCGGACGCGGAGGCGCTGCGGGCGCGCCTGGGGACAAGCCTGCCGGACTACATGGTCCCCGCCGCCCTCGTGGCGATGGACGCGCTGCCGGTGACGCCCAACGGCAAGCTGGACCGCGGCGCGCTCCCCGCGCCGGAGTACGCGGCGGTGGAGGCCTACACGGCGCCGCGCACGCCCACCGAGGAGCGGCTGGCGGCCATCTGGGCCGAGGTGCTGCGGCGGGAGCGCGTAGGGGTGAACGACAGCTTCTTCGTGCTGGGCGGGCACTCGCTGCTGGCCACCCGCGCCGTGTCGCGCGTCCGCGAGGCGTTCGGGGTGGAGCTGCCGCTGCGCGCCGTGTTCGAGACGCCCACGGTGGCCGGCGTGGCGCTGCGGGTGGAGGCGCTCATGCGGTCGCGCGTGGACGACGACGCGCTGGCCGAGGCGCTGGCGGCGCTGAACGCGCTGTCGGAAGACGAGGTGAGGCGGCTGCTGGGCGGGGGCGGGGAGATGGAAACCACTGGCCACATCAAGGTTTGATGAGCGACGTCGCCGACCGGCTGGAAGGGCTGTCGCCCGAGCGTCAGGCGCTGCTGCACGAGATCCTGCGGCAGAAGCTGGCCCGTGCCCACGCGGACGAGGGGGTTCGCCCCCGCCGCGGCGACGGGCCCGCGCCCCTGTCTTTCGCGCAGCAGCGCCTGTGGCTCATCGACCAGGTGCAGCCCGGGAGCGCCGCGTACAACATGCCCTTTCCGCTGCGGCTGGAGGGCGCACTGGACGTGGCGGCGCTGGAGCGCGCGCTGGGCGAGATCGTCCGGCGGCACCAAGCGCTGCGGACGGTCTTTCCCCAGGCGGACGGCGGCGCCGTGCAGGTGATCGCCCCCTTCGGCTTTCGCCTGCCGGTGGAGGACCTGTCGGCGCTGGACCGGGACGCGCGCGAGGCGGCGGTGCGGCGCCGCGCCACGGACGAGGTGGCGCGGCCGTTCGACCTGGCCAGGGGCCCGCTCTTTCGCGCGGCGCTGCTGCGGCTGGCGGACGACGATCACGTGCTGCTGCTCACCCTGCACCACATCGTCACCGACGCGTGGAGCACGGGGGTGATGTTCCGTGAGCTGGGCGCCCTGTACGCCGCCTACCGCGACGGCGCCGAGTCGCCGCTCCCGGAGCTGGCGGTGCAGTACGCCGACTACGCCGTCTGGCAGCGCGAGCGGCTGCGGGGCGAGACGCTGGAGCGGGAGATGGCGTACTGGCGCGGGCGGCTGGCCGGCGCCCCCGCGCTGCTGGAGCTGCCCACCGACCGCCCCCGCCCCGCGGCGCAGACGCAGCGCGGCGGCCGCGTCCCCTTCCGGCTCTCCGCCACGCTGGCGGAGCGGCTTCGCGAGGTGGGGCGGAGGGAGGACGCCACGCTGTACATGGTGCTGCTGGCCGCCTTCCAGGTCCTGCTCGCCCGGTACGCGGGCACCGGCGACGTGGTCATCGGCAGCCCCGTGGCGGGGCGGACGCGGCGGGAGGTGGAGGAGCTGATCGGCCTGTTCATCAACACCCTGGTTCTGCGGACGGACCTGTCGGGCGATCCCTCGTTCGCCACGGTGCTGCGCCGGGTACGCGAGGCGACGCTGGGGGCGTACGAGCACCAGCAGGTGCCGTTCGAAAAGCTGGTGGAAGAGCTGCAGCCGGAGCGCTCGCTGAGCCATGCGCCGCTCTTTCAGGTGATGTTCTCGCTGCAGAACGCCGAGCCCCGCGCGGCCGGGCTGGCCGGGCTGCGCATCGGCGAGGTGCAGGCGGAGGTGGGGACCACCCGGTTCGATCTTGCCCTGGCGCTGCTGGAGGGCGCGGGCGGCGTGGAGGGCGTGCTCACCTACAGCACCGATCTGTTCGAGCGCAACACCATCCGGCGGATGGCGCGGCACCTGGAGCGCCTTCTCCAGCAGGCCGCCGACGATCCCGATCGTCCCCTCTCCGCGCTCTCGCTGCTGGACGAGGCCGAGCGGCGGCAGGTGGTGGAGGAGTGGAACCGCACGGAAGCCATGGTCCCCGCCGGCACCTGCATCCACCACCTGTTCCAGGCCCAGGTGGAGCGGACCCCGGACGCGGTGGCGCTGGTCTTCGAGGACCAGACGCTGAGCTACGCGGAGCTGAACGCGCGGGCCAACCGCCTCGCGCGCCACCTGGCGACGCTCGGCGTCGGGCCGGAGGTGCGCGTGGGCCTCTGCATGGAGCGGGGGGTGGAGATGGTGATCTCCATCCTGGCCGTGCTCAAGGCCGGCGGCGCGTACGTGCCGCTGGATCCCGGCTACCCGGCGGAGCGGCTGGCGTGGATGGTGGCGGACAGCGCCGTCCCCGTGCTGCTGACGCAGGAGCGCCTGCGCGACGCGATCCCTGCCGACACCACCGCGCGCGTCGTGAGCGTGGACGCGGCGTGGGACGCGGTCGCGGGGGAGAGCGCGGAGGACTTCGACGGCGGCGCCAGGCCGGAGAACCTGGCGTACGTCATCTACACCTCCGGATCCACCGGCCGCCCCAAGGGGGTGATGAACGCGCACGGCGCCGTGGTCAACCGCCTGGTGTGGATGCAGGCGGAGTACGGGCTGGGCGCGGACGACGTGGTGCTGCAGAAGACGCCCTTCTCCTTCGACGTCTCCGTCTGGGAGTTCTTCTGGCCGCTGATGACGGGCGCCACGCTCGTCGTCGCGCGGCCGGACGGGCACCGCGATCCGCGCTACCTGCGGGAGGTGATCGAGCGGCGCGGGGTGACCACGCTGCACTTCGTTCCCTCCATGCTGCAGCCGTTCGTGGAGGACGTGGACGCGGGCCGCTGCGGGAGCCTGAAGCGCGTGATCTGCAGCGGCGAGGCGCTTTCCGCCGCGCTGGTGGAGCGCTTCCACGCGCGGTTCCCGTCCACCGTCTCCCTACACAACCTGTACGGCCCCACCGAGGCCGCCGTGGACGTGAGCCACTGGCCGTGCGAGCGGGGTGCATCCGCCGCGTCCGTCCCCATCGGCCGGCCGGTGTGGAACACCCGGCTCTACGTGCTGGATGCGGCGCGCCGCCCCGTCGCCATCGGCCTGCCGGGCGAGCTGTACATCGGCGGCGTGCAGGTGGCGCGCGGCTACCTCAACCGCCCCGCGCTCACGGCCGAGCGCTTCGTCCCCGATCCGTTCTCGTCCCAGGCGGGCGCCCGCCTGTACCGCACGGGCGACCGGGCACGCTGGACGGAAAGAAGCGCGGAAGCGGGGGACGGCGACACTCCCGCACTCACGCACTTCCGCACTCCCGCACTGGAGTACCTGGGCCGGCTGGACGAGCAGGTGAAGGTGCGCGGCTTCCGCATCGAGCCGGGGGAGGTCGAGGCGGCGCTGCGGCGGCACCCGGAGGTGGCCGAGTGCGCGGTCGTCGTGCGCGAGGACGTTGTCGGCGACCCGCGGCTGGTGGCGTACGTGGTGGGCGGCGCGGACGCGGACGAGCTTCGCGCGCGCCTGCGGGCCGGCCTTCCCGAGTACATGGTGCCGGCCGCGTTCGTCCTCATCGAGCGGCTGCCGGTGACGCCCAACGGCAAGCTGGACCGCCGCGCCCTCCCCGCGCCGGAGTACGCAACCGCGCGCGCGGCGCCCGTGGCGCCCCGCACGCCCACGGAGGAGCGGCTGGCGGCGATCTGGGCGGAGGTGCTGCGGATCGAACGCGTGGGCATCCACGACAGCTTTTTCGCGCTGGGCGGGCACTCCCTGCTGGCCACGCGCGCCGTCTCCCGCGTCCGCGAGGCGTTCGGGGTGGAACTGCCGCTGCGCGCCGTCTTCGAGACGCCCACCGTGGCCGGCGTGGCGCCGCGGGTGGAGGGGCTGATGCTGGCGCGCGTGGACGACCGCGAGCTGGGCGGCACGCTGGCGTGGCTGAAGGGGATGTCGGAAGAGGAGGTGATGCAGCTGCTGGCCGCGGGCGCCGGCCACGTGAAAACCCCTGTCCAGGCGAACGCCCGATGAGCGACGTAGTGGACTGCCTGGAAGGGCTGTCGCCCGAGCGGCAGGCGCTGCTGCACGAGATCCTGCGGCAGAAGCTGGCCCGCGAGCGCGAGCAGGACGGCGTGCGCCCGCGGCAGGGGGACGGGCCCGCGCCCCTCTCGTTCGCGCAGCAGCGGCTGTGGCTGATCGACCAGGTGCAGCCGGGGAGCGCCGCCTACAACATGCCCTTCGCGCTGCGGCTGGGCGGCGCGCTGGACGTGGGCGCCATGGAGCGCGCGCTGGGCGAGATCGTGCGCCGGCACCAGGCGCTGCGCACCGTCTTTCCCGAGGCGGACGGCGGCGCCGTGCAGGTGATCGCCCCCTTCGGCTTCATCCTCCCCGTCGAAGACCTGTCCGCGCTGGACGCGGACGACCGCGAGGCGGAAGTGCTCGGCCGCGCCACCGACGAGGCGAGGCGGCCGTTCGATCTGGCGAAGGGGCCGCTCTTTCGCGCCGCGCTGCTGCGGCTGGCGGACGACGACCATGTGCTGCTGCTTACCCTGCACCACATCGTCACTGACGCGTGGAGCACGGGCGTCCTCTTTCGCGAGCTGGGCGCGCTGTACACCGCCTACCGCGACGGCGCCGAATCGCCGCTCCCGGAGCTGGCGGTGCAGTACGCCGACTACGCCGTCTGGCAGCGCGAGCGGCTGCAGGGCGAGACGCTGGAGGCGGAGCTTTCGTACTGGCGCGAGCGGCTGGCCGGCGCCCCCGCGCTGCTGGAGCTGCCCACCGACCGCCCCCGCCCCGCGGTGCAGACCCACCGCGGCGGCCGCGTCCCCTTCCGGCTCTCCGCCGCGCTGACGGAGCGCCTGCGCGAAGTGGGGCGGAGGGAGGACGCCACGCTGTACATGGTGCTGCTGGCCGCCTTCCAGGTCCTCCTCGGCAAGTACGCGGGGACGGACGACGTCGTCGTCGGCAGCCCCGTGGCCGGGCGGACGCGCCGGGAGGTGGAGGAGCTGATCGGCTTCTTCATCAACACCCTGGTGCTGCGGACGGACCTCTCCGGCGACCCCGCGTTCGGCACGGTGCTGTGCCGGGTGCGCGAGGCGACGCTGGGTGCCTACGAGCACCAGCAGGTGCCGTTCGAAAAGCTGGTGGACGAGCTGCAGCCGGAGCGCTCGCTGAGCCACGCGCCGCTCTTTCAGGTGATGTTCTCGCTGCAGAACGCCGAGCCGCGCGTGGCGGGGCTGGCCGGGCTGCGCATCGGCGAGCTGAAGTCGGAGGTGGAGACCACCAAGTTCGACCTCACGCTGTCGCTGCTGGAGGGGCCGGACGGGGTGGAGGGCGTGCTGATCTACGGCACCGACCTGTTCGATCCGTCCACGGCGGAGCGGATGGCGGGGCACCTGGCCCGCGTGCTGGAGCAGGTGGCGGCCGACCCCGGCGCGCGCCTCTCGTCGCTTCAGCTGGTGGATGACGACGAGCGGCGGATGCTGGTGGAGGAGTGGAACCAGACGGACCGCCCGTATCCGCGCGACGTCTGCCTGCACGCGCTGTTCGCGCGGCACGCGGCGGAGCGTCCGGACGCGCCCGCGCTGGAGTGGGACGGACTCCATCTCACGTACGCGGAGCTGGACGCGCGCGCCAACCGCCTGGCCCACCACCTGGTCCGCCACGGCGTGGGCCCGGAGAGCCGCGTGGGCGTGCTGCTGGAGCGCGGCGCGGAGCTCATCGTCTCCATCCTCGCCATCCTCAAGGCCGGCGGCTGCTATGTCCCGCTGGACCCCGCATACCCCGACGAGCGGCTGCGGCTGATGCTGGCCGACGCCGGCGCGCGCGTGCTCGTCACCCGCGGCGAGCTGGCGGCGAAGGGGACGGCGGAGGGCGTCCGCGCGGTGCTGCTGGACGGCGACGCCGACGCCATCGCGGCGGAATCTCCCGAGGCGCCGGAGAACCGCGCCACGGCGCAGAACCTGGCCTACATCGTCTACACCAGCGGCAGCACCGGCCGCCCCAAGGGCGTGATGGTGAGCCACCGCACCGTCGTCCAGCTAGTCGTCGAGACGGACTACGTGCGCTTCGCCCCCGGCGACCGCATCGCGCAGGCATCGAACGCCAGCTTCGACGCGCTGGCCTTCGAGGCGTGGGGCGCGTTTCTGAACGGCGCCACGCTGGTGGGCATCGGCCGCGACGTGCTGCTGTCGCCGGACGCCATGTGCGCGTTCCTGCGCGACCAGCACATTACCACGCTGTACCAGACCACGGCGCTGCTCAACCAGCTTTCCCGCGAGCACCCGGACGTCTTCAGCCCGCTGCGCGAGGTGCTGTTCGGCGGGCAGCAGGCGGACGCGGACGCCGTGCGCCGGGTGGTGAAGCACGGCAAGCCGCGGCGCCTGCTGCACATGTACGGACCCACCGAGACCACGGCGTGGTGCTCGTACGCGCAGGTGGAGCAGGTGGACGACGACGCGCTCACCGTCTCCGTCGGCCGGCCGACGGGGAACCAGCGCATCTATCTACTGGATTCCGCGCTGCACCCCGTCCCCGTCGGCATTCCCGGCGAGGCGTACGTGGGCGGCGGGGGCGTGGTGCGCGGCTACCTGAACCGCCCGGCGCTCACGGCGGAGCGTTTCGTCCCCGACCCGTTCGCAGCGGAGCCCGGCGCGCGGATGTACCGCACGGGCGACCGGCTGCGCTGGAGGAGAAGTGCGGAAGTGCGTGAGTGCGTCAGTGCGTCAGTGCGCGCGGCGCCATCCACTTCCGCACTCACGCACTCACGCACTCACGCACTTCCCCACCTCGAGTTCGTCGGCCGGCTGGACGCGCAGGTCAAGATTCGCGGTTTCCGCATCGAGCCGGGCGAGATCGAGAGCGCGCTCTCCGCGCACCCCGCCGTCCGCGAAGCGCGCGTGGTGGTGCGCCAGGACGAGCCGGGGGAGAAGCGGCTGGTGGCGTACGTGGTGGGCGATGCCGACGCGGAGGCGCTGCGGGCGCACCTGCGGCGCAGCCTGCCGGAGTACATGGTCCCCGCCGCCTTCGTGGCGCTGGACCGGCTGCCGCTGACCCCTAATGGCAAGCTGGACGAAAAGGCCCTTCCCGCGCCGGAGTACGAGGGCGCCGAGGAGCGCTACGTGGCGCCGCGCACGCCGGTGGAGCAGACGCTGGCGGCGATCTGGGCAGAGGTGCTGCGCCTGGAGCGGGTGGGGGTGCGCGACGGCTTCTTCGAGCTGGGCGGCGACAGCATCCTGGCCATCCAGGTGGTCTCGCGCGCCCGCCGCGCCGGCGTGCACATCACCCCCCGGCAGCTCTTCGAGTACCAGACCGTCGCCGAGCTGGCCTCGGTCGCGGGCGCCGCCGTCGCCGCGCCCGCCGCCGAGCAGGGCCGCGTCCAGGGGGCCGCGCCGATCACCCCCATCCAGGCCTGGTTCTTCGCGCACCAGCACGCCGCGCCCTGGCACCACAACCAGTCGGTGCTGCTGGAGGTGGACGATGCGGTCGACGCCGATGTGCTGGCCGCGGCGCTCCCGGCCGTGCTGGAGCACCACGACGCGCTGCGCCTGCGCTTCCGCCGGACGGACGCGGGGTGGGAGCAGTGGCACGCGGAGCAGGTGGGGATCGCGCTGGAGCGCATCGACCTCGCCGCGCTGGCGCCGGAGGAGCAGGACGCGCGGCAGGGGGAGATCGCCGGCGAGCGGCAGGCGGGCCTGGAGCTGGAGCACGGGCCGATCGGGCACGCGGTGCTCTTCGACCGCGGCGAGCGCGGGCGCATCCTCTTCGTCGTCCTGCATCACCTGGTGGTGGACGCCGTCTCCTGGCGCATCCTGCGCGACGACCTGGAGCGCGCGTGCGCCCAGTTGCAGGCCGGGGAGCGGATGGATCTGGGCGGCAAGAGCACCTCGTTCGCCGCCTGGGGCCGGGCGCTGGCGGACCACGCCGCGAGCGACGCCGTGCGCGCGGAAGCGGACTGGTGGCTCGCGCAGAATGAGGACAAAGTGGCCGCTCTCCCCGTGGACGGCGAGGGCGGGCGGACGGTGGCGGACGCGCGCACCGTGAACGTGTCGCTGGACGCGGAGGAGACGCGCGCGCTGCTGCAGGAGGTGCCCGCCGCGTACCGCACGCAGATCAACGACGTGCTGCTGTGCGCCCTGGCCGAATCCGTCGGCGCGTGGACGGGGAGCGGCCGCGTCCGCCTGGCGCTGGAGGGGCACGGGCGCGAGGAGGAGGTGGGCCCCGGCGTGGACCTTACGCGCACGGTGGGGTGGTTCACCAGCATCTACCCCGTCGTGCTGGACGTCGCCGGCGCCGCGGCGCCGGGGGAGCGGCTGAAGCGGGTGAAGGAGCAGCTGCGCGCGGTCCCCGGGCGCGGCATCGGCTACGGCGCGCTGCGCTGGATGTCGCCCGACCCGCGGGTGCGCGCCGCGCTGGACGCGCAGCCGGAGCCGGAGATCTCGTTCAACTACCTGGGCCAGTTCGACGCGGGATCGTCCGCGGAGACGCGCTTCCGCTTCGCCGGCGGGCGGCGCGGGCGCGAGTCGGCGGCGGAGAACGCGCGGCGGTACCTGCTGGACGTGAACGGCAGCATCGCCGGCGGATGCCTGTGGCTGAGCTGGACGTACGGCGAAGGGACGCACCGGCGCGAGACCGTGGAGCGGCTGGCGGAAGCGTACGTCGACGCGCTGCGCGGGCTGATCGCGCACTGCCGCCAGGCGGGGGCCGGCGGCTACACCCCGTCGGACTTTCCGCTGGCGGAGCTCGCGCAGGAGGAGCTGGACGCGCTGGCGGCGGGCGGCGGCGAGATCGAGGACCTGTATCCGCTGGCGCCGCTGCAGGAAGGGATGCTCTTCCACGCCCTCTACGGCGGCGAGTCGCAGGCGTACCAGGTGCAGATCGCCTACCGGCTGGAAGGGCCGCTGGACGCGGATCTCCTCCGGCGCGCCTGGGCGGAGGTCGCGTCCCGCCACGCCATCCTGCGCACCTCGTTCGCGTGGGACGGGCTGCGGCGCCCGCTGCAGCGCGTGCACGCCGCCGTGGAGCTGCCGTGGACGGCCGAGGACTGGCGCGGCCGGTCCGCCGGCGAGCAGGAAGCGGCGCTGGAGGCGTACCTGGAGGCGGACCGCGCGCGCGGCTTCGCGCTGGACCAGGCGCCGCTGCTGCGCTTCGCCCTCTTTCAGCTGGACGACGAGGCGCGCTGGCTGGTGTGGAACCAGCACCACCTGCTGCTGGACGGCTGGTCGTCGTCCCGCGTGCTGAACGAGGTGTTCCGCCTCTACGGCGCGTGGAGCAGGGGGGAGGGGGTGGAGCTGCCCCGCGTGCGGCCGTACCGCGACTACATCGGCTGGCTCCGGCGGCAGGACCCCGGCGCGGCCGAGCGCTACTGGCGCGGCGTGCTGGCCGGCTTCGTCGCGCCCACGCCCTTCGGCGTGGACCGGCCCGCGGGGCCCGGGGCGGGGAAGCGCTACGCCAGGCTCCAGTCCACCCTGGCGCCCGAGTCCACGCGGCGGCTGGAAGAGGCCGCGCGGCGCCGGCAGGTGACGCTGAACACCGTCGTCCAGGGCGCCTGGGCGCTCCTCCTTTCCCGCTACGGCGGCGAGGAGGACGTGGTGTTCGGCAACACCGTCTCCGGCCGCCCGCCGGAGCTGGAGGGGGTGGAGGAGATGGTGGGCCTCTTCATCAACACCCTTCCCGCGCGGGTGCAGGTGCCCGGCGACGCGCGGCTGTGGGCGTGGCTGGCGGAGGTGCAGCGCGGGCAGGCGGAGTCCCGCGAGTACGAGTACGCGCCGCTGGTGCAGGTGCAGGGGTGGAGCGAGGTGCCGCGCGGCACGCCCCTGTTCGAGAGCCAGGTCGTCTTCGAGAACTATCCCGTCGGGCGCGCCGCGGCCGGCGGAAGCGCCGCCCGGCTGCGGGTGGCCGGCGGGCGCGCGGTGGAGTGGACCACCTATCCGCTCGCCCTGATGGCCGCCCCCGGCGCGGGGCTGCTGCTGGCCCTGCGCTACGACGAGAGCCGCTTCGACGCGGGGACGGTGGAGCGGATGCTCCAGCACCTGTCGCGGGTGCTGGAGCAGGCCGCGGACGACGCCGACCCGCGCCTTTCCGAGATCGCGCTGCTGGGGGAGGACGAGCGGCGGCTGGTGGTGGAGGAGTGGAACCGCGCGGACGACGGCTACCCCGCGGACGTCTGCATCCACCATCGCTTCCAGGCGCAGGCGGCGCGGACGCCCGACGCGGCCGCCGTCGTCTTCGGCGGCGACTCGCTGACCTACGCGGAGCTGAACGCGCGGGCCAACCGGCTGGCGCACCACCTGGCGGACCTGGGCGTCGGGCCGGAGGTGCGGGTGGGGATCTGCCTGGAGCGGGGGATGGAGCTGGTGGTCTCCATCCTGGCCGTGCTCAAGGCGGGCGGCGCCTACGTGCCGCTGGATCCCGCCTATCCCGCGGATCGCCTGGCCTTCATGCTGGCCGACTCCGGCGTGCCCGTGGTGCTGACGCAGCGTTCGGCGCGCGGCGCGCTCCCGGCGAGCGCAGGCGTGGCGATCGTTTCGGTGGACGAGGACGCGGCGGTGATCGAGGCGCGGAGCGCGGAGAACCCGGAGAGCGGGGCGGGGCCGGAGCACCTGGCCTACGTCATCTACACCTCCGGATCGACGGGCACGCCCAAGGGCGCGCTGATCGAGCACCGCAACGTGGCGCGCCTGTTCACCGCGACGGACGCGTGGTTCGGCTTTGGCGAGCGCGACGTGTGGACGCTGTTCCACTCGTCCGCCTTCGACTTCTCGGTGTGGGAGCTGTGGGGGGCGCTGCTGTACGGCGGCCGCCTGGTCGTGGTCCCGCTGGACGTGAGCCGCGACCCCGACGCCTTCCACGCGCTGGTGCGCCGCGAGGGCGTGACGGTGCTCAACCAGACGCCCTCCGCTTTCCGCCAGCTCATCCGCGCGGACGGCGAGCACGGCGGCGAGCTGGCGCTGCGGCTGGTGATCTTCGGCGGCGAGGCGCTGGAGCCCGCGTCGCTGCGCGAGTGGGTGCAGCGGCGCGGCGCGGACCGGCCGCGGCTGGTGAACATGTACGGGATCACCGAGACCACCGTCCACGTGACCTATCGGCCGCTGACGGAGGCGGACGTGTTTGAGGGCGGCGGCAGCCCCATCGGCGTCCGCATCCCCGACCTGCAGCTGTACGTGCTGGACCCCACCGGCCGCCCGGTGCCCGTGGGCGTGCCCGGCGAGCTGTACGTGGGCGGCGGCGGCGTGGCGCGCGGCTACCTGAACCGTCCCGAGCTGACGGCCGCGCGCTTCGTGGAGAACCCGTTCGGCGCGGGGCGGCTGTACCGCACGGGCGACCGGGTGCGGTGGCGCGACGACGGCACGCTGGAGTACCTGGGCCGCCTGGACGAGCAGGTAAAGGTCCGCGGCTTCCGCATCGAGCTGGGCGAGATCGAGGCGGCGCTGCTGTCGCACGATTCCGTCCGCGAGTGCGCCGTCATCGTGCGCGAGGACGCGCCGGGCGACCGGCGGATCGTGGCGTACCTGGTGAGGGATGCGGACGCGGAGGCGCTGCGCGCGCACCTGCGGCAGGGGCTGCCGGAGTACATGATCCCCGCCGCCTTCGTGGCGCTGGACGCGCTGCCGCTGACGGCCAACGGCAAGCTGGACCGCCGCGCCCTTCCCGCGCCGGAGCTCGGCGCCGGCGAGCGCTTCGTGGCCCCGCGCACGCCGGCCGAGGAGACGCTGGCGGCGGTGTGGGCCGACGTGCTGCGCATCGAGCGCGTGGGGGTGGACGACAGCTTCTTCGCGCTGGGCGGCGACAGCATCCTGGCCATCCAGGTGGTTTCGCGCGCCCGCCGGGCGGGGGTGCACATCACCCCGCGGCAGCTCTTCGAGTACCCGACGGTCGCGGAGCTGGCCTCCGTGGCCGGAGGCGGGGCGGAGGCGCCCGCCGCGGTGCAGGCGCGCCCGCGGGGCGCGGTGCGGCTTACGCCGATCCAGGCGCGCTTTCTGGACCAGCCCCATCCCGCGCCCTGGCACTACAACCAGTCGCTGCTGCTGGAGGTGGACGATGCGGTCGCCGCCGATGCGCTGCAGACGGCGCTGGCGGCGGTGCTGGATCACCACGACGCCCTTCGCCTGCGCTTCCGCCGCACGGACGCCGGATGGGAGCAGTGGCACGCGGAGCAGGCGGGGATCGCGCTGGAGCGCATCGACCTCACGCATCTCGACGTAGAGGCGCAGGACACGCGGCAGGGCGAGATCGCGGGCGAGCGGCAGGCCGGGCTGGAGCTGGAGCACGGGCCGATCGGGCGCGCGGTGCTCTTCGACCGCGGCGGGCGCGGCCGGGTGCTGCTGATCGTCCTTCATCACCTGGTGGTGGACGCCGTCTCCTGGCGCATCCTGCGCGAGGACCTGGAGCGCGCCTGCGCGCAGGTGGAGGCCGGGGAGCCGGTGGAGCTGGGCGCCCGGAGCGCCTCTTTCGCCGGGTGGGCGCGGGCGCTGGACGCGTACGCGGCGAGCGACGCGCTCCGTGCGGAGTCCGGCCACTGGCTCGCGCAGAATGCGGACAAAGTGGCCGCGCTCCCCGTCGACGGCGAGGGCGGGCGGACGGTGGCCGGCGGGCGGGTGGTGACGGCGCGGCTGGACGCGGAAGAGACGCGCGCGCTGCTGACGGAGGTGCCCGCCGCGTACCGCACGCAGATCAACGACGTGCTGCTCTGCGCGCTGGCCGAAGCGGTGTCGGCGTGGACGGGGACGCCGCGCGTCCGCGTGGCCATGGAGGGGCACGGGCGCGAGGAGGAGATCGGCGCCGGGATCGACCTGACGCGCACCGTCGGCTGGTTCACCAGCATCTACCCCGTCGTGCTCGACGTCACCGGCGCCGCGGGGCCGGGCGAGCGGCTGAAGCGGGTGAAGGAGCAGCTGCGCGCGGTTCCCCGGCGCGGCATCGGCTACGGCGTGCTGCGCTGGATGTCGCCCGACGCGGAGGTGCGCGCCGCGCTGGCCGCGCAGCCGGAGCCGGAGATCTCGTTCAACTACCTGGGCCAGCTGGACGCGGGGATCGCCATCGCCGAGCGCTTCCGCTTCGGGCAGGGCGCGCGCGGACCCGAGGGCGCGGGCGAGAACCATCACCCGTTCCTGCTGGACGTAAGCGGCTCGGTGGGCGGCGGATGCCTGCAGATGAGCTGGCGGTACCACGCGGGGGTGCACCGCGGGGAGACGATCCAGCGGCTGGCCGCGGCGTACATGGACGCGCTGCGCGGGCTGATCGCGCACTGCCGCGAATCGGGCGCGGGCGGATGCACGCCGTCGGACTTTCCGCTGGCCGGGCTCACCCAGCAGGAGCTGGACGCGCTTCCGGGGGGCGCCAGGGACGCGGAGGACCTGTATCCGCTCTCGCCGATGCAGGAGGGGCTGCTCTTTCACGCCCTCTACGGCGGCGAGTCGCAGGCGTACCAGGTCCAGATCACCCGCCGCCTGGAAGGCCCGCTGGACGCGGAGCTCCTGCGGCGCGCGTGGACGGAGGTGGTGTCGCGGCACGCCATCCTGCGCACCTCGTTCGTGTGGGAGGGGCTGCGCCGCCCGCTGCAGCGCGTGCACGCCGCGGTCCAGGTGCCGTGGGTGGCGGAGGACTGGACGGGGCTGGCGGACGGCGAGCAGGAGGCGGCGCTGGAGCGGTACCTGGCGGCGGACCGCGCGCGGGGCTTCGTGCTGGAAGAGGCGCCGCTGCTGCGCTGCGCCCTGTTCCGCGCCGCTGACGACGCGCACTGGCTGGTCTGGAGCCAGCACCACCTGCTGACGGACGGCTGGTCGGCGTCGCGCGTGCTGAACGAGGTGTTCCGGCTGTACGGCGCGTGGAGCACGGGCCAGGCGGTGGAGCTCAGGCGCGTGCGCCCGTACCGCGACTACATCGGCTGGCTGCAGCGGCAGGACCCGGACGCGGCGGAGCGCTACTGGCGCGGCGTGCTGGCCGGCTTCTGCGCCGCCACGCCGTTCGGGGTGGACCGCGCGGCCGCGGCCGGGGCGGCGCCCCGCTTCGCCAAACGGCAGGCGACGCTCCCGGCGGAGCTCACCCGGCGGCTGGAAGAGACGGCGCGGCGGACGCAGGTGACGCTGAACACGGTGCTGCAGGGGGTGTGGGGGCTGCTCCTGTCCCGCTACAGCGGCGAGGACGACGTGGTGTTCGGCACCACGGTGTCCGGCCGGCCGCCGGAGCTGGAGGGGGTGGAGGAGATGATCGGCCTCTTCATCAACACCCTTCCCGCGCGCATGCGCATCCGCGGTGACGCGCGGGTGGGGGCGTGGCTGGACGAGCTGCAGCGCGCGCAGGCCGAAGCGCGCGAATACGAGTTCTCGCCGCTGTCGCAGGTGCAGGGGTGGAGCGACGTCCCGCGCGGCACGCCGCTGTTCGAGAGCCACTTCATCTTCGAGAACTACCCGGTGGAGCGCGGCGGCGGCGGGTCGGGAAGCCCCGCGCGGCTGCGGATCACCGCCGGGCGCGCCATCGAGTGGAACACCTATCCGCTCTCGCTGATGACGATCCCGGGGCCGGAGCTGCGCCTGGCCCTGAGCTACGACGAGAACCGCTTCGACACGGCCGTCATCGAGCGGATGCTGGACCACGTGCGGCGCGTGCTGGAGCAGGTCGCGGCAGACGGGGACGTGCGCCTGGCCGAGCTGGCGCTGATCGGCGCCGACGAGCGGGCGCGGGTCGTCCACGAGTGGAACCGGACCGAAGCGCCGTATCCCGCCGACCGCTGCATCCACCACCTCTTCGCGGCGCAGGCGGCGCGCACGCCGGACGCGGTCGCCGTCGTCTACCGGGACGATTCGCTGACGTACGCGCAGCTGGATGCGCGGGCCAACCAGCTCGCGAACCACCTGCGGCGCCTGGGCGTGGGGCCGGAGGTGCGCGTCGGGCTCTGCCTGGAGCGCGGGCTGGCGCTGATGGTCGGCATCCTGGGGGTGATGAAGGCGGGCGGCGCCTACGTCCCGGTGGATCCCGCGCATCCCGCGGAGCGCATCGGCTACGTGCTGGAAGATTCCGCCGTCCCCGTGCTGCTGACGCAGGAGACGCTGCGCGACCGCCTCCCCGTGCGCGACGGCGTGCGGATCGTCACGATCGATACGGATTGGACGGCGATCGCGGCGGAGAGCGCAGAGGCGCCGGAGAGTGGCGTCACGCCGGAGAACCTCGCTTACGTCATCTACACCTCGGGGAGCACCGGCCGGCCGAAGGGTGTGGCGATGCACCACCGGGGCGTCTGCAACTACATCGACTGGGGGATTCGCCACTACGGCGCGGATACGGGGAACGGCGCGCCCGTCTTCTCGTCGATGGCGGTGGATCTCACCATCACCAACCTGCTGCCGCTGTTCGCCGGCCTCCCGATCCGGATGCTGCCGGAGGAGAACGCGGTGGAGGCGCTGGCGGCCGTGCTGCGCGAGCGGCCGGACTTCGGGCTGATCAAGATCACCCCCACGCACCTGGCGCTGCTGACGCCGCTCCTCACGCCGGAGGACGCGCAGCGGGCCGCGCGCACGCTGGTGATCGGCGCCGACTTCCTTCCCGCCGAGCCGACGGTCTGGTGGCAGGACAACGCGCCCGGCGTGCGGCTGATGAACGAGTACGGCCCCACGGAGACCGTGGTCGGCTGCTCGGCCTACACGCTGCCGAACGGCGTGCACCGCAACGGCTCCGTCCCCGTGGGCGGGGCGATCCAGAACCTCACGTTCTACGTCCTGGATGCCTACGGGCAGCCGGTGCCGGTGGGCCTGCCGGGCGAGCTGTACATCGGCGGGGCCGGCGTGGCGCGCGGCTACCTGGGCCGGCCGGCGCTCAGCGCGGAGAAGTTCGTCCCCGATCCCTTCGCCGGGTCCGGCGCGCGGATGTACCGGACGGGCGACCGGGCGCGGTGGCTGGAGGGCGGCAACCTCCTGATCCTGGGGCGGACGGACAACCAGGTGAAGGTGCGCGGCTACCGCGTGGAGCTGGGGGAGATCGAGGCGGCGCTGCGCCGTCACGACGCCGTCTCCGGCGCCATCGCCGTCGTGCGCGAGGACGTGCCGGGGGACCGGCGGCTGGTGGCGTACGTGGTGTCGGACGCGGAGCCGGAGGCGCTGCGCGAGCACCTGCGGCGCAGCCTGCCCGAGTACATGGTCCCCAACGCCTTTGTCCGCCTGGAGTCGCTGCCACGGACGACCACGGGCAAGTACGACCCGCGTAGCCTTCCCGCGCCGGAGTACGCGGCGGCGGAGGACCGCTACGTGGCCCCGCGCACGCCGGCCGAAGAGACGCTGGCGGGGATCTGGGCCGAGGTGCTGCGCGTGGCGCGGGTGGGGGTGAACGACAGCTTCTTCGAGCTGGGCGGGGACAGCATCCTCTCCATCCAGGTGGTTTCTCGCGCCCGCCGCGCGGGGGTGCAGATCACGCCGCGACAGCTGTTCGAGTACCCGACCGTCGCCGAGCTGGCCTCGGTGGCGGGGGTGTCGGCCGAAGCCGCGCGCCCGGAGCAGGCGCGCGCGGAGGGGATCGCGCGGCTTACGCCGATCCAGGCGTGGTTCTTCGAGCAGGACCAGCCCGCGCCCTGGCACTACAACCAGTCCATGCTCTTCGAGGTGGACGCAGGCGTGGACGGCGCGGCGCTGCAGACGGCGCTGGCGGCGGTGCTGGATCACCACGACGCGCTGCGCCTGCGCTTCCGGCGCACGGACGCGGGGTGGGAGCAGTGGCACGCGGCGGACGCCGGGATCGCGCTGGAGCACATCGACCTGTCGCACCTCGATCCGCCGGCGCAGGACGCCGCGCAGGCGGAGATCGCGGGCCAGCGGCAGGCGGCCCTGCACCTGGAGGACGGCCCGGCGGGACGCGCGGTGCTCTTCCACCGCGGCGCGCGGGACCGGGTGCTGTTCATCGTCCTGCACCACCTGGTGGTGGACGGCGTCAGCTGGCGCATCCTGCGCGACGACCTGGAGCGCGCCTGTGCGCAGCTCGAAGCCGGAGAGCCGGTGGACCTGGGCGCCCGCGGCACCGCGTACGGAGAGTGGGCCGAGGCGCTGCACCGCTACGCCGCGGACGGGGCGCGCGCGGAAGCCGCGTACTGGCTGGCGCATAATGAAGACAAAGTGGCCGGACTTCCCGTGGACGGCCGGGGCGCGGCGACGGTGGCGGCGTCGGCAACCGTGGCCGTGCGGCTGGACGAGGAGGAGACGCGCGCCCTGCTGACGGAGGTGCCCGCCGCCTACCGCACGCAGATCAACGACGTGCTGCTCTGCGCGCTGGCGGAGTCCGTGGGCGCGTGGATGGGAAGCCCGCGCGTGCGGCTGGCGCTGGAGGGGCACGGCCGCGAGGAGGAGATCGGCGCCGGCATCGACCTCACCCGCACCGTGGGCTGGTTCACCTCGCTGTACCCGGTGGTGCTGGACATCACCGGCGCCGACGGGCCGGGTGAGCGGCTGAAGCGGGTCAAGGAGCAGCTGCGCGCCGTCCCCCTGCGCGGCATCGGCTACGGCGCGCTGCGGTGGATGTCGCCGGACGCGGAGCTGCGGCGCGCGCTGGCGGCGCAGGCGGAGCCGGAGATCTCCTTCAACTACCTGGGCCAGTTCGACGGCGGGGCGTCGGCGGATGAGCGCATCCGCTTCGCCACGGGCGCGCGCGGGCTGGAATCCGCCCCGGAGAACCGCCCGGGCTACCCGCTGAACGTGAACGGCGCCGTGCGCGGCGGCCGCCTGCAGCTGAGCTGGACCTTTGCCGAGGGGATGCACCGGCGCGAAACCATCGAGCGCCTTGCCGCCGCCTGGCTGCAGGCGCTGCGCGGGCTGATCGCGCACTGCCGCGAAGCCGGCGCGGGCGGTTGCACGCCCTCCGACTTCCCCCTGGCGGAGCTGTCGCAGGAGCAGCTGGACGCGCTCACGGCCGGCGCAACCGACGTGGAGGACCTGTATCCGCTCTCGCCCATGCAGGAGGGGATGCTCTTTCACGCCCTCTCCGTCGGCGGGTCGCAGGCGTACCAGGCGCAGGTGGCGCAGCGGCTGGAAGGGCCGCTGGACGTGGCGCTGCTGCGGCGCGCCTGGGCGGAGGTCGTGGCCCGGCATCCCATGCTGCGCACCTCGTTCGTCTGGCAGGGGCTGCCGCGTCCGCTGCAGCGCGTGCACGCCGCGGCGGAGGTGCCGTGGACCACGGAAGACTGGCGCGGGCTCTCCGCGGACGCGCAGGCGGCGGCGCTGGACCGCTTCCTTGCCGACGACCGCGAGCGCGGCTTCGTGCTGGACCGGGCGCCGCTGCTGCGCTGCGCCGTGCTGCGCGTGGGCGACGGCGCGCACTGGTTCGTCTGGAGCCAGCACCACCTGCTGACGGACGGCTGGACCTCGTCGCGCGTGATCCGCGAGGTGTTTCGCCTGTACCGCGCGTGGAGCACGGGCGAGCCGGTGGAGCTCCGGCGCGTGCGGCCGTACCGGGATTACATCGGCTGGCTGCGGCGGCAGGACGCAAACGCGGCGGAGCGCTACTGGCGCGGCGTGCTGGACGGCTTCGCGCCGCCCACGCCGCTGCCGGCGGACCGCCCCGCCGCCTCTGGCGCGCCGATGCGCCCCGCGAAGCGGACGCTGTCGATCCCCGAGCAGGCGTCGGCGCGGCTGGGCGAGGCCGCAAGGGCGATGCAGGTGACGCTGAACACGGTGCTGCAGGGGGTGTGGGGGCTGCTCCTTTCCCGCTACACCGGCGAGGACGACGTGGTGTTCGGCACCACGGTGTCAGGGCGGCCGGCGCAGCTGGAGGGGGTGGAGGAGATGATCGGCCTGTTCATCAACACCCTTCCCGTGCGCATGCGCATCCGCGGCGATGCGCGGGTGGGGGCGTGGCTGGACGAGCTGCAGCGCGCGCAGGCGGAGTCGCGCGAGTACGAGTATTCGCCGCTGGCGCAGGTGCAGGGGTGGAGCGGCGTCCCGCGCGGCACGCCGCTGTTCGAGAGCCACTTCATCTTCGAGAACTACCCGGTCGAGCGCGGCGCGGCGGCCGGCGCGGCCAGCCCCGCGCGCCTGCTGATCACCGACGGGCGCACGGTGGAGTGGAACACGTATCCGCTCTCGTTCATGGCCATCCCCGGGCGCGAGCTGCGCCTGAGCGTGAGCTACGACGAGAACCGGTTCGATGCGTCCACCATCGACCGCATGCTCTCGCACGCGGAGCGGCTGCTGGAGCAGGTGGCCGCGGGCGCGGAGCTGCGCCTGGCGGAGGTGGAGCTGATCGGGGCGGAGGAGCGCGCGCTCGTCGTCCACGAGTGGAACCGGACCGGGGCCGCGTATCCCGCCGACCGCTGCATCCACCAGCTGTTCGCGGCGCAGGCAGCGCGCACACCAGACGCGGCGGCGATCGTCTACCGGGACGATTCGCTGACGTACGCGCAGCTGGATGCGCGGGCGAACCAGCTCGCGAACCACCTGCGGCGGATGGGCGTCGGCCCGGAGGTGCGCGTGGGGCTCTGCCTGGAGCGCGGGCTGGAGCTGATGGTCGGCATCCTGGGGGTGATGAAGGCCGGCGGCGCGTACGTCCCCGTGGATCCGGCGCATCCCGCGGAGCGCATCGGCTACGTGCTGGAGGATTCCGCCGTCCCCGTGCTGCTGACGCAGGAGACGCTGCGCGAGCGGCTGCCCGTGCGCGACGGTGTCCGGATCGTGACGGTCGATACGGATTGGACGGCGATCGCGGCGGAGAGCGCAGAGGCGCTGGAGAGCGGCGTCACCTCGGAAAACCTCGCCTACGTCATCTACACCTCCGGGAGCACCGGCCGGCCCAAGGGCGTGGCGATGCACCACCGGGGCGTCTGCAACTACATCGACTGGGGGATTCGCCACTATGGGGCGGATACGGGGAACGGCGCGCCCGTCTTCTCGTCGATGGCGGTGGATCTGACGATCACCAACCTCTTGCCGCTCTTCGCCGGCCTCCCGATCCGGATGCTGCCGGAGGAGAACGCGGTGGAGGCGCTGGCCGCCGTGCTGCGCGAGCGGCCGGACTTCGGGCTGATCAAGATCACCCCCACGCACCTGGCGCTGCTGACGCCGCTCCTCACGCCGGAAGACGCGCAGCAGGCGGCGCGCACGCTGGTGATCGGCGCCGACTTCCTCCCCGCCGAGCCGACGGTCTGGTGGCAGGACAACGCGCCCGGCGTGCGGCTGATGAACGAGTACGGGCCGACGGAGACCGTGGTCGGCTGCTCGGCCTACACGCTGCCGAACGGTCTCCATCGCAATGGCTCCGTCCCCGTGGGCGGAGCGATCCAGAACCTGACGTTCTACGTCCTGGATGCGTACGGGCAGCCGGTGCCTGTGGGCCTGCCGGGCGAGCTCTACATCGGCGGCGCGGGCGTGGCGCGCGGCTATCTCGGGCGCCCCGGTCTGTCGGCGGAGAAGTTCGTCCCCGACCCCTTCGCGGGCGGCGGCGCGCGGATGTACCGGACCGGCGACCGGGCCCGGTGGCTGGAGGGCGGCAACCTCCTGATCCTGGGGCGGACGGACCACCAGGTGAAGGTGCGCGGCTACCGCGTGGAGCTGGGGGAGATCGAGGCGGCGCTGCGCCGTCACGACGCCGTCTCCGGCGCCATCGCCGTGGTGCGCGAGGACGTACCGGGGGACCGGCGGCTGGTGGCGTACGTGGTGTCTGACGCGGAGCCGGAGGCGCTGCGCGAGCACCTGCGTCGGGCGCTTCCCGAGTACATGGTCCCCAACGCGTTCGTCCGCCTGGAGTCGCTGCCGCGGACGAGCACGGGCAAGTACGACCCGCGCAGCCTGCCGGCGCCGGAGTACGCGGCGGCGGAGGACCGCTACGTCGCCCCGCGCACGCCGACGGAAGAGACGCTGGCGGGGATCTGGGCGGGCGTGCTGGGCGTGGAGCGCGTGGGGGCCGAGGACGGCTTCT
This sequence comes from Longimicrobium sp., assembly GCA_036379135.1. Taxonomy (GTDB): domain Bacteria; phylum Gemmatimonadota; class Gemmatimonadetes; order Longimicrobiales; family Longimicrobiaceae; genus Longimicrobium. The sequence goes on from DASUVG010000194.1 coordinate 65,869, forward strand.
TCGAGCTGGGCGGGCACTCGCTGCTGGCCATTCGCCTGGTCTCGCGCGTCCGCGAGCTGCTGGGCGTGGAGCTGCCGCTGCGCGCGCTGCTGGAGGGCCCCACCGTGGCCGGGCTGGCGGCCGCGGTGGAGGCGCTGCGCCGCGCCGACGCTCCGGTGCTGCCGCCGGTGGTGCCGGTGGACCGCACGGAGCCGCTGCCGCTCTCGTTCGCGCAGGAGCGGCTCTGGTTCCTGGACCGGCTGCAGCCCGGCAGCCCCTTCTACAACGTGACCGCCGCGCTTCGCCTGCAGGGGACGCTGGATTCGCCCGCGCTGGTGCGCGCGCTGGGCGAGATCGTGCGCCGCCACGAGGCGCTGCGCACCGTCTTCGCCGAGGCGGACGGCGCCGCCGTGCAGGTGATCGCCTCCTTCGCCGGGTTCGACCTGCCGGTGGAGGACCTTTCGTCCACCGATCCCGCGGAGCGCGAGGGCGTGGCGCGGCGCCGCGCGGCCGACCTCGCGGCGCGCCCCTTCGACCTGGAGGCGGGCCCGCTCTTCCGCCCCGTGCTGCTGCGGCTGGCGGACGACGACCACCTGCTGCTGCTCTCCATGCACCACGTGGTGAGCGACGCGTGGAGCACGGGGGTGCTGCTGCGGGAGCTTTCCGCGCTGTACACGGCGTACCTGGAGGGCCGCCCGTCGCCGCTCCCCGAGCTGCCGGTGCAGTACGCGGACTACGCGGTGTGGCAGCGCCGGCAGCTGGCGGGCGACGCGCTGGAGCGCGAGCTGGCGTACTGGCGGCGGCGGCTGGACGGCGCACCGGCGCTGCTGGAGCTGCCGTCGGACCACCCGCGCCCGGCCGTGCAGTCGTTCCGCGGCGCGCAGGTGCAGGCCGCGTTCAGCGCCGAGCTGGCCGGGCGGCTGCGGGCGCTGGGGCGGCGCGAGGGCGCCACCATGTACATGGTGCTGCTGGCCGCCTTCCAGGTGCTGCTGTCGAAGTACAGCGGCAGCGCCGACGTGGTGGTGGGGAGCCCCGTGGCCGGCCGTACCCGCGCCGAGACCGAGGCGCTGATCGGCTTCTTCCTCAACACGCTGGCGCTGCGGACGGACCTCTCCGGCAACCCCACCTTCCGCCAGCTGCTGCGGCGGGTGCGCGAGGTGACGCTGGATGCGTACGAGCACCAGGCGTTGCCGTTCGAGCGCGTCGTCGAAGAGGTGCAGCCCGAGCGCTCGCTGAGCCACGCCGCCCTCTTCCAGGCGCTGTTCACCGTGCAGGAGGCCGGGGCGGGATGGAGCGGGCTGCCGGGGCTGCGCGTTCTGCGCGCCCCCGCCGAGGTCACCGCCACCAAGTACGACCTCACCCTGGGGATCGGGGTGGACGAGGGGCTGCACGCGGCGCTGGAGTACAGCACCGACCTCTTCGAGCGCCCCACCGCCGAGCGGATGCTGGCGCACCTGGAGCGGCTGCTTCAGCAGATCGCCGACGACGCCGACGTGCGCCTGGCGGACCTGGAGCTGGCCGGCGAGGCGGAGCGCCGGCTGGTGCGGGTGGCGGAGGGCACGCCCGCCGACTACCCCGCGGACTCGGCGGTCCACGCCCTGTTCGCCGCGCAGGCCGCGCGCACGCCGGACGCGGTGGCGGCGGTGTTCGACGAGGGGTCGCTCACCTACACCGAGCTGGACGCGCGGGCCAATCGCCTGGCGCACCACCTGGCCGGCCTGGGCGTCGGGCCGGAGTCGCGGGTGGGGATCTGCCTGGAGCGGGGGCTGGAGATGGTGGTCTCCATGCTGGCCGTGCTCAAGGCGGGGGGCGCGTACGTCCCCCTGGACCCCGGCTATCCCGCCGAGCGGCTGGCGTTCATGCTCCGCGACGCCGGCGCGCAGGTGCTGCTGACGCGCGAGGGGCTGCGCGCCGCCCTCCCCGCGGCGGAGGGCGCCGCGGTGGTGAGCATCGACGGGGACGCGGATGCCATCGCGGCGGCGCGCGCGGACGACCCGCGCATCGCCACGGGGCCGCGCGCGCTGGCGTACATCATCTACACCTCCGGCAGCACCGGCACCCCCAAGGGCGTGGCGGTGGAGCACCGGGGCGTGGTGCGGCTGGTGCGCGGGACGGACTACGTGCAGGTGGGCCCGGACGACCGGGTGGCGCACGCCAGCAACGTCTCGTTCGACGCCGCCACCTTCGAGGTGTGGGGCGCCCTGCTGAACGGGGCCGCGCTGGTCGGCATCTCCCGCGACGCCGCCCTGTCGCCGCAGGCGCTGGCGCGCGCGCTGGCCGAGAACGGCGTCACCACCTTCTTCCTCACCACCGCCCTCTTCAACCAGGTCGCGCGCGAGCTGCCGCGCGCGTTCGCCCCGCTGCGCCACGTGCTGTTCGGTGGCGAGGCGGTGGACCCCGACGCCGTGCGCCGGGTGCTGGAGCAGGGCGCGCCGGAGCGGCTGCTGCACGTCTACGGGCCCACGGAGAACACCACCTACAGCTCCTGGCACCGGGTGGATGAGGTGCCCGCGGGCGCGCACACCGTGCCCATCGGCCGCGCCATCGCCCACTCGTCGCTGCTGGTGCTGGACGATGCGATGCGGCTGGCGCCCGTCGGACTTCCCGGCGAGCTGTACGTGGGCGGCGACGGCGTGGCGCGCGGCTACCTGAACCGCCCGGCGCTCACGGCGGAGAAGTTCGTCCCCGACCCGTTCTCGTCCACGCCCGGCGCGCGGCTGTACCGCACCGGCGACCGGGTGCGCTGGGTGGAGGGAAGTGCGGAAGTGCGGGAGTGCGTGAGTGCGGAAGTGGAGGACGGCGCGCGCACTGACTCACGCACTGACGCACTGACGCACTCACGCACTCATACGCTCGAGTACCTGGGCCGCCTGGATACGCAGGTCAAGATCCGCGGCTTCCGCATCGAGCCGGACGAGGTGGGCGCGGCGCTGCGCCGGCAGCCTGGGGTGGACGACTGCACCGTCGTGGTGCGCGAGGATGCGCCGGGGGAGAAGCGGCTGGTGGCCTACGTGGCCGGCCAGGCCGACGCCGACGCGCTGCGCGACGCGCTGCGGGCGGAGCTTCCCGAGTACATGGTGCCGGCCGCCGTAGTCGTCCTCGACTCGCTGCCGCTGAACCCCAACGGCAAGGTGGACCGCCGGGCGCTGCCCGCGCCGGAGTACGCGGCCGGGGCAGCCCGCTTCGTGGCGCCGCGCACGCCGACGGAAGAGGTGCTGGCGGAGATCTGGGCCGAGGTGCTGCGCGTGGAGCGCGTGGGCGCCGGGGACGGCTTCTTCGAGCTGGGTGGGCACTCGCTGATGGCCGTCAGGATGGTCTCCCGCGTCCGCGAAGTGTTCGCGGTGGAGCTGCCGCTGCGGGCGCTGTTCGAAGGGCCCACGCTGGAGGAGCTGGCGGAGCGGGTGGACGCCCTGCGCCGCGACGGGATCCCCGTGGCGCCGCCCGTGGTGCCGGTGGAGCGCACGGAGCCGCTGCCGCTCTCGTTCGCGCAGGAGCGGCTGTGGTTCCTGGACCGGCTGCAGCCGGGGAGCGCCGCGTACAACGTTCCCCTGGCGCTGCGGCTGCGCGGCCCGCTGGACGCCGGCGCGCTCGAGCACGCCCTGGGCGAGGTGGTGCGCCGGCACGAGGCGCTGCGCACCGTCTTCACCGACGTGTGCGGCGCGCCGGTGCAGGTGGCCGTCCCCTTCGCCGGCTTCGCGCTCCCGGTGGAGGAGCTCTCCGCGCTGGATGCCGACGCACGCGAGGCGCGGGTGCGGCGCCGCGCCGCGGACGAGGCGGTGCTGCCGTTCGACCTGGCCACCGGTCCCCTCTTCCGCGCGGCGCTGCTGCGGCTGGGGGATGAGGAGCACGTGCTGCTCGTCACGCTGCACCACGTGGTGAGCGACGGGTGGAGCCTGGGCGTGTTCTTCCGCGAGATCTCCGCACTCTACGGCGCCTTCCGCGAGGGTCGCGAGTCGCCGCTCCCCGAGCTGCCGGTGCAGTACGCCGACTACGCCGTCTGGCAGCGCGCGCGGCTGGCCGGCCCCGCGCTGGCGGGTGAGCTGGCCTGGTGGCGCGAGCGGCTGGCCGGCGCGCCCACGCTGCTGGAGCTGCCCACCGACCGCCCGCGGCCGGCGGAGCAGAGCTTCGAGGGCGCGTACGAGGCGCTGGACTTCGATTCCGCGCTGCTGGAGCGGCTGCGCGCGCTGGGCCGCGGCGAGGGCGCCACGCTGTTCATGGTGCTGCTGGGCGCCTGGCAGCTGCTGCTCTCCCGCTACGCCGGGAGCGACGACGTGGTGGTGGGCACCGCCGTGGCCGGGCGCGAGCGGCGCGAGACGGAGGGGCTGATCGGCTTCTTCGTCAACAACCTGGCGCTGCGGACGGACCTGTCCGGCGATCCCTCCTTCCGCGAGACCCTGCGCCGGGTGCGCGAGGCCACGCTGGGCGCCTTCGACCACCAGGAGGTGCCGTTCGAGCGGCTGGTGGGCGAGCTGCAGCCGGAGCGCTCGCTCAGCCACGCGCCGCTGGTGCAGGTGACCTTCGGGCTGAACCAGGGCGAGAGCAGCGCGCCCGGCCTTCCCGGCGTGCGCGCGGAAGCCGTGGCCACCGACGCGGGCACCACCAAGTTCGACCTTTCCCTCTCCCTCTCCGCCGGCGCGGACACCCTGCGCGGGTCGCTGTCCTACGCCACCGCCCTCTTCGACCGCGCCACCATTCTCCGGATGGGCGGCCACCTGGCGCGGGTGCTGGACCAGGTCACGGCGGATCCGGACCTCCCCCTGTCGCGCATCGGGCTGCTGGCGGAGGGCGAGTGCCGCGCCCTGCTGGCGTGGAGCGGGACGGCCGCGCCCGCGGACCAGGTGCCCGTCCACGCGCTGTTCGCGGCGCAGGCGGCGCGGACGCCGGACGCCGAGGCGCTGCGCTTCGGCGGGCGGGCGACGACCTATCGCGAGCTGGACGACGCCGCCAACCGGCTGGCGCACCACCTGGTGCACCGCGGCGTCCGCTTGGAGACGCCGGTGGGCGTGTTCGCCGAGCGCGCGCCGGAGACGGTGACCGCCATCCTGGCCATCCTCAAGGCCGGGGGCGCGTACGTGCCGCTGGACCCCGCGTACCCCGCGGACCGCCTGCGCCACATGCTGGCCGACTGCGGTGCGCGCACCGTCATCGCCCCCGCCGGCGTCCCCGACGGCGTATCCACCGACCTCGTCCCCGACCTGCTGGACCCGCGCGCGGAGGCGGATGCCATCGCCGCCCGTCCTTCGGATGCTCCGCGCGTGGCGGTGCACCCGGAGGCGCTGGCGTACGTCATCTACACCTCCGGCAGCACCGGCCGCCCCAAGGGGGTGATGGTGCCGCACCGGGGCGTGCCCAACCTGGCGCGCGCGCAGGCCGGGCCCTTCGGCGTCGAGCCCGCCAGCCGCGTGCTGCAGTTCGCGTCGATGTCCTTCGACGCGGCGGTCTCCGAGATCTTCGCCACCCTGCTGGCGGGCGCCACGCTGGTGCTGGCCACCCGCGAGGAGCTGCTCCCCGGCGACGGGCTTACGGAGCTGCTGCGCCGCGAGTGCATCTCCCTGGTCACCCTTCCCCCCTCCGTGCTGGCCGTCCTGCCCCCCGGCGAGCTGCCGGAGCTGCGCACGGTGGTGAGCGCGGGCGAGGCGCTGGACGCCGCCACCATGGAGCGGTGGAGCGCGGGGCGCACCCTGGTGAACGCGTACGGGCCCACGGAGACCACCGTCTGCGCCACCTGCGGCGCCTGCCGGGCGGACGGCCGCACGCCGTCCATCGGCCGGCCGATCGACGGGATGCGCGTGCACGTGCTGGACGCCGCGGGCGAGCCGGCGCCGATCGGCGTGCCCGGCGAGCTGTTCGTGGGCGGCGCCGGCGTGGCGCGCGGCTACCGCGGCCGCCCCGCGCTCACCGCGGAGCGCTTCGTCCCCGACCCGTTCTCCACGCAGCCGGGCGCGCGGATGTACCGCACCGGCGACCGGGCGCGCTGGACGGAGACGAGTGCGGAAGTGCGGGAGTGCGTGGGTGCGGAAGTGGAGGACGGCGCCGCGCGCACTGACGCACTGACCCACTCACGCACTCACGCACTCCAGTTCCTCGGCCGCCTGGACGCCCAGGTGAAGGTGCGCGGCTTCCGCATCGAGCCGGGCGAGGTGGAAGCGGCGCTGCGCCGGCACCCCGGCGTGGCGGACTGCGCCGTGGTCGCCCGCGCCGACGGGGCCGGGATGCGCCTGGTGGCCTACGTGGTGGGCGGCGCGGACGCCGACGCGCTGCGGGCGCACCTGCGGGGCACCCTTCCCGAATACATGGTGCCGGGCGCCTTCGTCCCGCTGGAGCGGCTGCCGGTGACGCCCAACGGCAAGGTGGACCGCGCCGCGCTGCCGGCGCCCTCCTTCGCCTCGCGCGCCGCGTCGCCCGCGCCGCGCAGCGTGCGCGAGCAGCAGGTGGCCGAGGTGTGGCGCGAGGTGCTGGGCGTCGAGGCTATCGGCGTGGGCGACAACTTCTTCGACCTGGGGGGCACCAGCCTGCTGCTGTACCGCGTCTTCAGCCGGCTGCGGGAGATCCGCGGCGACCTGCGCGTGGTGGACCTGTTCCGCCACACCACCGTGGAGGAGCTGGCGCGGCACCTGGACGCCGACGCCGCGGACGGCGCGGACGACCCGGCGCTGGAGCGCAGCCGGTCCCGCGGCGAGGCCCGCAGGGCGGCGCGCGGCGCGGGGCGAATGGCGGGACGGGATGCCGGACGGGATGCGGGACGCGTGATCGGATGGGATGCGGGGCGTGAGGCGGGGCGGGACCCGGGGCAGGACGTGGGACGCGGGGCGGAGCGGGATGCGGCGCGGGATGCCGGACGTGAAGCCGGAGCGATGGCGGGACGGGACGCGGGGCCGGTGCGGGACCGCGGGAACGAATGACCACCACAACGGGGAGTCCCCGGATGGACATGCAGGATCGAGCGAACGACGTCGCGGTCATCGGGATGAGCTGCCGCTTTCCCGGCGCGGACGATCCGCGGCAGTTCTGGCGGAACCTGTGCGCGGGCGTGGAGTCGGTCGCCTTCTTCACCGACGACGAGCTGATCGCGGCGGGGATCAACCCGGTGCACCTGCGGGACCCGTCCTGGGTGCGCGCGCACGCCCCGCTGGCCCACGCGTACGCCTTCGACGCCCCCTTCTTCGGCGTGAGCCAGCGCGAGGCCCAGGTGATGGACCCGCAGCAGCGGGTGTTCCTGGAGTGCGCCTGGAGCGCGCTGGAGGACGCGGGCTACGACCCGGCCCGCTATCCCGACGCCATCGGCGTGTTCGCCGGCTCCGGCTCCAGCGGCCACCTGGCGCGGGTGATGGCCCACCCCGACCTGGTCGCCGCCGTGGGCGAGGCCGCGGCCTTCGCCAACAAGAGCGACTTTCTCACCACCCGCGCCAGCTACAAGCTGGGGCTGCGCGGGCCCAGCGTGGCCGTGCAGACGGCGTGCAGCACCTCGCTGGTCGCCATCCACCTGGCGTGCCAGAGCCTGCTGAGCCTGGAGTGCGACCTGGCGCTGGCCGGCGGCACCACCATCACGCCTGAGCCCACGGGCTACCCCTACCAGGAAGGGGGCATCCTCTCCCCCGACGGCCACTGCCGCGCCTTCGACGCGCGCGCCGCGGGGACGGTGGGCGGCTCCGGCGCGGGGATCGTGGTGCTCAAGCGCTTTGCCGACGCCGTGCGCGACGGCGACACCATCCGCGCGGTGGTCAGGGGTTCCGCCGTCAACAACGACGGGGCGGGCAAGGTGGGATTCACCGCCCCCAGCGTAAAGGGGCAGGCGCAGGCGATCACCGAGGCGCTGGCGGTGGCGGGGGTGGATCCCTCCACCGTGACGTACGTGGAGACGCACGGCACGGGGACGCCGCTGGGCGATCCGATCGAGATCGAGGCGCTGGCCGAGGCCTTCGGGCCGGCGGAGGGCGAGGCGTTCTGCGCGCTGGGCGCGGTAAAGACCAACATCGGCCACCTGGACACGGCGGCCGGCGTGGCGGGCTTCATCAAGGCCGTGCTGGCGCTGGAGCACCGCGTCCTCCCGCCCACCCTGCACTTCGAATCGCCCAACCCCGAGACGGGGCTGGAGGGCTCGCCCTTCTTCGTCAACGCGGCGCTGCGGCCGTGGGAGCGGGCGAACGGGACGCCGCGCCGCGCAGGGGTGAGCTCGTTCGGCATCGGCGGCACCAACGCGCACGTGGTGCTGGAAGAGGCGCCCGACCCCGCGCCCCCGCCCGCGGACGACGCGGCCGAGCTGCTGGTGCTGAGCGCGAAGAGCGAGGACGCGCTGCAGCGGATGCGCCGCGGCCTGGCCGACCACCTGGCGGCGTACGGGGACCTGGCGCTGGCGGACGTGGCGTACACGCTCCAGGAGGGGCGCGCCGCGCACCCGCACCGCTGGGCCGCCGTGGCGCGCGGCGCCGCCGACGCGCGCGACGCGCTGTCCGGCGCGCCGCGCCGAAAGCCGGTGGCGCGCCGGGCCGGCGAGCGGCCGCCGGTGGCGTTCCTCTTTCCCGGCGGCGGCACCCAGTACGCGGGGATGGCGCGCGAGCTGTACGCCACCGAGCCGGTGTTCCGCCGCGAGGTGGACGCCTGCGCCGACGCGGTGACGCTGGAGGCCGGGGTGGACCTGCGCGACCTCCTCTTTCCCCCCGAGGGCGGGGAAGAGGCCGCGCGGGCCAGGCTGGAGCAGATCCCCTACGCGCTCCCTGCGCTGTTCGCGGTGGAGTACGGGCTGGCGCAGCTGTGGATGAGCTGGGGGATCCGCCCCGAAGCCATGCTGGGGCACAGCATGGGCGAGTACGTGGCCGCCTGCGTGGCCGGCGTGTTCAGCCGCGAGAGTGCCGTCCGGCTGGTGGCGGCCCGCGCGCGGCTCATGCAGTCCGCCCCCGCCGGCGCCATGCTGGCGGTCCCCATGCCCGAGCAGGAGCTGCGCCCCCTCCTCTCCGCCGGCGTGGCGCTGGCGGCCGTCAACAGCGCCTCGCACTGCGTGGTGAGCGGCGAGACGCCCGACGTGGGGGAGATGGAGACGCTGCTGGCGGACCAGGGGGTGGTGGCGCGCCGGCTCCATGTCTCCGTGGCGTCCCACTCTCCCGCCATGGACCCGATCCTGGAGGCGTTCGCCGAGGAGGTGCGCCGGGCGAGCCCCGCGGCGCCGCGCCTTCCCTTCCTCTCCAACGTCACCGGCGACTGGATCACCGACGAGCAGGCGACGGACCCGGGCTACTGGGTGCGCCACCTGCGCCAGACGGTGCGCTTTGCCGACGGCGTGCGCCGGCTGCTGGAGCACCCCGGCCGCGTGCTGCTGGAGGTGGGCCCGGGCGAGGCGCTGGGCACCTTCGCCCGCCGCGACGCCGGCGCCGACTCCGGCCGCGTGGTGGTCAAGAGCCTTCCCTCCGCCGACCAGCCGGACGAGAGCGACCTGACCGTGCGGGAGGCGCTGGGCGCGCTGTGGACGGCGGGGGTGGAGGTGGACTGGTCCGCCGTGCGCGGCGGCCGGGCGCGCCGCCGCATCCCGCTTCCCACGTACCCGTTCGACCGCACCGAGCACCGCGTTCCGCCGCCGCCCCGCGTGCGCGTCGCCGCGCCGCAGCCGGCGGCGGCCGTCGTACCCGCGGCGGCTCCCGTCGCCGCCGCACCCGTCGTCGCCGTACCCGCGGCCGCTCCGGCCGCCGCCGCGGCGCCGCCGGCCGTCCCTCATTCGCAGATTCCCCAACCCACGAGTGCGCCCATGGCGACCCCGACCCTGCAGGCACCTGGTCGCCTGCCGCGCATTGCCGGCGGCCTTGCCGACATCTTCGCCCGGCTGCTGGGCACCCCCGCCGCCGAGCTGGACCCGTCCCGCACCTTCCTGGAGCTGGGCGCGGACTCGCTGCTGCTGATGCAGGCCAGCCGCACCGTCGAGAGCACCTTCGGCGTGCGGGTGCCGTTCCGCCGCCTGCTGGAGGGGCTGGATACGATCGATGCCCTGGCCGCGCACCTGGACGGCGAGCTCGAACCGGAGCCCGAGCTCGTTCCGGCGCTGGCGCCGGAGCCGGAGCCGGTCCCCGCGCTGGCCCTGGCCGCCGCGCCGGCGGTGGCCGCCGAGGTCGCCATCGCCCCCGCGCCGGCGCAGACGCTGGCGGTGCCCGTCGCGATGGCGCCCACCTTCGTCGCGCCGGCGCCGAACGGAGCCGCGCCGGTGGCCGGGGCCGGCGTGCACGACCTGTTCGCGCAGCAGCTGTCGGTGCTGCAGGCGGTGATGCAGCAGCAGATCGACGCGCTCCGCGGCGGCACCGCGGCGCCCGCGTCCGTAATCCCTGCCGGATACGCGTCGCCCGGCGGATCCGCCGCGCCGACGGAATCCGCCCAGCCGGCGGTGTCCGTCGTGTCCGCGCCGCCCGCCGTATCCGCCGTATCCGCCGTATCCGCCGTGTCCGCCGCGCCGGCCGTATCCGCCGCGCCCGCCGTGTTCGCCGCGCCGATGCGATCCGCCGAGCCCGCGGTGTCCGCCACCCCCGCCGCGTCCGCCCCGTCCGCGGGGAACGGGCGCCACGCGGACCCGGTCGCGGTGCCGGCGCCGCGCGAGGCGGTGGTGGCCGCTGCGGCCGCGACCCGCGCGGAGGCGACGGCTTCGGCCGCGGTGCGCACCCCGGCGCCCGCACCCGCGGCGGCGGTGGATCCGCTCCCCTCGCACGGCCCGCACCGCCCGGTGCGGCAGACGCTGGGGCACGGGGGCGGCTGGACGGAGCGGCAGCGCGAGCACTTCGAGGCGCTGGTGCGCGCCTACAACGCGCGCACCGCGGGCTCCAAGGCGTACGCCGCCGAGAACCGGCCCTGGCTGTCGGACAACCGGGCCGCGATGGGCTTCCGCATGGCCACCAAGGAGCTGCTGTACCCGGTGGTGGGCCGGCGCTCGGAGGGGTCGCGCCTGTGGGACGTGGACGGCAACGAGTACATCGACTTCACCAACGGCTTCGGCGTCCACTTCTTTGGCCACCGGCCGCCGTTCATCATGCGGGCGGTGCAGGAGCAGCTGGAGGCCGGCATGCACCTGGGGCCGCAGAGCGACCTGGCCGGCCCCGCGGCAAAGCTCCTTCGCGAGATCACGGGGGTGGAGCGCGCCACCTTCTGCAACACCGGCTCCGACGCCATGACCACGGCCGTCCGCATCGCGCGCACGGCCACCGGGCGCGACCGCATCGTCACCTTCGAAGGCTCGTACCACGGCTGCTTCGACGGGCTGCTGGTGCGCAGCGCGGGGATGCGCGACGGCCGCCCGCGCACCCTTCCCGTGGCGCCGGGCACGCCCCAAGGGATGGTGGACGACGTGGTGGTGCTGCCGTACGGCACGCCGGAGAGCCTGGCGTGGCTGCGGGAGAACGCCGCCAGCCTGGCCGCCGTGCTGGTGGAGCCGGTGCAGAGCCGCGACCCCGAGCACCACCCGCGCGAGTTCCTGCGCCAGGTGCGGGCGATCACTGAGCGCTCCGGCACCGTGCTGATCTTCGACGAGATGATCACCGGCCTGCGCCTGGGGCTGCGCGGCGCCCAGGAGTTCTTCGGCATCGAGGCCGACCTGGTGACCTACGGCAAGGTGATCGGCGGCGGCTTTCCCATGGGCGTGGTCGCCGGCCGCGCCTGGCTGATGGACACCATCGACGGCGGGCAGTGGAGCTTTGGCGACGACAGCTATCCCACCGCCGACCAGACCTTCTTCGCCGGCACCTTCTGCAAGCACCCCGTGGCCCTGGCCGCCGTGACGGCGGTGCTGCGCCACCTGCACGAGCGCGGGCCCGCGCTGTACGAGGAGCTGAACGCGCGCGCCACCCGGCTGGTGGCCGGGCTGCGGCGGGTGATCGCCGACGCGGGCGCGCCCATCCGCATCCTGCACTGCGCCTCCATCTTCCACTTCCGGGTGGATCCGAAGGAGCCGTTCGCGGACCTGCTGTTCTACCACATGCTGCAGCGGGGGATGTACATCTGGGAGGGGCGCGGCTGCTTCCTTTCCACCGCCCACACCGACGAGGACTGCGACCGGCTGGTGGAGGCGCTGCGCGACAGCCTGGAGGCGCTGCGCGAGGCCGGCTTCCTTCCCGCGCGCCCCCCGGCGGACGGCGGAGGCGCGTCCGCGCCGGCCGGCGGAAGCCAGCACCCTTTTGACGGCGCGTCCGCGGCGACCGCGGGCACGGACGCGCCGGCCCTGCTCGCGGAGATCCGGATCTTTCCCCCGCAGGACGCCCCGGCCGCGTCCGACGCGCGCTCGTTCCCGCTGACGGACGCCCAGCGGCAGATCTGGGTGCACGCCCAGCTGGGCGACGACGCCTCGCGCGCCTACCACGCCGAGACGGCGTTCGCCCTGCACGGCCCGTTCGACGTGGAGCAGCTGCGCGCGGCCGTGCAGGACGTGATGCGGCACCACGAGGCGCTGCGCACCGTGTTCGAGGCGTCGGGCGAGCTGCAGCACGTGCTGCCGGAGCTCGCCCCCGACGTGCGGGTGGAGGCCGCGGTGGAGGACGCCGCGGCGCTGCGGCAGGCGCTGGCCGCCGCCGCGCACCGCACCTTCGACCTGCGCGCCGGGCCGCTGCTGCGCGTGCACGTGCATCCGCGCGGCCCCGGGCCCCACGTGGTCCAGGTGATCTTTCACCACCTGGCCATGGACGGGCTTTCCGTGGGGCTGGTGATCCGCGACCTGCACGACGCCCTGCGCGCCCGCCGCGAGGGCCGCGCGCCCGTGCTGCCGCCGGCCATGCAGTACAGCGAGTACGCCGCGCTCATGGCCGCGGAGACGGAGCGGCACGCGGACGAGGAGGAGGCGTGGCTGGACCGCTTTCGCGGCGCCGTCCCCCTGGCCCTGCTCACCGACCGCCCGCGCCCGCGCTTTCCCACGCACCGCGGCGGGCGCACCACCCTGCTCCTGCGGCCGGAGCTGACGGCCGCGCTCAAGGACGCGGGGCGGCGGGACGGGTGCACGCTGCTCACCACGCTGCTGGCCGGGCTGATGGCCACGCTGCACCGCGTGGCGGGGCAGGACGACCTGGTGATCGGCATCCCCTCGGCGGGGCGCCCCTTTCCCGGCAGCGACACGCTGGTGGGAAACTGCGTGGACGTGCTCCCCGTGCGCAGCCGGGTGGACCAATCCACCTCGCTGCGGCCCTTTCTGCGCCAGGTGCGCGGGTCGCTGCTGGACGCGTACGAGCACGAGGTCTTCTCCCTGGGGCGCCTGGCGGAGCGGCTGGAGATCCCCCGCGGCCCCGGCGTGCCCCCGCTGGTCTCCGTGCTGCTGAACCTGGAGCCCGGCCAGCCGGACGTCGGTGAAGGGGCGCCCGACGCCGCGGGCGAGGAGCCGGCGCGGTTCATCATGGTGGACCTGTCCGTCGACGCCGTGGAGCACCGCGGCGGGGTGGATCTGATCTGCGACTACAACGCCGACCTCTTCGACGCCGACACCGTCGACCGTGTGCTGCGCCACTGGCAGCGGGTGCTGGAGCGGGTGGCCGAGGGCGCGGACGGCCCCCTGGCGGAGCTGGACCTGCTGGACGGCGGCGAGCGCGCGGAGCTGCAGGCGGAGTGGGCCCGCGCCGCGGCCGACGGCGCCGGCGAGGCGTGCATCCACACCCTCTTCGAGGCGTGGGCCGCCCGCGCGCCCGACGCGCCGGCGGTGGTGGATCCGTCCACGCCGCTGACCTACGCGGAGCTGGACGCGCGGGCCAACCGGCTGGCGCACCACCTGGCGCGCCTGGGCGTGGGCCCCGAGGCCCCGGTCGCCGTCTACCTGGAGCGCGGCCCGGAGCTGCTGGTGTCGCTGCTGGCCGTGCTCAAGGCGGGCGGCGTGTACGTGCCGCTGGATCCCGCGTACCCGGCGGAGCGCATCGCGCTGATGCTGGGCGATTCCGCCGCCCCCGTGCTGGTGGCCCGCGGCGCGCCCCCGGCCGAACTGCTGGCCACGGGTGCGCGGGTGCTGCGGCTTGACCAGGCGGACGAGGCGCTGGCCGGCGAGCCGGACCACGCCCCCGCGGTCCCCGTTCATCCGTCGAACGCGGCGTACGTCTTCTACACCTCCGGCAGCACCGGGCGGCCCAAGGGGGTGCTGGTGGAGCACGGCGCGGCGTCCGCCCACCTGGTGGGGTTCGCCGGGATGTACGGCCTGCGCCCCGGCGAGCGGGTGCTGAACTTTGCCGCCATCTCGTTCGACGCGTCGGTGGAGCAGCTGCTGGCGCCGATGGTGTCCGGCGCGGCGGTGGCCTTTCGCGGCCCCGAGCTGTGGAGCCCCAGCGAGTTCGCCGACGCGGTGGAGCGGCTGGGGGTGACGTACCTGGAGGCGCCCACGGCGTACTGGCACACGCTGGCGGCCGACGAGGCGGCGCTGGCCCGGGTTCGCCGGCAGGTGCGGATGGTGATGGCCAGCGGCGAGACGCTGCGCCCCGACGCCGTGGCCGCCTTTCACCGCGTGCCCGGCCCCGGCCTGCTGGTGAACGGGTACGGGCCCACGGAGACGGTGATCACCGCCACGCTGCACACCACGCGGGCGGAGGACGGCGAGCGGGCGCGCGTCCCCGTGGGCCCGGCCGTGGCCGGCCACGTGGGGCGCGTGCTGGACGCGGGGATGCGGCCCCTTCCCGTCGGCGTCCCCGGCGAGCTGTTCATGGGCGGGCCCATGGCGCGCGGCTACCTGGGCTCCCCCGGGCGCACCGCCGAGCGCTTCGTCCCCGACCCGTTCGGGGCGCCGGGTGCGCGGCTGTACCGCACCGGCGACCGGGCCCGCCGCCTGGCGGGCGGCGCCCTGGACTTTCTGGGCCGCACCGACGAGCAGGTCAAGGTGCGCGGCTTCCGCGTGGAGCCGGGCGAGGTGGAGTCGGTGCTGCGCCGGCAGCCCGGCGTGGACGACTGCGTGGTGGTGGCGCGCGAGGACGCGGCCGGGTCGGCGCGGCTGGTGGCGTACGTGGTGGGCGGCGCGCCCGCCGAGGCGCTGCGGACGGGGATGCGCCGCACCGTACCCGACTACATGGTGCCCAGCGCCTTCGTGGCCATCGACGCAGTCCCCGTGACCCCCGCGGGCAAGGTGGACCGCCGCGCGCTTCCCGAGCCGCCGGAGGCCGGGGCGGACGAGTACGTGGCGCCCCGCACCCCCGCCGAGCAGCTGCTGGCCGAGATCTGGGGCGAGGTGCTGCGCCGCGGGCGGGTGGGCGCGCGGGACGGGTTCTTCGAGCTGGGCGGGCACTCGCTGCTGGCCACCCGCGTGGTGTCGCGCGTCCGCGAGGTGTTCGGGGTGGAGCTGCCCCTGCGCGAGCTGTTCGAGCACCCCACCGTGGCCGAGCTGGCCGAGCGGGTGGAAGCGCGCCGCCGCGACGGCGAGACCGCCGTGCCGCCGGTCGTCCCGGTGGAGCGCGACGGGCCGCTGCCCCTGTCGTTCGCGCAGGAGCGGCTATGGTTCCTTGACCGCCTGCAGCCCGGGGGCGGGTTCTACAACATCCCCGCGGCGCTGCGGCTGGGGGGCGCGCTGGACGTGCCCGCGCTGGAGCGCGCCCTGGGCGAGATCGTGCGCCGGCACGAGTCGCTGCGCACGACCTTCGCCGAGGAGGGCGGGTCGCCGGTGCAGGTGATCGCCCCCTTCACCGGCTTCACCCTGCCGGTAGAGGACCTGTCGCGGCTGGACGCGGACGCCCGCGAGGCCGCGGTGCGGCGCCAGGCCAACGACGAGGCGGTGCGCCCCTTCGACCTGGAGGCGGGCCCGCTCTTCCGCGCGGCGCTGCTGCGGCTGGGCGACGCCGACCACGTGCTGCTCACCAATACGCACCACGCCGTCAGCGACGGGTGGAGCACGGACGTGCTGTTCCGCGAGATCTCCGTGCTGTACGGCGCCTACCGCGAGGGTCGCCCGTCGCCGCTGCCCGATCTGCCGGTGCAGTACGCCGACTTTGCCGTGTGGCAGCGCGAGCGGCTGCGGGGCGAGGCGCTGGACCGCGAGCTGGCCTGGTGGAAGGACCGGCTCGCCGGCGCCCCGGCCCTGCTGGAGCTGCCCACCGACCACCCCCGTCCCGCCGTGCGCGGCTACCGGGGCGACTACCACGCGCTCCAGCTCGACGCCGAGCTGCTGGGGCGGCTGCGCGCGCTGGCCCGCGCGGAGGGCGCCACCCTGTACATGGTGGTGCTGGCCGCCTTCCAGGCGCTGCTTTCGAAGTACGCGGGGACGGACGACGTGGTCGTGGGCATCCCCATCGCCGGGCGCACGCGGCGCGAGACGGAGGAGCTGATCGGCTTCTTCATCAACACGCTGGTGCTGCGGACCGACCTGTCGGGCGACCCGGCGTTCCACCAGGTGCTGCGCCGGGTGCGCGACGCCACCCTGGGCGCGTACGAGCACCAGGAGGTGCCCTTCGAGCGGCTGGTGGAGGAGATGCGCCCCGAGCGCTCGCTCAGCCACTCGCCGCTGGTGCAGGTGATGTTCAACCTGGACGAGGCGGACGGCAGCGCCGGTGGGGGCGGCGGCCTGGCCGGGCTGGAGGTGCGCGGGGTGGGGATGGAAGGCGCCGTCGCCAAGTTCGACCTTACCCTGGCGCTCACGGCGGGCCCCGGCGGGCTGACCGGCGCGCTCATCTACAGCACCGAGCTGTTCGAGCGCGCCACGGTCGAGGCCATGGTAGGGCAGCTGGGCCGCGTGCTGCAGCAGGTGGCCGCCGATCCCGCCCGCCGCCTGTCCGCGCTGGCGCTGCTGGACGACGCCGAGCGCCGCCGGGTGGTGCAGGCGGGCAACCAGACGGAGGCGCCGTATCCGTCCGACGCCTGCGTCCACGAGCTCGTCGCCGCGCAGGCCGCGCGCACGCCGGACGCGCCGGCGCTGGCGCACGCGGGGGAGTCGCTGACCTACGGCGAGCTGCAGGGACGTGCGAACCGCCTGGCGCACCGCCTGGTGGAGATGGGCGCGTGCCCGGAATCGCCGGTCGCCATCTGCCTGCCGTCGGGGATCGACGGGTTCACCGCCGTGGTGGGCATCCTGAACGCCGGCGCCCCCTACCTGGCGCTGGACCCCGCCTCGCCCGACGAGCGCATCGAAGGAATCCTGCGGGAATCCGGCGCGCGCATCGTCGTCGGCGACGATGCCATGGCGTCGCGGTCCTGGGCGGAGGGACGCACGCTGGTCGCGGTGGATGCGGAGGCGCTGGCCGGGTATCCCGAGACCGCGCCGGCGGTGCGGGTGACGCCGCGGAACCTGGCGTACGCGCTGTACACCTCCGGCAGCACCGGCCGGCCCAAGGGGGTGCTGGTGGAGCACGGCAGCGTGTGCAACCTGGCCGCCGCCTTCGCCGCGCTCTACGACCTGGGCCAGGGCGACCGCGTGCTGCTGCTGGCCCCGCTGCACTTCGACTCGTGGGTGGCGGACGTGTTCGCCGCCCTGAGCGCGGGCGCGGCGATCCACACCCTTCACGGCGACGCCCTCCTTCCCGGCCCCGCGCAGGTGGAGCTGCTGGAGCGCGAGCGCATCACCCACGCCAAGTTCAACCCCTCGGCCCTGGCCGCGCTGCCGGACGCCGAGCTCCCCGACCTGCGGGTGCTGACGGTGGGCGGCGAGGCGGTCACCGGCGAGCTGGTGGCCCGCTGGAGCACGCCGGGCCGCCGCGTGCTGCACGCCTACGGCCCCACCGAGGCCACCGTGCGCACGGCCACCCACTGGTGCGGCGCCGGGCCGGGGAATCCGCCGCTGGGAACGCCCATCGCCAACACGCAATTGTACGTGCTGGACGCGGCGCTGGAGCCCCTTCCCGCCGGGGTGCCGGGGGAGCTGGTGATCGGCGGCGTGCCGGTCACGCGCGGCTACCTGGGGCGTCCCGCCGCGACGGCGGAGAAGTTCGTCCCCGACCCCTTCGGCGGCAGGCCCGGGGCGCGGCTGTACCGCACTGGCGACCGCGCCCGCCGCAAGGCGGACGGCACGCTGTGGTTCATGGGCCGCGTGGACGACCAGGTAAAGATCCGCGGCTTCCGCATCGAGCCGGGCGAGGTCCAGGCGGTGCTGCGCCGGCATCCGGACGTTGCCGCCTGCGCAGTGGTGGCGCGCGAGGACGTGCCCGGCGACCCGCGGCTGGTGGCGTACGTGGTGGGCGAGGCGGACCCGGAGTCGCTGCGGGCGCACCTGCGGGCGAGCCTGCCCGAGTACATGGTCCCCGCCGCGTTCGTGGCGATGGACCGGCTGCCCCTTTCCTCCACCGGCAAGCTGGACCGCCGCGCCCTCCCGGCACCGGACTACGCGGCGGGGGATGAAGGGTCCGCCGCGCCGCGCACGCCCGTGGAGGCCACGCTGGCCGAGATCTGGGCCGGCGTGCTGGGGGTGGAGCGGGTGGGCGTGGACGACGGATTCTTCGCGCTGGGCGGGCACTCGCTGCTGGCCATCCGCGTGGTGTCGCGCGTCCGCGAGGTGTTCGGGGTCGAGGTGCCGCTGCGGGCGCTGTTCGAAGGGCCCACCGTGGCGCGCATGGCCGAGCGGGTGGAGGAGATGCGCCGCGCCGGCCTGCCGCAGCTTCCCCCCGTGGTCCCGGTGGATCGGGACCGCCCGCTGCCGCTGTCGTTCGCGCAGGAGCGGCTGTGGTTCCTGGACCAGCTGGAGCCGGGCAACCCCTTCTACAACCTTCCCGCGAGCCTGCGGCTGTCCGGCGCGCTGGACGTGCTCGCGCTTGAGCGCGCCCTGGGCGAGATCGTCCGGCGCCACGAGCCGCTGCGCACCGTCTTCGCCCAGGGCGCCGACGGGCCGGTGCAGGTGATCGCCCCCTTCGCCGGCTTCACCCTTCCCGTCGAAGACCTCTCCGCGCTGGACGCCGCGGAGCGCGAGGCGGAGCTGCGGCGCAGGGCCACGGCCCTGGGGCTGCGCCCCATCGACCTGGCCGCCGGGCCGCTGTTCAGCGCCGCGCTGCTGCGGCTGGCGGACGACGACCACGCGCTGCTGCTGGGCATGCACCACGTGGTGAGCGACGCGTGGAGCATGCGCGTGCTCTTCGGCGAGCTGTCCGCCCTCTACGCCGCATTCCGCGAGGGGCGCCCGTCCCCGCTGCCGGAGCCGGCGGTGCAGTACGCCGACTTCGCGGTGTGGCAGCGCGAGCAGCTTCGCGGCGAGGCGCTGGACGGGCAGCTGGCCTGGTGGAAGGAACGGCTGTCCGGCGCGCCCGCCCTGCTGGAGCTTCCCGCGGACCATCCCCGTCCCGCCGTGCAGAGCTACCGCGGCGCCTACGCCCCGGTCGAGCTGCCCACGGCGCTGCTGGAGCGGCTGCAGGGGCTGGCCCGCGCCGAGGGCGCCACGCTGTACATGGTGGTGCTGGCCGCCTTCCAGGTGCTGCTGTCGAAGTACACGGGCGGCGAGGACGTGGTGGTGGGCACCCCGGTCGCCGGGCGCACGCGGCGCGAGGTGGAGGAGCTGATCGGCTTCTTCATCAACACGCTGGTGCTGCGGACCGACCTGGCCGGCGACCCGGCGTTCCGCGAGGTGCTGCGGCGGGTGCGGCACACCACCCTGGGCGCCTACGAGCACCAGGATGTGCCCTTCGAAAAGCTGGTGGAGGAGCTTCAGCCCGAGCGCTCGCTGAGCCACGCGCCGCTGGTGCAGGTGGTGTTCAACCTGAACCAGGCCGCGGCGCCCGGCGGCCAGGGGCTGGCGGGGCTGCGGATGAGCGACGTGGCCGGCGACGACGCCGTGGCCAAGTTCGACCTGTCGCTGGACGTGACGGTCACCGGCCGCGGGCTGCACGGCGCGCTGACCTACGCCACCGACCTGTTCGAGCCCGCCACGGCCGAGCGGATGCTGCGGCACCTGGCCCGCGTGCTGGAGCAGGTGACGGAGGATGCCGACGCGCCGCTCTCCGCCCTGCTCCTGACGGACGAGGACGAGCGCCGCGCGCTGCTGGAGGAGCTGAACCGCACCGATCGCCCGTTCCCGAAGGACGCCTGCATCCACGACCTGTTCGCCGCGCAGGTGCGCGAGCGGCCGGACGCCGAGGCGCTCGCGTGGGACGGCGTCTCGCTGACCTACGCCGAGCTGGACGCGCGGGCCAACCGGCTGGCTCACCACCTGGTGAAGCGGGGGGTGAGGCCGGACGCGCGCGTGGCGGTGATGCTGGAGCGGGGGATGGACCTGGTCGTCTCCCTGCTGGCCATCCTCAAGGCCGGCGGCTGCTACCTGCCGCTGGACCCCGAGTACCCGGCGGAGCGGCTGGCGCTGATGCTGGCGGATGCCGGGGCGCGCGTCCTGGTCACCCGCAGCGGCCTGCTGTCCTCCGCCGGCGCGTACGACGGCGCCGCGGTGTGCCTGGACGAGGCGGCGGATGCGCTCGCGGCGGAACCCGCGGAGGCGCCGCTGGCCGCCGTGTCGCCGGACAACCTGGCGTACGTGGTCTACACCAGCGGCAGCACGGGGCGGCCCAAGGGGGTGATGGTGGCCCACCGCCACGTGGTGCAGCTCGTGGTGGAGACGGACTATGTCCAGCTCCGCCCCGGCGACCGCGTGGCGCAGGCATCCAACGCCAGCTTCGACGCGCTGGCCTTCGAGGCGTGGGGCGCGCTGCTGAACGGCGCCACCCTGGTGGGCATCGGCCGCGACGTGCTGCTTTCGCCGGCCGCGATGGGCGCGTTCCTGCGCGAGCAGCGCATCACCACCCTCTACCAGACCACCGCGCTCCTCAACCAGCTCACGCGCGAGCAGCCGGACGTGTTCGCCACGCTGCGCGAGGTGCTGTTCGGCGGGCAGGCCTCGGACGCCGAGCGGGTGCGCGCGCTGCTGCGCGAAGGAAAGCCCGCGCGGCTGCTGCACATGTACGGTCCCACCGAGACCACGGCGTGGTGCTCGTGGCAGCAGGTGGAGCGGGTGGACGACGACGCCCCCACCGTAAGCGTGGGCCGTCCCACCGGCAACGCGCGCATCTACCTGCTGGACGCCGCGCTGCAGCCCGTGCCCGCGGGCGTGCCCGGCGAGGCGTACGTGGGCGGCGCGGGGATCGTGCGCGGCTACCTGGACCGCCCCGCGCTCACCGCCGAGCGCTTCGTCCCCGACCCCTTCTCGGCCGAGCCCGGCGCGCGGATGTACCGCACCGGCGACCGGCTTCGCTGGAAGGAAAGTGCGGAAGTGCGTGAGGGCGTGAGTGCGGAAGTGGAAGACGGCGCCGCGCACACTGACGCACTGACGCACTCACGCACTGACGCACTTCATCACCTCGAGTTCGTGGGCCGGCTGGACGCGCAGGTGAAGATTCGCGGCTTCCGCATCGAGCCGGGGGAGATCGAGAGCGTGCTCTCCGCCCTTCCCTGGGTGGACGAGGCCCGGGTGGTGGTGCGCGAAGACGCGCCGGGGGAGACGCGGCTGGTGGCGTACGTGGTGGGCGAGGTGAACGCGCACGAGGTGCTGGAGCAGGCGCGCGGCACCCTTCCCGAGTACATGGTCCCGGCCGCGGTGGTGATCCTGGAGCGGCTGCCGCTCACCCCCAGCGGCAAGCTGGACGTCGGGGCGCTCCCCGCGCCGGGCTTCGTCGCCGGAGAAGAGTGCGTGGCGCCCCGCGGCGAGGCCGAGGCGCTGCTGGCGGGGATCTGGGCGGACGTCCTGCGGCGGGAGCGGGTGGGCGTCCACGACAACTTCTTCGCCCTGGGCGGGCACTCGCTGCTGGTGACGCGCGTGGTCTCGCGCGTCCGAGAGGTGTTCGGGGTGGAGCTGCCGGTGCGGGCGATGTTCGAGGGCCCCACCGTGGCGCAGGTGGCGGCGCGCGTGGAAGAGCTGCGCCGCGCGGACGCGCCGCAGCTGCCGCCCGTCGTCCCCGTCGGCCGCTCCGGGCCGCTTCCGCTCTCGTTCGCCCAGGAGCGGCTGTGGTTCCTGGACCGGCTGGAGCCGGACAGCCCGTTCTACAACGTCCCCGCGGCCATGCGCCTCGCCGGCGCGCTGGACGCCGCGGCGCTGGAGCGCGCGCTGGGCGAGATCGTCCGGCGGCACGACGCGCTGCGCACCGTCTTTACCGACGTGGACGGCGTGGCGGCGCAGGTGGTGGAGCCCTTCGCCTGCTTCGCGCTGCCGGTGGAGGACCTTTCCGCGCTGGCGGACGACGTCCGCGAGGCGCGGGTGCGCAGCCGCGCGGCGGAGGAGGCCGCGCGGCCCTTCGACCTGGCCGCGGGGCCGCTCTTCCGCGCCGTGCTGCTGCGGCTGGGCGGCGAGGAGCACGTCCTTCTTCTCGCCCTGCACCACATCGTCGCCGACGGGTGGAGCCTGGGGGTGCTGTTCCGCGAGCTGGCGGTCCTCTACGACGCGTTCCGTGAAGGGCACGACTCGCCGCTCCCCCCGCTGCCGGTGCAGTACGCCGACTTCGCCGTCTGGCAGCGCGAGCAGCTGCGCGGCGAGGCGCTAGACCTGCAGCTGGCGTACTGGAGGGAGCGGCTGGCCGGCGCGCCCGCGCTGCTGGAGCTCCCCACCGACCACCCGCGCCCCGCGGTGCAGACCTACCGCGGCGCCAGCGAGCCCTTCGCGCTGCCGGCGGAGGTGCTGGGGCGGCTGGAGGCGCTGGGCCGCGCCGAGGGCGCCACCCTCTTCATGGTGCTGCTGGGCGCCTTCCAGGTGCTGCTGTCCAGGTACGCGGGGACCGACGACGTGGCGGTCGGCAGCCCCATCGCGGGGCGCACGCGCGGCGAGACCGAGGGGCTGATCGGCTTCTTCGTCAACACCCTGGTGCTGCGGACGGACCTGTCCGGCGACCCGGGCTTCTGCGGCGTGCTGCGCCGCGTGCGCGAGACCACGCTGGGCGCGTACGAGCACCAGGACGTGCCGTTCGAAAAGCTGGTGGGCGAGCTGCGCCCCGAGCGCAGCCTGGACCATTCGCCCCTCTTCCAGGTCATGCTCCTGCTGCAGAACGGCGGCGAGGGCGGCGAGGGCGCCGTGGCGCTGCCGGGGCTGCGGGTGGGCGGGGTGGAGGAAGCAACGGCGAGCACCAAGTTCGACCTCACCCTGGCGCTGCAGGCGGACGCGCGCGGCCTGCGCGGCGACCTGACCTACGCCACGGCGCTCTTCCGGCCGGCCACCATCCGCCGGATGGCGGGCCACTTCGCCCGCCTGCTGGAGCGGGTGGCGGACGACCCGGACCTCCCCCTGTCGCGCCTGGAGCTGCTGGACGAGGCGGAGCGCCGGCGCGTGCTGGAGGAATGGAACGCGACGGACGCGGCGGCCCCCGCCGGGCTCCGCATCCACCACCTGTTCGAAGCGCAGGCGGAGCGGACGCCGGACGCGGTGGCGCTGGTCTTCGACGATGATTCGCTCACCTATCGCGAGCTGAACGAGCGGGCCAACCGCCTGGCGCGCCACCTGGCGAAGCTCGGCGTCGGTCCCGAGGTGCGCGTGGGCCTCTGCATGGAGCGGGGGACGGAGATGGTGGTTGCGCTCCTGGCCGTGCTCAAGGCGGGGGGCGCGTACGTGCCGCTGGATCCGGACTACCCGGCGGAGCGGCTGGCGTGGATGCTGGCGGACAGCGCCGTCCCCGTGCTGCTGACGCAGGAGCGCCTGCGCGACGCCCTTCCCGCGGACGCGGGCGTCCGGATCGTGAGCGTGGACGCGGCGTGGGACGCGGTCGCCGCGGAGAGCGCGGAGAACCCGGAGCATCCGGGGACGGCGCAGGGGCTGGCGTACGTCATCTACACCTCCGGATCCACCGGACGGCCCAAGGGGGTGATGAACGCGCACGGTGCCGTGGTCAACCGCCTGGTGTGGATGCAGGCGGAGTACGGGCTGGGCACGGACGACGTGGTGCTGCAGAAGACGCCGTTCTCGTTCGACGTCTCCGTCTGGGAGTTCTTCTGGCCGCTGATGGTGGGCGCCCGGCTGGTGATGGCGCGCCCGGACGGCCACCGCGACCCGGCGTACCTGCAGGAGGCGGTCGAGCGGCACGGGGTGACCACGCTGCACTTCGTCCCCTCCATGCTGCAGCCGTTCGTGGACGCGGTGGAGCCGGGGCACTGCGGGAGCCTGAAGCGGGTGATCTGCAGCGGCGAGGCGCTGCCGCCGGCGCTGGTGGAGCGCTTCCACGCGCGGTTCCCGTCCACCGTCTCCCTACACAACCTGTACGGCCCCACCGAGGCCGCCGTGGACGTGAGCCACTGGCCGTGCGAGCGGGACGAATCCGCCGGCGCGGCCGGGGACCCGCTGGTGCACGACCGGTTCGCCGCGCAGGCGGCGCGCACCCCGGACGCCGTGGCCGTGGTCTCGGGCGGCGCGTCGCTGACCTACCGCGCGCTGGACGAGGGGTCCAACCGGCTCGCCCGGCTGCTGCGGCGCCGCGGGGTGGGGCCGGACGTGCGCGTGGGGCTGTGCCTGGAGCGCGGCCCGGAGATGGTGGTCGCCGTGCTGGGCGTGCTCAAGGCCGGCGGCGCCTACGTGCCCTTGGACCCCGCCTATCCCGCGGAGCGGCTGGCGGGGATGCTGGCCGACGGCGGCGTGGCGGTGCTCCTTACCCAGAACCGGCTGCGCGACGCCCTTCCCCCGCGCGACGGGGTGCAGGTGGTGGCGCTGGACCGCGCGGCGGCGGAGATCGGCGCCGAGAGCGAGGCGCCGGTGCGGAGCGGCGTGTCGCCGCGCAACCTGGCGTACGTCCTCTTTACCTCCGGCAGCACCGGGCGCCCCAAGGGCGTGGCGGTGGAGCACGCGGGGCTGGCCAGCTACCTGGCGTGGGCCACGCGCGCCTATCCGGGCGGCGGCTCGGCCGTGCACACCTCGCTCTCCTTCGACCTCACCGTCACCAGCCTCTTCGTCCCCCTGCTGGCGGGGGGGCGGGTGGAGCTGGTGGAGGAGGCGGCCGGGGTGGAGGGGCTGGCGCAGCGGCTGGAGCGGGGGAGCGGCTACGGGCTGCTGAAGCTCACGCCCACGCACCTGCGCGCCCTGGGCGAGCAGCTGGACGGCGCCCCGGCCCGGGGAGGCGCGGAGTGCCTAGTGGTGGGCGGCGAGGCGCTGCTGGGCGAGCAGCTGGACGCCTGGCGCCGCCGCTTTCCCGACACCGTCATCGTCAACGAGTACGGCCCCACCGAGACGGTGGTGGGGTGCTGCATCGACGTGCGTCCCCTGCGCGACGTGCGCCCGGGGCGGGTGCCGATCGGCCGGCCCGTGCGCAACACGCGGCTGTACGTGCTGAACCAGGCCATGCGCCCCGCGCCGATCGGGGTGCCCGGCGAGCTGTACATCGGCGGGGCGCAGGTGGCGCGCGGTTACCTGGGGCGCCCGGCGCTCACCGCGGAGCGCTTTCTCCCGGACCCCTTCGCCTCCACCCCCGGCGCCCGCCTGTACCGCACGGGCGACCGCGCCCGGTGGACGGCGGACGGGGTGCTGGACTACCTGGGCCGCCTGGACGAGCAGGTCAAGGTCCGCGGCTTCCGCATCGAGCCGGGAGAGATCGAGTCGGCGCTGCTGGGGCACCCGGAGGTCTCCGACTGCCGGGTGGTGGCCCGCGAGGACGCGCCCGGCGACCGGCGGCTGGTGGCGTACGTGGTGGGGGATGCGGACGCGGGCACGCTGCGCACGCACCTGCGGCGCACCCTTCCCGAGCACATGGTGCCGGCCGCCTTCGTCCGGCTGGACGCCCTGCCGCTGACCACCAACGGCAAGCTGGACCGCCGCGCCCTCCCCGCGCCGGAGTACGCCGCGGCGGAGGACCGCTACGTGGCGCCGCGCACGCCGGCGGAGGAGACGCTGGCGGGGATCTGGGCGGAGGTGCTGCGGATGGAGCGGGTGGGGGTGGAGGAGAGCTTCTTCGAGCTGGGCGGCGACAGCATCCTCTCCATCCAGGTGGTCACGCGGGCGCGGCGGGCCGGGCTGTACTTCACCCCGCGCCAGATGTTCGAGCACCAGACGGTCGCGCAGCTGGCCGCGGTGGCGGGCGCAGCGGCGCAGGCCACCCGCGCGGAGCAGGGGCGCGTGGACGGCCGCGTGCCGCTGACGCCGATCCAGGCCTGGTTCCTGGAGCGGGAGCCGGCGGCGCCCGCGCACTACAACCAGTCCTCGCTGCTGGACGTGGACGACGAGGTGACGGACGCCGCGCTCGAGGCGGCGCTGGCGGCCGTGCTGGAGCAGCACGACGCGTTGCGCCTCCGCTTCCGCCGCACGGAGGGCGGATGGGAGCAGTGGCACGCGGCGGAGGCGGGGATCGCGCTGGAGCGCATCGACCTGTCGCACCTGGACGCCCGGGCGCAGGACCGCGCGCAGGGAAGGGTGGCGGACGAGCGGCACGCGGCGCTGGACCTGGAGAACGGTCCGCTGGGGCGCGCGGTGCTCCTGGACCGGGGCGCGCGCGGGCGGCGGCTTCTCCTCATCCTGCACCACCTGGTCGTGGACGCCGTCTCCTGGCGCATCCTGCGCGACGACCTGGAGCGTGCCTGCGGCCAGCGGGTCTCCGGCGACCGCGTGCAGCTGGGCGCGCGGAGCACGTCGTACCGCCAGTGGTCCCAGGCGCTGGCCGCGTACGCGCGGACGGACGCGGTCCAGGCGGAGGCGGCCCACTGGCTGGCGCAGGGGGCGGAGGGCGTGGCGCCGCTCCCCGTGGACGGCGGCGGCGGACGGACGGGCGCCCGGCGGACGATGACGGTGCGGCTGGACGCCGACGAGACGCGCGCGCTGCTGCAGGCGGTACCCGCCGCCTACCGCACGCAGATCAACGATGCCCTGCTCTGCGCGCTGGCGGAGGTGGTGTCGGGGTGGACGGGAACGCCGCGCGTCCGCGTGGCCATGGAGGGGCACGGGCGCGAGGAGGAGGTGGGCGCGGGGATCGACCTCACCCGCACGGTGGGGTGGTTCACCAGCATCTACCCCGTGGTCCTGGACCTGGCCGGCGCCGACGGGCCGGGGGCGCGGCTCAAGCGCGTCAAGGAGCAGCTGCGCGCGGTGCCGGTGCGGGGGATCGGGTACGGCGTGCTGCGCTGGCTGGCGCCCGACGCGGAGGTGCGCGCCGCGCTGGCCGCGCAGCCGGAGCCGGAGATCTCCTTCAACTACCTGGGGCAGTTCGACGGCGGGCGCTCCCGCGCGGAGCTGCTGCGCATGGCCGGCGGCCCCCGAGGCCGCGACTCCGCCGCCGCCAACCTGCCCCGCTACGCGCTGGACGTGACCGGCGCGGTGGGCGGCGGGTGCCTGGAGATGAGCTGGACCTTCTCCGAGGGCACGCACCGGCGCGAGACCATCGAGCGGCTGGCGGGGGCGTACGCCGACGCCCTGCGCGCGCTGGTGGCCCACTGCCGCGAGGAGGGCGCGGGCGGGTACACCCCCTCCGACTTCCCCCTGGCCGGGCTCACGCAGGGGGACGTGGACGCGGTGGTGGCGGGCGGGCGCGTGGAAGACCTGTATCCGCTCTCCCCGCTGCAGGAGGGAATCCTCTTCCACTCCCTGGCCGGCGGCGAGACGCAGGCGTACCAGGTGCAGGTCGCCCAGCGGCTGCAGGGCACGCTGGACGCGGAGCTCTTCCGGCGCGCCTGGGCCGAGGTGGTGGCCCGCCACGCGGTGCTCCGCACCTCGTTCGTCTGGCAGGGGCTGCGGCAGCCGCTGCAGCGCGTGCACGCCGCGGCGCAGCTGCCGTGGACGGTGGAGGACTGGCGGGACCGCTCCGAGGCTGAGCAGGAGGCGGCGCTGGAGCGGTACCTGGCCGAGGACCGCGCCCGCGGCTTCCAGCTGGACGAGGCGCCGCTGATGCGGTTCGCGCTCTTCCGCGTGGCCGACGACGCGCAGTGGCTGGTGTGGAACCAGCACCACCTGCTGCTGGACGGCTGGTCGTCGTCGCGCGTGACGGGCGAGGTCTTTCACCTGTACCACGCGTGGAGCACCGGCGGGCCGGTGCAGCTGGGACGGGTGCGGCCCTACCGCGACTACGTGGCCTGGCTGCGGCGGCAGGACCCGGCGGCCGCGAAGCGGTACTGGAGCGGGGTGCTGGCGGGCTTCACCTCGCCCACGCCCCTTCCGGCCGACCGCCCCGCCGCGCCGGGGGCGGGGGTGCGCCACGCCAGCCGCGGCGCACAGCTCTCCGCCGAGCGCACCCGCCGGCTGGACGAGGCCGCGCGCCGCATGCACGTGACGCTCAACACGCTGGTGCAGGGCGTGTGGGGGGTGCTCCTGGCCCGCTACGCCGGCGAGGACGACGTGGTGTTCGGCAACACCATCTCCGGCCGCCCCGCGGGGCTGGACGGGGTGGAGGAGATGGTGGGGATGTTCATCAACACCCTTCCCGTGCGGCTGCGCGTGCGCGGTGAGGCGCGGGTGGCCGGGTGGCTGGCCGAGCTGCAGCGGCTGCAGGCCGAGGCGCGCGAGTACGAGTACTCGCCCCTGGTGCAGGTGCAGGGGTGCGCCGAGGTGCCCCGCGGCACCCCGCTGTTCGAGAGCCACTACATCTTCGAGAACTTCCCGGTCGTCCGCGGCCGCCCCGCCGGCGGCGCCGAGGCGAAGGCCGGCGCCGGGGAGCGCGACGACGCCGCGCTGCGGGTGACGCGGTCGCACGGGGTGGAGTGGAACAGCTATCCGCTCTCGCTGATGGTGAGCCCCGGGCGCGAGATGGTGCTGGACCTGAGCTACGACGAGCACCGGTTCGACGGCGGCACCATCCACCGCATGCTGGACCACCTTGAGCGCCTGCTGGACCAGGCGGCCGCCGACCCCGAGCAGCGCCTGTCGCGGCTGGAGCTGATGTCGGGCACCGAGCGCGAGCGGGTGCTGGGGTGGAACCGCACCAGGGCGAAGTTCCCCGCGGATCGCTGCATCCACCAGCTGTTCGAGGCGCAGGCCGCCCGCACCCCCGACGCCCCGGCCGTGCTCTACGGCGGCGAGTCGCTCACCTACGCCGAGCTGGACGCGCGCGCGAACCGGCTCGCCCGCCACCTGCGCGGGCTGGGGGTGGGGCCCGAGGTGCGCGCCGGCATCTGCCTGGAGCGGGGGACGGAGCTGCTGGTGGCCGTGCTGGGGGTGATGAAGGCGGGCGGCGCCTGGGTGCCCATGGACAGCGGCTTCCCGGCGGAGCGCATGGCCTACATGCTGGCCGACTCCGGGGTGGAGGTGCTGCTGACCCAGGACCGGCTGCGCGACCGGCTTCCCGAAGGGCTGCGCATCGTCTCCCTCGACGGCGGATGGGACGCCATCGCGGCGGAGAGCGGGGAGCCGGTGGAGAGCGGCGTAACCGCCGAGAACCTGTGCTACGTCATCTACACCTCCGGCAGCACGGGCAAGCCCAAGGGCGTGGCCATGCACCACCGCGGGGTGTGCAACTACATCCACTGGGGGGTGCGCAACTACGGCGCGGACCGGGGCAGCGGCGCGCCCGTGTTCACCTCCATGGCGGTGGACCTCACCCTCACCAACCTGCTTCCCCTCTTTGCCGGCCACGCCGTGCGCCTGCTTCCCGAGGAGTCGCCGGTAGAGGCGCTGGCCGAGACGCTTCGCGCGCGCCCGGGCTTCGGGCTCATCAAGATCACCCCCATCCACCTGGGGCTGCTCAACACCCTGCTGGAGCCGGGGGAGATGGAGGGCGCCGCGCAGACGCTGGTGGTGGGCGCCGACTTCCTTTCCGCCGAGCCCACCGTCCCCTGGCAGGAGCACGCGCCCGGGGTGCGGCTGATGAACGAGTACGGGCCCACCGAGACGGTGGTGGGCTGCTCGGCGTACGTGCTCCCCGCCGGCCGCCACCGCGCGGGCCCCGTCCCCGTGGGGCACCCCATCCAGAACCTCACCTTCTACGTGCTTAACGTGCACGGCGACCCGGTGCCCGTGGGGCTTCCCGGCGAGCTGTACATCGGTGGCGTGGGGGTGGCGCGCGGCTACCTGGGCCGGCCCGGGCTCACCGCGGAGAAGTTCGTCCCCGACCCCTTCGACGCGCCGGGCGCGCGCATGTACCGCACGGGCGACCGGGCGCGCTGGCAGGCCGACGGCAACCTGATGATCCTGGGCCGCACCGACAACCAGGTAAAGGTGCGCGGCTACCGGGTGGAGCTGGGAGAGGTCGAGGCCACCCTGCGCCGCCACGAGGGCGTTGCCGAGGTGCTGGTGGTGGTGCGCGAGGACCGGCCCGGCGACCGGCGCCTGGTGGCCTACGTGGTGGGCACGGCGGAGGCGGATGCGCTGCGGGGCCACGCGCGGCTCACCCTGCCCGAGTACATGGTGCCCAGCGCCTTCGTGGTGCTGGACGCGCTGCCGCAGACCGCCACCGGCAAGCTGGACCGCCGCGCCCTTCCCGCGCCCCAGTACGGCGGCGCGGACGACGTGCTGGACGCGCCCCGCAGCTTTGCCGAGGTGCGGCTCATCCACCTGTGGGAAGAGCTGCTGGGGGTGCCCGTGGGCCCCACGCAGGACTTCTTCGCGCTGGGCGGCAACTCGCTGCTGGCCCTGCGCCTGGTCGCGCAGGTTCGGCGCCGGATGGGGGCCGACCTGCCCCTGGCCACCCTGCTGGCCGGCGCCACCGTGCGGCAGATGGCCGACGCCCTGGCGCGGCAGCGGGGCCCGGCGGCGCCGCTGGCCCCGGTGGTCCCCCTGCAGCCGAACGGATCGCTCCCCCCGCTCTTCTGCCTGCACCCCGCGGGGCGCGAGGTCTACGGCTACATGCACCTGGTCCGCCACCTGGGCGTGGACCAGCCGGTGTTCGGCGTGCGCGACGCGGGCGACCTGGCCCGCCCCATCGCGCAGATCGCCGCCGACCACCTGGCGGGGATCCGCGCCATCCAGCCGGAGGGGCCCTACCACTTCATGGGATGGTCGTTCGGCGGGGTGGTGGCCTACGAGATGGCCGTGCAGCTGGAGGCGCAGGGCCAGCGGGTGGCGTTCCTGGGGATGCTGGACTCCGCCGCGCCCGGCATCGGCGACGAGCTGTGGGAGGAGATGGGCGACCCCGAGCTGGTGGCGGGGCTGGCCGCCGACATCGCCACGCAGATGGGACGTCCCTTCACCTTCCCCGAGGCGGAGCTGCAGGGGCTGCCGGTGGAGGAGCAGGTGCACCGCTGCACCCGCGCCCTCATCGACCAGGGCATCGTCTCCGAAGGCTTCGAGGACGCGGTGCTGCGCGAGGCGTACGACACCGTCCGCGCGCGCACGGTCAGCCGCCGCGGGTACGCGCCGGGCCCCTTCTCGGGCGGGGTGACCGTCTTCGTGGCCGGCGACGTAAGCCACACCGTGGACCCCGACGTGAGGGAGCGGCTGCAGGCGGGGTGGACGGACGAGGACCGGCGGACGCTGTGCTGGTGCCGCATGCTGCCGGACCGGGTCGCCGTGCACCCGGTGCCGGGCACCCACATCACCATCGGGATGGAGCCCAACGTCCGCGTGCTGGCCGAGCGGGTGCGCGAGTCGCTGGCCGCCGCGCGGCGGGTGAACGGGTGAACGGGTGACCGGGTGAACGGGTGAACGGGTGACCGGGTGCGGGAGGGTGGCGCGCCCGCCCGCCCGTCGAAGCGGGATCGAATTCTCCTCTCCCCCAGGGTTTTTTTGGGGGAGAGGCCGGGAGAGGGGGCGCGCCGCGGACGCAGTGCGGGCCCCGGACGAAGCGGGATCGAATTCTCCTCTCCCCCAGGGTTTTTTGGGGGAGAGGCCGGGAGAGGGGGCGCCCCGGCGGACGCAGCGCGGGCCCCGGACGAAACGCGGTCGAATTCTCCCCTCTCCGCGAGGAACGAGCGGGGAGGGGCCGGGGGAGGGGCCCCCGGCGGAGCGAAGGCAGAAGCAGGCGGAGACGGCGGAGAGGCGATGGCCGGGACGGCGGACCGGTCCGCACCCCGTGGAACCCTTTTTACGCAGGTATCCATGCAAGCAGCCGCTGAGACCCTCGAAACCCGCGCCGGCCCCGCCGCTCCGCCGTGGACGGCGCCGGCCCCGGCGCTGTTCCCGCCCGGCGCGCAGCCTCGGCGGGCCGGCGTGGGCGAGACGCGCGCGCACCACGGGGAGATCGTGCAGGGCCTGTTCTACTCCGCCGAGGGCACGCTGGAGCACGGGCTGGTGACCCTGCCGTGCCCGCTGTTCGGCTCGCGGGCGGTCTTTCGCCCGCTGGGCGCGGGGCCGCTCACCGTGCACCCCGCCGACCGCACCCGCGCCCGCGCGGCGGCGCGGCTCACGCTGGACGCGCTGGGGCGCACGGGGTGGGGCGGGGCGCTGCGGGTGGAAAGCGACGTGCCGCTGCGCTGGGGGTGCGGGTCGTCCACCACCGACGTGCTGGCCGCCATCCGCGCCGTGGCCGACGCCTTCGACGCCCCGCTGCCGCCGGCGTGGATCGCCCGCATCGCCGTGGCCGCCGAGACCGCGTCGGACTCGCTGATGTACGGGCCCGAGCGGGCCGTGCTCTTTGCCCAGCGCCGCGGCAGCGTGCTGCTGGACCTGGGCGGGCCGCTCCCCGCGGTGCGGGTGCTGGGCGTGAACACCGAGCGCGGCCGGGGCGTGGAGACGCTGGCCCTTCCCCCCATCCCCTACTCCGCGTGGGAGATCGAGGCCTTCGGGCCCATGCTGGGGGTGCTGCGCCGGGCGGTGGAGCGGCAGGACCCCGCCCTGCTGGGGCGGGTGGCGACGGCCAGCACCCTGATCACCCAGCGCCACCGCCCCAAGCGCTGCATGCCGCAGCTGCTGCGCATCGCCCGCAGGACGGGCGCGCTGGGGGTGCAGGTGGCGCACAGCGGCACCGTGGCCGGGCTGCTCTTTCACCCCGCCGCCGCCGCGGACGCGGTCGCCCGTGCCCGCGCGGCGCTGCGCCGGCTGGGGCTGCGCAGCTGGGAGTTCTCCACCGGCGCCGCCGCGGAGCCGGGGGGTGCGCCGTGAGCGCCCGGGCGCGCGCCCGGCGGGTGGACGCGGTCGCCATCCCGCCCCCACCGCCTCCATGGCCCCGGCTCCATCCGGGGCGGAGGGTCGGCGGGTCCGCGGACGGGGCGGATCGGGAGGGGAAGCGGATTCGGTGGATGCGGACGGCGGACGGAGACGGCGGAGGGTCGCCCCACGGGGGGGACGTGGAACGCAGGGGCGTGGTCCCCTCTTCAACCCGGAGCAGGTACGTATGACCAGGACAGTCGTTTCGAGCTTGTCACGCTGGCGCGCCCTGCTGGGGCTGCTGTGGAGCGCGGCGCGGTGGCGGGTGGCGGTGTTCGGGGCGCTGGCCGTGTCCGCCGGCCTCCTTCCCAGCGTCGCCATCCTCACCACGGGCGCGCTGGTGGCCGCCATCCCCGCGGCGGTGGAGCACGGGCTGGAAAGCGAGGCGGGGCGCCCGGCCCTGCTGGCGCTCTCCGCCCTGGTGCTGCTGCTGGCCGTGGCCGAGGTGTGCAGCGCCGCCATGACGCAGGTCAGCCGCACCATCAACACCCTGTTCACCCTGGAGGTCTACCGCGTCCTGGCACGGGTGAGCCTGGGAACGCCCGGCGTGGCCATCCTGGAAGACCCCGCCCTGGCCGACGAGCTCCAGCGCATCCGCGATGCCGACCGCCGGGGCGTGCTCTGGCAGACGACCACGCGCATGGGCTCCGTCATCATCTCCCGCGTCTCCGGGATCGGGCCGCTGGTGGTGCTGCTGGCGTTCCGCTGGTGGGCGCCGCTCCTGCTCTTTGCGGGGTGGCACCTGGCCAACATGGTGTTCGTCCGCGCCACCGAGCGCGGCGTGCACATCGACGTGAGCGAGGGCGCGGTGCGGCAGCGGCGGGCGGAGTACCTGCGCTCGCTGGTGCTGGAGCCGTCGGCGGCCAAGGAGAACCGCGTCTTCGGGCTGGGCGGGTGGATGGTGGGGCGCTACGCCGACGCCTGGCAGGACGCGCTGCGCCTGATGTGGAACAACCGCGGCGCCCAGCGCGGCCTTAGCCTGGCCGCCGCCGCGGTGCTGATCGTGGCGCACGCGGCCGTGCTGGGCACCCTGGCCGCGGCCGCCGGCCGCGGCGAGGTGGGCGCGCCGGCGCTCGTCGTCTTCGTCCAGGCCGTGGTCGCCAGCAGCGCGCTGGGGACGGTGGGCGCGGCGCAGTGGTGGCTGGGGCAGTCGCTGGGCGCCGCCGCGCGCGTGGCCGCCCTGCGCGACTCCCCCGTCGCCCGGCTCCTTCCCGGGACCCCCGCCGCGGCGCTCCCCGCCGCGGCGCCCGTCGCCGCGCCGCGGGGCGTGGCGGTGCGCCTGCGGGACGTCCGCTTCACCTGGCGGGGGCGGGAGGCGCCCACGCTGGACGGGCTTACGCTGGACGTTCCCGCCGGCCAGTCGCTGGCCATCGTGGGCGAGAACGGGGCGGGAAAGAGCACCCTCATCAAGCTCCTGTGCGGGCTGTACGAGCCCGACGCCGGGAGCGTCGCCGTGGACGGCCTGCCCCCTGTCGACGCGCGGGACCGAATCGGCGTGATCCTGCAGGACTTCGTGCGCTACAAGCTCACGCTGCGCGAGAACGTGGGGTTCGGGCACCTGCCGCTGGTGGGCGACCGCGAATCGCTGGAGGCCGCGCTGCGCGACGCCGGCGGCACCGGGCTGCTGGAGCGCCTGCCCAGGGGGTGGGACACGGTGCTCTCCCGCGAGTTCACCGACGGGGCCGACCTTTCCGGCGGCGAGTGGCAGCGGGTGGCGCTGGCCCGCGCCCTCACCGCCGTCCGCGGCGGCGCGGGGCTCCTCATCCTGGACGAGCCCACGGCCAGCCTGGACGTGCGCGCCGAGACGGAGCTGTTCGAGCGCTTCATGGAGGTCACGCGCGACCTGACCACCATCCTGGTCTCGCACCGCCTGTCCAGCGTGCGCCGCGCGGACCGCATCGTGGTGATCGACGGGGGGCGGGTGGCGGAGGACGGGAGCCACGCGGAGCTGATGCGGGCCGGCGGGATCTACGCGCGGATGTTCACCCTGCAGGCGGAGCGCTTCGCCGCCGGCGACGCCACGGGAGAGGAGGTGGTGCATGCGTGAGCACTGGCGCGCGATCGTCCTGCTGCTGCGGGCCACCTGGCGCACGGACCGGCGCAACTCCATCGGCGTGATGGCGGAGACGCTCTCCTACCTGCGCATCCCCCTGTTCGCCTGGTGCCTCAAGCTGATGACGGAGGGGGCGCTGGCGCACGACACCCGCCGGCTGGCCCTGGGCGCCGCGGGGATCGCCTTGATGGGGGTGATGACCTTCGTGGGGATGTGGGTGGGGACCACGTGCATGCTGCGGCTCACGGAGTCCGTGGGCTTTGCGCTCAGCCGCGACATCGCGCAGATGGCGGCGGCGGTTCCCGGGCTGGAGCACCACGAGCGGGCCGACTACCAGGACCGGCTGGAGCTGCTGCGCGGCGGCCACGGGGCGCTCACCAACTCCCTCTCCGCGCTCCTCTACACCGTGAACCTGGTGCTGATGGGGGTGGGCACGCTGGTGGCGCTGGCCGTGGCCTCGCCGTGGCTGCTGCTCATCATCCCCTTCACCCTTCCCGCGTTCCCCATCGCCCGGGCCGAGCAGCGCTGGTTCCGCGAGGCGGAGGACCGCATGGCCGAGCCCGGCCGCCGCTTCGCCTACCTCAAGGCGCTCACCGTCGACCGCAACGCGGGGATGGAGCTGCGGGTGTTCGGGCTGGAGCCGGAGGTGGTTTCGCGGCTGGAGGCGTCGTGGCTGGAGACCCGCCGCCACCCCACCGAGGCCGGCCGCCGCTCCGCCCTCCTTTCCGTCGCGGGGTCGCTGGTCTTTCTGGTCGGCTTCGCGGGGCTCATCACCCTGATGCTGTGGCTGGCCAGCCGCGGCCGCATCACCGCCGGCGACGTGGTGATGGCCATCTTCCTGGCCCAGCAGGTCCGCGCGGCCATCGTGGACCCGGTGCGCGGCGTCACCGGCCTGGGCGCCATGCTGCGCAACGCGGCGCGGCTCCTCTGGCTGATGGACTACACGAAGGAGGAGCTGGCGAAGGCGCAGGGCACCCGCCCCGCGCCCGACGCCCTGCGCGACGGCATCGTCTTCGACCACGTCTCGTTCCGCTACCCCGGCACCGAACGCTGGGTGCTGCGCGACGTCTCCTTCCGCATCCCCGCGGGGGGCGTGGTGGCCCTGGTGGGGGAGAACGGGGCGGGAAAGACCACCATCGTCAAGCTGCTCTGCCGGATGTACGAGCCCACGGAGGGTCGCATCCTGGTGGACGGGGTGGAGCTGGCGCAGATCGGCGTGGAGGAGTGGCGCCAGCGCCTTTCCGCGGCGTTCCAGGACTTCGCCCGCTTCGAGTTCACCGCCCAGCACACCGTGGGCGTGGGCCACCTGCCGCGGCTGGACGACCCCGGCGCCGTGCACGCCGCGCTGGGCCGCGCGGGGGCGGCGGAGCTGCCGGACACCCTTCCCGCCGGGACGGAGACCCAGCTGGGCACCCGCTGGGAGGGCGGGGTGGACCTTTCCACCGGCCAGTGGCAGAAGGTGGCGCTGGGCCGCGCGCTCATGCGCGAGGCGCCGCTGGTCCTCTTCTTCGACGAGCCCACGGCCAGCCTGGACGCGCTGGCCGAGCACGCCCTCTTCGAGCGCTACACGCAGGCGTCGCGCGCGGGGGCGGAGCGGGGCGCCGTGACCGTGCTGGTCTCGCACCGCTTCAGCACCGTGCGCTCCGCCGACCTGATCCTGGTGATCGACGGCGGCGCGGTGACGGAGCTGGGAAGCCACGACGAGCTGCTGCTGCGCGACGGGCTGTACGCGGAGCTCTACCAGCTTCAGGCGAGGGCCTATGCGTAGAACCGATCGCCGCCCGCACGCGCTCCCCGCGAGCGCGCGGCGGCCCGCCCGGGCGTCCACGGGCCGGGACCGGCGGGGGGCCAGGGCGATTCCCCGGGGGACGGAGGCGCGCGCCGCCGTCCCGCCGGAGCGCCCCGCCGCGCGCCGGCCGGATCACCCGCCGCGCGCCGTTTCCGGGCCCGTCCACGCCACCCCGGCGGGGGAGGGGGGGCGATGACCCGGGACCTTTCCTTCGAGCGCGCGGTGGCGTTCGCCGCGGAGCTCATCCGCATCCCCAGCCTGCCGGGGGACGAGGGGGGCGTGGCGCGGCGCATCATGCGCGAGCTGCGGGCGCTGGGCTTCGACGAGGCCCGGCGGGACCGCGCCGGCAACGTCATCGGCCGCATCGTGGGCACGGGCGACGCCCCCGCGGTGATGCTCTCCAGCCACATGGACGTGGTGGACGTGGGCGACCCCGCCCGGTGGGACCACGACCCCTTCGGCGGCGCCGTGGCGGACGGGTGCCTGCACGGGCGCGGGGCCATGGACGTCAAGGGCCCGCTGGCCCTGCAGCTGTACGCGGCCGCCCGGTTCGTGGACGACCGCCCCGCCGGCGACCTGCTGATGGCCTGCTCGGTCTACGAGGAGAAGGGGGGATGGGGGATGATGCACCTGATGGACACCCTTCCCGCGCGCCCCGGCGCCGTGATCCTGAGCGAGGCCACCGCGGGGGACGTGTGCACCGGCCACCGCGGCCACGCCGAGCTGGCGGTGGAGATCCACGGCCGGGCCGCGCACGCCAGCGCGCCGGAGCGGGGGCGCAACCCCGCGCAGGTGCTGCCGCACGTGCTGCTGGCGCTGGGCGAGCTCTCCGACGCGCAGCCGTGCGACCCCGTGCTGGGGCGCGCCACGCTCACCCCCACGGTGTTCGAGAGCTGGCCCAGGAGCGGAAACGTGATCCCCGACCGCGTGCGAATCACCCTGGACATGCGGGTGCTGCCGGGGTGGGACGAGGCGCGGGCGGTGGAGGAGATCGCAGCCCTGCTGTCGGAGCGGGTGCCGCCGGTGGAGGGGATCCGCGTGCAGGTGCTCCCCGGCCTGGTGACGCACCGGGCGTGGACGGGGTGGGAGGACGAGCACAGCAACTTCACCCCCGGCTTCCTGGTCCCCGACGAGCACCCGGTGGTGCGCGCGGCCGTGGACGCCGTGCGCCGGGCCACGGGGCGCCAGCCGGCCATCCGCCAGTGGAAGTTCGGCACCGACGGCGGGCACAGCTGCGGGACGCACGGCGTCCCCACCATCGGCTTCGCGCCGGGGGACGAGGCGCTGGCCCACACCAACCGCGAGCGGCTGGAGCTGGACTCCGCGCGGGTGGCGTACGACGCCTACCCGTCGCTCATCCGCGCCGTGCAGGACGCGCTGGCGGCGGCGCGCGGGATCCCGGTGCGGGGGCTGGCCCCCGTGCCGTTGCAGGAGGCGGCCGGTTCGCCGGTCCTGGCCCGGGGCGCCGCCTCCGGGTAGCGCGGCTTCGCGAGGTTCCGACGACGTCCATGCACCCTCCGCGGCCGCGCAGTGCCCGGCGGGAGACCTTCTCTCCGACTGAATGAGGAGCGACGATGTACAAGATCGCCCTGGTGAACATGCCCTTCGCCAACCTGTCCATGCCCTCGCTGGCGCTCACCCAGCTGCAGGCCGTGGTGCGCAAGACCCTGCCCGGCGTGGCCGACGCCGGCGTGCACTACCTGCACCACGACTTCGCCCACTACATGGGGCTGCCGGCGTACGACGAGCTGATCTCGTTCGCGCACCACCCCACCGGGCTGGCCGACTGGCTGTTCCGCCCCGTGGC
Source organism: Longimicrobium sp. (assembly GCA_036379135.1). Taxonomy (GTDB): domain Bacteria; phylum Gemmatimonadota; class Gemmatimonadetes; order Longimicrobiales; family Longimicrobiaceae; genus Longimicrobium. Next base: position 104,270 of record DASUVG010000194.1, read on the forward strand.
GTTTCCCGACCTTCCCGACAACTCCGAGGACTACTTTCAGCGCTACTACCCGTCGCACGCCCCGCAGAACCGGGTCATCCGCGACCTGGTGGTGGAGAAGCGCGCCGGGGTGCAGGCGCACTTCGAGGAGATGATCGACCGCTACGGGCTGGACCAGGTGGACATGGTGGGCTTTACCTCCATGTTCTCGCAGAACGTGGCCGTGCTCGCCATCTCCCGGCTCATCAAGGCGCGCAACCCCGGCGTGGTGATCGTGGTGGGCGGCGCCAACTGCGAGGGCCCCATGGGGCGGGCGCTGGTGCAGAACGCGCCCATGATCGACTTCGTCTTCTCCGGCCCCTCGCTGCGCAGCTTTCCCGCGCTGGTGCGCTGCCTGGTGGAGGGCGACCCCGCGGGGTGCCACCGCATCGACGGCGTGTTCTCGCGGCAGAACCGCACGCAGGACGCGTCGTGCGGCACCACGGGGATGGTGTCGCTGGGCGGGCCGCCCGCGGTGCGCGCCTTTGGCGAGGAGAACGACATCAACGAGCTGGTGGACTTCGACTACGAGCCGTTCCTGGACCGGTACGAAGCCAGCTTCCCCGGACGCCGCAAGCCGGTGCTCCTCTTCGAGACCTCGCGCGGGTGCTGGTGGGGCGAGCGGGCGCACTGCACCTTCTGCGGCCTCAACGGCTCCACCATCAGCTACCGCTCCATGCGGCCGGAGAACGCCTTCCGCGTCTTCGAGGGCCTGTTCCGGCACGCCGGGCGGGTGAGCGAGCTGGAGAGCGTCGACAACATCCTCCCCAAGAGCTACCTCACGGAGGTGCTGGCCTTTCTCGACACCCCCGAGGGGATGTCGATGTTCTACGAGGTCAAGGCCGACCTGGACGAGGAGGACTTCCGGGTGCTGGCCAAGGCGCGCGTGATGCGCATCCAGCCGGGGATCGAGGCGCTCAACACCTCGACCCTCAAGCTGATGCGCAAGGGCACCTCCGTCTTCCAGAACCTGCAGTTCCTCATCAACTCCGTGCGCTACGGGATCTTTCCCGCGTGGAACCTGCTCATCGGGTTTCCGGGGGAGGGGATCGAGGTGTACGAGAAGTACCTGCGCGAGATCCCGCTGCTCACCCACCTGTACCCGCCCACCGGCGTGCACCCGGTGCGCTTCGACCGCTTCAGCCCGTACTACACCGAGGCCGCGGAGTACGGGCTGGACCTGCACCCGCTGGACTGGTACGAGCTCACCTACCCGTTCCCGCGCGAATCGCTGTCGGAGCTGGCGTACTACTTCTCCGACCACAACTACACCGCCCCGTACGCCATGAACGCCGCCCGCATGGTGGGCCGGCTGCGCGAGAAGGTGGACCGCTGGAAGGCGCAGTGGAACAGCGACGCGCGGGCCGAGCTGCGCCTGGTGCAGCGAGACGGCGACTGGCACGTGTTCGACTCGCGCTCCGGCGAGCCGCTGGAGCACCCGCTGACCGACGACGCGCGCCGGGTGCTGGAGGGGCTGGCCACGGCCAAGAAGCCGGCCAACCTGGCAAAGGAGCTGGAGGGGGTGGACGTGGACGCCGAGATCGCGTGGCTGATGGAGCGCGGGCTCCTGTTCCACGAGAACGAGCGCTACATGAGCCTGATCATCACCCCGCCGCGCCCGGTCTCCGTCCCCCTTACCCGGACGGAGTTCGCCGCCGCGGCCGCATGAGGGACCGGCGCTCACCCGCAGGGACGGCCGCACGCGCAGCCGCCCCCGTGACGAATGCATATCCGGCTGTCCGCGCGCGGCGCGCGCGCGCGGGCCGGACGCGACCTTGCGCGCCCGCCGCCGGCGCGACCCAACCCAGCCGAGAAGAAGGAGCCGACGCATGACCGGAACGACTGGACAGGCCCTGGGGCAGACGTACGTGGGAAAGCTGCTCCCGGACCCGGCCGCGCCGCCGGGGGCGGGGGCGCTGGTCGAGGTGGCGCCGCTGCACGGGCCCATCGCCGGCACGCTGCGCGTCCCCTCGTCCAAGCCCGACACCCAGCGCGCGCTGGTGACCGCCGCGCTGGCCGGCGGCCGCTCGGTCATCCACAACGACCTGCGCTGCCAGGAGACAGAGGTGATGAAGGACTGCCTTCGCGCCCTGGGCGCCGGCATCCGCGAGGACGACGGGTGGATCGAGGTCACCGGCACCGGCGGACGCCTGTCCGCCCCCGGCGAGGTGCTGCGCTGCGCCGGCTCGGCGCTGGCCTTTCGCACCCTGCTGGCCCTGGCCTGCGGCACCGGCGCCCCCGTCATCCTCACGGGCGACGCGGTGCTGCGCCGGCGGGTGATGGCGCCCCTCTTCGCCGCGCTGCGCGGGCTGGGCGCGGAGCTGGACTGCATCGGCGAGGAGAACCTGGCGCCGGTGGTCAACTGGGGGAGCCCCCTTCGCGGCGGCCGGTGCATTCTTCCCGCCGACGGCAGCTCGCAGTTCGCCACCGCCGTGCTCCTGGCCGCCCCGCGGGCGCAGGGGCCGGTGGAGATCACCCTGGACGGGGTGGAGGGCGGGGTGCTCTCGGCCTCGTACATCCGCCAGACGCTGGACGCCATGCGCCGCGCCGGCGTGGAGGTGGAGGCCAGCGAGTCGCTGGGGCGGATGACGGTGCGGCCGTGCGACTACCACCCCTTCGAGTGCGCGCTGGGGGGCGACTACACCTCGGCCAGCTACCTGCTCGCGCTGGCGGCGCTCTTTCCGGGGACGCTGACGCTCACCAACCTGGAGCCCGACGGCGCCCAGGGCGAGCGGAAGATGCTGGACGTGGTGCGCGAGCTGGGGGTGGAACTGCGCTTCGAGGGCGACGTGTGCCAGGTGAGCAACGACGGCGGCGGGATGCGCGGCGACCACGTGTTCGACCTGGGCGACGCCCCCAACATCCTTCCCACCGTGGCCGCCCTGGCCGCGTTCGTTGAGGGGCGCTGCCGCATCGTGGGCGGGCGGCTGACCAACCACCACAAGTCGCCGCGCATCCTCAGCATCACCGAGGAGCTGCGCAAGGCGGGGGTGGCGGTGGAGCCCGTCTACCGCGGCGGCGAGCTGGACGGGATGGAGATCCGCGGGCGCGCGTCGTACGAGGGCGGGGTGGCGTTCTCCAGCTGGGGCGACCACCGCATCGCCATGTCGCTGGCGCTGGCGGCCCTGCGCATGCGCGAGCCCAGCCGGGTGGAGGGGGTGGACCTGGTGGGCACCTCGTACCCCGGGTTCTTCGACGCGCTGGAGGAGGTGGGCGCCCGGTGCGACGTCGACGGCCGCGGCGTCGAGGCGGCGGAGGGAGAGCTGGCCCAGGTCGCGTGAGCACGGCGGAACGAAACAGAGGCCCGGCGACGCACTCCCGTTGCCGGGCCTCTGCGCGGGCCGATGCATCGCGTCCGCGATCCAGGCGGTGGCGCCGTGATCGGATATCCTGCAGCGTGGTCGCGGTACCCCGCCGATCCGGGGCACAACATTACCATTTCTGCGGATGCCGTGTGCAGTCCACAGTGAAGATTGAACGCAGAGAGCGCAGAGAAGAAAAGAGAGAGCGCAGAGCACTGATGCAAGGGCATCCTTTGAGTTGATCAAAGGCATCGAGAACATGAAGGAAGGCAAGGCTCCCGGCTTTGCGCTCGACCCCCTTGCCCATTCCCGGCTGGTCCGCGGATTCCGGCGACACCTCCGTCTTTACCGACGCGTTGGAAGCCACCGAGCAGCAGGGCAGTCGTGTCTGGCGACCCCGCCAGCAGGTCGCCCTGGCGCTCCAGGTCGAGCATCGGCGGTGAGGCCCCGAGCGCCGCCGCCCCCCCTCTGCGCCATTCACCGTGAGAGCAGCTCGTCGGTGCGGCGCCGCTGCACTTTCTCTAGCGCCCGATCGACGGTCGCCTGGAGATGATCGAAGTCGACAGGCTTGGTGAGGAGTGTCTCCGCCCCGGAGTGCATCGCCTCGACCGCAGTCTCCACGTCGGCGTGGCCCGTCAGCATCACCACCGCCGCACCCCGGGACACCAGGACGTCCAGGATGTCCCGGCCGGAGAGGCCGGGGAGCTCCAGGTCCAGCAGCGTCACGTCGGGGCGTTCGGCTTCATAGAGACGCACACCTTCCTCGCCTCGCTCGGCCGAGAAGACCTCCCACCCCTTCCGCTGCAGGAACTTCGCGTGCACCCGCAGCACGCCGGGGTCGTCATCGATGAGGAGAATGGACTTCGGCATCCGTAGCAGAGTTTGAAGTGGCGGAGCAGCAGCACGGCACGCAGGCTCTCGCGGAGCTCCGGGCTGGGATTGGCCAGCTGCGGACGAGCGCGCGTGGCGTCCAGGATGAGCCGGAGGACGCGCGCCAGCGCTCCCAGTCCTGCGCTGTCGAACTCGCGCAGCGCCGAGGCGTCCAGCCGGACCAGCCGCACTCCGGCTGAAAGGCTCGCCGCGACCGCGTCGATGATTCCGCGCCGGTTGGCGAGGACAAGGGAGGAGGGCAGCTCCACCTCCAGCGTATTTCCGATGGTTCGCACCGCGATGCTCAATGGAGGTGCGACTCCCCGAAGGCGCGCCAGGCCAGGCCGAGCTCTCTCTGGAGCACATCCATGTCGGCGCCCCCCTGCAGCAGCCACCCGCCGGCGGCGAGAGCGAACGCCTGCGCCAGCTCCCGCCCCGCCTGGCTCGTCCACCCCAACCGCTCGCGGCACCACGTCTCGGTCCGGGCACCCGCTGACCTGAAGGCTGCGGCCACCCGGGCGAGCTCCCCCTCGTCCTGGGCCAGGAAGCCGAACCGCACGCCGGCTGTGCCCTCCCGGAACGCGGTGAAGAAGGCGTGGGCGGGGGTGGCGTATGCCGCGTGGGGCTCTCCATCCGGCTTCGCAGGTGATGCGGGCAAGGTATACAGCATGGCACGTCCTGGTGTCGGAGATCGAGCCTGCGCCGTATCTGCCGGCGCGCCGTGGTGAGCGGCACACAGGGCAACGGACGAGCCGCATCCTCAATCATCCCAACACGTTCCGCACGCCTGACGATTCGCGACATTCGGCGCTGCCATACGTCTCGGGGCCGACCACCACCGCTCCGTAGCTACTGCACCCCGGCTTCACTTCAGCGTTGACCCCATCACGGTTGGCGAACATCCGCGTACTGCCCGTTCGCCGAGTTCCGCGCGAGCCTTCGGCACACCGGCTGTAGGATTTCTGGTCAGCACGGCCGGCGCAGGCCGCTCCAGCCCTGTAGCTGTCCGGCGGGGCAGGGGCATGTACGGTTTTTGTACACTTCATACACTCTCGCACCGGGCCTCGTCGAGGCCCATGGACGCCAGCCGAGAGGTGAAGAGGAAAGGTAGAACCCGTTGACCTGCGGCGAACCTGCACGGAGAGTCGTGTTCGGAGCCGGACTCGCTCAAGGCGGTGTGGGCAGGCGAGGCAGCTGCAGCAGTCCAGAAGGTTTACCGCATACGATGCGCAACTTTCGGGAAGAAAAAACCACGGCGTATTGAGGAGTGACGAAGCTCTGCGACCGATCGAGACCCATCGCCCCCGCTCCGATTGCATTGCGTCACAACGCCCATTTGCAGCGGCGAGTGTCATATCGTGCTGTGAACAGGGTTCGGAGAGCCCATGGCGCCGGCAGGCCAGGCTCAGTCAGCCATCACCTCCCACGCTTCCCGTTCTCTTTATGTTCCGCTGCCGAAACGGGGCGCCTGTATTCTGATGTTTACGGAACGCCCGGTTAGGGATGTGGACGGCGCGGCGCCGTTTTCTCGGCCCACGGGATGCGATCTTACCATCGGCCAGACGTGCTCCAGGGTATCCACGCACCACCCTACTCGCGCATCTGGAGTCCCATGCGGATCGGTCCGGGAAGGACAGCGGTGGACGCAAAAAAGCATCGCGCGGCCCCATCTACCCAGTCGGACGGCCAGGCGCTCAGCCGCTTCAGGGCGCTGCTGTTCGCGGTCAGCCTGCTCATGGCCGCGCTCGCGGCGCTTCACCTGATCCTGGGGGACTCCCGTCCGGGAGGCGCGTGGGCGTGGGCGGCGTTGGGGATCGCGTGGCTGGTGCTCTGGTGGGTATCCGGCTTCCGGTATTCGGCCTTCCATCTCCTCGGCGAGCTTCCGGCCTGGTGCGCCCTGGTCGCTGTGGCCTATGGCCTCGACGGTCCGGACCGTGCCTCGGGCGTGTTCTTCGTCAGCCTCTTCTTCCGCATGCAGTACGGCTCGCGCGCGCGGGCAGCGCTGGTGATCGCGTCCTACGTGTCGGCGTTCATCATCGCGGTGGCGCTCACCCGGGCGGGGCGCGTGCCTCTCTGGGCCGAGGGGAACCTGGAAGAGCTCCCTGCGCTCGCACTGCTAGGGGCCGCGTTCTACTTCATCCGCGGCGTGCTCGAGTCGCAGGACCGGTCCGCGCGGATGGGCACCGCGCTGGCGCAATACGCAGGCGAGTTCCTCTCCGCGGCCGATCGCGAGACGATCAACGCGGTCCTGGCCGCCGGCGCGCGCGCGATCGGCGCAGATGCGGCCGGCGTCACGTGGGAGATCGTGCCTCCGCACGCGGCGCGGCAGGACTGGCTGGATGGAGTGGTGGCCGGTTCCGCCGCCGCGGAGGACGGGCTGGGAGGGATGTGGGCGCCCGCCCACGTGGCACGGGTATCGGCGCTCCCGCCGGAGCTGTGGGCCCGGTTCAGGGCAGAGGAAGAGGTTCTCGTGGTGCCGCTCCGGGGCGGGAACGGGGCGGACGGGGCGTTGGTGGTCGGGGGGCCCGGATTGACGCCGCCCATCCGACGCGCATTCAGCATCTTCGGCTCGCAGGCTTCGCTCGCCTACACGGCTGAGACGCTGCGCGGCAATCGCTTCCGTTCGCTCGTGCAGCACTCCTCCGAGGTGATCGCCATCGTCTGCCCCGACGGCATCCTCCAGTACGCGAGCCCTGCCGCGGAGCGGCTCACGGGTTTCACTCCGGGTGAGCTCGAGGGGCGGCCGCTCGGTGAGCTGTTCGCGGACGGCGACGAAATGCGCCTCCCCGACATCCCGAAGCTGCTGGCGACTGGCAACGGGGGCAATCGCTTCGAAGCCGCCATCCGCCGGCGCGACGGCAGCCTGCGCATCGTGGAAGCGCTCGCGACCAACATGACGGAAGAGCCGTCGGTCTGCGGGATCGTGCTGAACGTGCGCGACGTGACGGAGAGTTCACGCACGAAGCAGCAGCTCAGGGCCAGCGAGGCCCGCATCCGCGCGATCCTGGAATCGGCCCACGATCCCTTCATCTCGGCCGACAGCGCCGGCCGTATCCGCGAGTGGAACCCGGCCGCGGAGCGCACGTTCGGGTGGAGCCGCGACGAAGTGGTGGGCCGGCCGCTCACCGGGACGGTGATCCCCGCCCGCTACGCAGCCGCTTTCGAAGCCGGCCTGCGCTCTTTCCTCAGGTCGGGGAAGAGCACCCTGGTCGGCCGAAGGGCGGAGTTCCCGGCTTCACGCCGGGACGGGAGCGAGATCATCGTCGAGGTGGCCCTGACGGCCGTACCGGACGGGGACGCGTGGCTCTTCCACTCCTTTCTCTACGACGTCACGGAGGAACGCCGCGCCCTGGAAGCACTGCGGCATTCCGAGATCAGCTACCGGACCCTCTTCAACAGCCTCACGGAGGGCGTCTACGTACTCGACCCCGACGGGCGCTTCCTCGCGGTAAACGACGCGGTGACCAATATGTACGGCTACGACCGCGAGGAGATCGTCGGCAACACGCCGGCCATGCTCGCGGCCCCCGACGGCACCATGACCCTGGAGGAGACCTACGCCGCCATTCGCCAGGCCGCCGATGGGCATCCCCAGCGGTTCAAGTGGCTGGGCCGCCGGCGCAATGGGGAGGTTTTCCCGAAAGAGGTCGTCCTCTCGCGAGGGACGTACTTCGGGAGGCAGGTCGTCATCGCCGTGGCACGCGACATCAGCGAGCGGGAACGCGCGCGCGCGGAGCTGGAGGGGAGCAACCGCCGGCTCCGGACGCTGATCCAGGCATCGCCGATCGCAATCGTCGCGCTGGACGAGACCGGGCTGGTGACGACCTGGAATCCGGCGGCCGAGCGCACGTTCGGCTGGACGGCGGAGGAAGTGCTCGGCAGGCGGCCCCTGTTCGTGCCCGCCGAGACCCGGCCCCGTCACGAAGAGCTGCTCGCGCGGGTTCTGGGCGGCGAAGCGCTTTACGAGATCCTGCTGCGGCGGGTGCGCAAAGATGGTGAGCTGCTGGATATCCGGCTGTCGGCCGCCCCGCTTACGGACGCGGAGGGGAACCCTCGCGGCGCGATCGCGCTGCTGGCCGACATGACGGAGTGGATGCGGCTGGAAGCCGAGGTTCGGCAGTCGCAGAAGATGGAGGCTTTCGGCGCGCTGGCCGGCGGTGTCGCGCACGACTTCAACAACATCCTCACGGTCATCCAGGGCAACACCTCGCTTCTCCTTGCGGACAATGCCGAGGCCGGCGCCGAGCCTCCCCAAGACCTGGTAGAGGTGGCCCGCGCCGCCGACCGCGCCCGTGCCCTGGTCCGCCAGCTCCTCGCATTCAGCCGGAAGCAGGTGCTGCAGCCCCGCGTTCTGGACCTGAACAGCGTGGTAGCGGATACCGACAAGATGCTCCGGCGGCTGATCGCGTCCGACGTCGAGCTGGTGACGCTCCTGGAGCCCGAGGTGCCGTACATCCGCGCAGATTCGGGCCAGCTGGAGCAGGTCCTGATGAATCTGGCGGTCAACGCGCGTGACGCGATGCCCTCTGGTGGGCGAGTGGTGATCGAGACGGGCATCGCCGTGCTCACCGCGCCCCTCCGTACCTCCGGGTCGCTGGTTCCGCCGGGCGAATACGCGTGCCTGTGGGTGACCGACAGCGGACCGGGCATCGCGCCCGAGCACCTGCCGCGCATCTTCGAGCCGTTCTTCACCACCAAGCCGAACGGCAAGGGGACGGGCCTCGGGCTCTCCACCGTCTATGGGATCATCCGCCAGAGCGGCGGCTACGTCTGGGCGGAGTGCCCGCCCGCGGGCGGCGCCCGCTTCTCCATCTACCTCCCGGCGGTCGACGAGGCCCCGGATTCGGACGCGCCCGCTCCCGCGCCGGTTCAGGAGAACGCGCACGGAAAGACCATCCTGCTGGTGGAGGACGAGGCCACCGTCCGCAGGGTGACGCGCAGGATCCTGGAGAGCGCCGGCTACACCGTCGTGGAGGCCGAGAACGGGGAGCAGGCCATGCGCCTGTGGACCTCGACGGCGGAGGACATCGACCTGCTGGTCACCGACATGGTGATGCCGCTGTTGACCGGCCGCGAGCTCGCCACCCGCCTCCGCGCCTGCGCACCGACGCTGCCGGTGCTGTTCACCTCCGGCTACACCGACCAGGATCCCTGGACCCTGGTGGAGGAGCCCAGCGCCTTTGTCGCAAAACCATTCCTGCCCAGCGCGCTGCTCGGCGCCGTGCGAGGGCTGCTTCAAACCAGGGGGATAGAGGCATGCCACGGAGCCGGCGCATCGTCGCGAGCGGCTCACGACGTCATCCCCGAGCCGGCGCAGAACGACAGGCCATGACGCTCCCCACCCGCGGTTCAGCTGGTCCCACTCGCAGGACCGTACCCTGGCGGAGTGCGTGCGCGCCTGCTTCTGGCGCTACTACGGCGGCCACTGAGGTGGTTGTCGGAGACATCGGAGGAGGCGCGGCTCGCCTGCGCCCTCGAGGAGCTCACGTTGTTTCCCACGATCGTGGGCACGGCGGTGCACGACTGCGACCACCGCAGCCTCTTCCCGTAACCAAACCGATTCCGGAGTTGTCCGCCCCCGGCGGACAAAAGAGAAAGGCCCTGCAACGATACCGTTGCAGGGCCTTCACTTACACAGTCGGGACGGCCGGATTTGAACCGGCGACCCCCTGAACCCCATTCGGCAGGCTGATCGCTCGGAGTGCGGTGAAATGGCGTAGATGCTAGGTGTTTCAGACGGGCCTCCCGCACTCCACAGGCACAAATGCCCAACTTCGCCGTCCAACCTATTCCACAACCTATTCCATTCGCAGTCTTCCTCCCCACAGCGGCCGGGCGCAGCATTGTGCCCGGCAAGCACCGGCTTCTGTGCCTACTTTTCTTCCGCGCTCCCACACACCACACCTCAGGACGGCCCTGGTAGGTTTCCAAGTCCGATACAGGCATTTCGGTTCCCGGAGTTCCATCCGCCGGTACCCCTGCTCAAGCGCGTTGGTGATCCGCATTCGGACCTCTGTTCGCGCCTCCCCGCGCAATTCGCTCAGCAGCCTTTCCAGCAGCGTAGCGCCATCTTCAACCGGCGGATCGACATCGGGCGGTTACCCTCCGCTGGTCGTCCAAATCGCGGCCAGTGCGGCCGCTCAGCGTCCCGTGGCTCGGCTTGCGCGGGGGACCGCGTCACGCGCCCGCCCGACGCGGTTCTGTTCGTCGCGCCTTCGACTCCGCCGCCCGGATCCGGGCACGGGAGTGGCCGCGATCTGGGGCGGCCACCGGCCGCACCCGCTGACCATGGCGAATCGACGAGCGGTCGGAGTGACCGCTTGGGTGTGACGCGGAAGAAGGCGTCCTCCATCTCGACCGATCCCCGAGGCCACCCGAACGATGGCTCCACCGAAACTCGTGCACCGGGACCCGGAGTGTCCAGGGGGAGTGGGAGTTGCTGCGGCGTGCAGGCCACCTCCGCTGGCGCTGTTCTCGCTGTCGTGCCACCATTCAGAGCAGTCCGGGGGATCAGCGTCCCGGCACTGCGCGAGAATCGTATGGGCTTCCTGCTGCGCCGCTTGGCGCGGGGGACCGGCCAGTCGGCAGACGCGGCTACTCTCCCTCTCCTGGACCGTGCGTCCCAAGTCTGATGACGTTTTCAGCCGCAGGCCCTTTCTGACCTTGGACTACGTCGAACTCGACACGTTCCCCTTCGTTCAGGGATCTGAACCCGCCTCCCTGAACTGCGCTGTGGTGCACGAAGACCTCCTGCCCGTCATGCCGAGTAATAAATCCGAATCCCTTTTCGGCGTTGAACCACTTTACCGTGCCAGTTTCCCTTGCCATCGCGCTCTCCTCGATGGGGTGGTGTGCGGATTGAGTGGATTGAACAGCAACTCAATCATTATTGGCCATCGTCGGCTCGAATGGGATCAGGAGTGCCCGTATCCGGGAGCAATTCCGGAGATGGACGATCACGCTGCGGTTGCCCTGACGGAAGAGATGCTGTCCCATCGCGGACCGTCTCCGGGGCGTTATCGAGCTCAAGAGTACTTTGGATTTGCGGAACTGGCACCGGCCTCTTGTGGCGTGGCACTCGTACCGTATAGTACTGAAGATACCGCCGGACAATTTCCAACCTGTCGTTGCGAGCTGGAGGTTCACGCGTCAGATCCTCGAGCATGTTCATGTGAGCATCTTCGAGCTTATCAGGAGTTGAAGCCTTCCGCGTCAGATCCTCAATCATCCTCACGATCGTATCAGCATCAATGTATTCCTTTTCAACTTTCCCCACATGGGAGTCGATGATTGCCATGAACAAGGTACCAAACTGCTCGTTCGTATAGATACTAAGGCGATAAACGCCATAAGCTAATCCGAGGAAAATCACCGCAAACAGCAAGCAGGTCCCGGCGCCGGGAAGGTATGATAAAATGCCGGGTGGAAGAGACGTGACCTTGCCAGCCTTGTCTAGAAGCCAAGCGACCAGTCCTTGGGTGAATAGGAAAACGGAGTAGAACACCCAGAGCAGCCCCCCGACTCCCAATGCGAAGCTGGAATACACAGTGCTGTCAGCCATAGCCTGTTGAGTATCGATTTCTTCACGTAGATCTTTGCTCAGATTGACCCAGATTCTCGGCCAGTAAAATACTGCCTCGAGTTCATACATAACCTTTGAGTAGGTTTCGTACGCGTGGATCGCATTTCCGAGCCTCGTCGGGAATTCGACGTATCGCTCGCCGCTAGTCTGATGTAATGGGAAAGAGCGTTTCTTCACGGAAGCTTCGAGCCACTTCCTGCGGAGTCCATCGTCGGGATTGTCAACAGCATAGAAGGCGTCAATGTCGCGGTTAATGTTGGCCAAGCGATTGGTCTCGCCGTTGATGAATTTTTGCTTGACTTGCACTGGCCACCCGTGACGCCCCTCCATAAGCATATAAATGGGCATATCAGCCATCACGATCATCCAGCCAACGATGATCATCGAAACAACAAAGGCGACCTCGTGTTGTCTTTCCAAGCCGATGAGATCAATCATCGTCAACAGAAGTGGCAGTAGACCGAGAGTGAGGAGGAATCCCGGCAACAGCAGTCGAAAAAAAAGCTTGATACCGAAATCAAGTGGGAGCTTCATTCTCTTTATTCCCCTTCTCCCGTCCCGTGTGTGCCAGGAGCCGCGTTAGCGCTCCCTCCGGTTCCGCCACTCCCGCTATCGGAACGCGAAATCCCTCCGGTGTGGGTTCGGACGCCGGTTACGTCCCCACTAATCGCGACTGAAGTCTGGCCAGAAGCGCTCAAGGTGCTTGTGTGGCCGGCGCTTTCCCCTAGCCGCTGCAGCAGTTCTTGGGCGAGACGGAGCAGTTCGGCATCGCGACCGGCACCAGAAGCTTCGAGTTCCTCTCGCACGACTGCTTGGCGCGCCTTGGATTTGGGCGCCCTCTCCAATTCTTCTACTGCGACGATCACCGTGCTGGCAGAGCCGAGCTTTCGGGAGATCAGGCCCTTCAGGGCAGCGTAGCCGTCCCTGACGGCATGGTCCGCCAGATTGGAGATCGCGGCAACAAGCACTGCGGTAATCACGTCCATGGTAATCCTCGGTCGATGAATAGCTGCTGGGCGAGATGAGAATCGCTGAGACAAGGAGTCTTGATGCCAACGTACCCGGACAAATCCGCATCGGGAAGCGGGACAGCATCCGAACTCATAGCGTCGCTTCAACTCGTGAAATAGGCCGACAATCGGTGTGAGGCCCGGTCCTGCCAGCCGTCGGTCTTGTCGAGAAAACCGTCCCAGCGCGGGTCAGGCTCTCCCGCAGCGTGCTTCTTCGCCGCTGCGGTGAGTTCCGCCTCGACCGCGCGGAAACGGTAATGGTCATAGACGTCCAGGACGTGCACGGCATAGGCTTGGGCCAGTGCCGCATGGCCTTGGACGATGACGAGGTTTTCGTCGTTCGAATAGGACGCCTTGTAACCGAGGTTATGGCTGCCGAAGGCAACCACGCATCTGTCGGGATCCATCGGATCGATCACCAGCACCTTGTCGTGTATGATCGCGCGGCCGAGCGTGAGGGTCTCGTCGTTTTTGAAGTCGCCCACCGCGCGGCCGATCTCCCGGTCGGTGAGAGCCGTCGCGCGTACGACCGAGATGCCGGCTTGCTGGAAAACGTGTGGTGACCAAGCCGGGAGCTTCTTGCCGCCAGGCAGCTTCTGGCTCGGCTCATAGCCCCACATCGCCTGGGTGTCGGAAATCGCGCCGATGACGTTCAAGGACGTGTCCTTGAGCCCTAGCGCAATCGCTTCGGAAACCGCCGAGTTGATCCCGCCGCGCGAGGGCATGAAGACCAGGAAGAAGACCGCCTGCTCTGCCTTGCGGAGCAATGAGAACAGCCGGTCCATGTCGGGCGGGGGTAGCGCAGGCTTGGCCGATTTGCTCGGCGGCTGCTGCTTGCCCGGCATGTTGGGGGAGAACCAGAACTCGGCTGACGCACCATCCGCCAACTGTACGCGCGTCGGTGTGCGGTTGGCGGACTTCAGCGAATCGCTTTGGTTCGCGCCCTTGGCCTTCGCATTGAGCGGATCTGGGTCGGGAAGCGCGTCGGCCTTGAGCAGCGTCCAGTACTGGAAGAACGCGCCCGCGACATTGTCGTCGTCGATGCGGATGCAGTTGTTGCTCTGGCCGGCGACTCCCGACCAAGTCCAGTTGGTCGAGCCGGTGAGTACCGAACGCGGTGTCCCGGCATTATCGAGCCAGACCACGAATTTGTTGTGGCCTATATGGCCGGTGCCATTGAACAGGCGGTTCTGCAGTGTGCAGCCGCTCCCCGGCGTGTCGGCGATTGCACGCAGGAGCGCCCGCGCTCGCGCATTGCGCGTATCGTAGATGGTCGGCCGCTTGCCGTTCTCACCCGGCTCCGCCTCTTCGTCCTCGCCGCTGCCGGCGTCGGAGAGAATAAGGTCGAGCCGCGCCGCGTTGGTCTTGAGGATGCCGACCAGTTCCTCGTCCTCGAGTTCGTACAGCGCCGCATGGAAGCGGCCACCGGCCTGGCTGAAGAAATCGTTGATGATCGGCAGGACGTCGCCGGCCAGGTAGTTTCGCAGCCAGTCGCCAGGTTTGCGTAGATGCCCCTCAAGCTCGCCCGGCGTGATTGCCCCATCCTCGTTCAGCACCTTGGCCAAGAACTGGGTCGAGAGAATACCGTTGGTAAAGCTGCTAATGAACGGCGGGCGCGAGGCGGTTACATCGATTGCGTTCGTGAACGCGGGCGCCGTCAGATAGCCGAGCGGGATCGGCGTTCCTTCATATACGTGCCGCACTGTAGCGCCGGTCTGGAAGTTACGGTGGCTCTCCTCGACAACCACAACCGGTTCGAGACCATCGCGCATTTTGCCAACCGCACGGATGCGATAGCGGACCCGGTCATTGTCGGGACGGCGCTCGGCAGCGTCGCGCTTCTTTCGCAGCGTCAGATCGCGCCAGTTGAACTTTTGCACGGGCCAGACGGTGGTATTCTGCGCCTGCCAGTCCGGATTGCGCTGTCCCTTGAACGCGACATAGGAGGCAAGCGGCCGCTCGCCAGTTACCTGATCGTTCTCGTCCAGGTACTCGCGGACGATGTGGAAGCCCAAGCAGCCGGGGATCGATGTCGAGTCGATCTCCCATGCAAGATACGCCACTTCATTGTTCGCGATCGCAATGGCTTTGGTGATTTGCGGCATTGCTGAGGCTCCTAGGCTATACTGGTGGGACGTTATTTCGCAGCCGTGATAGGTACATCAATAGGTAGGGTTTCGGAAAAGGGGTTCAAATCTACTGCGAGAATGGACAAGGTTGTTGTGTTGGATTCAGGTCGCGCGAGCGCATCTGATGCAGATGCGGAGGCGCTGGCCGGGCTGCTGGGCCCATGACTCAATCGAACCTGCTCGTCCGGGGCGACAAACGGCCGGTTTGCAATCTCATCGACGCCACCTCAGAGTATACGCCGCGAATACACAGCCTACAAGAACGTCGTTTTTCTTTCTGCATGAGGTCGCCTGATCAATACCTGTCCACCTTGATGATCGCCGCGGCGAAGGCCTGCGGCGCCTCTTGGGGGCGGCTTGGGGATCGTGCTCGCCGGGCCGATCATCGACGTTCTGGGCTACCATTGGCTAGTCGTCTTCACCCTGGCGGGGCTGGAGGCTATCGGTGTGTAGCCGAATCCCCAAGAGAGATGATCCAGGCGGGGAGAAGCGCCCGACACACTTTCGGCAGCGATCCGGACGCCGGGGCTGATGAAGCACGCAGGGTAGGGGCGACGCGATACGGTGACGACGGGACTGGCACGACAGGAAACCGTGCGAGATCTACCCGTCGAGTCGGAGAACGGACGGGCCGGGAAGCGAGAGCCGCTTCCCGGTCCGTTTTCCTGTGGTCCTCTCGGGACTGACGCGCGCACGCGCGTCAGTCCCGAGAGGACCACAAACCCATTTTCCGCGTGCCGAGTTTTCCAACTTCATCCCCGCAACATTCGCGTGCCGCAGAATTCGTCGTGGTCTCTGCGGGCTTGGCCGGGGTACCACAGGCTGTCGAACACCGGGGGCGAGCAAGACGGGGAGGCGGCCAAATTCGCTCGCTCCGCTCGCGGCCGCCCCCCGTATGCTCGCTTCTCGCTGCGCTCGAAGGACACCCCAACGACCCGCCCGGCATGCCGTCGCGCCGCACCATCAAGAAGCCGACCCGCTGGACTGCCGAGGAGTGGCGCCACATCGAGGAGGCCGCCCGCGCTCGCGGCGTCCCGCCGCTCCGCTACGTGCGCGAAGCCGCGCTTGCGGCCAAGCTGCCGTCGCGTGTGCGCCGCCGCGGCGCGCACGAGTTGATCCGGCAGCTCACGCGCTTGCTCAACAATCTTCACCAGCTTGAGCGCGTGGCCGAGGAGGAGGGCACGCACCACATCGCGGTTGCGATTCAGACCACGATCCGCATCACCGACGATGCCGTGCGGGCCGCCGCCGGCCGCCCCGGCAGCGCGCACCCGCTCATCATCGCCGTCCGCGAGGCCGGTCGCTCCCTCAACGAGCTCACGCACCACGCGCACATCATCGAGGAGTTGCCGGCAGACGAGGAGTTGATGAACGCCTTGGACCGCATCCACGTGGCCGTGCGGGACGTGCTGCGGTGATCGGACGGGCCCATGCGCTGGGCAGGAGCTTCAGGAAGCTCGTCTCTTACCTGAAGACGGGGAAGGACGGACGACAGCAGCAGCGCGACCGTGTGGATTGGGTGGAGTTTCGAAACCTTCCTACCCGCAATCCGGACACGGCCGCGTGCATGATGGCGGCTACGGCTGGCGAGTCGGTGAGCGGTACAAGGGACCCCGTCTACCACTTCTCGGTGAGCTGCGATCCGGGCGACCCGGTGGACTCCGTTTCGCTGCAGCGCGTTGCGGACCGCCTCATCCGCGACCTGGAACTGGAGGAGTACCAGGTCTTGATCTTCGCGCACAAGGACCGCGCCCACCCACATCTTCACTTCGTGGTGAACCGTGTGCATCCGGAGAGGCACACCCTCTGGCGCACGTGGAAGGATTACCCGCGCATCGAGCGGAGCCTGCGCGCACAGGAGCAGGAGCTTGGCCTCAGGATCGTACCGGGCTGGAACTCGGTTGTCGTGCGATCGGAAGACGGTGGGCTGCGCGTACCCCCCGAGTACGAGACGGGATTCCAGCGCGTCTACCCGCGCTCAGGACCGGGTCGCGGAAGCGCTGACTTCCTGCGCGAGGTGACGGCGCGTGCCGCCCCGGTGCTGGAGCAGTCGCGGTCCTGGGCCGAGTTGGAGCGCGGCCTGGCGGAGCACGGGCTGGCTCTGCGCGCGAAGGGCGGCGGGTTCACGCTGACGGATGGCACCCGACAGGTGAAAGCGTCCGACGTGGGGCGTGGATGCTCGCGCTTTCACCTCGAGAAGCGCCTGGGCTCATATCCCGACTACAAGGCGCGCATGGCCGTCGCCGGGATCGCACCGGCGCTCCCCGCGCCCGTAATCCAGCCTCCCGTCACGAGGCCAAACAAATCAGCTCCGACCCAGGCCCAGGCTCCCGCACGGTCGCCGGAGCCGCCTGCTCAGACACCCCCGTCAGCCACATCGCATACTCAGTCTACCGGCACGGTAGGCCATGGTACTACCCGCCCCAGACCACAGTTCGGAGACGCAGGGCACGGCATCCAGGATCTGTTCAGCGACTCTCCGTCGGGCGAGCCCGAGCGGCCCGGTCCGACCATGGAGCGCACACCCAAGCCGCAGCGGACGGGCCGCGCGTTCCTGCGCGCGGTACAGGAGCGGGGCGTGCCGGTGCTGGAGCAGGCAGGGTCGTGGGCGGAGGTGGAGCGTGGCCTGGCGGACCACGGGCTGGTCCTGCGCGAAAAGGGAGGCGGTTTCGTAGTAACGGACGGCGAGCGGGAAGTAAAGGCGTCGGAGGTAGGGCGGGCTTTCTCGCGCTTCCACCTGGAGAAGCGCCTGGGCCAATATCCAAATTCCCGCGCGCAGAAAGCGGTGGAAGGGATCCCGCCGGTCACGCCCGCCCCCGCCGTGAAGCCGGATCCTGCCACGAGGCAGCCGGAACAGCTCACGCTTCCGCTCACCGCACCAGCCGCACAGGAAGGGAGGGCGACAGAGGCACGCGAAGCGCCGCGGTTCACCCTGTACGACGACGGGACCGTCTTCGGGGTCCGGGACAGGGATGGGCAGGTGTTCTTCGCTGAGACACGGGGGCGTGCCTTGGCGGAGGTGGAGCGCGCCAACGCCATCGCCGCGCTCTACCCGGACGTGATGTCCATGCGCCACCTCCGCGAGATGGACGGAGAGTGGCGGGACGCCCGGGGGCTGCCGCGCCTTCCCGAGGCGGCGGATCGCCGGATCGTCGTCCCAGCGCCGGAGAGCTCGGCGGACGGGTTGCCCTCGCTTCCGCCGTCCGTTGCACGCGTGCAACGCGATCCTCCCATCGCTCCCGATGCAACTCTCCTGGACGGCGCTGCTGCGGAGCCGGCGGAGCGGACTTTGATGCCGACGCGGACACCAGAGTCCGTCGTGCAGCCGCCCCGATCGAAACCAATGGACCGTCCCGCGCCGACCCAGCCGGCTGTGCGGACAGAGGAACCGCGCACTTCGGCACAGCCGTCCACGGCGAGCGTTACGTCCGCCACGGACCCTCGGGACCACTCGGCGACGCGTTCCCCTGACCGGATCACGAAACCGCCGGTCAGAAAGAGAACGCGTCCGGATTCGGATCGGGAGCGCTACCGGATCGTCCTCCGAGCGTTCAAGGACGAGTTGGCGGCACTGTATGTCCATCCGGGTGCGGCGCGCCGTGCCTTTGACGCGAGCTTGGCCGCGGCCAGCCCGGAGGACGCCGCCCGTGTGCTCGCTGCGACACCGGGCAAGTTTGGGCGGCTTCGTCTGGTGGCCGACCTGAGACGACTCCCGGAAGCCGGCCGCCAGGCTGAGTTGTACGCACGCTGGCAGACGGACCGCACGCGCCTGTACGCCCGCCACGTAGCCGCCGCGTTCCGGCGAGCTGTGGCTGTCGAGGAGGCCGAAGCCGTGTTGCGTGCAGCACGATCCACGTTAGGTGACGCGGCCGCGGCACCCTCGTACTTGACTGAGAGAGAACAACGCGCGGATGAAGGCGAACGCATTGTGGAAAGGCGGTTGCGCGAGATCTATGACCGCCCGGCCCGCGCGCGGGACCAGATCGAAACGTACCGGCACGCCAACGGCCGTGCGGCGTTACTGCGCGCGCTGGAGAAGTCGCCGGAGCGCTTCGGCCCACTCCGGACCGAGTGGAAGCACCTCCTGGGTATTCCGCTGATCCCCGATACGACGAAGGCACAGGGAGAGGCGAGCAGCTCGGTCGCGTTGCTGAGCGGCGCCCTGAAAGCCATCGCCGCCCGCCCTTCGCACGAGGAGTATGCCAGGGCCAGTGAGGCCATACGTCAAGCGGAGGCGAAGCTGGATGCAGCGCAAAAGGCGCGAGACGCACTCGGGCCCGCCACCGCCCTGGACTCGGTGCGCGATGCCGTGAAGCGATTCGACGCCGCTGGCCGCGGGAGTGCGGATCGCACCGGGCGTCTGGATCGGCAGGTCGCGTCCATGCTCCCGTCCGGTGCCCTGCCAGTTGTCCGGAAGCTGATGGAGACGATCGTCCAGCAGCAGGAGCGCGACCGCGCTCAGGAACAGCGCCGTGCCCTTAGACCCGATATCGCCTAATCAAAGGGACCGGCACCGCTATCCGCAGCCGGAGCGGAACCCGGCAGCGCCGCGGCAGATCATTTGATCGACTGTATTTCAAAGAGCTTGGGGGATTCAGATGTCCCCCCGGCTCAGCGTCGCACACTCGCCGTGCTGCTCCACATGGGTGACCTCTCCATCTGAGGCTCAACCGGAGCAGCCACGTGGTTCGTCAATGTGGAGGCCTGTCAACGACACGGCGACCCATCGGCGATCCGATCGAGTCGGCAGCTGCCCGAGAGCTTCCTGCACCCGAGCGCTCTTCATGCACCCGATCCAGATATCGCAGACGGAGCGTGAGGGTCACGGAGAGCACGACCGCAAGCCCGACCAGAAATGGCCAAAGCCGCGGTTGCGGTGACGGCGGCACCTTCTTCCATCTCCTGCGTCTACAGCCCGTAGGCCTCCTCATTGGCGGATTCAAGGCGACCCGCCGCGGCGTCCATACGGGCGCACGGCAAGGGTGTGGCGCCTCCGATCGGCCCATCGTACGCTACGTGGCGGGCCGAGTGCTCCGCGACGGGTCCGTGGCCGAAAGCCCCTGGTAGTCGTGGACCACGGACCTGAGTCAAAATGCCGGCGACTTGGCACTGCGACGCCCCCGCCCGGCCGACCGGGCAGGCGTTCGTCATCGACCGAAAGGATCAGAACTCGAATCGAATCGAGACCCTCACGTGTGGACTTCGGCTGGAACAGCGCCGGGGCAGATGCAGCCGCCCCGGCGCGAAAGATCAAGGAATTGATGTGGCAGTTCTATATGACGCCGGTGTGGTGCGGCTGATGGTTCACCGGCGCTCGCTCTGATCCCCTTCTCGAATTGCGCACTGCTGCGCCTCGGACCCCAGCGCACAATGCGCCTTCTGCATGTGTCAGTTTATCAGCAGAGTCCTGATCTTCATGGCCTCCTGGTTCACGCGCTCCTGGAACTCATCCAGCTCCGTGCGCCGCTCCGTCGCGTCCACCTCGCGGGTCTCCTTCTCTTCGATGAGCGCGGCCATATCGCCGCCGATCTGGGCGATCTGGGCTTTGATCTTTCCGCCGATCGCGCTGTCCAGCTTCCCGAAGCCGTCGCGGAGCGTGGTGCGGATCACCTCGTGCTGCGTCAGGGCGTAATCCGTGAGCTTGGCGTTCATTCCGTCCACGATCTGCTTGCGGACATTCTCGCGCATGCGGTTGCGGCGCCACAGCATCATGATCCCCGACAGCAGCATGCCCACGCCGGGAAGCACGTGCAGGGACATGTGCAGCGCCAGCTCGGCCGCCACGTCCGCCGCGATCCCCGCCAGCAGGGGAGTCAGGTCAACCCCCACGTTCACCATCGACGTGTTGGGGCCGCTGAAGTCCTGCAGCCACTTGCGCAGGATGTCCTGCATTCCGATCCCCTGCACGTGGCCGCCGATGGATTCGCCCATCTCTCCCAGTATGGCGGCGTACGCCTCGGCCTCGATCCGCAGCTCCTCTTCCACGCGTTTGGTGGCGGTGCGCAGGTAGGTTTCGTCCACGGTCTGCGCCCACTCCATGATCCGGGGCCGCAGGTAGGCCGCGATCTGGGGCTGCAGGTGCGCGGTCACGCCGTCCTTGAACTTCTTGCCTTCGGGGCGAAAGATGTCGAGCGCGGCGTCGAAGCTCACGAACAGCTTGTCCACGCGCCCAAGGTTGAACTTCTCCACCGCCTGGGGGAACGGCTCCCGGATGTGCGTCTCCAGGTGTTCGTCGAAGGACTCGATCATCCTGTCGGCGATCTCGCTGGCCAGCGCCGAGAGGGCGTTCTCGATGTGCACCCTTACGCGGCCCAGCTCGTCCAGCTTGGGCTTGAGGGCCGCGTGGCGCGCCTTGAGGTCGTCCAGCGAGCTGTCGAGGTTCGCTTCCAGCAGCTTGCGGTGCTCCTCCACCGCCGCCAGCGCCTCGTGCAGGTGGTTGCGGTCCACCGCCTGCCGCGCGCGGACGCGGTCGTCGGCCAGAAAGTCAGCCAGGCTGCGCTCGAACGCGGGCACCTGCGTGGCCTCCAGCACGGCGGGACGCGGATCGGGCCGGGCCCGCTCGCGCAGGGCGCCCAGCGCGTTGATCTTGAAGATGCGTCTGGGCGAAAGGTCCTCGCCGCGGACGTTGCACAGGGGCTTGAGGCGCAGGTCGATCAGCTGGTTCTGCTCCCCGAACACCCGCGCCGCCTCGGCGGGGTCCTCGGGGTTCAGCAACCCCTCGGTAACGGAGTTCCACCGGTTGATGAGGAAGAACAGGTTGTTGCGCAGCCCCAGCGGGGTGAGCTGGTCGTTGATGAAGGCACGCTCGCGCTGGTTGAGAAAGTTTACCGCGTCCAGCACCAGGATTACCGCGTCGGCCTTCTTGAGGTACTCCAGCGTACGCCGCTCGCGCGCGGCGTGCTCCGCCAGGCCGGGAGAATCCACCAGCTCCACGCCGTACTGGCACAACTCCAGGGGATACTCCACCTCGGCCATGTCGATGTCGCGAAAGCGGTCCTGCGCCATGGCGTTGTAGTAGGCCGACTCGGCGTCCTCGTCGCCCACCACGTCCTCTACCTTGAGTTCGTAGCGCTCCGTGAACTCCTCGGGCGTGAGGTTCTCTTCGCGCCCGTCGGTGAACAGCACGCGCACGGCGGGGACCGGCCCGTAGCGCAGCGAGGTGAGGATGGCGGTGCAGGGGGCCGCCTTGCGGGGCAGCAGGTCGCGGCCCAGCATGGCGTTGAGCAGCGTGGACTTGCCGCGTTTGAACTCCCCCAGCACCAGCAGGGTGAACCGCCCCTCACGCAGCTTGGCGGCGCGCTCGCGCAGCCGCGCGGCCGCCGCCTCCAACCCCCGCTCTCCATCGAGCACCTCAGCCAGACGCTCGAAGCCGGCGGCGGTCTTGTCGGCGTTGTCCCGCATCTCCTGCAGTTTCGGGTGCACGGCGGACTCGGGTTTGGCCATGATCATTGTGGACATCATCCCTCCAGGCTGAATTGGGTGCGGATCGCGGCGCACTCCTGGCGCAGCGTGGGCGTGCGGGCGCGGATGCGGCCGTTGAACCAGCTGGTCAGGCGCAACTCGGCGCTGGCCCACCCCTTCACCGCCGCGCGCGCCGTGTCGGCGGCGGGTACTTCGGGCGTCGGCGCAGGCGCGCGGGAAAAGCGGCGCGCGATGGAGAAGGTGGCCAGCGCCGCCGCCGTGGCGCCGACGTTGGAAAGAAAGGTCACCGCCCAGGGACGCAGGAAGGGGAGGGCAACGAAGTAGAGGGCGGCCCAGACGGCCACGGCCACCACCAAGGTCAGGGCCAGGTGCCGCAGCAGCCGGCCGCCCGGGGCCCGTCGGCGTGTGGGAGGGGGCGGCGGAGGCGTGTAGTGCAGCAGCTCCGCGGCGGCAGCCGCCTGCGCGGGGAGCTCGGCCCTGATCCCCGGCCGCACGCTCTCCGCGTAGTCCAGCATCATCCCCTCCAGGCTGGCGCGCCCGCTCCACCCCGTGAGCGTGTCCACCACGAAGGCGCGGCAGGCGGCCGTGTCGGCGAACTCGCCGGCGTCCGCCAGCCCGTGCACTCGCTGGCCCAGCACGGAGAGGTGGTGGGCGAACTTGCGCCCCAGCTCGTCCGCGTCGCCGGCGGAGAGCTCCACGTCCGGCTGCCGGTCGGGGGCCTTTTCGATGTCCGCCAGCAGCCGCGCCAGGCCGGCGCGCCCGGCCGCCGTCCGCCCCGCCGCCACCTCCTCCGGCCGCTCCGCCAGCCAGGCGTCCAGCGCGGCCACGGTGTCGGCGGGGCGGGGGGGCTCCGTGTACCACACGCCCGCGCCGCCGCAACGGTCCCTGAATCCGTTCGCCTCCAGCTGCGCGCAGCCGAAGGCGGCCAGCTCCGCGCGCTCCGCCGGGCTGGTTTCCTCGCTGGGCAGCCCCACGAAGACCACGCGGGCCGTGGCGGCCAGCGGGGCCAGCGAGGCTGCCAGTCGGCGCTCGTCGGTGGGGAGCGGCTGGCTCAGGCGGCTGGCCAGGAGCAACTGGTCCGCCACGCCCAGCGCCGCCAGCGACGAGCGCACCTTGGTGGGGATGGGACCGGCGGACGGGATCACCACCAGGTGGCGGCCCAGCTTGCGGTTCACCCGCCCCGGCCACTCGCCCAGGGACGGCTGCACGGTCTCGGGATGGGGGCCGATGACCAGCGGCGTCTCCCCGTCGGCGGGAAGGGCGCGGGCGGTGTCCGCGCCCAGCCAGCGGGCCAGCAGCAGCGCCAGCGTGGCCGGCGCGCCCGCCACGAGGGTGACGGCGCCGGCCGCGGGCGGGGCCGTCCAGCTGGCCGCCAGCCGGTCCACGCGCTCAGTGGGGATCTCTGCCCGCTGGCACAGCGCGCGAAGACGGTCCCAGTCCGCGGGGGTGGGGTCCGCCATGGGGGCTTCCGGCCCGGGTGCCGATCGAAGTGCGTGCGTCGTCATCTTTCCACCGCCTCCAGCGCGTGTTCGATCATCGATTGCAGCCGGCGGCGCTCGCGCAGCTCGTCGCCCTCCGCGGGCACGGCCTCCAGCTCCGCCACCTGCGACCGCAGCCCCTCCATCAACCCGTTCAGCCGGGTGGAGAACTGCTCGGCCGTGGCGTGGACCAGGACCGGCGCCAGCGCGTCCCAGTCCGTCTCGGCGGCCTCGGTGTAGGCGGCTGGGTAGTCCGGCGGGCGCTCCGTGGCCGCGTTGGCCATTGACCCCCCAGCAAAGAAGCCGATCACCCCGCCGATGAAGGTGCCCACCACGGGGATCACCGAACCCAGCGTGGCGCCGGCCAGCGCTCCGCTCAGCGCGCCCTTTCCCACGGCCGCGCTGTTGTCGTGGAAGGTGACGTGGACGGCGGTGCGCTGGGTGAGGGAAACTAGCTGAGTGACGGTCAGCGGCTCCGGCGCGGGCGCGCCGATCTCGGACGCCAGCGCCGCCAGCCGTTGGTTGGCCCGCTCTTCGGCCGCGCGTGCCGCCTCGGTGATGTAGGTGTCGAACCAGTCGGATGCCCGGGCCTCCAGCGTCTCCTTCGATTCGCCGTACAGGCGCACCGTCAGGCTGTCCCACCCCTCCCGCAGCGCCTCGTCCACCGCCGCGCGCACGTGGATGTTCTCCGCGGTCACCCGGCGCTCCAGGCCGCCCAGCGCGTGCTTGAGCTTGTCGCGCTTCTTGGTGCGGGCGCGGTGCAGCGTGCCCGCGGCCTCGAGCAACTGGGTGAGCTCGGCCTCGTTCCACGCGGCTACGCGGCGCAGCACCGCGCGGGCGGAGCGGGCGCGTCCGGCAGACTGTAACTCCCGCCGGCCGGGTCCGCCCAGCCGCTCCAGCGCCTGCTTCAGGGCCACGAAGTCGTCCGCGGGGGCCGCGGTGCCGTTGATGCCCAGCACGTGGCGCAGGGCGCCCAGGGCGTTCACGGCAAAGAACCGCCGGCCCAGCACGGGGATGAGGTTCGCCTTGGCCCACGCGTCCAGCAGCCGGCACAGCTCGTCGCGGTCGCGGGCGTCGTCTACCTGGTTCAGGCCGTTCAGCACGGGGACGACGGACTTTTCCAGCTCGCGCGACATCCACACACCCGCGCGGTGGCGCACCTCGGCGCCCAGCATCTGGTTGGCGCGCATGACGAGCAGGACCAGGTCAGCGCCCATCACGGCTCGCTCGGCGCGGCGGGTCTGGGCGCCGGCGTCGTTAACGCCGGGGGTGTCGATGAGGGTGATGCCGCCGCGCAGCAGCGGAACCTGGAGCGAGACCTCGATGGCCTCGATCCCCTCGCGGGCGCGGCTCTCCAGGTCCAGCGTGACGAACGAGCCGATGCGGTCCAGCGGGCACGACTCGCTGCGCCCGTCGGCGAACACCACGCGCACCCCCTCCGTCTCGCCGAAGCGGATCCAGGTGGCGTGCCCCGTGGTGGGGATGGCCTTGGCCGGCAGCGCCGCGCGCCCGAACAGCGCGTTCAGCAGCGTGGACTTGCCCACGCTGAACTCGCCGAAGATGACGATGCGTAGCGATTCGTCCGCCA
Organism: Longimicrobium sp.; assembly: GCA_036379135.1. Taxonomy (GTDB): domain Bacteria; phylum Gemmatimonadota; class Gemmatimonadetes; order Longimicrobiales; family Longimicrobiaceae; genus Longimicrobium. Next base: position 129,669 of record DASUVG010000194.1, read on the forward strand.
GGAGCGCGGCCAGGTCCGTGACCGCCTCGGCGTGTGATCCGCCGCCCAGCGAGCCGGCGACGCGGGCGATGTCGGGCAGGGTGGCCAGCCAGACGGCGTGGCCCGTGGTGACGGTGCGTGTGGGGGGCACTGGAGCCTCCTCCGGAAGGAACGGGACGATGGGGTCGCCCGGCGCATCGTGTGCCCGGTCGCGTACCCTGGTTCCTTCTGTCGGACGCGGCTGGCGGGATTTCTCACCTCCCGGCGTAAATTCACCTCACGCAGAGACGCAGAGACGCAGAGACGCAGAGAGAGCAAGAGCAGAACGGCCCCCGTCCCGTTCTCCTTATCTTTTCTCCTCTGCGTCTCCGCGTTTCTGCGTGAGGCCCGTTTCCGTTGCGGATGGCGGATCAGCCGCGCCGCTCCTGGCGCAAGGCCTCCTCCAACTCGCTGTACTGCGCCCAGTAGGTGCTCGCGGCCGGGTCCTCCTTGATCCACGGGCGGATCTGCTGGAGCACGTCCAGGAACTCCGGGGGCTTGAGGGACAGGGACTCGTGTCCGGTGCGGTACAGCAGATCCTCCTGTCCTTCCGCACTAAGCGCCTTGATCGCCTCCTGCCACGCCTCGGAGGTGTATGCGCCGGGTGCCAGCCGCTGGCGACGCGGCAGCCTTGCACGCAGCGCGCGCATGATCGACGGGCGCAGCACGGAGAACAGCTGCCACAGCAGGACCAGGGGGATGACGATCGCAAGCACGCGCGCCACCGGGCTACCGATCACGGACCAGAGGAGTTCCATCAGGAGAGGCACGCCCCACCTTGCGAGGGCAAGCACGCCCATGAACGCCAGCACGAAGCAGCCTCTGCCTACCGTGCCGGCCGCGGCCGCCGCGGCCGGCCGTCCTCGCACCAGCCACACGCTCGTGATTACGATGGCGATCAGGCCCCCCGCGATCAGCAGGTGAATGGGCGCCCAATGGTCCAGCGGCACGCCCAGCGGTCCATTCTTCGTGGTGCCGAACCGGTCCAGCGCCTCCCATCCCAGAATGAGCGCGGCCAACAGGAGCAGGAGTCCGGCGAGCACGGCGAGGCCGATCGCGATCGGCCGCAGCAGGTCCATTACGATACCGGGCAGGGCCGCGATCCGCTTCTCACGCCACTCCGTCCGCCACCTGCCGCGGATCCGCCGCACCAGCGCCGCGCCGATGATCAAGAGGATGAACGCGACGAACACGATCGTGATCCCCAGGCCGAACGGGTCGTCGCTGTAACGCCCCCTCGCTGCACCCGCGATCCACCCCAGGCCCCAGACTGCCCCGATGACGCCCGCGAAGCTCAGCCCCCACGCAAAGATCATGGATCCGCCGTGGTACAGGCAGGTTCGCCAGGCGGAGGTGAAAAAGACGCGCGGCCCGCGGTTGCTCCTGCGCAGCCCCCAGGTGAGCGCCAGGTACAGGCCGATGCACGCAAAGTGCAGCGGCCCCGCCAGCACGGCCCCGATCGCGAAGACGCCCAGCGCCGCGGCAACCCCCATCAGCAGCAGGACCAGGTACTCCGACGCGCCGTCCCGCATCCCCACCAGCGCCGGGATGAGCATCCCCAGCGCGACGGGGGTGCCCAGGACGGCGAACCAGACCAGCGGGGGAGAGAGTCGAAGGATGACGGCGAACGCCGCGGCCAGGCACACCCCGCCCGTCCACCAAGCCGCGGGATGGTGCACGAACGAAAGGTCCAGCCCGCCCAGCCCGATCGCATCGCCGAACTCGGGGAGCCGCAGGAAGAAGGCGGCGGCGAGCGCCACCAGTCCGGCCACGTATGCCACGTAGCATCCCACGCCGGCCGTAACGGCCCACCAGGTACCGCGCGTGCCGGACTCGCGCGCCGCCTTGCGGTAAGCGCCCAGGCGCGTGGGCACGGCCCCGTTCGCCAGGTCGAAGCCGATCTCCGTCGCAAAGTCGGACCCCGCGCCGCCGCTGCCGGCCTTGCCGCTGGCGATGAGGATGAGCGCCTGGTCGCGGACCCAGTTCACTTTGGAGCTGAGCGGCTTCTCCAGCGCGTCCACCAGGCTTTCGGGCACGTTCTGGCAGGCCCGCAGCATCTTGACCTGCGTGATGGGCATGCCGTGGCTGGCCAGCAGCCGCACGCCTTCGCGGAAGGGCTCCCTCAGCACGTCGCGCACGTCCGGCGAGCCCGCGCCCACCTGGTGCATGATCCGGGACGACAGCTCGATCCGGTCCGCCAGCGCCGCTTCCTGCTCGTACGGCACGGCCGGCTCGCCTACCGCGTCGTCCGGCGGCACTGCCGCCTCTCCGTCTGCCGCTCCGGCCCCGGCCTCGGTGGCATCTTGCGGCGCCGCGGCATCCGCATCCCCCGGCGTCTCCTTTGCCTGGGCGGATGCGGCTGCCTTTGCGAGCTCCGCTGCCTCCCGCGCCTTCTCCGCGGCCTCCACGCTGGCCTGGTAGTCGCGCAGCTGCTGGCGGATGGCATCGCCGAACTGGGCGACCACGTCCAGCGCCTCGCCCATCAGCACCAGGTTCAGCATGGTCTCCTGCCACCGCGGCGCGTCGAACTTGTCCAGCCAGTCCACCGTCGGGCGCACGTCGCAGATGTAGTGCGCGGCGAAATACTCCTGGAACCGCTGGTGCTCGAAGCGCACCCGGTGCTCTCCGATCCCCAGCCGCGACTCCGCCAGCACGCCGCAGCGCTTGCCCGCGCGCAGCGCGGCGTGCACCGCAGCGAGGTCGGCATCCTCGCGAAGGTCGTTCAGCGGGATGGCGGGGCCGCGGTTGCGTTCCGTGATCAGATAGGCAAAGCGCCCCCACTCGCGGAATACCTCGTCTCGCGGCGGGAACACCGGTTCACCATCCTCCCGCTCCTTTTCCTTTCGCAGGTAGTTAGCCTCGGTGTAGAACCGCAGTAACTCCACCCGCGATCTGGGCCAGGTCCCGCGGTCCTGTACGTACTGACACAACATCCCGAGCACGAACGGGTTGGTGGCCTCGACCGGCGGGCCGCCGCTGACGATGTGCTCTGCCAGTCGGGTGTGGTTCCACGCTTTTCCGTCGATGACCACGTGTGGGACGTGGATGTACCTGTGCAGGTAATCGATCACCTGCGAACGGCCAAAGGGGAGGATGACCAGCCGCTGGTGCAAAAAGTTCGGGCTGAAGTCGGCGATGCGGCAGGAGAAGAGCGTGTGGGCGGACGACTCGCCGGCGAACTTGCTGAGCGCTTCGGTATGCTCGCGGTAGCGCTCACGGCTCATCTCGTCCATTCCGTCAAAGAAGATGACCAGCCGTCCGTATTGTTCCAGCTCCTCTATCCGGCGGCGGATTCCGGGGTGCACCGAACGGAGCACGTACTCCCGCACGTCGCCTGGCGAGGGTGTACCCGGCACGTGGAACTCACCCAGCCGCACGTACACGGGAAGAGTGGGGAAGACGCGTCGGCTCTCGCGCGTGGCGAGGGCCAGCGCTGCCTTCTGCAGCGTTACGGTCTTGCCGCTCCCCGGCTCGCCCAACAGCACCAGCGGCTCGTCCGTCTGCCTGATCAGGCGAAGGACGTTGCCCACGGACCGGCTGCCGCGGTTGAGCATGGCGATCTGGGCGCTCGCCCGGTCGCCCCCGCGCGCTCGTCCAACGATGTGCAGGATGGCCTGGTGGATGGGGGCAATGAACGGATCGTCGCCCTGGATGTCGTCCGTGTCCTTGCGGAGGCTTTTGCCGGACAGGCGGACGTAGTCGCGATCCCGCTGCCGCAGGTCGTGCCGCAGCTCTGTGCGCGTCCTGCGGAGGTATGCGGTGAGTTCCGGCAGCTCGGGAGGCCGGTGGAGCGCTCCCGCATGAACCAGGGAGTAGTACGCTCCGGGAATCAGCCCGTTGACCAGCCTGCGCACGGGCCCCGGCTCCTCCAGCGGCGGAACGTCCCCCGTGCCGCCGGGGTGCACCAGCACCACCCTCGAGGGATCGACGTCCTGGCGTGCGATCAGCACCGGGCAGTCGTAGTCGGCTGGGTACTCCATCAGGAGCGCCGCGCGCGCTTTATCGAATGCCGCTTGCACCGACTCGCCGAACGCGATGGCGCGGTACAACTCCGCGCCAAAGATGATGGCGCCCAGATCGGAAATTTGTTTCCTGGTGCCGATGGCGCACCCCACCACGTCCGCCAGAGCCCGCGCCTGGGGAAGTGACAGGCATGCATTGAGTACCACCAGGCGGATGTCCCGCTGGAACCGTGTGAACAGCTCCACCAGCGCGTCGGCTCTCACGACGTGCGGAGCACCGTCCTCCCCCACCAGCACCAGACCATCGCTGCCACCGTGTGCGCTGAAGTGCACAACCGTGGGATGCGTCTCGTGCAGCGCCTGCAGCAGGTCGTCCGGTCGCGCGGCCCAGCGCACGTCGAACTCCACTACCCTGCGGCCGTCGGCGTACCGCCCCTTCTGCTGCATCCGCCGCACGTCCTCGTCTAGCAGCAGCCGCGGTTTTCGCCCATTGTCCGGGTCGGAGAGCGGATCGGCAGCAAAGACCAGGACCTGTACCTTGTTCATCGCTCTGGTACCGAGGTGGGTCGGGTGAGGATCCGGTTCCGGGTGCGTTCACCCAACTGACGATGGGTGGCACGCGCACCCTTTGGGTCGGACCCGGTGCCAGGATTTCGCGACGTTCCGGAGCCCATCGCTGCCGAGGGTGTGCAACTGGCAGAGATCTGAGCCGGATCGGCAGTGGACGAGGACCGCGTGCCGGTCCCGGGATCGCCACGAACCGATCTCTTACAACCTGGGCTTTGGCTGGAACAGCTCCACCACGTTGCCGGCAGGATCTTCCACCAGGATCTGCGCGCCGCCATTTATCCAACTTGGGAGGCGTTCCGTCACGTTCATGTCGATCCGCATGCCACAGGAGCAAACGAGGTCCAGTTGTCAGATGGAGGCCTACCTCCAGACGTACATAGCTCAGGGCGATTTCAGGATGATGACTTCAACTCGTCAGAGAATGGAGGCGTGCTCGAAGCGGAGGTAGAGCAACAGACCGTCGCCGGCACTGCCCCCACCGGCATCGCGACATTGGAAACGATCTGCCTCTCTGACGTGACCGTTTGCTGGTGCTTGATCCGTCGCCGCCACGATCCGGGAATGGGTATCGGCCACATGCCCTTCCATCTCCTCACCCTACACCGGGCTCGACCGCTGCATGCGTGTCACCCCACTGACGTAACAAAGTATCCAGCGCCAGCCCGCCGCCCCGATCCGGTGCGGCGGGGCTTTTTTCGTGTTACCCGCCAGTCTCCCGGCCCAAAAGGAAAGCGAAAGAAAGAACCCGGGGGGAGAAAACGATGGACGAGTCGACGGCCAAAGCCAATCCCGGCGCCCACGCTCGATCCGGTTCACCCTCCGATGGAGAGAATACCATGTCCCGCTGCCTCAACAAGGCCACTCTGATCGGCTACCTGGGCGCCGATCCCGAGATCCGCACCACCACCAGCGGCTCCCGCGTCGCACAGTTCTCACTCGCGACCACGCGCCGGTGGAACGACCGGGAAGGCCAAGCGCAGGAGAAGACGCAGTGGCACCGCATCATCGTGTGGGACAGCCTGCCGGGGATGTTCGCCTTCGTGGAGAAGTACCTGCGCAAGGGCGACCGCGTGTACGTCGAGGGCGAGATCGACTACCGCTCCTACGAGGACGACGCCGGCGTCACGCGCTGGACGACGGAGATCAAGGCGTCGGACGTGCTCGGCGCGGGCGAACCGAGTGGGCAGGGTGGCGAGCGCGGCTCAGCCACCCGCCGCCGCGGTTCCACCGCCAGCGGCAGCGCCCGCGCCTCGGCCGGCAAGGGCGCTGCGGTCCAGATGTCCGCACTGTAGGAGGCCGGCGATGCGCGAGAGACCCTTTCCCGAGTTCAGCTGGTCCCACTCGCGGGACCGGAGCCTGGCGGAGTGCGCACGCGCCTACTTCTGGCGGTACTACGGCGGCCACAATGGGTGGCTGCCGGAGGCCCCGGAGAAGGCGCGCGTCGCCTACGCCCTCAAGCAGCTCACCAGCTTTCCCATGCTCCTGGGGACGGCGATCCACGCTTGCGCCCGCGACTGCGCCCTGGCCGTGCGTCACGGCGCGCCGCGTCCCTCCTTCGACGTGATGCTCGCCTGCGTCTCAGACGCGCTCAACCGCGCCGTGATCGGGTCCCACCATCGCGGAGGCTTCCTGCGCGACCCGAAGCGCGTGACGATGCTGCTCGACGCGTGGCACTCCGGCCGCGCCGACAGCTCCGGGCTGGTCGCGGCCATGGCGAAGGCGCGCCTGTGCCTCCGCGCGCTGGAGACGTCGGCCGTGTGGGAGGACCTGAAGGGGTGCCGGCCGGAGTGGGTGACGGTGCCGGACGGCCCCGAGGCGTTCGCGCACGAGGGGTGGCCGGTCTATGCCGGGCCGGACCTCGTGTACCGGCCGGACGAGCGGCGCGTCGTAATCGTGGACTGGAAAACCGGCGACGATAGCGACGCCGAGTTGCAGATCCCGCTCTACGCGCTCTACTGCCGGACCGTGCTCGGCCTCCCCTTCCGCGAAGACGAGTGGTTCGGCCGCGTGGTCAACCTCTCGACCGGTGAGGACACCACATTCGTGATCGGACGCTACGAGGTGCTGCGCGCGGCCGAGCGGATGCGCGTCAGTGTTCAGGCCATGCAGGCACTTCTCGTGGATCCGGACCGCAACGTTCCCAGACCGATGAAGCACTTCCCGCTCGCGCCTGCCGAGCGGCGCCAGCGCTGCCCGTTCTGTCCGTTCTACAACCTGTGTGAGGAAGAATTCGAGCGGGAGCGGTTCGCTGAATAGGCGCGATGGCCGCTCAGGAAGGGGGAATGGTGGGAACCCAGTTGGCTTTGGTTGGAAGGCGGATCGGCGGCGGTGAGCCGGCCCGCAGGGGGGGTGCGCGGGGTACCACCTATCGGCCGTCTGACGCGCAACGGCGGCTCACCGCGGGGCGGCATCCACGCCACCGGACCGAATCGGACCCCGATCCTCCTGCGCCCGCCGTCCATGCAGCAGCCGCTTCCCGTCCATACCGACCTTCCCGGCGTGTGGCGCGCCCTCGCACAGCAGCAACGCATCCTGGGCGCCGATCCCCAGGCCCGCACGCTGGAGTGGTGCGCGGACCAGCTCGAAGCCGCATTCCACCGTTCGGACCACGAGTTGTTGAGCCTGCATCGCGCCGCCCAGGAGTCCGGCTACAGCACGGACCACCTGGGCCGGCTGCTTCGCGAAGGAAAGATTCCGAACTCTGGTAGGAAATCCAAGCCTATGATCCGGCGTATCGACCTGCCGCACAAATGGAGCGAAGGCAAGGATAAGCCTTGTATCGCTCGGCACACAGGCTATAATCCGAGCAGGCTCGTCCGGAACATCATTCACTCCAAATTCGGAGGTGGTGATGTCCAGGACCAATCAGCCAAAGGCTGAAAGGAAGTGCTGGTCGGAGTCCTTTGGAGTATAAGGGGCGAAGATCCGCATTGCCGAACGGGCACCGGGTGGCCGGCTGTGCCTGCTCTGGCTTGACAAGGAGGGTAAGCAGCAGAGACGGAGCTTGGGTCACAGCGACCGCAAGCTCGGGAGAAAGCAGGCGCTGGAGCTTGCACACGCTCTGGCGGCAGCCGGGCAAGGGACACCCGTTCCGGAGAAGGAAGCCGAGCCGCTGACGCTGGCCGAGGTAATCTCACGCGCGTTCGATCCAGTGCGGGGGATGTATCCTACGGAGACGAAGCACACGCGCGAATCGCGGCGGCTGGCGGAGCGGGGCGCCGGGATCCTGGGTCCCGGCTTGGTGTGGGCGGAGCTGACGCCCGGCAAGATCCAGTACCTTGTTCGCGTTCTGGCCCGCGAGAGCCGGGACGGCAGGGGAGCGCGGACCGCCGAGTACATGTGCGACATGCTGTACGGTGTCGCGAACTGGCTTCGGCAGGAGGAGTTGATTCCCGATGGGGCCGCTGTGCCGAAACGCAACTGGAAGGCGCGGTTGAAGCAGGAGTGGCAGAGCGTCACGGGTGTGGCGGTTCAACCCAAGCGTCCACGTCATGCCGTGGAGGAGGTAGTGGCGATCTTCTCCGCCTTGCCGATGGCGGGCCCACGCGTGTGGCTACTGGTGGAGCTCGCGGCGGAGCTTCGCGCGGGGCAGGCAGTCCGCGGGAAGCGGAGCGATTTGATCCTGGAGCCGGTCGGAGGGTTCGGCCTGGGCCGGTTCGTCGTGCACGGTCGCGGGAAGAAGCACGGAGAGGTGGTGGACCTCCACCCCGAGCTTCGCGCCCTGGTGGACGAGGTGCTGTCCACCGGGTACCTGGCCGAAGCGGAAGCCGCCCTTCAACGGGGAGAGATCGAGGACTACTACCTGTTCCCCGCCGGGCGGCTGAAGCGGGGGAAGGCGCTGGTGGACCGCTGCATTCATCAGCCCCTTGGCCCCACCGCCATCCGCGTCATGTTCCGGGCGCTGGAGAAGGCGGCGGGTGTGGAGCACCAGCAGGGCCGGTCGTTCTACGGCCTGCGCCGGCAGGCAACGGACCTTGCCCCGGAGTTTGCGCAGGACGCCCGCGTGCTGAACCGGCTCACGGGCCACCTGGACAGCGCTACCCGCGAGCGGGTCTACCAGGACCCGCAGAACGAGCTGGTGCGGGCGCGGGCCGCGAAGGCGCGGCGGCAGATGCGTGACTACCTAGTGCACTGACGCTTAAATATCGTGCATTTTGATCTGCCGGGTGTTAGATTTCTCGGCATGCCAATGCCGATTCGCACAGTGAAGCTGCACGACGGGGATCAGGTTGAGTTGGAGCGCCTGGTCCGTACGCGCACGAGC
>DASUVG010000195.1:0-9764 GCA_036379135.1 Longimicrobium sp.
GGACATCGGGCGATCCTCCGGCCACGCGTCGCGCATCGCCCGGAACACCTCCAGCGGAAAGCGCAGCCGGTTCTCCAGCGCCCCGCCGTACGCGTCCGTCCGCCGGTTGGAGATGGGCGTGATGAAGGACGAGAGCAGGTAGCCGTGCGCGCAATGCAGCTCGATCATGTCGAACCCCGCGTCCGCCGCCATCCGCGCCGCGCGGACGTGCTGGTCGATGACGAGGTCCATGTCCGCGCGGTCCATCTCCCGCGGCACCTGGTTGCGGGGGCCGTAGGGGATGGCGGAGGGGCCGATCACCTCCCATCCACCCTCCTCCAGCGGCTCGTCCATCCCCTCCCACATCAGCCGCGTGGCGCCCTTCCTCCCCGAGTGCCCCAGCTGCAGGCAGATCTTCGACCGGCTGCGGGCGTGGACGAAGTCCGTGATCCGCCGCCACGCCTCCACGTGCTCCGGCGCGTACATCCCCGTGCACCCCAGGGTGATGCGCGCCTCCGGGCTCACGCACGTCATCTCCGTCATCAGCAGCCCCGCTCCGCCCAGCGCGCGGCTGCCGAGGTGGACGAGGTGAAAGTCGTTGGGCGTGCCGTCGTCCGCCGAATACATGTCCATCGGCGAGAGGACGACGCGGTTCTCCAGCCGCAGCCCGCGCAGGCGGAAAGGGGTGAACATGGGCGGCGCGTCCGCCGCCTGCCCGCTGGCGCGCGAGGCGAACCAGCGCTCCACGCCGCCCAGGTAGACGCGGTCGCGCAGGCGCAGGTTCTCGTGGCTCACCCGCTGGCTGCGGGTGAGCAGCGAGTAGGCGAACTGCGGCGGATCGAGATTGACGTACCGCCGCACGTTCTCGAACCACTCCATCGAGTTGCGCGCCGCGTTCTGCAGCCGCAGCGCATCCGTCCGCCGCTCCTCCTGGTATTCGCGGAGCGCCGCGGGCAGGTCGTGCTGGCGATGGAGGATGCGGGCGAGCGCGATGGCGTCTTCCATCGCCAGCTTGGTGCCGCTGCCGATGGAGAAGTGCGCCGTGTGCGCCGCGTCGCCGATCAGCACCACGGGCGCGGCGTCTCCATCCACGTGATACCACTGCTCGTTGGATACGCGGGTAAAGCGGATCCACGGCGAGCGCAGGTGGGGGGCGTTGGATTCCAGCGGGTTGCCATCCAGCCACGGCGCGAACATCCGCTCGCACGCGGCGACGGTCTCCGCCTCGTCCATGGCGTCGAAGCCCGCGTTCTTCCACGAGCGCTCGTCGCATTCCACGATGAAGGCGCTGTGGTCGGCGGAGTAGCGGTAGGCGTGGGCCTGAAAGACGCCGTGCTCGTTCTCGACGAAGAGGAAGGTGAAGGCGTCGAAGAGCTTCGTGGTCCCCAGCCAGCAGAAGGGCGCCTTGCGGACGTCCAGGTCGGGCGTGAAGTGCGCCGCGTACTTCGCGCGGATGCGGCTGTTCACCCCGTCGGCCGCGACGACCAGGTCCGGGTCGCCGAAGCCCAAGTCGACCAGCTCCGCGTCGTCCGCCACGTCGCGACGGAAGCGGAGGTCCACGCCCAGCTCGGCGGCGCGGTCCTGCAGGATGCGCAGCAGCGTCTTGCGGGCGATGCCGCTGAAGCCGTGGCCGCCGGAGGTGATGACGGCGCCGCGGTGGTGGACGTCGATGTCGTCCCAGTGCGCGAACTCGTCCTCGATGCGCTGGGCCGTCGGCGGATCGGCCTCGCGCAGGTAGCCGAGGGTCTGGTCGCTGAACACCACGCCCCAGCCGAAGGTGTCGTCCGCGGCGTTGCGCTCCAGGACGACCACCTGGTGCGCGGGGTCGGCCTTCTTCATCAGCAGGGCCAGGTACAGCCCGGCCGGCCCCCCGCCGATCACCGCCACCTTCACGTAATCTCTCCGCGTCCCCGTGTGCGTTCACCGCCGTTCCTGCGGTGTGCGCAGTCTACGCGTCGCGTGCGGGCGAGGGAAGGGCGGGGACGCCTGGCCCCCTCCCCGCTCATTCCGAGCGAAGAGGGGGATGGACGTGGCACGACCGGGTGCGTGTGCGGGAGAGGTCGATGTGCGGCAACACGATCGGAAAGCCCACGGTACGTCGGGAGGGTGGCTGCCGCTCTCAGGGTGCGCGGCTTTGCCTCGCTGGCCGCTGCCGGTGCTGGGGCGGCAGCCAGATCTGTACGGCAGGCGCTTCGCCCACGCCCGGCACCGTGCGGCGCGGTGCCCGGCGCAGGTCCGCCAGCACGCGAGCGACCCACGGCAGGGGGCGCGCGCCGCGCACCCGCTCCGGCACGCGTGCGCGCAGTACGGCATCCGCCACCGCACGGTCGCCGCCCCGCTGACGCGCCAGCAGAAGCGCGTTGACGGCATCGGTGAGCAGTGCCGCGTCTGCATCCTCCGTCAACAGGATGTAGTCGTTCCCGTCCGCCTGCCGCAGGATGATGAAAGGCGCGTCCGGGTACGGAAGCTGTTCCACGAGCGTAACGGTAACCGGCACGCGGGAGGGTGCGCGTTGCGACCGGGGCGATGGCTGCGCCGACAACCCGCCAGTAACGACGAGGAGCAGGAGGCCCACGAGCCGGGGCGAACCGTGCATGTAGCCTTTCATGGCTGGGCGCCTTCGGGTTCAGGTTTCACAGATGGCGGCCGTCCCGCACCAGACCGTCTCGTACTCTCCCGTCCTGGCGTTCCACTGCTCCAGGCATACGTAGTCGTAGTACAACTTTCCGCCCAGCAAGCTACACAGCTCAGGGAACGTCAGATCACCGCCGGCGTCCCCGCCTGATTCCTCATCATCCCCGGTCCCGCCACTCCCGCCGCCGCCGCCACTACAGTCCGGGTCATATGGATCATAGTATTCGCTAGACATTCCGTCCGTCGGGTCTGCGTCGGCGACGGGCCCGACTGGAGAAACCGAGGTCATGTACTCACCGCCCCCACAGCCTCCTTCCGGATCGGACGGGATCAGGCTGGCGTACCCTCCGAAGTCGATCGGGTCGTAGTGGATCACGGTCACGTAGAGGCTTCGGTAGACCCAGCAGTGGACCTTGATTTCCGCCCATCTCCAGATCGCCGTGTTGTCCGTGGAGATGATGTCGCGGTCCGGATAGGCGTAGTACCACGTCCGGCTGGGCAGCGGCCGCTCGGGGGAGGACGCGAACCACTGGCTCAGCCACTGTTTCCCCCAGTAATCCACGGGCTGGTAGTCGCCTCGAAAGTAGGTGTTGAACGCGCCGGGACATTGGATGTCGTGGGCCGCGGTCTCGTCGTAGGTCTGGGTGGATGCGGTGCCGGGCGCGCAGAGGAGTGAACAAATGCCGGCGAGCAGCAGAAGTCGCATGGATGCCTCTCGCGGTGAGGGATCGAGTGCGCTGCGAAGATGCTCAGGGATGCGGTGGCTGCTGAGTGCGTGCGCGCTCGGCCGCTCGCCGAGCCTTTGCGATCTCCCGGCCCGGCATCCTGTACCAGTCCTCGTCGAGTGCCTCGTCCGGGGCGTTCTCCCAGTACGGAGCCCATACCTCTTCCAGGATGGTCTGCAGATGCGGATCGTGGATTTCGACGAGGTGCCCGCTCGACTTTCCTTTCTGAAAGTACGCCAGTATCTCGCCCCGCATGTCCGGCCGAAGCTCCCGAAGCAGCCTCTCCAGCGCATCCGCGTCGAAGACGGGCGCCAGTTCAGCGCGATCCTCTGCCGTGAGCCGGAATGCCGCGTCGGGAGCCTCCAGACGTAGGGGCTCCGCATCGGGTGAAGTCATGAGCGCTCCTGGCCGGTGTTCGCAGGCGTACAGGGTGAGGACGCCCGCCAGACACGTAGCCAATACTCTCGTGTGCATCAAGACCTCCATGGCATGAGGGTGACGGAGTACCGGCCTCCAACCACGCAAGGGCGCATAATACGCTTGCTTCGAAGTCGTGAAAAGTGCGTTGTGCAGGGTGGGCTGTGCACCGGGGTCCGCGCACGCAATAAGCCCCCTCTCCCGCGCGGTTTGTGGGAGAGGGGGTTGGGGGTGAGGGTCCGGTCAGAGGATGACCGGCTCCTCGTAGTGCTCGTAGACCATGTGCTCGGCGGCGGCTCGGCGGCGGCGCGGGCGGACGGATCTGGCGATCAGCAGGCCCGCGATGAAGGCGCCGCCCAGCACCAGCAGCGTCCTGGTCATGTCCACCGGCGCGGGTGGAACGGAGACGACGCCCCGCTCGTCCGCCACCGCCGGGTTGTCCACGTAGCGTCCGTGCGACGGGACGGCGCGCGTGCGAAAGTTCATCGCCAGCTCGCGAAGCTCGTCGCGCAGCTGCGGGCCCCCCAGCGGAATGCCGTGCCCCGTGGCCGCCATCTCCGGCTCCAGCCCCGCCAGCAGCCGCACCGAGCGCTCCGCGTTGCGCCAGTCGGGCGTGTAGTACGCGGGCGGTCCGTTCACCTCCGGCGTCTGCTCCAGCACGTAGGTGAGCGCCTCCTGCCGCGTGGTGACGAACGCGTCGCCCGCGATCAGCGTGCGGTCGTCGTCGCGAAAGAGCGAGACGTGGCCCGCGGTGTGGCCGGGCGTGTGGATCCACCGCCACCCCGGCATCCCCGGCACCGACCCGTCCGCCGGCAGCGCCCGCACCCGCCCGCCCAGGTCGATGGGCTTGCGCGGGTACATGAACGAGAGCCGCGCCATCGCGCCGCCGGGCACCGTGGGATCGGGCGGCGGATACGGCGAGTCGCCGGTGAGGTAGGGGAGCTCCAGCGGGTGGGCGTACACCACGCAGTCCCACATCTCCACCAGCTCGTGGATGCCGCCGCGGTGGTCGAAGTGCCCGTGGGTGAGGATGATGGCCCGCGGCCGCGCCCCGCGCCCGAAGCGCTCCTCGGCCGCCGCGACGATGCTGCCGACGTAGCCGTACATCCCCGTGTCCACCAGCACCCAGTTGCGGTCGCCGGCGTTGCGGGGGCCGTAGAGGAAGAGGTTTACGATGGCGGTGCGCAGGTATGCCAGGTCGGGGAGCAGCTCCCGCGCCGCCCCCGCGGACGGATACGTCTGCCGCTCCAGCTCCCGCCCCGAGATTCGATCCATCGTCCCTGCCATGTGCCGCCCTCCGCGTGAGCCTGCCCACTTCGCGCGAAGCCCCTGCTCCGCTTGCCCTTAGCCCACGCCGCTCCCGCAAACGCCGCGCCCGGCCGGGCGCATCCGCCCGGTGCGGACAAAGTCTCTGCGAACGGCATCCCACTGCGTCCGAAGCCGCCCCCCCACAACTACGTGGGGGAGGAAGAACGATAGGAGCCGAGCCGGAGCGGAATCGAATTCTCCCCTTTCTCCCGCGCAACGGGGGAGAGGGGCCGGGGGAGAGGGGGCCCCGTCGGACGCAGTTGGATGCCATTCGTAGGCCTCCCGAACCCGCGGCATCCCCAACCTCCCCCAGGGGTTTTTGGGGGAGGTGGGCGAGGTTTACGAGCCCGGAGGGGGCGCAGCCGGCGCAGTTCGATGTCCGTCGACCCGCGATCGAATCCTCCCTCCCCGCGATGCACGAGCGGGGAGGGGCCGGGGGAGGGGCCCCCGTCCGGGCGCGGTCCGCTCCCCGTACCGACGCACGAAAGGCACTTTCCTGACCGATGCAGTTTCGCCCTTTGCCTCCGAAGCGATACATTCCCATCCGAACCACGAAGTGCAACGGAAGCAGGAAACGGGAGCAGCAGTGGCGGATATCGCGATCGACCTGGGTACGGCGAACACGCTCATCGAGATCAGGGGCGAGGGGCTCGTGGTGAACGAGCCCTCGGTGGTGGCCGTGGACCGGCACACCGGCCACGTGCGGGCCATCGGGCTGGAGGCCAAGCGCATGCTGGGCCGCACCCCCGAGGGCATCATCGCCGTGCGCCCCATGCGCGACGGCGTGATCGCCGACGTGGACATGGCGGACCTGATGCTGCGCCACTTTCTGGAGCGGGTGCTTCCACGCGGCCTGTTTCGCGTAAAGCCCACCGTCGTCATCGGCGTGCCCAGCGGCATCACCGAGATGGAGAAGCGGGCCGTGCGCGCCGCCGTCATGGCGGCCGGCGCCAAGGCCGTGCACCTGATCTCCGAGCCCATGGCCGCGGCGATCGGCGTGGGGCTGCCGGTGACCTCGCCCAAGGGGTCGATGGTGGTCAACGTGGGCGGCGGGACCAGCGAGATCGGCGTGATCGCGCTCTCCGGCATCGTGGCCGACGCCTCCATCCGCGTGGCGGGGAACGAGATGGACGAGGCCATCATGGCCTACGTGCGCAAGAGCCGGAACCTGCTCATCGGCGAGGCCACGGCGGAGGGGGTCAAGATCCAGATCGGCTCCGCCTTTCCGCTGGAGCAGGAGCGGGAGATGGACGTCACCGGCCGCGACCTGGTGAACGGCATCCCCAAGAGCGTGCGGGTGAACTCGGTGGAGATCCGCGAGTGCATCCAGGAGCCGGTGTTCGCCATCGTGGCCGCCGTGCGCCGCGCGCTGGAGACCACGCCGCCCGAGCTGTCGTCCGACATCATCGACGCGGGGATCGTGATGACGGGCGGCGGCGCGCAGCTTCGCGGGCTGGGGCGGCTGATCGAGCGCGAGACGGGGCTCCCCATCCACCTGGACGAGCAGCCGCTCACCTGCGTGGTGCGCGGCGCCGCGCGGGTGCTGGAGGACCGGGGCCTGTACCAGAGCGTGCTCTCCTAGCCCCGGCGTCCCGGCGCTGCGCTCACCCGGTGTAGACAGGACTGTCGTTCCGAGGCCCCCCTGTCCCCGGCCTTCACCCCGGAGGTCGCCGGGTGAGGATTCTGTCGAAGCGCCGGGTTTGTCGCGGGGGAAGTTCTGCGCGGCGCTCCTTCGAAAGGACACCCTGGAGTGACCGCTGCCGACGACGCGGGTCGGGGTCGTGTCGAGGTGCGGCACGGCCGCCTCCCGCGTGCTCCCGGCTGAAATCCTTTTCCGCCAATCATCCCCATGGAATTCGACGAAGCGCTGCCGCGGCTGGCCGCCGCGTACAACCAGGGCGTGCTGGTGCCCTTTCTGGGCGCGGGGATGAGCCGGCCCGCGTGCCCGGACTGGGTGGGGCTCATCACGGGGCTGGAGGAGCGGTGCGGCATCGACCCGGCCGCGGGCGCCACGGGGGCGGCGGACCTGGTGCGCCGCGGCAACCGCGCCGTGCGGCTGCTCAAGCGCCGGGACGACCGTGCGTTCATCGACGGAATGCGGTCCGCGCTGTACCGCGGCCGCCCCGCCGTGCCGCCGCAGACGGAGGCGCTGGCCCGCATCTGGTGGCCGCTGGTGCTCACCACCAACTACGACGTGCACTACGCGCGGGCGTACGGACGCTGGCACAAGGACGCGCGCGACGCGCTCACGGTGCTGGGGCGCTCCGCGCAGGACTGCCAGCAGGTGCTCTCGTCGCTCACCTCCACCTCGGGGTGCCTGCTGTGGGCGCTGCAGGGCTACCTTGCCGCCCGCGGCGAGCACCCCCTGCACCCCGAGCTGGTGGTCGGGCACGAGGAGTACCGCCGCGTCACCCACACCGCCCAGCACTTTCGCCGCGCCTTTGCCGAGGTCTTTCGGCGCCGCTCCTTTCTGTTCCTGGGCTCCAGCCTGGGCGACACCTACCTGCTGGACCTGTTCGGCGAGATCCTGGAGTTCGCGGGCGCCAACCCGCTGCCGCACTACGCCATGGTCATGCGCGACACGGTGGATGCCCCGTTTCTGCGCTCGCGCTTCAACATCATCGCCCTGCAGTACGACGACTACGGCGAGCTGCCGGGGTGGCTGGACACCCTGCGCGCGGAGATCGACCGCGCCGGCACGCGCCCCGTGCGCTGGTGCTACTCCCTGGCCGCGGGCGATGCCGCCGGGAGCGCCGCCGGGGTGGAGGACCTGGAGATCGTCCGCGGCGTGCTGCCGCCGCCGGCCGAAGGCGAGGTGGTGGCGGTGAGCGCGGGGACGGGACGGGGCGGCCTGCTCTGGGTGAGCGAGGGGATCCACGAGACGGTGGGCCCGTTCTGGCCCAGGGCGGTGGTGGGGCGCGGCTACCTGATGGACCGGCTTAGCGAGCGGTTCGTGTTCGGCTTTCAGAAGCCGGACGGCACGGGCCCCGTTCCCGTGGTGGCGGTGAACGCACGCGTGGACGACCGCGACCGGCGCGACCTGCGGCTGATCAGCGAGGCCGTGTGGGAGCTGCTGGAGTGGGCGGCGGCCAGCGGGTTCCGCGCGGTGCGCATGCAGGTGCTGGCCTCCGGAAAGTCCGCGCACTACCCGGCGCGCTTTTCCCTGGCCGAGGCGGTGCGGGCGTTCGGACGGTGGCGGCGCGCGACGGGGCACCCGCTGGCGCTGCGCATTCACCTGATGGACCCGCGCGCCCTGCTGGAGGTGGGCACGGGGCGGCTGGACGTGGTGGAGCTGCTTACCTGCGAGGACGTTCGCTTCTGGGTGGAGGTGGTGGACGGCGGGCAGGTGCTGGAGCGCGAGCTGGTGTTCGCCGACGCCGACGCCGCGCTGGCGAGCATCGCCGGGCGCTTCGACGTGCCGCGCGCCGGCTGGGGGATCGACGTGAACCCCCGCCCCCGGCTGGGCTCGCAGCCGCAGACGGTGGAGAGCGAGTGGGACACCGACCTGCTGAGCATCGGCGTCATCCCCGGCGCCACCCTCCGCTTCATCGCCCCCGAGCCGCCGCCGGTCCCCGCCGCCAGGCCAGGGAAAGCCGCCGCCAGGCCAGGGAAAAAGGAAAGCCCCACACGGGCTCGACGGAGCTGACGGAGCTCTCGTCGGCTCCGCCGGCTGCGTGGGAGGCCTTGCTTCGTCCTGTCTTTCCGGATGGACGAGGCCGCGCCCTACTTGCTGTGGATGCGCTCCATGTGCGCGCGGATGCGGGCGTGCGTCTCGGGCGCGGACCAGATGGCGTGCGCGCGGCGGTCGTACTCGGCGGCGCCGTCCATCCGCGCCAGGGCTTCGGCGCGCAGGGCCTGCTTGGTCGCGCGGAACACCTCCGGCGGCAGCGACGCCAGCTGCACCGCCACCTCCCGCGCGCGGCCGGCCAGCGCGTCGGCCGCCACCACCTCGTCAAGCAGCCCCTCCGCCAGCGCGTCCCGCGGCCCCAGCATGCGCCCCAGGTAGACCAGCGACTGCAGCCGGTGGCGCGGCACCGCGAACCGCACCACCTCCAGCGGCGCCGCGGGAAAGGGCACGCCCACCAGCAGCTCCGGCACCCCGATGCGGCCCGTCCCTTCCGCCATGATGCGGTAGTCCGCCGCCAGCGTCATCACGCCCCCGCCGGCGACCGCGTGGCCGTTCACCGCCGCCACCACCGGCACCGGCAGCGCGAACAGCGCCCGCACGAAGGTGGAGAGCAGCGGGACGAAGCGGTCCACGTACGCCTGCCCGCCCTCCAGCAGCCGGTAGAGGTCCACGCCGGCGGAGAAGATGCCGCCGGTGCCGGTGAGCACCACCGCGCGCGCGTCGGCGGCCGCGTCCAGCTCCGCGCCCAGGGCCTCAAGCAGCTCCACGTCCATCGCGCTCGCCTTCCCGTGCGCCAGCCGCAGGGTAAGGATTCCGTCCTCCAGCTCCCGTTCGATCATCGCTTCGATGCGCTGAGAGAAACGCGTTGACTTCCTGAGCCTGAGAGGGTGTCGCCAAACCGTCCCAGGCGTTGACTTCCTGAGAGTGTGTTCAAGAATGAGCCGAACCGGTTGATTTCCTGAGGGAGGCGCCGCTCCTGACCCGCTGCTGCGCAACCAATTTGGCGCCGACCGAAGGATCTCGCCGGCAGCACCTGGGGGCTGAATCAGTGCCGCGTAGCCAGCCCCGCGATA
>DASUVG010000196.1:0-7479 GCA_036379135.1 Longimicrobium sp.
GCGCGCCCACAGCAGGCGCAGGTAGTCGTGCACCTCCGTGGCCGTGCCGACGGTGCTGCGGCTGGTCTTGGTGGGGTTGCGCTGTTCGATGGCGACGGCGGGGGAGATGCCCTCGACGCGGTCCACGTCGGGCTTCTCCATGCGGTCGAGGAACTGCTTGGCGTACGTGGAGAGCGATTCCACGTAGCGGCGCTGCCCCTCGGCGTACACCGTGTCGAACGCCAGCGACGACTTCCCCGAGCCCGACGGCCCCGTCACCACGACCACGGCGCGGCGCGGCAGGTCCAGGTCCAGGTTCTTGAGGTTGTGCTGCCGGGCCCCGCGAATGACGATTCGATCCTTCATATCCCCGAAAACATACCGAACTCGCCACGCGTGCGCAAAGTGCACGAGCCAGAGTGGCGCACTCGTTAGCAGGAACCTCGCCGCGGCGGTGTTCGTGAACGGGTGAAAGGGTGAACGGGTGAAGGGGTGAAGGGGTGGGAAGGGAGAATTCGATCCCGCTGCGACCGGCATGGCGCTGCGTCCGCGGCGCCCCCTCCGGGCTCGTAAACCTCGCCCACCTCCCCCAAAAACCCCTGGGGGAGGTTGGGGATACGGATGGATCGGGATGCTTCGAACGGCACTCCACCGCGTCCGACCGCCCCCCATCCCCGGCCCTTTCCCCACAAACTGCGTGGGGGAAGGAAGAATTCCATCCCGCTGCGACCGGCATGGCGCTGCGTCCGCGGCGCCCCCACCGGGCTCGTAAACCTCGCCCACCTCCCCCAAAAAACCCTGGGGGAGGTTGGGTACGGATGGATCGGGATGCATCGAAAGGGAGGACGCGAGCCCCTGGCAGTCGGAGCGGGATCGAATTCTCCTCTCCCCCAGGGGTTTTTGGGGGAGAGGCCGGGAGAGGGGGCGCCCGGCGGGCGCAGCTCGAACTCTGCCGAGCACTCCATCACTTCCGTCACCCGTTCACCCGTTCACCCGTTCACCCGTTCACCCGTTCACCCGTTCACCCGTTCACCCACCCCGCCGCCCGGCAAGCCTCTTGCACCACCCCGCGACCCTGCGCCGGCCCGAAAGCCCGGCGCGCGGAGGCCGAGAACCACGGAGAGGATGCCATGCATCACGTTGATCTGACCGGGCTGCGGGTGGCGGTGCTCGCGGCGGACGGAGCCGAGCAGGTGGAGATCACCTCGCCCGTAGAGGCGCTCGAAGACCACGGGGCGGAGGTGGAGATCGTGTCGCTGCGGCCGGGCCGGCTGCGCACGGTCAACTTCCTGTATCCAGGCAAGAAGGTGCGCGTGGACCGCACCCTCAAGACCGCCGACGCGGAGGACTACGACGCGCTCCTCCTTCCCGGCGGCCTGATCAGCCCCGACACGCTGCGGCAGAACGAGCAGGCGCTGGACTTCGTGCGCGCGTTCGACCGGGCGGGCAAGCCCATCGCCGTCATCTGCCACGGTCCGTGGCTGCTGATCTCAGCCGGGCTGGTGGTGCGCCGCAACCTCACCTGCTGGCCGGGCATTCGCGACGACGTGCGCAACGCGGGCGCCGTGTACCACGACGAGCCGCTCGTCATCGACCGCAACTGGGTCAGCAGCCGCGGCCCGCACGACCTGAAGCACTTCAACCGCGGCATGCTGGAGCTGTTCGCGCAGCACGTGCCGCACGCGCCCGAGTCGCCGGAGTACGCCGAGCGCCGGCCGCTCCCCCGCCGCGAGCGCAGCGTGCCGCTGGGCCGCATGGTGGCGGGCGGGACGGTGGCCGCCGGGCTGGTCTACCTGGTCACCCAGCAGTTGCGCCGCGAGCACCAGCCGGACGCGGACTACATCGAGGTGGTGGATCTGGAGCCCGCCACCGTGCGCGCGGACGTGGAGTACGACGACGACGCCACCCTCACCGGCGGCTACGCGGGCGGAATGCCGTACCGCGAGGGCGGGCCGGAGTACTCCACCACCGGCTACCTGGGCAGCGACGGAGAAGGCTTCACCGATCCGGACTCCCGCGGCGCCGCCGCGGGAGCCACGGGCGACGAGCTCGCCGGCACCGACTATCGCGGCGGCACCGGCACGGGTACGGACTACCGCGGAGCCGGCATGGGGACCGGGCTCGGGACCGGCGCGGGGACCGGGTTCGGCACCGGGGCCGGGTTCGACACGGGGACCGGACTCGGCGGCACCGGGACCGGAAGCGGCACGGGCACCGGGAGCGGCGGATTCGGCAACGTCGGCGGCTCCGGCCCCATCTGAGGCGGACGGGGAGCAGAAGCGGGGGCGGCCACACGGCCGCCCCCGCTCCGTTTTTGTACGGGCCGGAGGAGCGGGCCCATTGTCCGCCCTTCCGCCGCCGCCCTACCTTTCCGCCATGTCCATCCCGGAACGCCTCTACACCCTCGCGCTCCACGCCGCGCGCCCGCTGCTCCCCCTCGCCGCGCGGGGCCAGGGCAAGCTTGCGCGCGGCATCCGCGGGCGGGCGGGGGTGCTGCAGCGCATGGAGGCGTGGGCCCACGCGCACCGCGACCCCGCGCGCCCGCTGGTGTGGTTCCACGCGCCCAGCGTGGGCGAGGGGCTGCAGGCGCGCGCCGTGATCCAGGCCTTTCGCGAGCGGCGCCCGGACGTGCAGGTCGCCTACACCTGGTTCTCGCCCTCGGCGGAAGGCTTCGCGCGCACCGTCGGCGCCGACTTCTCCGACTACCTGCCGCTGGACCTGCCCGCGGACGTGAACCGCGCGCTGGACGCGCTGCGCCCATCGGTGATCGCGTTCTCCAAGACGGACGTGTGGCCCGTCCTCACCCGCCAGGCCAAGGAGCGCGGCGTACACCTGGCGATGCTCAGCGGCACCCTGCCCGCCGCATCCAGCCGCCTGCGCGGCCCCGCGCGCCTTCTGCTGGCCCCCGCGTACCGCCGCCTGGACGCCGTCGCCGCCATCTCGGCCGACGACGCGGCGCGCTTCGGCGCGCTGGGCGTGCGGGCGCAGCGGCGGACGGTGATGGGCGATGCGCGCTTCGACCAGGTGTGGGCGCGCGCCGCCGCCGCGGACCGCGGCTCGCCGCTCCTGCGCCCGTTCGCCGGCTTCGACGGGGTAACGCTGGTCGCCGGGTCCACGTGGCCGGCGGACGAGGAGCGCCTGGTCCCCGCGCTCGCCCGCCTGCGGAGCGCGGATCGCCCCCTCCGCCTGATCATCGTCCCCCACGAGCCCACCCCCGCGCACCTGGCGCGCTCCACGGAGCTGCTGGCGGAGGCGGGATTCTCATCCGTCCAGCACCTCTCCGGGATCGAACGCGGCGCCGCGCCGGGAGGGACGGTGCTGGTGGATCGGGTCGGCGTGCTGGGCGACCTGTACGCGCTGGCGGACGTGGCGTACGTGGGGGGTGGATGGGGGGCGGCGGGGCTGCACTCCGTGCTGGAGCCCGCCGCGTTCGGCGTTCCCGTCCTCTTTGGCCCACGCCACGCCAACGCCCGCGAAGCCGCCGAGCTGATCGCCGCCGGCGGCGCGGTGGAGCTGGCGGCGGACGACGTCGGCGCGCGCATCACGCCCCTGCTAGCCGACTCCGCCCGCCGCCGCGCCGCGGGTGACGCCGCGCACGCGTACGTCCACGCCAATCTCGGCGCCGCGGATCGCGGGGCCGCCATCATCGAGCACCTGCTCGCGTAAATCGACGCCCCCTTGTCCCCTTGTCCCCTTGTCCCCTGGTCCCCCTGGTCCCCTTGTCCCCCCTGTCCCCTACTCCCTCCCCGGCAGCAGCGCGATCGCCCGCAGCGGGCCTCCCGATCCACCCTCGATCTTCATCGGCAGCGCGATCACCAGGGCGCCGCGGGGCGGAAGCTGGTCCAGGTTGGCCAGGTTCTCCAGCCCGGGGACGTTCGCTTCGGCCGCCACGCGGTGCACGCGAAAGTCGCTCGACTGCCCGTAGTCGATGGAGGCGGCGTCCACCCCCAGCGCCGCCACGCCTCGTTCCACCAGCAGCCGCGCCGCGTCCTCGCCGTAGCTGGGAAAGTGCAGCCGCGAGACGTCGCCCGGCGTATCGTCCCCGAAGTAGCGCCGGCGGTCGGGATACAGCGCCCCCCACCCCGTGTGCAGCAGCACGATGGTCCCCGCGGCGATGCGCCCGTGCCGCCGCTCCCACGCCGTCACGTCCGCCGCCGTCAGCCGGTAGTCCGGGTCCACCGCCGTGCGGTCGCGCACGTCGATCACCACCGCGGGCGCCACCAGCCGGTCCAGCGGCACCTGGTCCACCGTCTGCCGCTCCTCGAAGAAGTGGATCGGCGCGTCCAGGTGCGTCCCCCCGTGCTCCGGCGCGCAAAAGGCGTTGGACGCGTAGAACCATCCCCCCGGCGTGGTGCCGTAGCTCTGCCGGTCCAGCGTGAACCCGCTGGTGGCCGTGGGCCAGTAGAGCGTCCGCTCGCCGAACGCGTGCGTCAGGTCTACGCTGCGGTGCGGCTGCAGCGAGATCCCGCCGCCGTGCGCGCAGGCGGCCAGCGTGGAGCAGAGGATGAGCAGGGCGGCGTGCCGCATCGTAAGCCTCGCGGGAGCGGAGTCTCGGGTGAGGGGGTGGATGATGCACCAACTGATGCGCTGCCGCCGCGCTCCGGGCAAGTGGGTTCGGTCGATACGAGGGGGTCCATCATGAGAAACGCCGGCCGGCCCCGAAGACGGAGCCGGCCGGCGGTGTTCACCCGGAGCCGCGGATCAGCAGACCGGGGCTTCGGTGTCGATGTAGATGGGGCACTGGCACGGGCCGGTCTCCTTCGGATCGGTGGTCTCCGGGCACCAGATGCCGCAGGTCCAGCAATCCGACCACTGACAGCTTTCGCCCGAACCCGCCGCGGCGCCGTGCACGGTGCCGCTGGCGGCGCGCACCTGCGCCGTCTCGAAGGAATCCACCTTCAGGTCGTCCATCTTCAGCGTCAGCTTCTTCATGCGTCGTTCCTCGTGAGGGGAATCATCGTGATCGTGCACCCTTCGCACGTGCGGATCAATCTACTGTAATCGTCCGAAAAGGTAATGGGTCATCTGACCCCGTCCGCGGCGTGGACGCAGACCCGCACGCCATCGGCCGCACCTCCTTCTGCCGGGACACGGCCGCTCGGGAGGGGGGAATCGAACGAAGCGAAGCCGGCCGGCTCCGCGGGGGAACCGGCCGGCTTCGACTTCACTCCGCCGTCTCATCCCAAATCCGGGAAAAGAATGTGACTTCCTGAGGGAGCGCACGCGCAGATCCTGCCGTCTGCACTGACTCCGGCGCGCGACCGAAGGACCTCCTCTCGGCTGCGCATGGGCCGGATCAGGACGCGGAACAAGCCCCTTCGTTCTGCTGACGAGGTCCTTCGGTCGGCGCGCCGGGTTCAGTGCAAGGCAAGGTTCAGCGCGGCGCCTCCCTCAGGAAGTCATGCACTCTATTGCCGGATTTGGTATCAGGCGCAGCGGCGGGATGTACGAACCCGCTTCAGCAGGCGCAGGGGCCGGTGACCGCCGGGTCGGTGGTCGGCTTGCAGTAGATGCCGCACGTCCACTGCCCGTAGGTGGCGCGGGCGCCGTACACCGTGCCGCCCCGCTCCGCCGCCCCGGCGGTCTGGAACGAGTCGACCTGCAGAACGTCCAGGTTCAGCGTCAGCTTCTTCATCAGGTGTTCCTTGCGGGAGATTCGAGCGCGAACGTGCATTTCACGTCGCGCGTGTGGATCAATGTACACTGATCGTCCGAAAGGGGAAGCGCTCTCCCGCCCTTCGCTGCCCGCCGGCCATTCCTCGACTGCCTCGGCGCGCGGAGACAGACGGGGCACCAGCGGATCGGCGGCGGCAGCGTGCAAGGGGTCACCAGGCCGGGGACAGGATCGTGCCCACCCTCCTGACGGCGCGGCCCGCCGAAAGCGTCCAGGGCGCATCCAGCCGGCGCGGATGAAAAAAAGCCGCCCCGGCGAATCCATCGCCGGGGCGGCACGTCCGTGGCTGAGATCCGCCGCTCAGGGCTGGATGCGGCCGTAGCGCTCGCAGACGCCGTACTCGCACATCCGCCCGCCTCGATCCGATCTCCTGCGCCCGCCTACTCCGCCGACGAGTCCCGCTCCCCCTCCGCCTGGGAGGGCTTGTCCTCGGGGCCGTCCAGCCGCCGCTCCGTGGGCGTGGTGGGCCGCTCGGGCTCCGGCTGGCTCTGCTCGTCCACCGAGTGCGGGCTCTTGTCCTCGTAGCGCGGGTCTTTCACCGTTTCCTCCGGGATCGGGGCGGCTTCACGGGCTCCGGCGCCGTGGCCGTGGACGCGTCCAGCTGCGTCGCGTCCGCGTCCGCCGCGGGGGCGGAAGGCGGCACGACGTTGATGGAGAGCGGTGCGGCGGGCTCCACCGGGGCCGCCGCCGCGGCCTGCGTGTCGCCCAGCGGCGAAGGCGGCGGCGTCTCCACCACCCGGTCCGCCGAGGGCTCGTGCGTGCGCGGGGGCAGCCCCATGATCTCGCGCAGCTCGGCCTCGTCCACCACCTCCTTTTCCAGCAGCCGCCGGGCCAGCACCTCCAGCACGTCGCGGTCCTGCGTAAGCAGCCGGCGCACGCGCTCGTAGGTGCCGTCGATCAGCCCCTTGATCTCGCCGTCGATCTCGCGCGCCGTCTCTTCGCTGTAGTTGCGCTGCGAGGGCGCGCCGCCGTCCGCGTTCAGGAACTGCGTGCGCCGCGGTCCCGCCAGGTTCACCGGCCCCAGCTCGCGCGACATGCCGTACTCCGTCACCATGCTGCGCGCCAGCTCCGTCACCCGCTCCAGGTCGTTCCCCGCCCCCGTGGAGATCTCGTTGAACACGATCTCCTCCGCCACGCGCCCGCCCAGCAGCACCGCGATGCGGTCCATCAGCTCCTGCTTGGTGAGCAGGTAGCGGTCCTCCGTGGGCAGCTGCTGCGTGTATCCCAGCGCCGCCACGCCGCGGGGGATGATGGAGATCTTGTGCACCGGGTCGGCCGTGGGCACCCGCTCCGCCACGATGGCGTGCCCCGCCTCGTGGTAGGCCACGATCGTCCGCTCCTTGTCGTTGATCAGCCGGTTCTTCTTCTCCAGCCCGGCGATGATGCGGTCCACCGCCTCGTCGATCTCCAGCATCCCCACCGCCGACTTGTCGCGCCGGGCCGCCAGCAGCGCCGCCTCGTTCAGCAGGTTGGCCAGGTCGGCGCCCACGAACCCCGGCGTGCGGCGGGCGATGCGCTCCAGGTTCAGGTCCTGCTCCAGCGTGATCCCCTTGCTGTGGATCTTCAGGATCTCCAGCCGCCCCTGCCAGTCGGGCCGGTCCACCAGCACCTGCCGGTCGAAGCGCCCCGCCCGCAGCAGCGCCGGGTCCAGGATCTCCGGCCGGTTGGTGGCGGCCATGATGATCACGCCGATGCGCGGGTCGAACCCGTCCATCTCCACCAGCAGCTGGTTCAGCGTCTGCTCGCGCTCGTCGTTGCCGCCCAGGATGCCGCCCGGCGTGCGCGCCTTGCCCAGCGCGTCCAGCTCGTCGATGAAGATGATGCAG
>DASUVG010000197.1:0-21763 GCA_036379135.1 Longimicrobium sp.
GTCTCGGCGTTGCCGCCGCGGCCGTGGCAGAGGGAGAAGTTCATCCCCACCTCGTCGTCGATGGAGCGCTCCACCGAGGCGAACGAGGCGCGCGCCTCTTCCAGGTACACGGGATCGCCCAGCACCTGGTACGCGCGCAGGCGGGAGAGGCCGATCCCCGGCGCGCCGTGGCACCAGGCCGACATGTAGTGCGTGCTGGGGGTCGCCAGCCAGTCGCCGGAGCGCAGCCGCTCGCGCAGCTCGTCGATGCGCCCCTCGAACTGGTACTCGCCCAGCTCCGTGTGGCGCAGGTCCGGCCAGTTGCCCGCCTCTTCGCTGTAGAAGCGGCGCTCGTAGAGAAAGCCCTGCTCGGCCGCGTAGCGGTACCGGCCGTCGCCCGTGGCGGCGTAAAGCTCCAGCAGCCCCTGCGCGATCCCCGCCGCGCCGTGGGCGTAGCCGCACAGGTTGCGGACGGAGCTGGTGCGCATGGTGGGCCAGCTCCAGCCGTCCGCGTCGCGCGCCGCCACCTCGATCAGGTTGTCGCCCAGCCGCTTGGCGATCCCCAGCGCCAGCTCCGCGTCCACGTACCTGGTGAGCTGCAGCAGGGCGGGAATGCCGCCGCCGCCGCCGGCGATCACGTCCATCCCCATGTCGCGGGTCTCGTTGCCCACCAGCGGCCGCAGCAGCGCCTCGGCCTCGGCGTAGAGCCCGGGCTGGCCCAGCAGCTCGCCCGCGCGCGCCGCGGCGTAGGCGATGCCCACGCGGCCGCTGTGGTAGCCGAAGGCGAAGTCGTTCAGCGTCACGCCCTCGTTCAGCGCGAAGCGAATGCCGCCCAGCGCCGCGCGCGCCACCTCCTCGTCGCCGGTGACGGCGGCGAGCTCGGCCAGGAACAGGCCGATGCCAGAGGTGCCCTCGTACAGGGTGCCGCTGGCGGTGGCCGCCACGCCGCGCCGCAGCCCGGGGGCGGAGCGGTCGGGGGTCACGATCTGCCAGGTGCAGGCGTCGCCCTCCCACTGCGCGTCGGCCGCGATGCGCCGGCCCATGCGGAGGGCGGCGTCCAGAAAGGTCTCGGGGCCGGCCTGCGTGCCGGCGTGCGTGGTCTCGTTCACGGGTCGGTGCCTTGCGGATGGATGCGCCCGTCGCGGGCGGTTCGGATTCGGTGGACCGGGGTGCGGCGGGTCAGCCCGGCTGCGTGGCGCGCAGCGCCTCCGCCGGGCGCCCCAGGGCGCGGGTGACCAGGTATCCCAGGTAGCTTTCTTCCTGGATGGTGATCCCCAGCCGGTTGTTCATCATGTGCAGGTAGCTGGGGAGCAGGGTCTGCCAGGCGCGCACCCACTCCGGCGCCGTCTGGCCGCCGGACTGCACGCGCCCCTGCTCGAACAGGGCGCGGATCTCCTCACGGATGGAACGCATCCCCGCGGCGTAGGCGTCCAGCGTGTCGCTCAGCGAGTCGCCGTCGTCCATGGCCTCCCAGATGGCGTCCACGTACTCCATCAGCGTCTCGGACTGGTTGCTGAACCCCTGGTCGAACGCGTCCAGAAGCGCCTCGCGGCCGTCCTCTTCGCGCGCCACGGAGCGCAGGTAGTTGGTGGAGTACATCTGCGTGAACGCGCTGCCGTGCTCGCGCGTGTCGGCAAAGAGGTGGATGAGGATGACCATCCCCAGCAGCCCCTTGCCCAGCCGCGACGACCGCTCCGTCCCCATCTTGGCGATCAGCGCGTACGCTGCGTCGCTGCTCACCTCGAAGGCGCGCTCGGAGACCAGCAGCGCGTGGGGCCCGCCGTAGCGGTCCGTCTCCGGCTCGTACTCCACGCGCGCCGCGTGCGTCACGCGCACGGGCTGCCCCTCTTCGCGTTTGGGCACGCCCTGGGTCTCGGGGCGGGCGTCGATCTGCACGCCCTCGTTGTGGGCGCGCAGGTGCTGCACCAGCGCGGGCCACACGTCGGCGCTCAGCACCTCCGGCGCGCCCAGCAGGCGCAGCCGCACGTGCGGGCCGAACTCGCTGTAGCGGATGAAGAAGTGCTGGTGGATCCACCCCTCGGCCTGGCAGCGGCGGACGAACGGCTCGGTCACGTCCAGGACCACGCGGTCGCAGTCGGTGGTGTAGATCCAGCCGTCGAAGAACAGGTAGACGCTCAGCCACTCCCGCCCGTCGGCGCGGGGGGGGACGGGGGTGGCGGCGGGCGCAGCGGCGTCGCTCATCGTGCTCAGTCCCCCGGAAGCGCGTCGGCCAGCTCGCCCGCGTCGGCCGGCGTGCTCGCCGTGCCGCCGGGGAAGTACAGCTGCACCACCAGCTCGGTGGCGAACGAGGCGTCGCCGTAGCGGGGAAGCTGCTCCCGCGCCGGGTACCGCTCCTCGATGTTGGCGCTGAAGTTCTTGAGCCCCTGCGCCACCTTGCCCCACAGCCCCACCAGCAGCGGGTTGCGGAAGTCGATGAACTGCGGCTTGAAGAAGTCGCGCGACTGCTGCGTCTTACGCTTCTTGTCCTCCAGCCCCAGCTTGGGCGGCCCCTCGGCCGCGGCCTCGCCTTCCTTCGCCGGCGCGTCCTCGGCGCCCTCGGCGCCCTCCGCCACGGGCGCCGCCTCGGCCTCGGCCGCCTCGTCGTGCTCGTGCTCGTGCTCGTCGACGATCCCCTCTTCCGCCTCGCCCGCGGGGGCCTCGTACCCCGGGATCTCGGCCGGGGCCTCCACGGGCTCGGCCGGAACGGGGGGCTCGCCGGCCTTCTGCGGGCGCGGCTCGGGAAGGGGCATCATCCTCAGGTACACGGTCTCGGGGATGCCGCTCTCCACCCGCCAGCGGTTGACGCGAAGGAAGAAGTCCGCCGCGCTCTCCTCCGGCCGCCGCTGCGGGAACAGCGGGGCGGGGACGATCCACCGCCGCCGCGCCAGCACCACGCTGCCGCCGAAGGTGATGCGCGGCCGGTAGCCGATCACCGGCGGCTTCTCCTCCGCCTTCTCCTGCGCTTCGGCGGGGGCGGCGACGGTGTCCGCACCCGGGCCGCGTTCGACGGTGTCGGCGGGCCCACGCTCCACGGTGTCCGCACCCGGGCCGCGTTCGACGGTGTCCGCGGGCCCGCGCTCCACGGTGTCCGCCCCCGGGCCGCGCTCCACGGTGTCGGAGCCCGGGCTGCGCTCCACCGTGTCCGCGGGCGGGTTCCGGACCGTGTCGTTGTTCCTGACCGTGTCGGCGTCCTGCGCGTAGACGGCGTCCACCACCTCGGCGTGCGCGCCGTTCTCCGCGCCCTCGGCGGGCTGCACGGTGACGTCGTCCGGGTTCAGCCTGGGGCGCTCCGGCGGGGTGCGCGGCGGCTCCGGCGAATCCGGGATCGGCGGCGCGTACATCACGGGCGGGGTAAAGCGCGACAGCAGCTGGTACAGCGGCGGCCGCATCCGCGGGTTCAGAAAGCCCAGGTCGACGGGGATCACCCGGCGCCCGGTGGGCCCGTGCACCAGCGCCAGGTTCTGCGGGTCCTCGGCGTCCGCCTGCACCAGGATCTCGGAGCTGCGCAGCTGGTCTTCGGTGGCGCCGCTCTCGCCCGTGGGGTAGCTGATCTCCCAGCGCAGCAGGGGCGGGTGCAGGTTGGCGTTGAACTGCGCGTCGCCGCAGATCTCGGCCAGCAGCTCGCCGGTGAGCGCGGCGTTGGCGCGGCGCACGTCCTCCTGCACGTCGTCCGGCAGCATGTACAGGAAGCGCGAGAAGTACTTGCCGTATCCCGCGGTGTAGCTGGCGCCGTGTAGGACGAACGCGGGTTCGCCGCCCTCCTGATCCGCCGGCACCATCAGGCCGAAGGCGCCCATGGAGCGCGGCACGCCGGAGAGCGTCTCCACCCCCTGCAGCGCCTCGTCCACCGCCTCGGGGGAGATGTCGATGGTCTCCGCCTCCGGCGCATCGGCCCAGGCGCTGCGGAACACCTCCGTCAGCCGCTGGCGGGCCGCGCCGAGCTCCTTGATGGACTCCAGGCCGAACGGGTTGGCGACGTCGTAGGTGTCCTTGGGGTCGCGGGGCCCGCCGCCGCGCATCCGCCCCTCCTTCTCCACGTGCGCCTTGAAGTGCTCGCGGTAGAAGTCCTCGTAGAACTTGAGCAGGGGCACGCCGTCGCCCGCGCCGCCGTTCTGGCCGTAGTAGTCCTCGAAGAAGTGCCGCATGGTGGCCTGCTCCGACCGCGGCCACGCCAGCCGCGCCGTGGCGCGCACCCACTGCTCGAACTGCGAGAGCGAGCGGCGCACTCCCGGCGTGAGCGCGACCTCGGCCGAGGCGGCGGAGGTGGCGTCCTCGTAGAACGGCATGTCCTTGCGCAGGCGCCCGCTGATCTCCATGGACTCGAGCGCCTGCTCGATCTGGTCGTGCACCTGGGCGATGATGCGCTCGCGCTCGTCCACCCCCGCGTCTGTGTACGCCTCGATGCGCTCGCGCAGCGTCGCCAGCACGGCGGACGTCTGCCGCGCGTGGTCGTCGTCGATGGCGTCCAGCAGCGCGCGGAAGGGAAGGTCCCAGTCCGCGTCCTGCTCGCGGATGCCGGTGTGAAAGCGCAGAAAGCCGATCTCGATCAGCTTGTCCAGGTACGCCTCGGCCTCCTCGAAGGTGGCGTCGATCTCGGGGTCGGACGAGAGGGCGCGGATCAGGTCGCCCAGCGTGGGCGCGCCGCCGTCGCTGAAGCGGCTGGCGATGAGCTGCAGCACCTCGTTGTCGCCCAGGCGCTGAAACACCTCTCGCCCCTCGATGGCCGTCAGAAAGACCAGCCGCTCGTTCTCGGTGCGCAGCGTGGGGTTGCGCTCCACCTGCAGCGCGTGCCGGAACGCCGGCCGCGTCTTGAGGTGGTCGAAGAACAGGCCGTACAGGAACTTGTTGGCGCGCACGAAGCTGCGCTTGACCCGCGGGTCGCCGGTAAAGCGGGTGCCGCCGTCGGGCTCGCCGTCGGTGCGGTCCACGAAGGCGCCGGGGATGATGGCGCAGAAGGTGGCGAAGGGCGTGGCCTTCATGGCCATGCGCGTGTAGTAGCGCAGCAGCCCGCGCTCCGTCTTTTCGTCGCGGCCGTGGATGTCGCCCGACTCGGCGGCGGCGGCGTAGCGGTCCAGCGCGCCGTACAGCGAGCGGCTGCTCACCATCAGCCCCTTGCGGAAGTCCGCGTCCTGCAGCAGCCCGCGAAAGCGGCGGCGCAACTCCGGCGTCTCGGCCTCGTACGCCTGCCGCAGCTCCCCCTCCAGTGCGCGCGCCCGCTCCACGTCGGCCGCGAACGCGCGTACGGCGGCCACGGTGGACGAATCCAGGCCGGCCATCGCCGCGTCCATCCGCTCCGCGGGCTGCGGCTTGAGGTTGTACAGCTCGCGCTTGAGGGTGATCAGCTTGTTGCGCAGCGGCTTTTCCTGCGCCGCGCCGATGGCGGCGAACAGCAGCTGCGACACGTCTTCGCGGGCGGCGTGCAGCCGGCGCTCCGTCTCTTCCAGCTGGCCCAGCACGGCCAGCGTGCGCTCCGGGCGCAGCTCGTCCACCGTATCGGCGGGGGCGCCGGAGACGCGGCACACGAAGCGGTTGAAGAGGGCGTCGGCGCCGGGGCCGGCGGCATCGTCCATCCAGGGCTCGGTCATACGGCGCGCAGGGGGTGGCGGAGTTCAGGCGCCGGAACGCAAACCGGCGGCAAGAGAAAGCTTGATGGTGGACGCGGGGCCGGTCCCTCGGCGCGGCGCACTGCCGTCGCGCCGTGCCGCACGGCGTCCGTCGGGCCGGGCGCGGAAAAGGCCGCGCGCTGTGCGGGACGAACGAAAAACCGGCCAGGCTTGCGACGATAACCGCCCCGCCGGACGTTTGGCAAGTACGTGAGCCGCCATGTTGCGCACGCCGCGCGATCTGTGACGGATAACCGTCGCAAAGGTGCGCGGGAGGCACGATACGCGTTCGCCGGGCCGGGCGGCGAGCCTTCTGTGACGAACGGCGCGCGCGGGCGCCGGGCGGCGGCGGAGACGGGACGAATGGAAACGGGTCGTGAACCCGCGGGCTCCGTCGCGCGCCCCTCTATGTTTCATCGCGTATCCGCAAAAAGAAATGGGCCTCACGCAGAGTTAGCGGAGTTAGCGGAGTTTTCTCGTGCCGTTTCCTCTGCTCTCCGCGTTGGAAGCCTGGTCGTAGTGAGCGGAGGCATGGCGCGGCGGTCGACGAGGCACGAGCCCTGGGGCTGTCGGGAACGGGAGAGGGATGGAAGCGCGGCAGGGGGCCATCCGCATTTTTGGGGGAGGGATGCGGATCGCCGGAGGATCTCCGCAGCGCACTGGAGAAAGATGCCCGCACCACCTGATGCGCGATCCCGAGAACCCTCCCCCACCCCACGGTCGAGGCGAGCGGCACGCTTCCCCGACGCTGGTCTTAGCCGGATTCCGGGGATACGCCGCCCGATGAGAGGGGTGCCGCCTTCGACGTGCCGCTCCGGCGCGGATCACGCCGACCCGGCGAGCTCCTCCAGCTCCGCCCAGCGCGCGTACAGCGCCTCCACCGCCTCGCCGGCCTCGCGAAAGGCGGTCGTCACGCGCGCCACCTCGTCCGCCGGCTGTGCGTACAGCGCGGGGTCGGCCAGGCGGGCCTCCAGCTCCGCCCGACGCGACTCGGCCTGCGTGATGGCGGCCTCCATCCCCGCCAGCTCCTTCTGCTCCTTCCAGCTCAGCTTGCGCGCCCCGTCCTTCTTGGGCGCGGCGGAGGAGGACGAGGCGGCGGGCTTGCGGTCGCGCGCCTCGGACGCCGCGGCGGCGGCCTCGGCCTCCTTCTGCTCCTTGAGGCGGCGGTACAGGTCGTAGTTGCCCGCGTGGCGGTGCAGGAGGCCGTTGCCTTCGAACACGATCAGCCCCGTGGCGACCTTGTCCAGGAAGAAGCGGTCGTGCGTCACCATCAGCACGCACCCCTGCCACTCCGCCAGCACCGACTCCAGCACCTGCAGCGTCACCAGGTCCAGGTCGTTGGTGGGCTCGTCCAGGATCAGCAGGTTGGCGTCCTGAAGAAACAGCCGCGCCAGCAGCAGCCGGTTGCGCTCGCCGCCGCTGAGCGAGCGCACCACCTGGCGCTGCTTGTCCGGCGGAAACAGGAACGTCTCCAGGTAGCTGCGCAGGTGCGTCTTTTCGCCACCCACCATCACCCAGTCCGAATCCGCCGCCGCCTGGTAGACGCTGTGCTCGGGGTTCAGGTCCTCGCGCTTCTGGTCGAAGTAGGCGATGCGGGTGTTCTTGCCCGTCTCCACCTCGCCCTCGTCGGGCGGCTCCTGGCCCAGGATGATGCGCAGCAGCGTGGTCTTTCCCGCGCCGTTGGGCCCGATGATGCCGATGCGCTCGCCCCCCTGCAGGATGCCGCTGAAGTCGCGGATCAGCACCCGCTCGCCGAAGCGCTTGTGGACGTGGTGCAGATTGAGCACCGTGCGCCCCAGCCGCGGCGTTTCGGAGGTGGTGATCTCCACCGCGCTGCGCGAGGGCATGCGCCTGTCGCGCTGCTCGTGCTCCAGCCCGTCCATCCGGCCGATGCGCGCCTTCTGCTTGCCGGTGCGGGCCGAAGGCTGGCGGCGCACCCACGCCAGCTCCTGCGCGATCAGCTTCTTGCGCTTCTCCTCCTCCACCGACAGGCGCTCCTCGCGCTCCGCTTTGGCCTCCAGGTACTCCGTGTAGCCCCCGGCGTAGGCCGTAAGCTCGCCGGTGCTCACCTCCAGCATGCGGGTGACCACGCGGTCCAGAAAGTAGCGGTCGTGGGTGATGAGCATCACCGCGCCGGGGTAGCCCTGCAGGTGCTCCTCCAGCCAGGCCACCGTGTCGGCGTCCAGGTGGTTGGTGGGCTCGTCCAGCATCAGCAGCTCCGGCTCCTGCAGGAGCACGCGCGCCATGGCCACCCGCTTGCGCTCGCCGCCGGAGAGCCCGTCCACCGGCCGCTCCCAGTGGTCCACGCCCAGCCGGGTGAGGATGGCCTCCATGCGGTGCTCGTAGTCCCACCCGCCCAGCGCGTCGATGCGCGCCGCCGCCCGCTCCTGCCGGGCCAGCAGCCGGTCCACGTCGCCCTCGCCCGCGGCCAGGCGCTCCGCCACGTCGTGGTACTCGCCGATGGCCTCCAGCAGCTCCGGCTTTCCCCCGGCGACCGCGGAGAGGATGGTGGCGCCGGGGTCGAACTCCGGCTCCTGGGCCAGGTAGCCCACGCGGATGCCGCGCTGGAACGCCAGTGTGCCCCCCTCGTGCCCCTCGACCCCGGCCACGATGCGGAACAGGGTGGACTTTCCCGACCCGTTGACGCCGATGAAGCCCACTTTTTCGCCCTCGTCCACCGCGAACGACACCCCGCTGAACACGGTGCGGGTGCCGTAGCTCTTCTTCAGGTCCTGTACGTTGAGGACGTTCATCAATCCGATCCGCTTGTGATTCTTCGGTTTGCGCGGGCAACGATAACCGGGCCGACACGAACGCGGCAACCCGCGCGTTCTACGCCCGGGAACATCCGTGGCCCGCCCCGGGTTCCCGATGCGCTCACGCCGGTTTCGCGATTCCCCCTGTCCGGGAGATGTGTATGCGACGTATCTGGTCCGTGCTGCTGCCGCTGGCGCTGGCGGCCTGCTCCGAGAACCCCGTGGGGCGCCAGGCGGACGTGGTGCTGGAGGTGCAGGCGTCCGCCATCGACATGGAGGACGCGGTGGTGGAGGCGGTGCAGGGAGGCGTGGCGGTGCGCGGGGTGTACGTGGCCCCCACCTCGGGATACACGCTGCGCGCGTTCGTCCGCGAATCGGCCGGCGGCGACGTGGTGGTCACCGTGGGCGGCTACCCCCCGGACGCGGCCTTCCACGTGGTGTCCGGGCTGGAGTACCGCGCCACCATCCCGCTGGCGCCGGGAACGCGCACCGTCTCCGTGCGCCACTTCGGCGGGGGAGACCCGCCCGGCAGCCCCCGCGACGTCACCCGCCAGCAGGTGACGGTGTCGCGGCGGTGACCCGGTTCCGCGCCCGGGTACACCCCCCTGTCCCCGGGCGCGGACATCCGCCGTCCCGCCGCCGCGGCGTCGAGCAGATGCAACCGGTTGTGGCACCACGCGATGCATCCGCCGCAACTGGACGGCGTCCGGTTTGCGGGTGCGCACGCGGCCCTGCATTCCCCATTCCCCACCCTCCAGCCCGAGCCTGCCCATGCGTCCGCCGCGCCTCGTTCGCCTCTCCGCCCTTCTCTTCGCCCTTCTCGCCGCCGCCCCCGCCGCCGCGCAGACGCTGCACGGCCGCGTGACCGACGCCGTGGACGGCACCCCCGTGGCCGCGGCGCTGGTGGCCGCCCTGGACAGCGCCGGCGCCACCGTGGCGTGGACCCTGAGCCGGCGCGACGGGGGCTACGAGCTGAAGCTCCCCGCGGGCGGCGCAGTTCGCCTGCACGTGAGCCGCGTGGGGTTCGGAGACGGCGTCTCGCCCGCCATCGCCATCGTGGGCGGCGACCGGATGGGGGTGGACCTGAGCCTGCGCCGCGACGCGGTGCGGCTGGAGGGGGTGGAGGCGGTGGCGCGCGTGACGCCGCCGTTCCGCGACACGCGGGCACGCGGCTTCTACGAGCGGATGGACCGCGGGCGGGGGATGTTCTACACGGCGGAGCAGATCGTGGAGATGAACCGTCCGCGCACCACCGAGGTGATCACGTACAGGGCCGGCGTCACCATGCGGCGCGGAAAGGTCTGGCTGGGCGGCGACCGCCGCGGGTGCACCCCCATCATCTACATCGACGGCTTTCGCAAGTCCGGCGTGCTTCTGGACGATGCCCTGGCGCCCAGCGACATCTGGGGAATCGAGATCTACCGCAACTCGTTCGAGATCCCCAACGAACTGCCCCGCGACGACATGTCCGGCAACTGCGGGGTCATCATGATCTGGACGCTGCACTCCTGATCCACGTTCACCCGCCCACCCGCGTGATGCCGATGGAATCCATCCACCGCGTTCTGCGCCTCGCCGGGCGCGCGCTCCCCCTGCTGGCCGCCCTGTGCGCCGCCCCCGCCGGCGCGCAGACGCTGTACGGCCGCGTGACCGACGCCGTGGACGGCAGCGGCGTGACCGCCGCGCAGGTGGCGGCGGTGGACAGCACGGGCGCGACCGCCGCGTGGACGCTGAGCGGGCGCGACGGGCGCTTCGAGCTGGAGCTTCCCGCGGGGGGATCGTTTCGCCTGCACGTGCACCGCGTGGGGTTCAGGGACGGCATCTCGCCGGCGGTGGCGATCGCCCAGGGGGACCGGATGGGGGTGGACCTGAGCCTGCGGGCGGAGGCGTTCCGGCTGCAGGGGATCGAGGCCCGGGTGCGCGTGACGCCGCCGTTCCGCGACCGGCGGGCGCGCGGCTTCTACGAGCGGATGGACCGCGGCCGCGGCCTGTTCTACACCGCCGAGCAGATCGCCGGGCTGAACCGCGTGCACCCCACGGAGGTGATCACCTACTACGCCGGGATCAACGTGGTGAACGGGCGGCTGTGGATGGGGGGCGACCGCCGCGGGTGCAGCCCGGCGCTCTACATCGACGGCCATTACCGGCCCGGCGAGTTTCTGGACAACGAGCTGGAGCCCGGCGACATCTGGGGGATCGAGATCTACCGGTACGCGTGGGAGATCCCCAACGACCTGCCTCGCGACGACATGGCCGGCACCTGCGGCATCGTCATGATCTGGACGTCGCACTCCTGACGCGCGCCAACCCCGCACGCGCGCTGCCGATGGGATCGGTCCGCCGGGTCGTCCACCTCCTGCGCTGCGGCGGCCAGCACGGTGAGCGGGCGCGACGGGCGCTTCGAGCTGCCGCTTCCCGCGGCGGGCGCCGTGCGCCTGCGGATGGCGTCTGCAGTCCACACTGAAAATTGAACGCAGAGAGCGCAGAGAAGAAAGCGACAGCGCAGAGGACTGACGATGGGCATCCTCTGCGTTCTCTCGTTTTGAGCTCCGCGCTCTCTGCGTTCAACTCCTTTTCGATCCTGCAAGCCGAACTGGCGGAATCGGTATCAGCCCGTCACCGTGTCACTCCATCGCTCCTCCTGCACCCGCCTGCTACGGGAACCAACCCGCCGCCGGAGCGTACCCGGAGGCACGCGGCACGGGCAATGCGCTGGCGGCATCCGCCCGTCGCCGCTCGATTTTCTTCGTATGACCCCGCAGTCCTGTGGTACCCGATGCTGCTCACGTGGCTGGCGTTCTTCTTTCTGGCGTTCATCGGCAAGCTGCTGCTGGCGGCGGCCATGTGCTACCTGATCTTTCCCGCCGAGCGCACCTGTGACGGCTGCGACGGCGACACCCTTCCCGTGCGGATGGGCTGGGCGGGGCGTACGATGTCGAAGCTGATGCTGGGCACCCTGCAGAAGCGCTGGTGCCCCCGCTGCGGCTGGGAGGGCATCACCCGCACGGGGCGGATGAGCGACGCCGGGGCGCTGGTGGCGGGGACCGAGCCCGCCGCGCGCTGAGCGGCGGAGCCGGACGACAAGCGGAGGGGCGGCGGGCCGTGTGGTCCGCCGCCCCTTTTCGTGCTCCGTGCTTCCGCGGCACGAACCCTGAACGTGCGCCCGCACACCGTATCCCGGTTCTCGAGAGAGCAAATGCTGCTGCGCATCACGGACCGCGGGCTGTACTGCGAGGCGGGGGACTTTCACGTGGATCCCTGGCTGCCGGTGGACCGCGCCGTCATCACGCACGCGCACGGCGACCACGCGCGCTGGGGCTCGCGCGCGTACCTGGGCTCGCGCGAGGGCGAGCGGGTGCTGCGCACCCGCATGGGGGCGGAGGCGCGCATCCGGACGGTGGAGTTCGGGGAGCCGGTGGAGCTGAACGGCGTGCGCGTGTCGCTGCACCCGGCGGGGCACATCCTGGGAAGCGCGCAGGTGCGGGTGGAGCACCGCGGCGAGGTGTGGGTGGTCTCGGGCGACTACAAGACGGAGGCGGACCCCACCTGCACCCCGTTCGAGCCCGTGCGCTGCCACACCTTCGTCACCGAATCCACCTTCGGTCTCCCCATCTACCGCTGGCGTCCGGACCGCGAGGTGTTCGCGGGCATCGACGCGTGGTGGCGGCGCAACGCGGCGGAGGGGCGCGCGTCGCTCCTTTTCGGCTACGCGCTGGGCAAGGCGCAGCGGCTGCTGGCGGGGATCGATCCCGCCATCGGCCCCATCTACACCCACGGCGCCGTGGAGCGGCTGACGGCGGACTACCGCGAGACGGGGATCGCCATGCCCCCCACGCGGAACCCGATGGCGGAGCCGCGCGGGCACGACTGGGGGGGCGCGATGGTGGTGGCGCCGCCGTCGGCGCACGGCACGCCATGGATGCGGCGCTTCGGCAACGCGTCCACCGCCTTTGCCAGCGGGTGGATGCGGGTGCGCGGCCACCGCCGGCGCCGCTCGGTGGACCGCGGCTTCGTGCTGAGCGACCACGTGGACTGGCCCTCGCTGCTGGCGGCGATCGACGCGACGGGCGCGGAGTGCGTGTGGGTGACGCACGGCTATCGCGAGCCCGTGGTGCGCTGGCTGCGCGAGCACGGCCTGCAGGCCCAGGCCGTCGCCAGCCGCTGGGAGGGCGAAAGCGACGAGGCGGACGTGGTGGTAGCGGAGGAACAGGGAGCCGCTGCAGATCCAGGACCCTGAAAGAATGCCCTCGCGCAGGGCCGGCAGAGGGATACCGGATCCACAAAAGAAAAGCGGGGGGGGTACAGAGGGACAGAGAAAAGCCAGAGATACAGAGGACAACCGATCTTCCTCTGTATCTCTGGCTTTTCTCTGTCCCTCTGTACTTCTCGCCGTTGTTTTTTCGTTTTTTCCGGAGCTGGTGACCCGTCCGGCGCGCTGATGTGACGCGCCGGGAGGAGTCTCTGGTGTGAAGGCGGGCCGCGCGCCGTCAGCTCACCGGCGCCGTGGGGTTTTCGGCGGAGGCGGGGGCGCCTTCCATCACCTTGAAGGCCTGCACCTGCGCCCTGCCGCGAAACTTCTCCACGATGCCGTCGGCAAAGCGGTCGGAGACGGCGGCGATGGTGAGCGCGGGGTTGGCGCCCACCGGACCCGGCAGCACCGAACCGTCGGCCACGTACAGGTTGGGGTAGTTGAACACCTCGCCCCACGGGTTCACCACGCCCTCGTTTTCGTCGCGGCCCATGGGGCAGCCGCCCAGCGGGTGCACGGTGATCACCCGCTTGCCCAGCCACCAGATGGGATTGTCGAAGAAGTGCGCGTCCCACTGCCTGGCGATGGCCCTCATGGTCCCGCGCAGGCGGTTGAAGTAGCCCACGGACGCCCCGATCTTCCAGTCGTTCTTCAGGCAGTCTCCCTCGATGCTCATCTGCCCGTCGGGGACGTCGCGGCCCATCCCCAGCATCGGCACGGAGGTGGAAGACAGGCTGCACGGCCCCAGCAGCCCCGAGACCTCCTTGCTCAGGTTGCTGTCCGGCTTGATCCCCAGGATGGAGAGCACCCGACGCCACCCGAACTTGACCGTCCGCTTGAACATCGCCGGGCGGTTGCTGGTCTCCAGGATCCAGTTCACGAACGAGGGATAGCCCGCGTCTTCCAGGTAGAAGCCGCGCCCCTCGTGCCCGGTGCCGTCCAGCTGGTCGCCCATGCGGATGTAGCTGGTGATCACGGGGCCGTAGCTGGGGCTCAGCTCCATCCCCGTCTTCTTGCCGTCCTTCGTCTGGCTGGCCTCGAGCGCAAAGGTCAGCAGGTCGCCGTTGCCGCAGAACTTGCTCCCCAGGGTCCTGCTGAGCCGGGGAAACGAGGCGCGGTTGCGCAGCATCAGGTAGGTGCTGCCAAAGGTCCCCGCCGAGATCACCAGGTGGTCGCAGGTGAGCGTGACCCGCGGCGTCTGCGGGCCGCGCTTTGCGCCCAGCTCCAGCTCGCTGTACGTGACCACGTACCCCGCTCCGCTTTGGGCGGGATGAAAGCTCTCCACGTCGCACAGGGTGCGGATCTCGGCGCCGGCGCGGCGGGCGGCGGAAAGGTACGTGTAATCCATCGTGTTCTTGCTGCCGTAGTTGCACCCCGCGTCGCACTCGCCGCACAGGCGGCAGGTGTAGCGGGTGCGGTCGTGCAGGTTGCGGTGCTCCTCGCGCACCGGCTCGCCGGGGACGGGCGCCTCGCCGGGGTTGGAGAACGTCACCGCCAGCGGCGCCAGCTGCCAGTCCACGTCCTGGCCCTCGGTCCTGAGCCGTTTCGCCGCGTCGCGCATGGCCAGCGTCTTGAAGGCGCGGTCGTACGGCGCCTGGTCCAGGGGGTAGCGCTGCACCCCGATGCGCCGCTCCACCTCGTCGTAGTGCGGGTCCAGCTCGGCGCGGGTGACGGGCCACTCCCACACGTTGCCGTCGTGGTCCACCTCGCGGAACCACTCCGCGTCCTTGCGCAGCAGCACGTTGGCGTAGATCAGCGACCCGCCGCCCAGCCCGGCGGAGATCAGCGAGTCGATGTGGTCGAACGACCAGACGTTGAACAGCCCGTGCAGCCCCTCGGAGGGGTCCCAGAAGTTGTCCTTCATCCCCGCCGGGTCGCGGGGAAAGGAGCCGGGCGGATACGGCTTTCCGCGCTCCAGCAGGCACACCTTCATCCCCGCGTCCGCCAGGCGAAACGCCATCACCGACCCGCCGAAGCCGGAGCCGACGATGACGGCGTCGAAGTGCTCGTGGGTACTCATTCTCCACCAGCCTTCCCGGTGGGTGAACCGCCTACGATGGCCATGTCGGCCACGGAGATCGTCCGGCGCTCCGGCGGATCGGGGGCCCGGTCCACCGCCACCGGATCCTCGATCAGCTCCGGGGATGGCGCGCCGTCCTTGCTGCGCGGCACGAAGAACGGCGTCCCCGGAGGGGCGTTGGGCCGCAGCTTCCACCGGGCCGGCCTGCGCACGCCGATGGGGTAGATGGTGAGGTTGCCGGCCTGGTCCAGGTGCAGCCGCAGGAAGTTGCGGTAGGTGGACAGGTACTGCGCCGAGAACGCCTCGTCGATGTTGACCCACGGCAGCAGGAACAGGCCGAACAGCACCCCGCCCAGCGCGGCGCCCAGCACCACCATCCCCACGATGAAGAAGAGGGCGAACTCCCAGGTGGCTACCCGCGCCGGGATGGAGCCCTCGACGGGGAGCAGTCGCGGCCCCACCCAGGCCAGCAGCCAGGTGAGCCCCAGCGCCAGCGCCACGTGCGCCACGCCGTGAACCAGGCCGAGCACCTTGAGCGCCCTGGGCCGGCCCGCATCGGGCTTGCAGAACGCCACCAGCGAGCCGACGATGAGCAGCGTGAGCACCACCACGAGCGGGCTGTAGCGTGCCGCTTCGAACAGGCTGCCCAGCACGTCACGGATCCCCCCGCGAAACGGCTCGCTCGCGAGCCGCTCGATCAGGCGGTCCGACTTGGCCATGCCCTTGGGAAGACCCTCCACCGAAAGCTGCGAGCCCTGCAGCACCCAGGCGTAGAGCAGGTACAGCCCCGCCAGCAGCGTGGTGAAGTACCCGTTCTTCCACACCGAGCGCACGGCGTTCCAGCGCATGGCCATGGAGGTGCGGCGGCTGGGGAAGACCTTCTGCTCGGTGAACACCTCGCGCTGGCGCACGCGGTCGGCGGGGGTGGGCTTCTCCGGGTCGGGGCGTACGTGCGCGGCGTCCAGCGTGACGCGCTCGGGCAGCCGGTCGGTGCCGAACAGGTAGGCGCCGCCGCCGCCCGCCGTGATCTTGTGCCGCCGCCCGGCCGCGTCGGCGTAGCGCGCGTAGTGGTGCAGGTCGCCGGTCAGGGTGACGGCCAGGGTGACGCCGCGGTCGCCCAGCACCTTCTGCTCGAAGTAGGCAAGGTTGTCGAACGCCTTGGGCTTGTGCGGCACGTGCACCCAGGCAGGCTCCGGCGTGCAGAGGATCACCCGGTCGCCGGGCTTCATCTTCGTCCGCGCCAGCTCCATGAAGTAGTCCA
The DNA here is from genome assembly GCA_036379135.1 of Longimicrobium sp. GTDB lineage: Bacteria > Gemmatimonadota > Gemmatimonadetes > Longimicrobiales > Longimicrobiaceae > Longimicrobium. Next base: position 15,869 of record DASUVG010000197.1, read on the forward strand.
GCTGCGGCTTGTCGATGTCGGACTGCAGCTGCAGGTCCGTGCCCAGCAGCCACCAGCGGTGCGGCAGCCGCAGCGCGAAGTAGCTGCGCGTCTGCCTGGTCTCCCATCCGCCGATCCACCGCTTCTGGCAGAACTGGCGCATGAAGCTGGTGAGCCCGTCGTACCAGTCATGGTTGCCGGGGAGCGCGAACAGGTCGGGGTGGTCATCGTCCGGGCGGCAGGGGAGCGCGGCCTCGTACGGGCCCTCCATGCGGTTGGCGTACTCCTCGCGCGAGGCGGTGGGGTACACCTGGTCACCGCCCATCACCAGCACGCGGCCGCGCGGCAGGTCGTGCGCCCGGCCGTCGGGCCCCGGCACGCGCAGCCGGTCCTGCGCCAGCAGCCACGCCACCGTGTAGGTGGAATGGAAGCCGTCGCCCAGGTCGGCCACGTAGTCGATCCAGATCTCGTCCTGTTCGGTGTAGTCGCAGGGCTCCACCTCGCGCGACAGCGCCGCCTGCATCTCGCGCTGGTCGGCGTAGGCGCCGAAGACGTCGCTGAGCACCGCGCGGACGGCCGTGCCGCACAGCTGGGCGGGGTCCAGCCAGCGCACCATGCCCCGCGGCTTGAAGGGCAGCTCCTTCTCGCTCGCCGGGCCCCCGCGGGCCCAGGGGCCGCTCAGCAGGGGCCCGTCGATGGCCGGTGCGCCGGCGCCCGTCGGCGCGCCCGGGTGGTCCGGGGTAATGGTCTCGCTCATGATCTCGCCCTCGCTGTACGCGTCATGCGGTTTCGCTCACCCGATCCCGTACGTCCCCCTCGGCTCGCCGGAAAAAGAACCTTCCGAAGCGGGCGATGGCCGCCGCCGCCCGCCCGGCCCGTCCGCGCCCGTCACCTGGATTCTCCGGAGCACGGCGGCGAAGGCGCCCGCGTCCGGCGTAAGCACGCCGACGCCCACCACGGGCCCCGCGGCGTCGGTGCCGCGGTGCAGGCGGGTGAACAGGGTGGTGTCCGTCCATCAGGTCCAGCCCGGCGCCGTCGTGAACGTGCTTCTGCCCCGCCAGGCAGTAGCGCTCTCCCCCGTGCTCCAGGGGGAGCTCGTAGACCATCGGCGTAGTGCCGGGCCCGCCCGGCCTGGAGAGGTTGAAGACGCCCTGCGCCGTGGGAATGCCGCTGCGGACGTGGCGGTGGCGGGCACGTGTGCCTCCGGGAGCGGGAACACGGAACCGGAAAACGCGGAGCAGCGCGGGCGCTGCGGCAGTGCGGCGGTGGCGCGGGCAGAAACAGCTGGAGCTTCGCGAGGCCTCAAATCTCGTACCCGCTGCCCACCGCGGCGGGTGCTACGCTCAACGCCATGGACGGCAATCGCTTACGGTCCCGGTTGGCCCGATGGGCGTGCGACTGCGAGCGGAACGAATGTCCCGACTGGGACGGGAGTGCCCCTTGCCGCCGGACCACTCCGTCGCCAGCCGGCGCGACGAACGCGAACGGAGGTGACATGCCCCACGCACATGAAGCCGTGCGCGGCTGCGACCTCTCGGAGTGCTCGGCTGCATGAGACCCATTCACGGGCCGGGGCGCGTGACGAGGATCCGCGGTTCTTTCTACGCGCGAGAAAGCTGTCTGTCGAAGCCACCCGGGCGTACACGGACGGGCTGATCGGAACCACGTAACGAGCCTCGGCAGCCAGTTGTCCGGTGGGTAAGGCGTGAGGCTGGCCGATAACCTGCGATTCTGAATCGGCCCGGATCCGTGCCGTTCGCAGGCGATCACCTGTAACTCATCCCCTGTTCCTGCCGTGAAGGCCTTCGCCGCGCTGTACGCCGAGCTGGACGAGACCACGAAGACCGGCGAGAAGGTGGACGCGCTGGCGGCGTACTTCGCGGCTACGCCGCCGGAGGACGCGGCGTGGGCGGTGCACTTTCTGAGCGGACGGCGGCCCAAGCGGCTGGTGGGCGCGCGCAAGCTGGCGGCGTGGGCCATGGAGGCGGCCGACGTGCCCGAATGGCTGTTCGCGGAGTGCTACGAGTCCGTGGGCGACCTGGCCGAGACCATCTCGCTCCTGCTGCCGGACTCCGGCGCCAGCAGCGACCGCCCGCTGCGGCACTGGGTGGAGGAGCGCCTGCTCCCCCTGCGCGGCGAGGACGAGGCGGCGCAGCGCGCGGAGGTGCAGCGCGCCTGGGCGGAGCTGGACGGGCCCCAGGCGTACGTGTGGAACAAGCTGATCACCGGCAGCTTTCGCGTGGGCGTGTCGCAGAGCCTGGTGGTGCGCGCGCTGGCCCGCGTCAGCGGCGTGGACGAGGCGGCGGTGGCGCACCGGCTGATGGGGGCGTGGGATCCCACCCCCGGGTTCTACCTGCGCCTGCTTGCCGCCGACACCAGCGACACGGACCTGAGCCGGCCCTACCCCTTCTTCCTGGCGTACGCGCTGGAGAGCGGCCTGGAGGCGCTGGGCGACGCGCGCGACTGGCAGGCGGAGTGGAAGTGGGACGGCATTCGCGCGCAGATGATCCGCCGCCGCGGCGCCACCTTCATCTGGTCGCGCGGCGAGGAGCTGATCACCGAGCGCTTTCCCGAGCTGGCGCACGCCGCCGCGCTGCTGCCGGACGGCACCGTGCTGGACGGCGAGATCATGCCCTGGCGCGACGGCCCGCTGCCGTTCACGCAGCTGCAGCGGCGCATCGGGCGCAAGGTGCTGGGGCCCAAGATCCTGAGCGAGGTGCCCGTCGTCCTGCTCGCCTACGACCTGCTGGAGGCGGACGGCGCCGACGTGCGCGAGCAGCCGTTCGCATGGCGCCGGGCGCGGCTGGAGGCGCTGGTGCGCGCCACGCCCTCGGCCGGGCGCATCCTGCTGTCGCCGGCGGTGCACGCGGAGAGCTGGGACGGCGTGCTGCAGGCCCACCGCGACGCGCGCGCCCGCGCCGCCGAGGGGCTGATGCTCAAGCGGATGGATGCGCCGTACGGCGTGGGCCGGCGCAAGGGCGGGTGGTGGAAGTGGAAGGTGGAGCCGTTCACCATCGACGCGGTGCTGATCTACGCGCAGCGCGGCCACGGCCGCCGCGCGTCGCTGTACACCGACTACACGTTCGGCGTGTGGAAGGACGGCGAGCTGGTGCCGTTCGCCAAGGCCTACAGCGGGCTTACGGACGAGGAGATCCGCAAGGTCGATTCGTTCGTGCGCCGCAACACGCTTCAGCGCTTCGGGCCGGTGCGTACGGTCAAGCCGGAGCTGGTGTTCGAGCTGGCGTTCGAGGGGATTCAGCGCTCGCCGCGGCACAAGAGCGGCGTGGCCGTGCGCTTTCCCCGCATGCTCCGCTGGCGCACGGACAAGAAGCCGGAGGACGCGGATTCGCTGGAGACCATCGTCCAGATGCTGGAGGCGGAGGGGCGGTAGCGTCTATCAACATGTGAGACTCAAACGATAGCCCGGGAGCATCGATGGTTGAGACTGTTCCGAACCTGAATACATCACTTTCAGAGAATCTCATCGGATACTTCGACCAGCAGGTCCTAGCAGCATATCGGAACGAGCCTGATAAGTGGGTCATCAAAACAGACTATTTCGAAGGGCACGTCGGAATTACCGAGACTTACTATTGGGAGATTCAGGACAGCGCAGGAGAGCATAACATCGACATCCGGTTTGGGTATCGGGCGCTGCAGAATGGCGACTTGGCCATTGCTGTCTGGCTGCCTGATCTAGTGGATAAATCTCCTGGGCATCTGACCCGGTGGCGAGGCTTTCACCTACAAGAGGCAGCATGGTCCCAGGTAGACGACCGCTTTGCCCTCTGGTTGCAACGGCATGTAGAAGGTGACTGGGAGGTTGAAAATGGAGTTCGATCGCGTCTCAGCGAGAAGATTTCATTGGTCCGCAGCGTTACGGCCGAAGTTCTGGATATCCCACTCTTCAAACATGCTCTAAGTCACAGTCTATCGTTCCCAAGTGCCGAGAATACGCACAGGTATGAGGATGCGCACCGGGAGCTCTACGGCTACTTGATCGATGGAATAGACAAATCCTGCTTGGCTGCGCTTGCAAATGTTCTTGGCAAGACGGTGAACACGAATTCCGTAAAAACCGTCGAGACGTTACAGAAGCTTCTCCCACGACTACTCGCCCCGGCGTCATTTGATAAAGCGTATGCACGTACAAGCGAAGCCCGGCGCCAAGCAGCACACGGGGTGCGTGCTCCAGCCAAGCGATGGCCTGCATTTACGTCGTTCTCTGATGATCTTGAATTGTGGGTGCTCGCGGCCGATGAATTACTAACAGAACTGGAGGATGTGCTGAAAGTGGATGCTATCCGCGCTGCCGAAAGACATATGTCAAAGCAGGGACTCCCGCCGATCGGGCGTCCTTCTGAGTCATACTACTCGATCTGCTCCGCTACGGAGATGGTTGGGAAAACAGTTGAACGGGTGGAGTTTGGGTTCCGTGAAGATCTGGAGGGTGTTCACGGTGCTGAAGCCCTGATCATCCATTTTACGGATGGAAGCATCCTCGGTTTGAGTACGGGATCAAACGCCGGAAATGTAGCTTCGCAGCATCCTGAGATGCGTCCGGAGGATTTTCGCACCAGCTTCGATCTAAACTGGGTTCCGCCGCTCAACGAGTAACGGGGCCGCGCGAGTGAACGTCCGGTCTGACTCCCGGCGGAAGGGCGATAGCGGGAGACGGGGTTATTGACCATCTGGTCGAAATTGAATCTGTGGGGTACAGAGGGCTGGATCGGTGCACCGCGCACCCATTCACGGACAGCGCATTCCGCGCTGCCGGCCGGGAGCGGGGGCGCCACACCGGGCCTCCAACCGCATGGAGGCGCGATGACGCCGAACGAATCGCAGGAAGAAAAGATGACCCGCATCACCGCCGAGCTCAGCAAGGCGCTGCGCAGGCAGGCCGCGGGCACATGGCGGCGGGTAAGGACGGCGAATCGTGGCGAGGCGACCCGGCACGCGTGGAAGTTCCAGCCCACGCCCGACGGCTCTTCGCGCTTTCTGCGCATCACCCACGAGGCGATGACGCAGGGCGACGACCCGGTGCCGCAGCTGCTGAGCAACCTGAGCGCCGGCCGCTGGCTGGCCCGGCTGGACGACGGCCCGGAGACCTCGCTGCTGCTGCAGGCAGACGGCCGCCTGGAGCGCTTCAAGGCGCACTGATACGTCTCGTCCGCACCTTCCCCGCGCGGCCGCATTGCCGGTCGCGCAGGAAAGCCCCGTTCCGGCACGCGCCAGGACGGGGCTCTTTGCGTCGTCTGCCGGATCCGCAAAAAAGACGTTTTCTCACGCAGCCGCGCGGTCGCGCCCGTTCTGGTGCCGCCGGCCGCAGGAGCGTATGAATTCTCCGCTACGACATCGCACAGTCCGCCTGCGCGGCCGCCTGCACGGACTCGGCGACAAGGCAGCACAGGGCGTCCCGTCATACCAGATCCGGCAATGGACTGCGTGACTTTTTGAGGGAGGCGCCGCGTTGAACGTTGCCCTGACCGGTAATCCGGCGCGCCGACCGAAGGACCTCGCCAGCAGCACGAAGGGGCTGGCTCCGCGTCCTGCTCCGGCCCCTGCGCAGCCGAGAGGAGGTCCTTCGGTCGCGCGCCGGAGTCAGTGCGGGCGGCAGAATCTGCGCGTGCGCTCCCTCAGAGGGTGTTGCTAAACCTCAACCAGCGGCGTTGACTTCCTGAGGGAGCGCACGCTTGGAACTGTAATTCAGTCAACCGTATGCGCGCGACCGAAGGACCTTGTCCGCCCCTCGCGCGAGCTGGCTTCCGAGCATGGAATCCGGCCCCACAGTTCTGCTGACGAGGTCCTTCAGTCGGCGCCAAGGCATTTCGTACCAGCAGGCTATGGAGCAGCGCCTCCCTCAGGAAGTCAACGCTCGTGTTGCAAAGTCCAGAGGTTTAGCAACACCCTCTCAGG
>DASUVG010000198.1:0-10186 GCA_036379135.1 Longimicrobium sp.
CGTTCACCCGTTCACCCGTTCACCCGTTCACCCGTTCACCCGTTCACCCGTTCACCCGTTCACCCGTTCACCCGTTCACCCGTTCACCCGTTCACCCGTTCACCCGTTCACCCGTTCACCCGCTCACCCGTTCACCCGCCACTCCATCATCCCTCCCCCGCGCCGATCTCGCGCAGCTTGTGGGCGCGGTGCTCGGCGACGACGGTGCGCACGGTGCCGGAGCGGCCGCGCATCACCAGCGACGCCGTGGTGGCGCCGGACGGGGTGTAGCGCACGCCGGGGAGGAGCACGCCGTCCGTGATCCCGGTGGCGGCAAAGAACACGTCGTCGCTGGCCACCAGGTCGTCCGCGGTGAGCACGCGGGCCGCGTCCATCCCGGCGGCGCGGACGGCGTCCGCCTCCTCGGCCGACTGCGGCGCCAGGCGGCCCAGCATGGCCCCGCCCAGCGCCTGCACGGCGCACGCGGCGATCACCCCCTCGGGCGTGCCGCCGATCCCCATCAGCAGGTCCACGCCGCTCCCCTCGCGCGCGGCCATCAGCGCGCCCGCCACGTCGCCGTCGGTGCGCAGCATCACCCGCGCCCCGGCCTCGCGGACGGCGGCGATGCGCGCCTGGTGGCGGGGTTTGTCCAGCACGAACACCGTCAGCTCGCGCAGCGGCTTGCGAAGCGCGTCGGCCACGGCGTCCAGCACCACGGCCACCCGCGCGTCCAGCAGCTCGGGATGCAGCGCGTCGCGGGCGCCGGGGCCCACCACCAGCTTGTCCATGTAGAACGCCGGCCCCGGCGACCACATGCTGCCGCGCGGCGCCACGCCCAGCACCGAGATCGCGTCGGGCGCGCCGCGGGCCAGCAGGGTGGTGCCCTCCACCGGGTCCACCGCCACGTCCACGCGCCGCCCGCGCCCGCTCCCCACCGCCTCGCCGTCGTACAGCATGGGCGCCTGGTCCTTGGCCCCCTCGCCGATCACCACCACGCCGTCGAAGTCCGCGGTGGCCAGCATGCGGCGCATGGCGTGCACGGCGGCGCCGTCGCCGGCCTCCTTGTCGCCGCGGCCGGCCCAGCGCGCCGCCGCCAGCGCCGCCGCCTCCGTCACGCGCACCAGCTCCAGCGCCAGCGTGCGCCCCGACGGCTCCGGCCCCCCATCCTCCACGTTCGTCTCCACGTGCATCCGCGTTGCCGGTGATCGTCCCCCGGCAATCTGCGGATGCAGTGCCCGTCCGCGCCACCCGTCCCCGGAAGCCGACGCCACGAACGCCGGGCGGCGGCCCCCGCGAGGGAGCCGCCGCCCGTCATCATCCCTGATCTCGATCGGAGCCTACCCAACGGCCGCGGGCTGCGGGCTTTCCGCGGGAGGCTCGCTCGGCGGCGTGACGTCGCGCGCGGGCGGGGTCTCGGTGCGGGCCGGCGGCGCCGGGGGGAGGAAGATGGAGGGCACGCGGACCGCCGTGGGCCCCGCGGGCGGCGTGTCGTTCGCGGGCGCGGCGGGCTCGGGCTGCGGCTGGGGGGCGTCGCCGGCCGATCCCTGCGTCTTGACCTGCGCGCCGCGTCCCAGGATGTAGCCCGCGATCCCGGAGAGGATGGCCGCCAGCTCGCGCCCTTCCAGGATGTTCAGGATGCCGAACAGGATGATGGCGATGATGAGGACGAAGATGGTGACGAACTGCAGCCCCCCGTCGCTCAGCAGCAGCGTCCCCACGCTGTCGCCCGCCTTCTTGTAGATGGTCCCGAAGAACGAGACGATCATGATGCCGATGAGCAGGGAGAAGAACAGGCTCACCCAGATGCGGAACTTCTGGCTCTGGTATTCCGGCGCCAGCGCGTTGTCGATGGTCGATTCGGCCGAGTGGATGTCCTGCTGCAGCGTGCGGATGGATGCCGTGAGCACCCCGGACACGCTGTCCACCGCGGCGAGCGTCTGCTGGGCGCCGCTGTCCTGCTGCGCCAGCCGCTCCGCCGCGCCCTGCAGATCGGCCAGGGGAACGGGGCCAGGCGTGGGGTGCCCCACCAGGTTGTCGAACTCGAACGGGTATTCGTGCTCGATGACGACGACGCCCGTCGGGTCGGGAGCAAGGGCCAGCGCGGCTTTCAGCAGGGGCTCCAGCGTAGCCCTCGTCATCCGCTCCCGCTCCACCTGCTGGCGGATGTGCTGGACGTTGGCGAGGGTGGACTGCTCCAGCTTCATGCGGTTCAGCTTCTCCTCCCGGTACTCGCGCAGGCGCTTGAAGTCGCGGCGCGCCTCGGCATCGGGGAACCGCGCCTTCCAGTCGCTGGCGATGGAGTCCACGTCAGGCAGCGAAGCCGGCGCGTCCTGCGCGTGAAGGACGGGGGCGCCCAGCAGGGCGAGCAGGCACATGAAGGCAGACCGCTTCTTCATCGGGACTTCTCCATCGGAAAGGGACGGCGTAGTGGGGCAAGCACGGGGGATCCGGCGGACGTCGGCGCGTCGCGTCGCCAGCGACAGGGGCAACCGGCGGACCATCCGCACCCCGATTACCAACTCGTTGTGAATCATGCAGATACGCAGGAGCGCGGCAAACACCCGTAACCGTCCGGAGCAATGCCCCGATGCACCCTGTAACGTCTTGAATTTCGGGATGATCGCGTGCCGTCGGATCGCGGGAGGCCGGACGCGGGCAGCCGCTCCACCGTTCGGATGCGCAACCGCCAGGAAGGGCCAGCGCGGGGTGTGTGATAGCGAATCCGGGAAAGAATGTGACTTCCTGAGGGAGTATTTAAGGTTTTGTCTTTCAGAAATACCGAGGATTGACTTCCTGAGGGAGCGCGCCTCCGGAACTTGAAGTTACTCAAGCGCTTGTGCGCGACCGAAGGATCTCGTCCCGGCTATCGCGAGGCTGGCTACGCGGCACTGATTCAGCCCCCAGGTGCTGCCGGCGAGGTCCTTCGGTCGGCGCGCCGGGCTCCCGGTCAAGACAAGGTTCAGCGCGGCGCCTCTCTCAGCCTCAGGAAGTCATGCGCTCTATTGCCGGATCTGGTGCCTGCGACGGAGTGAGGACCCAGCCGACGCGAGCAGGTGAAGCCCCGCACGGGCCGCTTTGCGGCCGTAGCGCAGCTTTCCGCTGTTGTTGCGGCGGGTTTACCCGCTCACGCAGGCCGTGGCGCACGGTGGCTGAAGGCCGGCTCCGAGAAGGGCGAAAAGAGGTCCTTCGGTCGCGCGCAGAGGATTGTGTGGCTTACGGTCATACGTGGCGCGCTCCCTCAGGAAGTCAACGGCTCGCGGGTGCGGGTTCAGCCACAAAGAGAAGCGGCGGCCCCTCGAAAGGAGCCGCCGCCGTTCAGCGCGTCAGGGGGCCGGGTCAGACCGGCTTGTCCAGGTCGCGCTGCACCTCGCCCAGGCCGTCCTGCAGCTTGCCCTTGAGCTGGTCCACCTTGCCCTCGGTCTGCAGGCTCTTGTCGCCCGTAAGGCCGCCGACGGCGTCCTTCACGTGGCCGGCCGCGTGCTTGATCTTGCCCTCGAGCGAGTTGTCCAGCCCGCGCTCGGTAAGGCTGCGTTCGTCTGCCATCATCCCTCCTCCGGAAGGTAGTTCCGTCCCCATCCGCTTCGGGGTACGATGAAGGCAAGAGGCGTACCACGTCCACGTAAACCGATGCCACCGCATCACATCGGACGCCATCACCGAAACACCGTCGGCCGCCGCACGGTGCGCTGTATCGGCCCAACCCGCTACGGACGCGGCCCCACGCGCCCCACGATCCAGTCGCCGATGCGCTGCAGGACGGCGGGGGCCAGCGTCTCCTCGATCTGCCCGTACTCGCCGGGCGCGCCGGTGACGGCCGTCTGAAAGAGGTGGTTCAGCCCCTCCAGCTTTTCCACCGTGGCGTCGGGGTTTCCGGAGAGCGCCTGGCGCAGGCCGGCCAGGTTCTCGTCCGCCACCACCTGCACGTCCAGCGAGCCGTTCAGCGCCAGCACGGGCACCGTCACGCGCCGCAGCGCGGGGCCGGGGTCGTAGCGCACGAACCAGCGCCACCACGGCGTCACCAACAACCGCACGCTGGCCGACACGTCCGCGGAACGCAGTCCCGGCAGCGCCTGCTCCTGGGGGCTGAGCGTGGCGAGAAAGCGCGTCCCCACCTCGCGCAGCCGCGCCTCCAGCGCCGCGCTGTCCGGCTCCGCCAGCATGGCCGCGTACAGCTCGCCCTGCAGCTGCGTCAGGCGCCGCACCAGCGAATCGGGTAGCGAGTAGGCGCGCAGCACGCGGTCGCTCTGCAGCAGCATCGCCTCGCGTATGGGGATTCCCGGCCCCGCCATCAGCACCACGAAGCGCACCTCCGGCGCCCGCGCGGCCACCATCGGCGCGATCATCCCGCCCTCGCTGTGCCCGATGATCCCCACCGGCCCGATGTCCCGCCGCGCGTCCAGAAAGCGCACGCCGGCAAGCGCATCGTCCGCGAAATCCTCCGAGTCCGCCGCCCCGAAGCTGCCGGTGGACTCCCCCATGCCGCGGTCGTCCACGCGCAGCACGGCAATGCCGCGGCGGGTAAGGTAGTCCGCCAGCACGGCGAACGGCCTGTGGCTGTAGATGGTCTCGTCGCGGTCCTGCGGCCCCGAGCCGGTCACCAGCAGGACCGCGGGATGCGGCCCCTCCCCGGCGGGAAGGGTAAGGGTGCCCGCCAGCCGCACGCCCGCGGCGGACGCGTACGAAACCTCTTCTTCGCGGTACGGGAACGGCCGCCGCGGCTCCTGCGGGCGCGACACGGCCATCGCCGCGTCGGCGCCGCGCACCATCACCAGCGGCAGCGATCCGGGGCCCTGCGTCCAGGTGCCCGTGAGCGTGTCGCCGTCCGCGCTCAGCACCGCGTGGTACGCCGCGCCCACCATCCCCGCGTCCACGATCACGGAGTCCGCGCGCACCTCCACGGTGGCGGGAAAGCTGGCGCCGCCCTGGTCCACGCTGACGAAGGTGGCACTCAGCTCGTCGCCGGTGGGCTGCACGATCAGCTTCAGGCGCAGGCGGGTGGCGCCCCCCGTCAGCACCCCGCCCCAGGAGCCCGCGACCGTCTTTCCCGCGGCGGGCGCCTGGGCGTGCGTGGGCGGCGTTGCGAGCGTCGCCGCGGCGAGCAGGGCGGCCAGTGCGGATCGGATCGCGTTCATGCGCGGCTCGGGGGATTCGATGGATGTGGATGCGGCCCGCCGACCTCCGGCGCCGCGCACCTCCGTACGACGTGCGGACGATCCGTGCTGCGCAGCCTCACGATGACGCGCCGCCGGCCAGTCCGCGCACCACCTTCGCCGTGGTGATCGCCTGCCCCGCGTGCCGCGAGGTGTGCTCGCCGGCATGGTAGAGCAGCCCGCGGACGCTGGACGGCAGCCGCCCGCGCCCCACCTGGCGCGGCTCGTCCAGCGACGCGTCCGGCGTGGCGCGCAGCTGGTCCAGCGCCCGCCGGATCGTCGCCCGCACCTGCGCGACGACGTCGGCCGCGGACGCGCCGGGCTCCTGCTCCGTCCACATCGCCGCGAGCTGGTCCGCCGACAGCTGCTCGCCGCGCGCGTAGGTGGTCAGCCGGTCCAGGCTGCCGGCCAGGTGCCGCAGGTGAAAGCCCGCCGACGCCGCGCCGCCCGGCTTCGTCCACAGCTCATCGACCGAAAGCGCCGACGCCGCGTGCTCCACGTCCTCCATCGCCTGCAGCAGCGCGTGGGCCACCGGCTGCAGCGCCGGGCCGATCCCTTCCACGCGCTCCCCGCGCAGCCACACCTCGGGCTTGCTCATTCCCCCTCCACCAGCTCGTGGATGATCTCGTCCTCGTCCAGCTCCATCTCGTGCTTCTCGCGGACGCGGCGCAGGGGGCCGGCCTGCTCGAGATGGCCAGGATGTCCGCCATCTCCCACCCGCTCGGCAGCTTCAGCGGCAGGGGGCGTTCCGCTCCCGGGTGCTCCGCCTCCACCCCGTGGTACTGGCCGTACGGGAAGCCAGCCCAGGTACTCCGAGCGGTAGATGATGCACGCGCGGCCCGCCGCGGCTTCGCGCATCAGGCGCATGATCTCCACCTGCCCGGGCGTCAGTGGCTTCGTCATCTCCCTCTCCCGCGCCGGGGTGCTCCACGTTCCGCGCCACCTGCATTGTAGTGGTCCACGGCGGCGCGGGCGACGGGGCGGGACGCGGCACCACCCCTCGTGGCGCGGCTCCTGCAACGGGGGGGGCGCATCGCCAACCGCGCAACGCGTGAACCGGGAGGGGGTTATGGGCAAGCTCGTTGGAAAGCTTCTGTGGATGGTCGCGGGTACGGCCGCGAGCAAGATGGCGCGCAACTACACGCGCAGCGCGCTGCACAACGAGCGCGGCGCGCCCCGGCTGCCGCGCAAGGCGCGCCGCCAGAGCGGCGTGGGGATGATGCTGGGGTGGGCCATCGCCACCGGCGCCATCATGGCCCTGGCCGACGTGCTCAAGGAGCAGGGCAAGGAAACCGTCCACGCGCGGGGGTAGGACGGTACGAGAGTACGAAAGTACGAGAGTACGAAGGTACGAGAGTACGAAGGTACGATCGAAGGTCCGCACCGGCAGCGCGCTGGTGCGGACCTTCGTCACGCATCCGGCGGGATGCGGCGTCCCGGCGCGCGAAGCAGCCCGGTACAGGTGTCTGTACCGGGCTGCTTCCGTTCACGCTCCGCAGGCGCGGATCAGGCGCTGGCGTCGGTGAAGCACGAACCCGTCACGTAGCCGTTGGCGACGTTGTGGCGCGTGTGAAGCTCGCCGCGAAGGCGCACCCCGAAGCCCACGCCCCACGCCACCGTGCGGTGAATCTTGGACGTCCCCGTCTGGCTCTGGGAGCCGCTCGCGGGGCCGATGGGGAACCACGGACCGTTCCACATCCCGAAGACCACGCTGCTGGTGAAGGAGTGCGACAGCGTGCCGCTCTGCCACGTGTTGGACCAGTAGCTCCACCACAGGAACGACTTCTTGCGCTCCCACTCCGTGCTCACGCCGGCCTCGGCGTAGAAGAAGAAGTTGCTGATGTACGACTTGCCGTGCATCCGGTAGCTGCTGCCGCCGTATACGTAGCAGTCGCCGCCCACGCCCGGCTGGTGGTTGAACACCGGGCCGGCGCCCTGGCTCGCGGCCACCTCGTGGGCATCGTCGCGCAGCGTGGACTCCACCTTGTGGACGGTGATGCGCGGGTCGCCATCCGCCGGAGGAGCGGAGCTCAGCGTGGGGACCTTCTCGTCCAGCGTCACGGCGTAGTCGGGCGAGACCTCGTACACGTGGTCGCGGGTCACCTTGAACACGCTCCCGCCCACCGCCACCTCGCCGCGGGCGTTCAGCACCGAAAGAAAGGCGTCGCTTACCGGAAAGTCCTCGCGGGTCACGCCGTCCTGCTCCAGCGCCCGGGCCTCGTTGCCCGTGGGCTCCTCGCTGCCGTCACTGGCCTTCGCCGCCTCTTCCGTGTCCTCGTTGGAATCCAGGTAGGCGCGCAGCGACTGGAACCCGTTGCGCGCCTCCGCCGCCTCCAGCTCCTCCCTGGGCGCGTCCTGCAGCGGCTTAAGGTACACCTCAAGCTCCTCCGGGCTGCCGAAGACCAGGCGGTCGGCGCCCAGCGTGGGCGTGCCGGCGCACTCCCCGGTGTTCGCGTCGATCTTGCACGTGTACGCCTGGACGTCCGTCAGATCGGGCGCGACGGTGGAATCGCACGCCGCAAACAACGGCGCCAAGATAGCGATCGCGGGAAAGAGCACCTGCCTTCTGCTTCTGAACTGCATCGTACGTCTCCGGAAACGGGGTGAGCGGAACCCGCGGTCCACGGGGGAGTGGAACGACGGTAAAGCCACGGCGATGGAACAGGATACGATCGCCGTCATCTGTTCCGGTAAGCTATCATTGCCTATTTGTGTCCGCAAGGGGTAGTGGACGATCTCTGGCAGAGGTGTGCGGCACCCCCTTCCCCCGTTCCGATTTTCCGGGTCCCTCGTAGCCATGAGCTGGACCGCGTTTACGGGACGCGTGATCGGGCCGGACGGGTCGCCCGTCATCGGAAACTCCGCCACGGGGCGATTCGTTTCTTCGGACGATCGCGGCGCGCTGCAGAACGTCGCGGGCCGCAAGGGGCCGCGCCCGGGGGAGTTCCAGTCGATCCGCTGGCTTCGCCCGTTCGCGGCGACTCGCTCGTCGCGTTCGGCCGGCAGGCAAAGCGCCTCAGCGTCTGGAGCCGCGAAGGCGTGATCGCGCGCACGATCCAGCCCGACGCGCCACCCGCGGAGTCACTTGCGCCTTCCCCACCGGCGCTGGTAGCGTTCCGTCGGCTCCGCGCCGCACCCGGCGCGACGGTTTTTTCCCATTCCGCACCGCTCCCCATGCGCGTCAACGGCACGCCGTACCGCACCGTCTGGATGGACGGCGGCACGGTGCACCTGATCGACCAGAACCGGCTGCCGTTCGCCTTCGACCTGGTCGAATGCGCGGACCACCGGGCCACGGCGGAGGCCATCCGCGACATGACGGTGCGCGGCGCGCCCGCCATCGGCGCGGCGGCGGCGTACGCGCTGGCGCAGGCGTTCGGCGAGGCGGACGCGCGCGACCCCTGGCCGTACGCGCGGGCCGCGCGGGCGCTCATCGAGGCAACGCGCCCCACCGCGCGCGACCTGTTCCACGGCACCGCGCACGTCTGGGCCGCCGCCGAGGCCGCCGCGCACCCCGCGGACGCCGTCCGCGCCGCGCGCCTGGCCGCGCAGGCGCTGGCGGACGAGAGCGTGCAAGGGTGCCGGCGCATCGGCCGGCACGGGGCGGCGCTGGTGCCGGAGGGGGCGCGCGTGCTCACCCACTGCAACGCGGGGTGGCTGGCCACGGTGGACTACGGCACCGCGCTGGCGCCCGTCTACGCGGCCGCGGCGGCCGGGCGCGGCGTGCACGTGTGGGTGGACGAGACGCGCCCCCGCGCGCAGGGCGCCCGCCTGACCGCGTGGGAGCTGGGGAGCGAGGGGATCCCGCACGCCGTCATCGCCGACAACGCCGCCGCGTTCCTGATGAGCCGCGGCGAGGTGGACCTGGTGATCGTGGGCGCGGACCGCATCGCCGCCAACGGCGACGTGGTGAACAAGGTGGGGACGCTGGCCAAGGCCGTGTGCGCGCGCGAGTTCGGCGTCCCCTTCTACGTCGCCGCGCCGCCCTCCACCTTCGACGCGTCGGTGCCGGATGGGCGCGCGGTGACCATCGAGGAGCGCTCGCAGGACGAGGTGCACTACCAGACCGGCCCGGACGACGAGGGGACCATGCGCCGCATCCGCGTGACCTCGCCCGGCTGCACCGCGCGCAACCCCGCCTTCGACGTGACCCCCGCGCGGCTGGTGACGGCGTACGTCACCGAGGCCGGCGTCTACCCCGCCGGCGCGCTGCCGGCGTCCGTGTTTCCCGCCGCGGAGCCCCGCCCCGCGGCCGTCTGATCCATCGACCCGAACGGCCTGATGACTTCCGCCACCCCCGCGGCCTCCATCCCCCTCGACGCCCCCATCGCCGCCGGAGACGCGCTGGACGCCTGCGTCCACTGGTCGCGAAAGGTTGGGGCGGACACGTCCCTCGTGCTGCGCGGCGGCGGCAACACCTCGGTCAAGACCGATGAAGAGGACGTGCTGGGCCGGCCGCTGCGCGTGCTGCGGGTCAAGGGGAGCGGGTCGGACCTGGCCACCATCCGCCGCGCGGACTTCGCGGGGGTGCGGCTGGACGACGTGCTGCCCCTGATCGGCCGCGGCGACATGACGGACGAGGAGATGGTCGCCTACCTGGCCCGCTGCCTGACGGAGCCCACCTCGCCGCGGCCTTCCATCGAGACGCTGCTGCACGCCTTCATCCCCGCCGCCAGCGTCTTTCACTCGCACGCGGACGCGGTGCTGGCGCTGGTGAACACGCCCGATCCGGAGCGCGCCTGCCTGGACGCGTTCGGCGAGCGCGTGCTGCGCATCCCCTACCGCCGCCCCGGCTTTCTGCTGTCCAAGGAGGTCGGCCAGGCGGTGCGGGCGAACCCGGACGCGCTGGGCCTCATCCTCCTCAACCACGGCGCCGTCACCTGGGGCGCCACGCCGGAGGAGGCGTACGCGCGCCACCTGGAGCTGGTCGCGCTGGCGAAGGCGCACGTGGACGCGCGGCGGACGGAGCCCATCTTTACCGCCGAGCCTCGCTATCGGCTGGATGATGAGGCGCGGCGGCGGCAACACCTCGGTCAAGACCGATGAAGAGGACGTGC